>JAFRZA010000025.1 GCA_017442805.1 Erysipelotrichaceae bacterium
CCCGGTCTTTTCCAGCATTTCACTCATCTGCGCCGTTACCCGCGGCGGTCTTTCCCGGCGTTGGAATTCCATGCCGATGATGTAATGAATGTGCCAGCAGGCGTAATCGAGAAACCTCATGGGTAAACCGCCTTGATACCTGTCAGCAGCCTTTATCAATGCGATATTGCCTTCCTGAATCAGGTCGATCATTTCGATGCCCCGGCGGCGGTACTGTTTGCTGATGAAGACGGTCAGTCTCAGAGAAGCGTTGATGAGCTCATCTCTGGCCTTATCGTCTCCTTCTCTGATCAGCTCTGCCAGTGCTCTTTCCCCTGCGGCGCTGATTGCCGGAATCCGGCAGATATAGTCGAGATATTCCTGAACGGTTTCATATTCTCCCACATGGATAATGCCTGGATCGGGGAGAATGTATTCTTCATCAAAGTACGGCGGTACTCTGATGCCGATGTCATGCATCCAGATGATGACTTCATCAACATCATCCAGACTCAGTCTTTCATTCCACATCATTTCCGCGATCTTCTGCCGCGTTAACGCGGAATCACTCGCAGCCGCTTCGAAGATTTTCGCTTTAAGCTGCTCGACGGTCAGAAAATCGTCATTTAAGTATGTCAATTCTTCTTTCTTACCCTCTCAGATTTCTTACTCTTCAGTTCCCTGATCTGCTGATTGATCTCCTTCTGCTGGCCGACATATTTGGCCTTGACGACTCCGTCGTTGACCATCTTGATCTGTCTGCTGATATCTTCCTTCTGTTTTATCAGTTCATTGATCTTAATTTCAATGACGGCGTCATTAAGGGTCTCTTCGTCAAACTCCTTGCGCAGGATCTCCGTCTCATTGATGTCATACAGCAGTGACTGCATCTCATCGCTGATCTGCGAAGCCAGTTCGCTGATCACCAGCCTGCCGTGCTGGGAAGCGTAGTCGATGATCTGCATCGCCAGCTCATTAAGGCTGGCGTCAGGCAGCTTGGAAAGCTGCTGCTTGAAGATCTCAATGCCGCGGTTGCTCTGCAGCATCTGCATGATGATCGTCTTCTGGGCGATCTCCAGTCCGTTGGTCAATATCGGCATCCGCGGACTGACGGGCTGAGGCTTATCAGCCTTTCTTTCGCCCGGTGCCTCTGCCGCCGACTGCTCAGCGGAGAGCAGGCTGTAATTGACGCCGGTGATCTCGGCAAGGCGGTGCCTGTAGTTTTCCCGGTCCATTGCCTCGCTGAGCTCATTGATGTGCTTCATGACCGCGCTGATGTATTCGCGCTTGTGGTTGTAGTTGGACAGGTCGTACTGCCGCCGGAAGTATTCCAGAATGAAATCCATCCAGTTCTTCGGCTTTTCGATCATGGCAGCCAATTCACCCTTGCCGTAGGTATTGATGATCTCGTCAGGGTCCAGTTCGGTGTTATTGTTCAGAACCGTTACCTGCATTCCCTTCTGCAGGGCCATCTGACCGGTACGGTAGATGGCTGACTGGCCGGCCTTGTCACCGTCATACGCCAGTAACAGCCTGTTGGTCAGCCTCTTGATGGCCATGATCTGCTGATCGGTGGTTGCCGTTCCCATGGAACAGACCGCGTTGCCGTAGCCACCTCTTTCCAGCGCCATGACATCCATCGGGCCTTCGCAGATGATCATGAACTTCTTTTCCCTGACAACCTCTTTTGCTCTGTGCAGGTTGAACAGCACGTTGCTCTTGCGGAAAACGGGAGTCTCTGAAGTGTTGATGTACTTGCTGTTGGAATCGGGGTCCAGGGTCCGGGCGGTAAAGCCGATCGGGTGTCCCTCGCCGTCATAAACCGGGATCATGATGCGGTTGGTGAAGACGTCATGCATGCCGCTGCTGCTCATGCGGCCCAGATTGGCTTCGATGATGTCCTTGTCCTGATAGCCCTTCTTGCTCAGATAGGCCGTCAGCTTGTCATCAGCCGGATTGTAGCCGATGGCGTACTTATCGATCATTTCATCATCGATATGGCGATTATGGAGATACTCCCTGAACGGCTTTCCGGCCTTGGTGGTCAGCTCATACTGGCAGAAGGCGATGGTCTCGCGGTTGAGCCGGTGGGTTACGCTTTCCACAAACAGTTTCTTGCCGGTATCGCCGAAATCGTACTGATAGCCGATCTGCTCGGCGACGATCTTTACGGCTTCCGGGAAGGTGACGTGCTTGTATTTCTCGACGAACTTGAAGACGTCTCCGGCGCTGCCGTTTTCGGCGGGGCAGGAGAAGCACTTGAACAGCTGCATCGAGACGTTGATGTGCAGGGAGGGATTATGGTCATCATGAAAGGGGCAATAAGCGATGTAGTTATTGCCCTGGCGCTGCACGGTTATGTAACTGCCGATGATCTCTTCGATCCGGGCCCGTGAGCGGATGTCATTGATTACTTCCTGCGGTATGTTGTTCATTAATTATCCTAGAATTCGATCTTCTCGCTGATGTATTTCTCCAGGTCCTCGACCCTGACGTTTTCCTGTTCCATGCTGTCGCGGTGTCTGACCGTTACCATGCCGGTCTCGGCAGTGTCAAAGTCAACGGTAATGCACATCGGGGTTCCGATGGCGTCCTGTCTTCTGTATCTCTTGCCGATGGAGCCGGCTTCGTCATACTGGACGTCAAAGCTCTTGGCCAGTCTGGCGTAAAGCTGCTGGGCTTCTTCGGACTGTTTCTTGGTCAGCGGCATGATGGCAGCCTTGATCGGCGCCAGCGCCGGATGGAAGTGCATGACTACTCTGCTGTCCTTTTCCAGCTGCTCAACGTCATAGGCGTTGCAGCAGAAGGTGAGGAACAGACGGTCGACGCCGACAGCCGGTTCGACGCAGTAGGGCACGAACTTCTCATTGGTATAGGGATCCAGGTAGGAGAGGTCCTCACCGGAATGTTCCATGTGTCTCTTCAGGTCATAGTCGGTGCGGTCGGCAATGCCCCAGACTTCACCCCAGCCAAACGGGAACAGGTATTCGATGTCGCAGGTTCCCTTGGAATAGAAGGCCAGCTCTTCCGGAGTATGGTCGCGCATTCTCATCTTATCCTGATTCAGACCAAGATCGACCAGCCACTGACGGCAGAAGTTGCGCCAGTAGGGATACCACTTGTCGTCCTCACCGGGAGCGCAGAAGAACTCCATTTCCATCTGCTCAAACTCTCTGGTCCGGAAGATGAAGTTGCCCGGAGTGATCTCGTTACGGAAGCTCTTGCCGATCTGTCCGATGCCGAACGGCAGTTTCTTTCTCATCGTTCTCTGAACGTTCTTGAAGTTGACGAACATGCCCTGAGCGGTCTCCGGACGCAGATAAACCGTGATCTTGGCGTCTTCCAGAACACCCTGGAAGGTCTTGAACATCAGGTTGAACTGCCGGATGTCAGTCCAGTCGCTGGCTCCGCAGTTGGGGCAGGTGACGCCGTGTTCCCTGATGTAGCTGACCATGTCTTCGTTTTTCATGGATTCAACAGATACTTCTTCCCTGGCCTGCTGTTCGATCAGCTGGTCGGCGCGGTATCTGCTCTTGCACTTCTTGCAGTCGATGAGCGGGTCGGCGAAGTTGGCCAGGTGTCCGGTCGCTACCCAGACCTGCGGATTCATCAGGATCGCGCTCTGGATCCCGACGTTATTGAGATCTTCCTGGATGAATTTCTTCCACCAGGCAAGCTTGATGTTCTTTTTCAGGTTGGCACCCAGCGGACCGTAATCCCAGGTGTTGGAAAGGCCGCCGTAGATTTCAGAACCCTGGAAGACAAAACCCGAGGTCCTTAAGTGATTAACAATCTCGTCAAATGAAAAATCAGTCATAATATCATCCCTCTTCTAATATATAAATACCGCCGCAGACGGCGAAAGTAAAATCAAAAACGGATTTTTATTGTTTAATAAACGGCTGGCTGGCTTTGAGCCCTGATGACGGCCTGTTCAAGAGTCAGACCGCAATAGTCCTGCGCCGCGAAGGTACGTCCGTTATGGCCGTCGTTTATGAAGGCGCCGACGATCACTCCGGGCAGTGCGCTTTCCGGTGAGTTAGGAGCGTGAGGACCTCCCAGATCGGTACGGCACCATCCCGGATCAGTCAGGCTGAGGATGATGTCGCTTCCTTCATATTTCATTCCCAGATCTCTGGTGACCTTGCTTAAGGCGGCCTTGGCGGCTGAGTAGCCGGCCTGCTGGGGATCAAGGTCAATGCCGCTGGTGGTATTGACGATCCGGCCAAAGCTCCGTCTGACCATCGCCGGCAGGAAATGGTAACAGATCATCATCGGCGCCGTCGTATTGACCCGGAAACTGATGTCATAATCGCTGTAGGGAGTGGCAAGAAAGTCATTACGGTAGGCGATCTGCAGACCAGCGTTGTTCAGAATGATGTCGACGGGCGTTCCGGCTTCATCGATCTGCGTGCACATCCTTTCGACCTGCTCCATGTCGGCCAGTTCGGCTTCAACGCCATAGGCTTCCACGCCCTGTTGTCTGACTTCTTCAAGAACTTCATTCAGATGTTCCTTCCGGCGGCTGTGCAGTACCAGGTTGCAGCCCTGCCTGGCCATTTCAATGGCAGCCAGACGGCCGATGCCGCGGCTGGCACCGGTGATCAGCGTCCATTTTCCCTTAACGTTTATCATGATTGTTTCTCTCCGTTTCCATAACATGCATTTCCTTTATGTTATCAGCACATTTTCATTCCTTAAAGCAAAATGCCTGTTTTCAGGCATTTTGATCATCAGGCGCTGAATTGTCACGCTGCTTTCAGCCGTTAAGACTGACCAGCGAGCGGTAGCTGCGGAAGTCGGCGTCCAGATAGCTTGTCAGAAAGCTCATCAGATCGCGGGTGATCTGGAAACTGTTGAGTCCCAGTTTCATGATCTTTCCGGCAACGCTGAAATCCGCCTTGTTGATGATCCTGATCTTTCTCAGGTATTCGGCTTCGTTGACCGGGCGGTGCAGGTGCAGATTGCAGTCTGAACAGATGAAGCCGCCGTCCTCCACCGACAGAGCCACGATTCCTTCCGTCTTTCCGCACAGGCTGCAGCCGTCGACGTTGACGCCCAGCCCGGCTGCCCTGAGCGCCTGAGCCAGAAACAGATTAAGCACGGTATAGGGCTCATCAGTCTCATCCAGCAGGTCAAGAGCGCCTTTGAGGTCCTCATAGCCCTGTTCGCCGTATACACTGTCGGCGATCTCGCAGATCAGCGAGGCGATGGCCAGACGGTCATAATCACCCTTGATGCCCTTGTGTTCGTTTACCAGGGAAGCCGTCTTCAGAGTCTGGAATTTACTGACCGGATTGTAGTCAAAAAGAAAATCCGACTCATCAAAGATCTGAGTGGCGTAGACGTTCCTGCTGGTGATCTTCTTATATCCTCTGACATAAAGAGAGATGCGGTCATACTCGCCCGTATAGACGGTTATGATGGCATCGTTGTCCTTATAGTCGATCTGTTTTATGACGATTCCTCTTACCTTGTCATTCATCTGTATGCCTGTCGTAATACCCGAACTGGGAAAGCTGGTACTTCTTGTTGCGCCAGTTCTCTTCCACGGAGACGAAGACTTCCAGGAAGACCTTCTTCTGCAGTCTTTCCTCCAGTTCGCTGCGGGCGAAGCTGGCGATCTCCTTGAGCTTTTCGCCTCTCTTGCCGATGATGATGCTCTTCTGCGAGGGTTTCTCGCAGACGATCAGAGCGTTGATGACATCCACTTCCTTCTTGTGCTCAATGTTCTCTATGGTAACCGCGATGGCGTGGGGGATCTCCTGTTCGGTATTGAGCATGATCTTTTCGCGGATGATCTCGCTGATCATGAATTCTTCCGGATAATCGGATATCATGTCGCTGGGATAGTACTGGACGTCTTCCTTAAGATAGTTCTTGACGGTATTGATCAGTTCCTCGATGTTGCGGCTGCGCAGGGCGCTGACGGGAATGATCTCGTCGAAAAGCGCCGTATCGACACCGGCTAGCAGGTCCAGCAGTTCGCTCTTGTTCAGCTTGTCGATCTTGTTGACGACCAGAAACTTCGGGATCTCCATGTCCCTGATCGAATCAATGATCAGCCGGTCAGCCGCGTCCAGCGGCTTGGTGGCGTCAATCAATAACATCAGCATGTCGACATCCCTGATGGCGTCATAGGCGTGCTTGACCATCATTTCATTGAGCTTGGCTCTGGGCTTGTGGATGCCCGGGGTGTCGATGAAGACGATCTGGCAGTCTTCCATGGTAAGAATCCCGCGGATGTTGTCGCGGGTTGTCTGCGGTTTCGGTGTGGCGATGGCGACCTTCTTCTTCAGAATGGCGTTAAGAAGGGTGCTCTTGCCGACGTTCGGCTTGCCGATGATGGCAACGAAACCTGACTTAAAAGGCATCAGTCAAGGTCCTCTTTGCCGAATGACATGGGCATCAGTTCGCCCATCGTCTTGATGACGGTCTCCCTGCCGTTGGAAAGGATGATCGGTGTATACTCATTGAGCAGTTCCGAAAGCACTTGACGGCAGATGCCGCAGGGTGCCGCAACGGTCTTGCCGCCGGAAACGATGGCCATGGCGATGATGTCATCCTTGCGGTAGCCGTAGGTATAGGCCGCGAAGATGGCGTTTCTTTCCGCGCAGCTGGTAGCGCCGTAGCTGGCGTTCTCCACGTTGGCTCCTAGGAAATAGTTGCCGTCCCTGACCAGGACGCAGGCGCCAACCTTATAGTTTGAATAAGGCGCGTAGGCGTTTTTCATGGCGTTGAAGGCCATGCTTACCAATTCTTTCTGTTCCATAATATTCCCCCTCTAATCCTGACGCGATACGATCTCATCGAGGATCCGCTTCTGATAAGTGATCATTTTCCTTTCATCTTCTTCGTTCTGGTGGTCAAAGCCGCACAGATGCAGCAAGCCGTGGGTAAACAGGAAGGCCGTCTCCCTCTTTACCGAGTGGCCGTATTCCTCAGCCTGGCGCTGGGCGGCATCGACATTGATGAAGATGTCCCCAAGTTCCGCCGGTATGTAGTCGTTTTCTTCAGTGTTGTCAGCCAGCGCGAAGCTGATGACGTCGGTCGTGCGGTCAACGCCGCGGTAGTCGCGGTTGATCTGATGCATTCTGCGGTCGCCAACGAAGATGACGCTGACGGCGCTCTCCGGCGGCAGATCCAGCACTTCCCGCGCCTTCTCCATGATGGCCAGGAATACTTCACGGTATTTCACCTGCCCCTTGCGGCGGGTGTGATTGATGACGTTAAGCTCCATATCCTACTCCACCTTCTCATAGGCATCGATGATCCGCGATACCAGAGGATGTCTGACGACGTCATAGTTGTGCATGTAGATGATGCTGATGCCCTCGATTCCTTCGACGATCTTCACCGCCTGCAGCAGACCGCTGGGCTTGAAGGCCGGCAGGTCGATCTGGGTGATGTCGCCGGTGATGATCATCTTGGAGTTGAACCCCAGTCGGGTCATGAACATCTTGATCTGCATCGGCGTGGTATTCTGCGCTTCATCAAGGATTACGCAGGCTTCATTGAGCGTCCGGCCTCTCATGTAGGCCAGCGGCGAGATCTCGATGATGTTCTTCTCGATCATCTTCTGGAGGTTTTCCTGCCCGCACAGCATCTCGAAGGCGTCATAGATAGGCCGGAGATAGGGGTCGACCTTTTCCCGCAGGTCGCCGGGCAGAAAACCCAGGGATTCGCCGGACTCGACGACCGGCCGGGTGATGATGATCCTCCGGATGGCTCCCTGCTTCAGCAGCGAATAGGCGTAGCAGACGGCCAGGAAGGTCTTGCCGGTACCGGCGGGACCGATGGCAAAGGTGATGACGTTGTCCTCAAAGCTGTCATAGAGCCGCTTCTGGCCGGTAGTCCTCAGATAGTACTTCCGGGAACCGGTTCCGGAGACGATGAACTGCTTGTAGTAGCTGTTATGCAGAAGGGAGATCACGTCCTGGGTCTCGATGCAGCCCTGTGACTGACAGATCAGGATCATGTTCTCCACGATCTTTCTGATCTGATCCGCTGAAGCCTCGTCGCTGGCATACAGCCGGCCATCGCTGAAGGACAGCGTGCAGTTGAAGAATTCACCGATGAGCTTCAGATTGTCATCGCTGTTTCCCAGCAGTTCGCTTATGAGTTCGATTCCGTATTGATTGAGATCCAGTATTTCCCTATCCAAATTTCCTACCTCTTAGTTCATTATACGATAAAAAAAGTGGTTTTTATACCACTTATTTCTTTCTGGCCTTTCTGGCGGCTTCCTGTTTCAGCTTGCGCTTGACACCAGGCTTGACATAGTATTCTCTTTTACGAGCTTCAGCAAGGGTACCATTTCTTGAGACCTGTCTTTTAAAACGACGTAATGCATCATCAAGACCTTCGTTATCCTTCACTACTACCTTCGGCATTAACTACCCTCCCTTCTGAAACTGTAAAAATACTTTTACCGAAATAATATTACACTAAGAAAAAGGGAATTGCAACGAAAAATGTGATGATTATGGGAGAAAAAGCGCACATTTTCGGCACATTTCCATCTTTCCGAAACAAAAACCGTTCTACACGGCACGCCTGCTGCGTCAATGCCGGTACAACGGTTTTCTTTCTGTCAATGCGGGATGTTCAGCCTCTGGCAGCGCGGTAGCCTTCAATGATCTTGATTCCGGCGCTGCAGCCGAGTCTCTCGGCTCCGGCATCGATCATCTTCTGAGCGTCTTCGTAGCTTCTGATGCCGCCGGCAGCCTTCACCTTGCAGACATCTCCGACAGTCTTCTTCATCAGAGCGACGTCATGTTCGGTAGCTCCGGCCGTGGAGAAACCGGTTGAGGTCTTGACGAACTGGGCACCGGCCCTCATGGCGCACTTGCAGGCTCTGACCTTTTCCTTGTCGGTCAGCAAGCAGGTCTCGATGATGACCTTGACGAGCTTGCCCTTGGCGGCCTTGACGACAGCCTTGATGTCCTTGGTCACGTATTTCCAGCTGCCTTCCTTGGCGGCACCGATGTTGATGACCATGTCGATCTCATCGGCTCCGTCCTTGACGGCCTGCTTGGTTTCAAAAGCCTTGGCCTGAATGCTCATGGCGCCCAAGGGGAAGCCGACGACGCAGCAGACATTCACGCCGCTGCCGTCAAGCAGCTGTCTGCACAGCGGTACGTAACAGGTGTTGACGCAGACGGAAGCGAAATCATTCTCGCGCGCTTCCTGGCACAGCTTGGTGATCTGCTCGCTGGTAGCATCAGCCTTTAATAAAGTGTGATCAATGTACTTGTTAATTTCCATTCTTATCTCCTTCAAGCATGTTCTTCAGAATGTCTCTGCATGCTTCATCATCACCCATCCAGTCGACTTTTCCGTCGCCGATCTTGAAATAGCGCTCGTCCGCCTTGCCTAAAACGCAGACGGTATCGCCGCTGTTGGCCAGCTCGATGCCCTGTCTGATGGCATCGTAGCGGTCTTCAATGTATACATAGGAATGCTCGGTTATGCCGGAACCGATCTGCCGGCAGATCTCCGCCGGATCTTCCCAGTGATTGTCTTCGGAACAGAGAATGATGACGTCGGAATTCTCATCAGCGATCTTGCCAATCATCGGTCTCTTGGCATGGTCTCTGGCGCCGTGGGCGCCGAAGACGGAAATGATCCGCTTGCCTTCCGGAGTGATCTTCCTGACATAGTCATAGATCTTCTCATAGCCATCCGGTGTATGGGCGTAGTCAACGAGAACGTTGAAGTTCTGTCCCATGTCGATGCGCTCAGCCCGGCCCAGTACCTGCGGTATGGTGGCCAGATAAGCGTTCAGTTTCTCCATCGTATAGCCGTCTTCCAAAAGCGTTGCCAGAACGCCCAGCAGGTTATAGACGTTGAAGCGGGCTACCAGATTGGTATAGACCGGCAAGCGCTCTTCGCCGTGCACCAGGGTGAATTCGGTATGATCGCCGAATTCCTGAATGTCTTCCGCCATGTAGTCGGCCTTTTTGTCAATGCCGTAGGTTACTACCCGGCAGGATGTATCGCTGATCAGCCTTTCGGCATACTCGTCGTCGATGTTGATGACGGCGGTCTTGTCGGCCGGCATGTTTCTGAACATCTTGGCCTTGGCCTGATAGTAGTTTTCCATGGTCAGATGGTAATCCAAGTGGTCATGGGTCAGGTTGGTGAAGATGGCGTAGTCGAAATCGACGGTTTCCACCCGGCGCATGTCGATGCCCTGGGAAGAAGCTTCGATGGAAATGGAACGGCAGCCGTGGTTGTAGATCTGCTTGATCATCTTGTGAATGACGTTGACTTCCGGAGTGGTCAGGAAGCTGTCTCTGATGTCCTCATCCCACATATAGCCGATGGTTCCGATGTAGCCGCACTTCTTATAGCGGGAGACCAGGTATCTGATGATCCAGGCGATCGTCGTCTTGCCGTTAGTGCCGGTCACGCCGTAGACCTTCATCTTTCTGGTGACGTTGCCGTAGAAGGCGGCGGTGAAGATGTTCAGTGCTCCCAGGGTATCCTCGACCTGAATGTAGGTGGTACCTTTATGATACTCTTCCAGATTCCTGGAATGAACGATGCAGATGGCGCCGTTTTCAATGGCCTGGTCGATGAAGTCATGACCGTCATTTACCAGTCCGGCAACGCAGAAAAAGATGGCGTTCTTCATCTTGACGCGAGAGTCCGTCATGATGTTCTTGATTTCCAGTGACGGTGCGTTTTCAAATATCGTTGAAATATTCATATTGTCCCCTTAAATGATGTGTCCCCGCAGTTCTTCTTTTTCAAGACTGTCAACGCGGACACGGCAGATCTGACCGAGCAGATCCTCTTTTCCCTCCGCAGCGACCATGATGTATTCGCTGCTGTGACCCTTGAGCAGCCCGTTTTCGCACGTTTCAAAAAGGACTTCGACCTCCCTGTTGAGATAGCTGCTTACATAATCATTATATAGTTGCCCGCGGAGTTTAGTCAAACTCGCGGCCCGCTCTTTTTTCACGTTTTCCGCCACTTGTTTAAGGGTGGCGTCATAGGTATGTTCCTTACGGGCGTAGGGGAAAACATGCAGGAAGGAGAGCCGGCATTTTTCAATGAATTTCCTGGTTTCTTCATGTTCTTCATCGGTTTCCGTGGGCAGTCCGGCGATGATGTCCGAAGAGATCGAAATGCCGGGAAGCCGCTCTCTTATCTCGCCGATCCGCTGATAATACTGCTCAGTGGTGTACGGCCGGTTATTAAGCTTCAGCAGCCGGTCATTTCCGGTCTGCAGCGGGATGTGCAGGTGACGGGCAATGCGCCTGTCAGCGGCCATCAGTTCAATCAGCCGGTTGCTGACTTCGGTCATCTCGATGGAGGAAAGCCTGATCCTTTCGAGGCCTTCGACTTCATCAAGCAGCGCCTGCATCAGATCAGCCAGATCATGGCTGTCATCATGCCATCTGCCGGTATGAATGCCGGTCAGAACGATTTCCCTGTGACCGTTTTCCACCAGCCTGCGGGCGTTTTCAATCACCTTTTTCAATGGCAGGCTTCTTTCCCGGCCGCGGGCCAGGGGAATGGTGCAGTAGCTGCAGAACTGATTACAGCCGTCCTGGATCTTCAGGTAGGCTCGGGTCTGATTGAAGCGCGTCAGCGCAATTTCCTCAAAGGGACAGCTTTCAAACGGTCCGACATCGATGATCTTCTCTCGGGTAGCGATGAACTGCTCGATATACTCCGGCAGTCTGATCTTGTTTCTGGAACCGACCAGAATGTCGCAGTCCGCAAAGATATCTTCATTGCGGTACTCCAGCTGCACGTAGCAGCTTACCACCGCGATGATGGCCTCGGGATTCTTCTTACGGGCCCTGTGGATCATCTGCCGGCTCTTGGAACCGGCGGTGTTGGTCACCGAGCAGCTGTTGATGATGTAGATGTCGGCCTTCTGGCTGAAATCCACTTCCTCATGGTTAACAGCCAGCTGTTCAGCGTACCAGTTGGCTTCGTAGTTATTTACCTTGCATCCCAGATTACAGATGGCAAACTTCATAGCGTGCTCCTTCTGGCGTCTATAACAGCCAGAGCGTACAGGCAGGCGGTTTCAGCCCGCAGGATCCTTTCTCCCAGCGAGCAGCTGACAAAGCCCAGCGAATTGAGGAATGCGGCTTCCTCTTCCGCAAAGCCGCCTTCGGGTCCTAAGACGATGGTCATGTTTCTTTCATCAGCGAGTTCGATGATATTTCTTCCCTGCCGGTCCTCATAGGCCAGCAGGTTGTTTTCCGACATGTACTGTCTGATGTCTTTCAAATCGATCGGATCTTCAACAGTGCAGACGCTGGTGCGGTTGGACTGCTGGCAGGCTTCCAGCGCGATCTTGTTCCAGCGCTGACTCTTCTTTTCCGCTTCTCTTTCATCGATGTGAACGATCGTGCGTTTGGAGATCAGCGGCACGATCCGGTCAGCTCCCAGTTCAGCAGCCTTCTGGATCAGCATCTCCCACTTTTCTCTCTTTATCAGACAGGCGCAGACGGTAATTCTTCCATTAACTGATCCTGCTTCCAGTTCTTCCGTGATCAGCGCCCTGACCGATCCGTCAACGCTCAGCTGCGCAAGAAAAAGGCGGCTTCCGGCATCGACCAGCCTGATCATCTCGCCGCTTTTCATTCTTAAGACGTTTCTGATATGATGGGCGGTCTCGCCGTCAAGCTCAACGGTGCTTCCGCACTGCAGGTTCTCCCTGACAAAATACTGGCGCATCAGTCAGCCTTTCCTTCCTCAGCCATCTGCCTGAGTGACTTGATCTCATGGGGACGCAGCCTCCGGTAGCTGCCGGAAGGTATCTGGTCATCGGTAACCGTGCCGAAACGGGTGCGGTGCAGACGCGACACTTCATAGCCGAGGGCTTCGATCATTCGTCTGACCTGGCGGTTGCGGCCTTCGTATATCGTGATGTCGATGGTGCACTTGTCGGCTTCCCGGTCATAGTTCACCATCTGGACTTCCGAGCGCATGGTCTTGACGCCGTCATCCAGGACGACTCCCCTTCTCAGCGCCAATAGGTCGTTCTTGTCAAGGACGCCCTTGATGGTGACATGATAGGTCTTGGGAATGTGATACTTCGGATGCGTCAGCATGTTGGCGAACTCACCGTCATTAGTTAAAATCAGTAAGCCGCTTGAGTCATAATCCAGCCTGCCCACGGGAAAGATCCGCTCCGGGCAGTCGATCAGGTCGGTGACCTTGGCCCGGCCGTGTTCGTCATCAGCGGTTGAAATGTATTTTCTGGGCTTGTTGAGCAGGTAGTAGACCAGTTCTTCCCTTCTGATCGGCTTGTCATCGACGGTGATGATGTCGCTGTTACAGACCTGGCTGCCGAGCTTGTCGACGGTTACGCTGTTAACCTTTACCCGGCCCTGCGTGATCAGTTCTTCAGCCTTGCGCCGGGAAGCTACTCCCGCCCTGGCAATGACCTTCTGCAGTCTTTCCATCAGTCGAACAGTTCTCCTTCCTCCGTTACCTTCTGGTAATCGGGCAGTGCCGGCAGTTCCGCCAGTGACTTCAGCGAGAAGGTGTCCATGAACTGATCAGTCACTTCGTAGGTATAGGGCAACCCGGGCGTGTCAAGCCTTCCGGCTTCCCGGATCAGGCCGCGGGCCTGCAGCTTCTTGAGCATCATTTCGCAGCTTACGCCTCTGATATCCTCGATCTCCACCCGGGTGACCGGCTGATTGTAGGCGATGATGGCCAGGGTTTCCAGAGCGGCCTGGGAGAACTGAATGGTGGTATCCTGTTCAAAGAGCTTCTGGACATAAGGATGGCAGAGTGCCTTGGAGACCAGCTTGTAGTGATGGCCGAAATAGACGGCTTCCATGCCGCGCTCTTCCTGCTGATTGTATTCCATGATGTATTCATCCATCATCGGCTGCAGGCTTTCCTGACTGATGGTCAGAATGTCGGCCAGCTGAGCCAGGGTGACGCCTTCGTCGCCGCAGACGAACAGGATTCCTTCAATGATCGCTTTCAGTTCGTTATTCATAATTCACACCTTTTTTAAAATATACTTCGTCCTTGTCGACCGCAAAGACCAGATAGCTGTTGTTGACCATGTTGAGCACGGCCAGGAAGGTGACCACGACGTCATAGACGTCCCGGCAGTCTTCCATCATCTCCGTCAGGGTGAAGGACTGCTTGTGGTCGTATTTGCGGTAGCGTCTGACCAGCTGCTTTTCCCTTTCTTCAGCAGTGGTGCGCTGAGTGGTAACGGAAACTTCATAGGGATTGGCCATGGCATAGCGGTTGAGCACCCGTTTCATCGCCTTGATGAGCTCATAAGGCGAAGTGTCCTTATAGCTGCTTTCGCCGCTTATCCAGTCATTGGCGATCTCCGACTGCACCTTGTCGTGCATTTCCGCTCTCTGCTTGTACATCTGGTCAAACTGAGCGGTGATCTCCTTGTACTTCTGATACTCGATCAGACGTTCCACGAGGTCCTTCTTCTGTTCTTCGTAATCGTCGATCAGTTCGCTCTCCTGCGCCGGCAGCAGTTTTTTTGACTTATATTCGATCAGCAGAGCCAGCTCCACGAGGTATTCGGAAGCCACGTCCAGATGCATCTGCTGCATCTGATGGATATAGGCGATGTACTGATCGGCCAGTTCCGCGATGTCCAGTTCAAAAATGTCCAGATTCTTCTCCTTGATAAGGTGAATCATCAGATCCAGCGGTCCGTCAAACTGATCGATCGTCACAACAAAAGACATAGGGTTTACCTCGCCTAAAAAGTATAGCACATTTATCTGACTGATTAAACAGCCAATCCGAAGTAAAAAGGGTCATCCGTTTACCGGATAACCCTAACTGATAAGCTTACAAAGCGGTGCTCAGCGCGATCAGCAGCAGGCCTACGAAGTAGGTCAGGCTGTTGGCGCGTATCAGCCACTTGTTCTCACCGAAGACGTAGTTGTAGAGGGTGAGAATGATGTCGGAGATCATGAACAGGAAGGAACCAATGCCCATGACCGTGAATCTGGTACCCGGAAGCAGCAGCGCCATGAACAGGCCGGTGATGCCGTGGGTGTAGATCGATGAAAGATAGAAGGTCATCAGCCATCTCATCTTTCCCAGCCTGAACTTCTCCGGCCAGCGGCCGCAGGCGTAGATGAAGCAGCTCAGCATCAGGGCGACGACGGCGAAGATCCAGCACAGCTGGCTGAAGTTCTTGCCGTGCTCAACCATTACCATCAGCTCGTAGAAGATGAAGCAAAGGTTGCCGGCCAGAAAGAAATCGCCACCTCTTCCGAAGTCAAATACCAGGAAGATGTCGCCGAACCAGGCCAGTATGAACGCGACGATCAGCATCGTATGATAGCTGACAAAGGTCTGCCGGGCGGCGGTATGACAGATGCCGTAGATCAGATACATGGTCGCCATGATGTACTTGTTGACGGCCCGGTATTTCTTGGTCCTGGAAGTTCTGGTAAAGAAGTAACAGAACAGGGCGATCAGATACAGGATGATGAAGATAATCATGATTCTTACCTCACAGATCAAAGATGGGAATTTCAATCTCCATGTCTGACAGCGGATAGCAGCAGCACGGATGGATGTAGCCGAACTTGCGGTCAGCCTGTCGGCGGAAGTCATCTTCCGGCTTCAGGTAATACTCCCCGCTGATCAGCCGGCTGTGACAGAATCCGCAGACACCGCTGCGGCAGCGTACCACCGCCGGTATGCCGGCTCTTTCCAGAGCGGTAATGACCGTCTCATCATTTCTGGCCGTAAGCGCATAGACCTCGTCGCGGATGTGAACGGTAAGACGGTATATTTCCTCTCGGTCCACCCGGCGGTCAGTGACGCAGTTGCGCTCTCTTCTGATCCGGGTAACGCCCAGCTTGTTTAGTTCATGAGTCACAAAGTCATACATGGCATCAGGTCCGCACATGAAGACGCTGCTGTCCTGCTCAATGAACTGGCTGAGGATGTCGGCGTTGATGAAGCCGTTGTAATAGCCTTCAGCCTGCTGGTCAGAGAGAACCGGAACGATGCTGATCCTTTCATCCTGATAGTCAGCCGGATCGATCAGCAGATGTTCTCTGGTCCTGACGCCGTAAACCAGCGTCAGCCGGAAATCTTCGCTGCCTTCCCTGATGGCCTTCATCATTGAGATGAACGGGGTGACGCCGCTGCCGCCGGCAACGGCCAGCACATGTCCGCGATCCCGGATGTCATCATGACAGAAATCGCCGGACGGCTCGCTGACGGTAATGATGCTGCCGCTGCGGGCTTCATCGATCAGCCAGGATGAGAAAACGCCTTTTTTCTGTACGATGATCTCCAGTCTGCCATCCCTGGCCTGTTTTGGTGATGAGGCGATTGAGTAAGGACGGCTGATGAAGGAGTCGTGGACCTCTGAGGACAGGGTCACAAACTGTCCGGCGCGGAAGAACGGAAAACTGCCGTCTTCCCTTAGGGATTTCAGCGTTATCTTCCAGCAGTCAACACCGACTGGCTGTTTATCAGTGATTTTCGCCTTCAGCGTTCCCGGGTGCAGCGAGGCAGCCAGGCGGTTGACGCCGTAGACGGCAACGGGAATGTCCGCGGGACTTTCGGCAATCAGCTGACGGCGCTTCTGAGGCATTTCCAGACCGCGCTTGATGTCCTCTCCGGGATTATTGCTTCTCTTGAAAGTCATCCTAGCAGCCCTCCTTTTCCATGTCTCTGAGCGTCCTTGAGGCTTCGTTATAGCCGGACTTGTAACTGCTGGGGTAACCCAGCAGTCTTTCGCCGAAACCGCCGCCGATTCTTAAGCCGTCGACGCAGCGGTCTTCCTCGACCATCTGGATGCGGTTCATCAGACCGTCATAGTACTGCGACTCATAGCCGTAGATGGTGCCCTGCGGATGGCCGCAGTAGCGTGCGTAGGTCTGCGGCGTGGCGATGGCGATCTCCTCGATGTGATCGTGTATGCTGGTGCCGGTAGCCTGCTCGAATCTTTCGATCATGGCCTTCGCTACCTTGTTCTTCATTTTGAAGTATTCTTCATCGCTTACCTGGCTCCAGACGTCGTCGGTAAACAGCGTGGTCATGTAGAGAATGGCCGTCCCCGGTGGTGAGCACTGCGGATCAGCGTTATTCAGGCAGACCGTCGCCTGAGCGGCGGTGTTGCCGAACTTCTTCATGGCTTCATACTGCGCGACGCTGTCGCAGGTATCGTAAATGAAGTAGTTATGATCCTTAATTCCCAGTTCTTCCGCGGACTTATTCAGGCCGAGGAAGACAGTAAAGCCTCTTCCGGCCAGCTTGCGGTAGTTGGTCAGCCGGCGGGCCTTTTCGGGCACCGCTTCCGGCTTCATCAGCCTGCCGTAGACAACGTGCGGCGAGATGTCGGCAATGACGTGCCGGCTTTCGATGACCCGCCCGTCCCTGAGTCTGACGGCGCAGACGTGTCCGCTGTCATCGGTCAGGATCTCGGTCACTTCGCTGTTGAACCAGATGTCGCCGCCCAGTTCGTGGATGCGCTGCTCAAAGGCCAGTGACAGTTCATGGGAACGGTGTTTGGGAATGGCGGCGCCCTTGCTGTAGTAGCTGTAGATCATGTTGGCGTAATGCAGGAAGCTGAGGTTATTGCCGTCAGATCCCAGGTAGCACCAGTAGGAATTCAGGTTATCGACGATCTCCTTCGGATAGCCCAGGGCTTCGAAGGCTTCGTTAACGGAATAGGGACTGCAGGCCAGATAATCTGGATACTTCTCCATCATCACCTGCGGATCCGGCTTGCCCTTGGAAACGCTGAGGTATTCCATGGCGTCGCGGATCTGCTGACAGAGAGCGAAGAAATCACGGATGTATTTCTCGCCTTCCGGATGGATTCTGTTATTCGCCTTGGCGAATTCTTCATAACCAAAGGGCATGACATAGTCATAGCCTTCCTTGCGGGAGATCAGATGATAGGCGTCCTTAAGCTGGATCCATTCGATCTTGTCGGCCACTCCCAGCTGTTCAAACAGCTGGCGGGTGCTGCCTGGCTGCTCGGGAGTTCCGATGCCGTTGAATTCATGCAGAGAGGCCTCAAACTCAAAGCGTCCCCTGACGAAACTCGTGACAAAACCGCCGGGTATGTTGTGCTTTTCACATACCAGACAGCTCTTTCCGGCCATCAGAACGCGGACGGCAGCGGCCAGACCGCCGTTACCGGCGCCGATGACGATCACATCGTACTTATTCATTTCAGACACCGGTCTCGACGGTATAGGTCAGAACATCTTCAATGACGTCGCCGTCGATCTGCAGAGCGCACGGTTCATCGAACGATACGGTCACCTTGCGGCCTCTTCTGACCGTTACCCAGTCGCTCTTTTTGACATGCTCGCCCTTATTCAGAGAGGGGAAGCGCATCAGGGTGATCAGTCTGCTCTTCTTGTAGATGGTAACGGAGGAGACCAGACCTTCCTTTTCGAAACGGTCCTGATCCGGAGCGACCATCAGTCCGCCGCCGTAATAGCGGCCCTTCATGGTGGAAGCCAGCCAGACGTTTTCGAATTTCTGAGTCTCACCGTCAACCGTGACGGTTGCTTTCTTCAGTTTATATCCGCCTAACAACAGCTTAATGGCGATGTTGGAATAGTTCACCGGCTTGTCGGAAGTTGCTCTCTGAATGTCACCGACCCTGCAGGTCTCACCGTCAAGGCCATAGCCGATGCCGTTGAGGAAACGCCTCTGAATGCCGTTAACGGTGATCAGCGGCAGATTCTTCAGAAACGGCTTGAGGTCAAGCTTGCCGTCAACCACGTACTTCTCATTATCGCGGTAGAAGTCGTTTCCGCTTCCGCACTTGACATAGTACAGCGGGTTCTTGAATTCATAGCCATAGACATCATTGGCGAAATGATTGATGGTTCCGTCTCCGCCGGTCAGGATGACCTCGTCATCCTTCTTAAGTCCGTCAAAGAAGGCCTTTAGATCCTTGATGTCCAGCAGGCTGGTAAAGGCGCAGTCAACATTGTGCTCGCCAGCCCATGCTCTGGCGTCACTTTCTCCGCGGGAATTATCGGCCAGCGGATTAAACAGTAAGTAAATCATAATTTCTCCTCTCACAGGCCTTAAGCCTGCATCATTGTCATTTTTACAGCCGCCATCACGGACAGCGGACTGATGATTCTCTACTAATATATTACCACATATGCACTGGTTTTAATCGCTTCATTATCTCGTAAGGCATGGAAAAAGCCGCCGCAGCGGCTTTCGCAGATATTTCGTTTCAGTGCTGACTTTCCAGCATCTCAATGACGCCCGTGATCTTCTTCCAGCTGATCTTCTGCTTTTCCGTTTCCATCTGTTTCCGATAATCTTCATCGTTTTCGTAGAGACGGGAAAGGACATAGGCGTGATAGTAACGGCCGAAGGCTTCATACTGGGAAGCGTCGACCTTCAGTTCATCCTCGGCGTACCTGTTTGACAGGGTGTAGACATAAACCTTGTGGTATTCACCGTTGCTGAAGGCTTCGTCCAGTTCGCTGAGACCATAGCTGCGGTTTCCATAACTGACATCCTTGCGGATCTCCACAAACAGCGCCAGGGCGTTGAAGAACAGCACGATGGCGAAGAATACGATGGCTATCCGGGCCAGTGATTTCCATTTACTTTTCATAGCCTAACCTCTCATTCATGAGTATCAGCAGCGCTGATGAACTCAGATCACTGATTTTGGCGATGTCTTCATCAGTAAAATTCAGATATACCTTAAGCACCCTGTTGACTTCGTCATTGATCTTCTCAGCATAGCCGGTCATTTCTATGCTGAGTTCTCTGGACTGCGCATATCCGTAGCTTTCCTTGAACTCACCGATGTTCTGACAGAGTCTGACCAGCGGATCTTCATAGTTACTGGTACCGTAATAATAGTTATTCACGCTTTCCAGGATCCTGCTGTAGCTGTCAGCCAGTGACTCTATCGTCAGATAATCACGGTACTTCGCGTATGAGAGAATGAACTTGTCGGTAAAGACCTTGAATTCAATGAATTCGCCCTTTTTGAGAAGTTCATCCATTCTGGCGGTTATCTCTTCGTCAGACATCCGGGAAGCGATGATCCTTTCGGCAATCTCATAGCTGGCAGAGTGCAGAGGAACCAGGATCAGATTGGCCAGTAACAGGATCGCCAGAATGACCAGCAGCGAATAGCCGCTTCTGACTTTCCTTACTTCCTCCCTGACTTCGTTTCGGGCGGATGCGTAATCCTTTTCCAGTTTCTTCAGTTTTCTGAGGTGTTCCTGAGCTTCCGGGTTAGGCGTTCCGCAATGCGGACATACGCTGTCCTTCAAAGTCAGGGGAGCGCCGCAGTTCTTACAGTTGACCATCTTAATCCCCCTCTACATACTTTTCCAGGGCATCGGTATCGATATAACCCTGCTTATCGCTGTTTTGCTGGTAGATCGTCTTCAGCTGATCTTCGCTGAAGCCCTTCTCTTCAAGCATTTCCAGGATCTTCTGCCGCTGCTGCTGATACTTCTCCATGTCAGCGCTTTTCATCCGGTCACGTCCGGTGAAATACTCCGGCCAGTACAGGTAGTACAGCATCCTCTGCAGCTGATACTTGTTGAAGCGGGTATCGCCGCTTATCTGCTCGAATTCATCAGCCAGCGCATAATCAGGATAGTGGCTCCATTTCATGACGACGGTTCCGTTTTCGTAATAGAGCTTCTTTATGGCCTTCAGATCGCCTTCACGGTAGTATTCTTCCAGCTTATCGATGTTGGCTTCATACCACTCGATGTTCTCCAGCGTCTTCTGGTCATACTCATAGTCATTGTGATAATTCACATTGAATCTAAGCGATATCAGATAAGCCGCCGCAACGATCACCGCCACGATGATCAGCGAGCGGATCAAAGCTGATACGATCGAGCGGCTGACCGACTGGTGCGCTTCCTGCTTCATTCCCAGCATCCGGTCAATGAATCCGGCGACTTTCTGGCGGAAGCCCTTATAGGCGCCTTTCTTGTTCATGGTTCCGCAATAGGGACAGTATTCCGTGTCTTCACTGTAGGCTGCCCCGCAGTTTTTGCATATTATTTCCTTCATATTCTCATTTCTCCGCTGAAAAAGTACCCATGGCATTTTCTAACCTGTTTTATTATATGGTCGGAGTCACTGACGGTCAATAACTGCTTAATAAAGATTGTAACAGCCAGAAAAAAGACAACCTTCACAGGGAAAGCTGTCTTTCGAAACAATAAACTAGAATCCTCTTCGTCCGCCGCCGCCATGGGTAGCGCCGGATGATGAGGTGTGGGTCGAAGAACCGCCGGAGAATGATCCGCCGTGTCCTCCGCCGCCTGAAGAGCCTGAACTATGTGTTTCACGCGGCCGGGCCGTGCGGCTGGTCTTCGAATACATGTAATGATCGTGGTAATTGGTCAGATTGAAACTGCCCCTTTCCACATAGCGGTCGGCCTCGTACTTGCTGTGAACGGACCTGTTCTTGGCCTTCATGATGCTGCATCCGATCAGCGCTGCCAGAATGCCGCTGCTGCTGGAAACGGCTCCGCCGGTGAGCAGATCATACGGTGCTCTTTCGGCTACCATGCTGATGTCGTATTCTTCGGAACCGCGTACGGTCACATCTGCCGGACGATTGTACTTATCGGTAATGTTATCGCACCTGATGACATATACCGCGTTGGTATCTTCCGTTCCGATGTCAACATAACCTTCGCCGCGGTCAACATAAATCATGGTTATGTAGTCGCCGTTAGCGTCATAGACAGAGAAATGGCCGTTCAGGGGATTTCCCTTTTCGTCGTTCAGGTGAATGTAGAGACGGTTATAGTAGAAGTCGATCGGCTTGTCCGTGATAGCCGCATTGATGTACCGGTCACAGAGTTCGACGTATTTGGCTACAGCCACTTCAATATTGCCTGGCAGGAAAACATACACTTCATCAGCAATCGTTTCCAGACCGTAATCGGTAAAGTAGTCAATGCACTTTCCTCTGGTACTCAGATACATTTCCCGGCCGTTCATGTCAATGACCATGATTATTCCTGACCTCTCCGCTCCCCGGCCATAGCCGTTGTAGTCGAAGTAATCATCCGCAAAATCCACGATGTCCTTACCGTCGGTGTCAGCCGCGATGACGGCGATGACATCAACATCGTACTTGTCGCTGACCATCTGCAGCTGCTGCTGGCATATCTCCAGCCGCTCAGGTGCAAGTTCGCCGGTTTCATCAACGATCAGCGCGGTGTCTGCCGATGTACTGAGAGGCACGCTCATCATAAACATCACTGCCAGGATGGTAAATAACTTAATAATTCTCTTCATTGTCCTACCCTCCTAAAACAGTTTCAGCAGATATGTCGCCGCAAATACCAGTGCGCTTACCCCGGCCGCAATGATCGCAAAGTAGCGGGCATACAGACTGCCGTCGGTGGGCAGATCGCCGATCATCTTGCCGGTCTGACCGTTCATGGCAAAATAGTACTTCTTGCCGTTATAAGTCGTTACCAGCAGCCATACCGGCAGCAGGCAGTACTTGGCGTGTTCGCTTAAAAGCCGCATGTGCATGCCGGCTTCGCGCACGGATGTATAGCCGCTTACCGTTGATTCGATGGAGTTAGCCGTGGTGTTGCGGATGCGCTGGTTGGCCTTCTTGCCGCTTTCATCGGCGGTGATGTCGAATTTGTCGGCAAAATAGCCGGCCAGATAATTCATGTTGAAGTCAACCGCCTGACGCATGTCAAACGGCTCAATCGATTCCATCATCGCGGTATTCATCTTGCTTGAGCCGTTGGCGGGAACATCATCAAAGCTGATGTCGCCATCGCGGAAGACATTGTAATACCGGGTTTCGGTATAGTCGTAATCATGGTCGGACCAGCTTCTGGTCCTGGTGGCCACGTATCTGGCCTTGGCATGGACATCGGCGTCATACAGCCAGAAGGGGACGTAGACACCCTTGATCTCCTGCATGTGCTTTTCGGCCTTGAAGGCGGCCGGTGCCAGCGGCTTGTCCGAGACGTGTTCGCGGTACTTCTGAATGGCCTGCTGCTTGCTGAACTTGAAGGGGATGACCTTGTCAGGTCTTAAAGACCCCCTGAACTGATCGACCATGACGACGGGATTGCCGCAGTACGGACAGCTGGAAGCCGCAGTGGTTTCATCGGTAATGATGTCACCACCGCAGCTCTTGCATACATACTCACGGATATTCTGCTTCTCCTGCTGACTCCATTCGCCATCGGGCTGGGCAGTCCAGCTGAGTTCGTTATTAACCGTTTCAGCAATATCCTCGTCATACTGCTTGATCATGTCAACGTCAAATTCAGAATGACAGAACGGGCATTTCAGATTCTGTGTAGATGAGTCGAATACCAGTATCCCACCGCAGTTAGGACATTTGTATTCCTTTAATCCATCACTCATTTGTAACCTCCCGTAACAGCTGACAGGCGTCAGCTGTCAAACTTTCTAAAGCTTGTGTCCGCAGCTGGGACAGAACTTGGTGTCGGCGTCGGTTATCTTGGTTCCGCATTCCGGACAGAATCTGTTGACTTCCGCTACCGGCTTGGGTGCTCCGCAGGCACGGCAGAACTTGCCGCCTTCGTTCTTGGTTCCGCACTTCATGCAGTACCAGACTTCGACTTCTTCCTTCTTTTCCTCCTCTTCGGTGAATTCGACGCCGTTCTTGTAGTAGGCAAATTCCTTCCGCGGATCTTCCCAGCCTCTGCTAGTCAGCTTGGTGCAGATCTGATTGGCCATTTCGGCGTATTCCTTATAGAGGTCGCTTTCCGGAGAAGTCGGTCTCTTTTCCGTCAGTTCGAAGTTCAGGTCATCGAAGAAGTCATTTCTGACCTGGATGCAGACATTGAACTTGTACTCGTATTCGTACTTGGGCGGATTGAAGGAGACCTTCTTGCCTTCGCTGTCCTCGTCGTACTGCTCATCAACATCCTCGTCAACCGTGATCTTGACGCCCAGGACATCGCTGTAGCTGATCATGTCCGGATTGGCGCTGCGGAAGTTGGATGAGGCGGATACCAGGACCTTCTTGAGATTGTCGTCGAAGTAGACCTTATATCTCTTGCCGATGATTTCCGTGGGGGCAAAGTTCTTCAGAGCGGACTCATTGGCCTCTCTGTACTGCAGCTGCTGCTTGATGGCAGCTACGGAAGTATGTCTTCTGCCGGTAAACCAGGGAGAAAGCTTGGAGGCGCAGTCCTTGCACATGTTGCCGTCATCAAGCTTGCGGTTACCCAGCAGTTTGATTTCCTTACCGCAGATGTCGCAGTATTTCTTATCGAATAAACCCATAGCGTCACCGCCTATTCAGGCTTCTTGGTTCCGCAGACTGAGCAGAAGTTACCGTTGCAGCCGGCACCGCAGTTGGGGCAGTACCACGAATACTGCTGAGTCTGAGCCGGAGCGACACCGGCGTTCAGGCCCGCCTGCTGAGCCATGTTGACACCGTAGTAAGCCATGGCCGGTCCATTGGGATTCTTGGCAGCGTCCTTCATGGCGGTGATGGTAGCGTCAGTTAAGCCGGCATCCTTGATGTACGGATTGGTGTACATGGCGGCCTTCTGAGCATCGGTGATGAGTTTCTGATCTTCTTCGGTCAGAGATACGGTTGCCAGAGCGACGTTGACGACCTGAATGCCCCGCAGTTCATTCCACTTGGCATCCAGAGCTTCGTTGAGAGCGTTCTCCAGTTCGGTATTGTGAGCGATGATCTCGCTGGGTCTCAGTTCCATCGTTGACAGCTTGGCTAATGCCGGCTGTAAGGCGGAAACGAATTCGATCCTCAGCGTGTCTTTCAGCTGATCTACGTAGTAAGCCTCAGCGACGTTGCCGCAGACATTGACATAGAACAGGATCGGGTCAGTGATCTTGAATGAATAGGTGCCGGCGCATCTGATCTGAATGTCGACATCCAGGTTGATGCGGGAATCAACTACTCTGAACGGTACCGGCGTACTGGTGCCGAACTTGTTGTCGAGAATTTCCTTGGTGTTGAAGTAGTATACTCTCTGATCCTTGCCGGCTTCACCACCGTAGGTGAAACGCTTCTTGAAGGTCTCAAAGCTCTTCAGCAGGCCCTCGCCCAGAGAACCGGCGAAGATTGACGGTTCGGATGAAGAATCGAAGGTGTACAGGCCCGGTTCGGCGCAGACTTCAACGATCTTGCCATCCTCAACGATGATCATGCACTGACCGTCAGCGACGGCGATTCCGGATCCGCTGGTGATGATGTTGTCATTGCCGCGGTTGCCGGCGAACAGACCGGAGACTCTCTTGTGTCCCCTTTCAACCAGGACATTGCTGTCCATGGCTTCGCAGTAGAAGTATTCCTTCCACTGATCGGCGATTGTGCTGTTAAGCGCTTGTAATCCACTACTAATTAAACCCATAAATAACTCCTTTCGTTAATTAATAACTTCTGTATTCTCAAGCCCGCAGGCTTTGATACCTTACTGATAGATCCGGGAGAAATACTCCCTGATCTCATTTCTTTCGATGCGCTCATCGATCTTCTTATTGGCGCAGGGCGGCTCGCTCTTACAGATGGACACCAGCAGAAGCAGTTCCAGCTGCCCATAGGACTCAATGACCGTATCGGCAATCTTGTGCAGGCCATTGCTGAGGTAAACCTCATCGTTTTCCTCCAGACGCTCCTTTCTGCCGTATTCGTGGCTGATCTCGGGAACATACGGGCCCAGTTTGCCCAGGTAGATGTCATTGGTGAAGGCGCTGCGCTGATAGATACACAGTGAGAGTGCTTCGACGAAGTACAAAAGCAGCTGCAGCTTGGCCGGGGTGATCATCACCGTCTCGACATCAAGCCAGTCATACTGATGGTTGTACTTCTTGATCATGTAGCGAGCGACGTCCAGAACACTGGTAGCCGTCAGGGTGAGATTGGTGAATTCGCTCATCTCGAAGCGGGCGATACGGTTACGCTGCAGTTTCTGCAGTTCCCTGACCGTATCCATCAGCCTGACGAAGTTCTCCTCTCTGAAGCAGTCGCGGTTGTTGTTGAGAAGTTTGTACATGTCATTGGCGTCCGCGCTCAGACGCATGATCTCATCATCGGCGTAGGACTGAATGCTGCCCTTTTCAAAGCGGTGGACGGTGATCTCGCCGAAACCAAGAGCCAGGGCATATTCCTTCTGAGTCATCTGATAACGGCTGCGGATGTCCTTGATGTCCTGAGAAGTCAGCAGACCCTTCAGTTTCTTATAGCTTTCAATCATGCTGGCGCGGTTTTCCGCGACGAATTCCTTGAGGTAGACCTCTTCATGACTGGCCGGATCAAAAGCATACTTCTCGTCGTACTCAACCAGTTCGTTACGGAACAGCTTGCTGGATTTTCTGATTCTGATCTCGTAGTCAGGCATTCGATCACCTCACTTTACTGATTTTATTATAGTTTCTTAACAAAAATTATCAAGTGATAGCCGTCTTAAAACTATCAATTGATAATTTTTCGTTAATATGCACAATCTTAACGCGTTAAGTTGAAATAATCAGATAAGCTTCTTTCCAACGCTGAAAGCTTCAGCAACGCTCTCTCCGAGAATCAGATACCGGTTATTGACCGCATCAAAGCTGATAGGTTTCAGTTTTTTGACATCTACCTTGCCGTCAGTCAGCACCGATTCGTCAATGGATATGCCGACGATCTCGCCGACCAGCCGCGGCTCATCTTCATAATAGGCTACCAGTTCACATTCCAGGGTAAAAGGAAGTTCTCTGAACAGCGGGGCGTTGACCTTCTCGCTTCTTACCGGCGTAAAGCCGGCTCTTTCCGTCTTGTCTTCTACCGCATTTCCGGAGGCCATGCCGACATAGTCGCAGCCGGCGACCGTATCGGCGGTGCCGACGGAAACGGTGAAGGCTTTTCTTTCAAGGATGTTCTTGGTGGTCTTATGGTAGTTGGATATGCAGATGGAGATCTGGGTATCATTGGAGATGCCTCCCCAGGCAGCATTCATCAGATTGGCATTGCCTTCTACGTCATACGAGCCGATGATCAGCACCGGCATCGGATACAGCCAGGCTTCAGGTTTGAATTCTTTGCGCATGTACTTCTTCCTTTCAGTTATTAATAAGTATTATTTCCGGAGGACAGTTGTCCTGATTGGGCATTGACAGATAAGTGATATGGTACTCTCCGGGATCCAGCTGCCGGCAGTATTCCAGCACCGCTTTTCTTTCAGTTTTGCCCTGAGGATGACCCCAGTAGAGGGTCATGCTGATGGTACCGTGAGGCTTAAGAATCCCCAGAGCAGCTTTCAGACCTTCCAGAGTTTCCTCGGCTGATGTGGTGATGTCCTTATCTCCACCGGGCAGATAGCCGAGGTTGAAGACGATGACGTCCGCCCCTTCTTCAACATATTCTTCCATTTTTGCGAAGGAACAGTTGAAAAGCTGATAGTTGGTCACGCCGTTTTCTTTTAACAATGCCTCAGTATTGTCAATCGCCTGCTTCTGGATGTCAAAACCATAGACCTTCTGACAATGCTGAGCCAGAAAAAGGGTATCCCTGCCATTGCCGCAGGTAGCGTCAACCGCCACCTTATCTTTATCACAGCAGTTTTCAAGAATGAGCTTATTGAATTCGGTTATTCTTCTCAGATTGTACTTCATCGCTTCACCTTTTTCTCAATTATAACAAATTACCAGTCATCAGGCTGTAACAGAAGCAGCTTATTGCCTTATAATGTAACCGGAACAGGAGTCATTGCCTATGAAAACCGTCAGATTCTTCTACGTCCGCCATGGACAGACCATCTTCAACCTCACCGCCAAGGCTCAGGGCTGGAGTGATTCGCCTCTTACTCCCCTGGGAATTCAGCAGGCTGAAGAAACGGGAGAGAAGCTGAAGGACATTCACTTTGACCGCTGTTACTGCTCCGATTTCACCAGAGCAAGGGAAACCTGTGAGATCATCGCCAGATATCATGACTGTCCGATAATTCCTGACAAAGGACTGAGAGAGTTCAATTTCGGTCTGAAGGAAGGCGAGCCCTATACCCACGCCTACATAGACGGGGTAAGGGTCAGATGGAGCAAGCTGGATTATACTGACATCTATGGGGAAAATCCGGAGATCTTCGACAAACGCATCCGCAAGACACTGGACAGTTTCGTCGAAGAAGCCGCTGACGGCGATCAGGTCCTGCTGGTGGGCCACCGCGGTTATAGTACCGAGATACTGGAGCTGCTCTTCAAAATCGATATTACCCGATATGAGGAAATGTGCCGTCAAAGAGATGTGGAGCCCATCCCCAACGGGTCCGTCATGATCTTCGAAAACACCGACGGTGTCTATTCTCTTAAGCAGATCCCGGGACTGGAAGACGTTCCAGCCAGCCAGCTGCAGAAATAATTATTAATCTTAAGCGCACGAAAGCCAGGTTGCCCTGGCTTTCGTTGTTTAATGGTTTGGATTTTTTACTTGATCTCGTTGAATCCTTCTCTGGCTGCATAGGTGGTATGCAGTAATTCATGAGCCTTATGGGAGTTCGGTTCACCCAGGAACTTGTCATACAGTTCAATGATCTGAGGATTGTTGTGAGACTGACGGATGACCTGACGCTCGTCCTCGGAATACAGAGCCTTGGCTCTCTTTTCCTTATAGGTGTCGATGATGTCCAGATCTTCGTTAGGCATCAGAGTCGGCTTGATGAACGGCTGGCCGCCGCCATTGATGCAGCCGCCCGGGCAGCCCATGATCTCAATGAACTGATACTTGGACTTGCCTTCGCGGATCTGATCGAGCAGCACCTTGGCGCTCTTCATGCCGGAAGCGATGGCTACATTGACGACCGTGCCGTTGATGTCGATGGAGGCTTCTCTGATACCGGCATCGTGACCCTTGACTTCGTCAAAGGTGATCTTGTCCTTTTCCTTGCCGGTCAGCTTGAAGTAGACGGTACGTAAGGCGGCTTCCATGACGCCACCGGTAACACCGAAGATGACGCCGGCGCCGGTGTAATCGCCCATGATGTCCTGATCCCAATCTTCATCAGGGAGCTTGTTGAAGACGATACCGGAACGCTTGATCATCTTGGCCAGTTCTCTGGTGGTGATGACGGCATCGACATCTTCCAGGCCGTTGACCTTGAGCTGCTCTCTCTGTCTCTCAAACTTCTTGGCAATGCAGGGCATGACGGATACGACGAAGATGTCCTTCGGATCAATGTCATGCTGCTGAGCCCAGTAGGACTTGATGATGGCGCCCTGCATCTGATGCGGGGACTTGCAGCTGGAAAGATGCGGCAGCAGATCGGAATAGTTGTATTCAGCGTAGTTGACCCAGCCCGGTGAGCAGGAAGTGATCATCGGCAGCACGCCGCCTTCAGTCAGGCGGTGCAGCAGCTCGGTGCCTTCTTCCATGATGGTCAGGTCAGCGCCGAAGTTGACGTCGTAGACTCTGTAGAATCCCAGTCTTCTCATGGCGGCGATCATCTTGCCGGTGACCGGAGTACCGACCTTGTAGCCGAACTCTTCACCTAAGGCAGCTCTGACAGCCGGAGCAGCCTGGATGATGACGTACTTGCCGTCTCTGAAGGCCTTGTCAACAAGGTCGATCTGAGAATGTTCCATCAGAGCGCCGGTCGGGCAGACGTTGACGCACTGACCGCACTGGATGCACGGTGAATCGGCAAAGCTTCTGTTTTCCGCCGGGGAGACGAAGGTCTTGAAGCCTCTGTTCTCGAAGCCGAGGATGCCTAAGCCATGGGCATTTGAGCATCTGGCAATGCAGCGGCCGCACAGGATGCACTTGGAAGTGTCTCTGACCAGAGCCGGAGCAAGCTGGTCAATGTGAGTTTCAGAGCGGACACCGGCGAAGGCGCCTTCTCTGGCACCGGTCAGCTGAGCGACATGCAGCAGCTCGCAGTGACCGTTTTTCTCACACTGCTGGCAGTTCATTGAGTGATTGGAAAGCAGCAGTTCAACACTTCTTCTTCTGGCTTCGGTAGCCTTCGGAGTGGAGATTCTGATCTCCATGCCTTCGGAAACCGGATAGACACAGCTGGCAACCAGTCCTCTGGCGCCGGTAGCTTCTACCAAGCAGACACGGCAGGAACCCTGATTGCATTCGCCATGATTGAATGTACATAAGGAAGGAATTTCGTAGCCACACTGTCTGGCGGCTTCCAGGATGGTCAGCGAGCTGTCAACCTGATAGGGAACGCCTTCAATCTTGATATTTACTAATGACATTTCGATACCCTCCTATCTCTTTGAAATAGCGCCGAACTTACATGATGAGATACAGGTTCCGCACTTTACGCACTGGCTGGGGTCAATCTTCATGGAAGCGAGCTTATGACCCGGAGCCGTGTAATCGGTTCTGGTAATGCAGTTAGCCGGGCAGTTGCGCTGGCACATGCCGCAGCCGATGCACTTTTCGGGATCGATGTAGTATTCCATCAGGTTCTTGCAGACGTGAGCCGGGCACTTCTTATCAACGATGTGAGCAATGTACTCATCCTTGAAGTGAGTCATTGTGGAAGTGATCGGGTTGGATGAAGTCTGACCTAAGGCACACAGTGAGTTGGCCTTGACGGTCTGGCTCAGTTCTTCGAGTTCGTCGAAGTCCTTCATGGTGCCCTTGCCTTCGGTAATGCGGGTCAGGATCTCCAGCATTCTCTTGGTGCCGATACGGCACGGCGTGCACTTGCCGCAGGATTCATCGCAGATGAATTCCATGTAGAACTTGGCAACGTCAACCATGCAGTTGTCTTCGTCCATGACGATGGCACCGCCGGAACCCATCATGGAGCCCTTGGCTACCAGGTTATCGAAGTCGATCGGTTCATCGAGGTATTCCTCAGTCAGACAGCCGCCTGACGGACCGCCGGTCTGAATGGCCTTGAATTTCTTGCCATTGGGGATGCCGCCGCCGATATCGTAGATCAGTTCTCTTAAGGTCGTGCCCATCGGTACTTCAACCAGACCGACGTTGTTGACCTTACCGCCTAAGGCGAAGACCTTGGTGCCCTTGGACTTCTCAGTGCCTACTGACGCGAAGGCATCAGCGCCGTTTCTTAAGATGTAAGGAACACAGGCCAGAGTTTCAACGTTGTTAACGCAGGTCGGCTTGCCCCATAAGCCCTTGACTGCCGGGAATGGAGGTCTCGGTCTGGGCATGCCGCGCTTGCCTTCGATGGAGTTCAGCAGAGCTGTTTCTTCACCGCAGACGAAGGCGCCGGCGCCTAAACGGATATGGCAACGGAAACTGAAGTCAGTTCCCAGAATGTGGTCGCCTAACAGACCAACTTCAGTTGCCTGCTTGATGGCAATTTTCAGACGCTTTACAGCGATCGGATACTCAGCACGTACATAGAAATAGCCTTCGGTAGCGCCGAACGCATAGCCGGCAATGACCATGCCTTCGATGACGGCCAGCGGGTTGCCTTCCAGAATGGAACGGTCCATGAATGCGCCCGGGTCGCCCTCGTCACCATTACATACAACGTATTTCTGATCAGCATCGACATTTAAGGCAAACTGCCACTTGCGGCCGGTCGGGAATCCGCCGCCGCCGCGTCCGCGTAAACCGCTCTTTGATACTTCATCGACGACTTCCTGCGGAGTCATGGTCAGAGCCTTCTTGAGGCCTTCAAAGCCGCCCATGCCTAAGGCTTCGTTGATGTCTTCAGGATTGATGACACCGCAGCCGTGCAGGGCAATACGTCTCTGCTTCTTATAGAAGTTGATTTCATCCTGTTTTGAGACCTTGGCCTTGGTAACAGGATCAACGTATAACAGTCTTTCAACGACCGTGTTGTTGATGATGTCGCTTTCGACGATCTCTTCAACATCTTCGATCTTAACCATTCTGTATAAGGTATCTTCGGGGTAGATCTTGACGAACGGTCCCTGTGAGCAGAAACCGAAACAGCCTACCTGATTGACAGTGGCTCTGTCTTCGACACCCTTTTCCTTTAATACTTCTTCGAATCTGGCCTTGATCTCATCGGAATGGCTGGACAGACAGCCGGTACCGCCGCATAAGACGATGTGACGCTTGCCGTCCGTGCCATTGATCTTGGTTTCGAGATTAGCAGTACAGAGAGCCTGCTGGGCGTTTAATTCTTCTACAGTTCTAATCATGCTGCTGCACCTTCCTTTGCCTTCAGATCCTCAACGATCTTAACAACCTGGTCGACGCTCATCTTGGGATGGACCTGGCCGTTGATGCTTACTGCCGGAGCGATGCCGCAGGCACCGATGCAGCGTAAGGCGTCAAGCGTGAACAGGCCGTCAGCTGAAGTCTCACCCGGCTTGATCTTGAGAACATCGGAGAACTTGTCAATGATCTGCTGAGCGCCCTTGACGTAGCAGGCGGTGCCCAGACAGCAACCAATGATGTACTTTCCCTTCGGTGTCAGGGAGAAGAATGAATAGAAGGTAACTACACCGTAGATCTCGGCAACGGATATGCCGGTACGGGCAGAAACCAGTTCCTGCACTTCCAGAGGAATGTAGCCGTATTCATTCTGAATATCACTTAAAATCATCATTAACGGAGTTTTCTCATCCGTGTAACGGTCGCAGATTTCAAGGATCTTAGCAACTGCATTTGCACTGAGTTTTGCCATAAATATTCCTTTCCTTTAAACGCAAATATACAGATATATTATAAGTAAAAACGAACACAAATTAAAGCACTTTCGCTAAAGTGTTATAACTTCTGCCGAAAGTGCTTTTACTTCATCAAGTGAATGCGTTGATATCAGTGTCGGCTTGTTCTGACTTTTGATTATCTCAGCCGCTTTTTCAATTAATTTCCCATCCATTCCCTTGAACGGTTCATCCATGATCAGCATGTCGCTGTCAAACAGCAGACACCTGATCAGCGCTACTCTTCTGGCCATGCCGCCGGAGAGTTCGCTGATCTTAAGATCACCGTCGATCTCCAGCCGGCTGAGCAGTTCATCCGCTTCCTTATGCTTGTCAGTGACCAGAAGAATGTTGTCTCTGACCGACAGCCATGGAAGCAGGCGGTCTTCCTGGAACATGAAGGAGATCCGCTTGTATTCATTCTCAATCGTTCCCTTCTGCGGCTCGAGCAGTCCGGCGATCAGCTTGAGCAGCGTGGTCTTGCCGATGCCGCTTTCTCCCATCAGGCAGGTAATGCCGTCACTGATCTCCAGATTCAAGCCTTCAAAGATGGGCTTGTTTTCATAATTGAACCATAAATCACTTATTCTCATGACTTACACCTCTGAAAAGCAGGAATCTTATTATCTTTTCAATCAGCATGCTCAGGATGACGACCACGGCCGTCCAGGCAAACAGTTCCGGAGTTTCCAGATAAAGTTTGGAGTAATACAGATTAGAGCCGATGGCCGCCTTGGGCTGGGACAGCACTTCAGCCGCAATACCGCTCTTCCAGGCCAGTCCCATGGCCGTCAGGCAGCCGGAGAGAAAGCCCGGAAAGGCGGAAGGTACATAGATATAACGGAACTTCTTCCAGTCAGAAAGCCTATAGGCCTGAGCCATTTCAATCAGGTTCTTATCAGTAGCCTTATATTGGGCCGTGATGTTCTCCCATACTACCGGGATGACCATCAGCATGGACATCAAAACGGGAACATTGCTCTTGCCCATCCATAACAAAGCCAGAATGATGAAACTGGCTACCGGCGTGGCTCTTACCACCCGAATAACCGGAGAAATCAAAGTGTCGGCGGTCTCATAGCGACAGGTCAGTATTGCCAGAATGACCGCGCTGATGACACCGAGCAGATATCCGGAAATGATCCTGATGATCGTGGTGACCGTATTGATCCAGAATCCGGACTGCGCTGCCAGATTAACCAATGCCTTAACAACGGCAAAAGGGCCGGGAAGGATGAGTTCCTTTCCAACCTTTAAGGCGCACAGCTGCCAGACAGACAGCCAGAACGTCAGTGCCAGAATTCTTTTGAGATGCCTATTCACCAGGATAGAAATCATCACCGGGCATGCTGCCTCCAATTGACTTTGGATTGGCGTCAAACAGAACCTTGTAGTAGCCTTCAATGGCCGGTCTGATGTCCTTGCCGGATACAAAGATCAGGTTGGCATCGGGGATGGCCTTGGCTGCGATTGCTGCTGACGGTACGATCTCATACTTTTCGCACAGCGCAGCGGCTTCGCCGACATTGGCCTTTACATAGTTGATGGATTCCTCATATTCCTTAAGGAACTGGTCTACAGCAACTTTGTTATTCTCATAGAACTCGCTTCTGACCGCAATGCAGCCCATGGTCAGAAGGCTGCCGTTATTCAGCTTATCCCACTCTTCGGAAAGATTGAGAGCTGAACGCATTTCGCTGTTCTTGGCCAAGACGGTCGTGGCAGCCGGTACCGGAAGCATGCATACTTCAACATTGCCGCTGGCAGCCTTGGTGGTCAGCTCAGCGCTGTCCAGGAATTCTACAAAGACATCAGTTCCGACCGTCAGACCGTTCTGAGTCAGGATGTAATTAAGTACATATTCAGGATTGGATCCCTGGCCGACAGCATAGATGGTCTTATCCTTGAGATCAGCGATGCTGCTTACCGCATTGCCCTTTTCCAGAATGTATAGAACGCCGGCGGTGTTCAGAGCAATGATCTTGACTCCGCCATTGGTCTTGGCATACAGAGAGCTGGCAACATTAGTCGGGACAGCGGCCATATCCAGTTCACCGGAAGCCAGCAGGGAAACCATTGCGGTTGCCTCGGCTTCAACAGTGACGGCGTAATTGTTCAGTGATTCGCCAGTGCTGTTTTTCTCCAGCAGATAGCTGGCGCCGATGCCGGTCGGGCCCTTCAGGACGCCGAGCTTGACGTCGTATCTGACCGGATCAGGATCCTTTTTGGCGGTGCATCCGGCAAAAAGTGTCATTGTCATCAATAAGGTAATAAGTGCGATTAATGTCTTTTTCATTTTTAACCCCTCTTTTCTAACTGTTTTTCAAGGCTTCCTGATTAAGAAGCATAATGTTGCGTCCGTCCCGGCTGATGATTCCCCGGCTTTCCAGATCATCAAGCGCCCGGTATAGCGAACTGCGTCCCATGTTGAGATTTCTGGCCAGCTGAGTGTAGGAGACATCCAGACGGAAAGTCTCACCGAAGCGGCTGGCTGCGTTGGCCAGGTAGCCGATCAGGCTGTTTTCCGAAGAACTGTTTGCCAGCAAGCTGATCTTGCGGTTCAGGAAGCGGATCCGGCTGCCCAGAAAGCGGACATAGTTCATCGCAAATTCCGCATTCTCTCTGATGCACTGTTCTACCATTTCTTCTTTGAAGAAGATGATCTTCATGTTCTTGACAGCCCTTATCTCGGTGACATATCTTGTCTCTTCGTTAAACAGAGCGGCTACCCCGAAGAAGCTGCCTTCTTCAATACGGCGCATCGGAAACTCGTCACGGTCAGCCATCAGCATGGAGATAGTTGCCGTTCCCTTCAGGATATAGGCCAGAGACCTGCTGTACTGTTCCGGTTTGAAGACGGTTTCTCCCTTGCCGTATTGCCGGCAGAGGACTCTCTCATCCTGCAGTATGGACTGGACCGTCTTGTGCTCCATATTTTCAAACAGGAAGGTTTCGCATATTTCTTTCAGCTGGTTTTTCGTTACTTCGTTAAGTTTCATACGCTATTCTGTCCCATTTGGGACTATTTCGATAATATTATCTGTTTATTTCCGGCATTTGTCAATTTTAATGCCCGAGATTTCCTATTAACCGCAAGAAAAACTGCCACAGGCAGTTTTCATTAATTTAAATCAGTTTCAGATGCTTCAACGCCCTGTAAATGCCGTCATCGTCGATATCCGGAGCGACATAGTCAGCAACTTTCTTCAGTTCCTCAACCGCATTCCCCATGGCAACGCCATAACCGGCTGCCTTCAGCATGCTTTCATCATTGAAGCTGTCGCCGAAGGCCATGGTTTCTTCTCTGGAAAGATTATGCTTACTGATGTACTTCTCAATGGCTTCCGCCTTGCCTCCGGCATTATAGACGATGTCGACCGCATAGGGATTCCAGCGGGCAAAGACAGCGTTGGGAAGATACTGCCTGATCTGTTCCTCCTCTTTTCTGCTTACATAGGCCACCCCGTTAAGCAGTCTTTCTCCATTATAGGTACCTACCACCCCGGTGGGAATGTCAAGCTCATCAGTGACCTCAAGCACCTGTTTGCTGAAACAGTTCAGGATCAGTTTTTCCGAGGTCGCCAGCATGGTCGGAACGATCTTCATGTTGAAGAAACTGACCAGCTCCTGAGTCTGCTGTTCATTCAGATAGTCTATCTCTACCGGATTCAGTTCTTCATCGAAATAACCCTGGCCGTTATCAGTATAGTAACCGTCAAAATCCAGATCGAATTCTTTAATGCCTTCCATCTCGCCGATGTTTCGCCCCGTGCAGCAGATCCTCTTTATGCCCTTTTCCTTAAGAAGGCGCAACGCTTCCCTGGTGGAATCCAGCACCGGCACGCCGGTATGGGAAAGGACCGTTCCGTCCAGATCAAAGAAGATGACCTTAATCATGACGATCTTCCTTTCTTTCAATCTGCAGAACATAGAACTTCAGGTATTCGGTTTCGCCGTTGCACCTCAAGACCGGATGGTCGGGACTCTGCGAGCCGACATGTATCGTCTTAAAGCTTATGCCTTCCATTTCCGCCGCTTCCCTGAGCATTCTTTCGAAGTTTTCCTTCTCCATGAAGCGCGAACAGGAACAACTGATCAGATAACCGCCGTCTTCCAGCAGTTTCATGGCCTTGCGGTTGATCTCCAGATAGCCGTTATAGGCGTGATCGATGGTTCTTCTGCTTTTGGTGAAGGCGGGAGGGTCAAGAACGATCAGATCGTATTCTCCTCTTTTACATTTATTAAGATAATCAAACACATCATCCTGGATAAAGGTGATTTTCTTTTCCAGTCCGTTCATCAGGGCATTCTGATAACCCTGATCCAGGGCGGTCCGGGAAACGTCGACGGCAGCCACCTCTTTGGCACCGCCCTTGGCCGCATTGAGCGCAAAGCCGCCGGTGTGACTGAAGCAGTCCAGTACCTTTAATCCCTCAGCCATCTTCTGAAGATAAAGACGGTTGAATTTCTGATCGAGAAAATAGCCGGTCTTCTGACCGTTGGCGTAGTCCACGCCTATTCTGATGCCGTTTTCGGTTATGACCGTTGAAACAGGCAGATCGGCATTGCCGTAAAAACCCTTATGCAGCGGCAGGCCTTCCTTTTCTCTTGCTCTGATGTCATTGCGTTCGTAGACGGCTTCAATCAGCACGTTTCTTTTCTGATACTCTTCATTGAGCAGTCGGTAAAGAAGCTGTTTTCTCATTTCCACCCCGGCACAACTGATCTGACTGACCAGCACATTGTTGTAGCGGTCAGCCGTCAGTCCGGGCAGACCGTCGGCTTCGCCGTAGATCACCCGGCAGTTATCCTGCGAGCCCGCCATCTTCTGCTCTCTCATGCTGATGGCCTGAGCGATCCGGTTACGGAAGAAGTCTTCATCGATGGTCTGATTCTGATCAAAGGTCAGAATGCGGACCGCGATGTGGCTGACAGCCGAATAAAAGCCGGAGGCTACAAAAGCGCCGTCTTCGCTGATGATGTCAGCGATGTCACCGTCCCGGATCTCCTCATCGGCAGAGATCAGGTTATTGCGGAACATCCACAGCTGACCGTTTTCCAGATATTTTCTTCCCGTATCGGATACCGTTACTCTTCTGTTCATTTCCGTGTCTTTTCTTTCCCTGTCATTATAAACCAATTACCCTGATTGTTTGAAAAGAAAAGGTCTGCACTCACAGACCTTAGCATTCTTATTTCCCGGAAAGGTATTCGTCAATGCCTCTGGCTGCCGTCTTTCCGGCACCCATGGCCAGGATCACGGTCGCGGCGCCGCTGACGGCGTCGCCCCCCGCGAACACTCCCTTTCTGGTCGTCTCGCCGTTTTCCTCTCTGGCGATAATGCAGCCATGGGAATTGACTTCCAGGCCCTGCGTCGTTGAGGTCAGCATCGGATTGGGCGAAGTTCCCAGCGACATGATGACGGTATCGCAGTCAATGACATATTCCGAACCCGGTACCTCTACCGGTCTTCTTCTGCCGGAAGCGTCCGGTTCGCCGAGTTCCATTTTGATGACCTTCATACCCCTGACCCAGTCGTTTTCATCAGTCAGTATTTCAATGGGATTCTGTAACAGATCAAAGATGACGCCTTCTTCCCTGGCGTGGTGTACCTCTTCCCTGCGGGCCGGCAGTTCCGCTTCACTGCGGCGGTAAACGATGTGCGTCTCCGCGCCTAAGCGCAGGGCCGTACGGGCGGCGTCCATGGCGACGTTGCCCCCGCCGACCACAACTACCTTCTTGCCGCATCTGATCGGGGTATCGGAATCCTGACGGTAAGCCTTCATCAGGTTATTGCGGGTCAGAAATTCATTGGCGGAATAAACGCCGTTGGCTATTTCTCCCGGTATGTTCATGAACTTGGGTAGCCCGGCGCCGGTGCCGATGAAGACGGCGTCATAACCCTGCTCGTCGAGCAGTTCATCAATGGTTATGGAACGTCCGACGATGACGTTGGTTTCAAATCTGACGCCCAGCTTTCTGATCTTTTCAATCTCCGGCTTGACGACCGCGTCCTTGGGCAGACGGAATTCGGGAATGCCGTAGACCAGCACGCCCCCGGGCTGATGGAAGGCTTCAAAGACGGTTACCTGATAGCCCATCAGCGCCAGATCGCCGGCGCAGGTCAGTCCGGCCGGACCGGAACCGACAATGGCGACCTTCTTGCCGTTAGGCTCACCTGCCTTGGCAGCCTGATAATCGTTATTTCTGGCCCAGTCAGCCACGAATCTTTCCAGTTTGCCGATAGAAACGGGTTCACCCTTGATGCCGCGGATGCACTTGCCTTCGCACTGGGTCTCCTGCGGACATACCCGGCCGCAGATTGCCGGTAAGGCGCTGGCCTGCGCGATCACATCAGCGGCAGCCTCGAAGTTTCCTTCTCTGATCTGCCTGATGAAGGCGGGAATGTTGATGGAAACCGGGCACCCCTGCTGACACAGGGGATTTCTGCAGTTAAGGCAGCGCGATGCTTCGGCAACCGCTTCTTCTTCATCATATCCCAGGCAGACTTCATCAAAGTTGGTGGCTCTTGCCCTGGGGTCCTGCTCACGGACCGGTACTCTCTTGGTCAGATCCATCATGCTGCCTCCTTCCTATCACAACAGCCGCAGTGATGCTCTTCGTATTCATGCATAGCAGCTGTTTCCTCTTCCTTATACTGTCTGGCTCTCTTCATGGCCAGATCATAATCAACCAGATGACCGTCGAATTCCGGACCGTCGACGCAGGCGAACTTCACCTTGCCGTCAACGACGATGCGGCAGGCGCCGCACATGCCGGTTCCGTCGATCATGATCGGATTCATGGAGACAACGGTGGGAATGCCCAGTTCCTTGGTGCACAGACTGGTGAACTTCATCATGATCACCGGTCCGATGGCGACGCAGCGGTCGTAATGCCTTCCTTCTTCACTGACCAGTTTTCTGACCATGTCGGTGCCCACACCCTTCATGCCGTAGGAACCGTCATCGGTCGTGATGAAGACGTTTTCGGCCACCGAGCGCATCTGTTCTTCATAGAAGATAAGATCCCTGCTGCGGGCCGCCATGATGACATCGCATTTAACACCATGCCGGGACAGCCACTTGACCTGCGGGTAGACCGGGGCAATGCCGACACCGCCGCAGACAAACAGATAATGCATCTTCCTCAGTTCTTCAGGATCCTCATTGACGAAATCCGAGGGACGGCCCAAAGGACCGACAATGTCAGTCAGGCATTCGCCTTCCTTCAGTTCGCTTAACCGGGCGGTGGAAACGCCGACGACCTGGAATACGATGGTTACCGTCTCCTTCTCCCTGTCATAATCACAGATGGTCAGCGGAATTCTTTCCCCCATTTCGCCGGTGCGGACGATCAGAAACTGACCGGGCTGGCACCGTCTGGTGATGTAAGGCGCTTCGATCTCCATCAGCCAGTTCTTTTCCGACAGATGTTGTACTTTCAGGATTCTGTACATTATTCCTCACTCCTTGTCATTACTCAATCATTATAAACCAAACACACCGCCATTCCCATTGCTTCACACTGTTCAAGGACCGCTATTTACAGTAAAATGAAAGTACCTGATAGGAGGATAATCAATGCATAATACTAGAAGAGTTCTCGATGATCTGCTCTGGGTCGGAGCGGATGACCGCAGACTGTCCTGTTTTGAAGGCGTCTATGACGTCCCCAACGGCGTATCCTACAACTCATACTTACTGCTGGATGAAAAGACGGTGCTGTTTGACACCTGTGACCACGCCGTGGAAGTCCAGTTTCTGGAAAACGTCGCCTACGGTCTTAATGGCCGCAAGCTCGACTATCTGGTCGTCCATCACATGGAACCCGACCATGCCGCCACTCTGGAAGCCTTATATCTGCGCCATCCGGAAGTCACCATCGTCTGCAACGCCAAGATCGCCACGCTGATCGACCAGTTCTTTGAAACCGACATGTCGGCGCACATAAAGACCGTCAATGAAGGTGACATTCTGAATACCGGAAAGCATGAACTGACCTTCGTCAATGCACCAATGGTCCACTGGCCGGAAGTCATGTTCAGCTATGACAAAACTGACGGCATTCTCTTCTCGGCTGACGCCTTCGGTACCTTCGGAGCTCTGAACGGGCATCTGTTTGCCGATGAAGTCGACTTCTTCCGCGATTATGTCGATGAAGCCAGAAGATACTACACTAACATCGTCGGCAAGTACGGTCCGCAGGTCCAGAATGTCCTTAAGAAGGCCGGATCGCTGGACATCCGGTACGTCTGCCCGCTGCACGGCTTTGTCTGGAGAAGAAACTTCGCTGACTTCCTGGAGAAATACGACGCCTGGAGCAGCTACCGTCCGGAGGTAAAGGGCGTCTGTCTGGCTTACGCATCTGTATACGGTCATACCGAAAACATGATCAACATCCTGGCCGGCAAGCTTTCCGAGAAAGGCATTCCGGTCGAGATGTTCGACACTTCCGTCATCCCGGCCAGCCACATTCTGTCAGCCTGCTTCAAGTACAGCCACCTGGTCTTTGCCTCAACGACCTATAACGCCGGCATCTTCGTGACCATGGAAGCCCTGATTCACGACATCGTCAATCACTCATTGCGCAACCGCCGCATCGCCTTACTGGAAAACGGCTCCTGGGGACCCACCAGCGGCAGGCTGATGCATGAGCTGCTGGAGAAACTTCCGGGTGTCAGCTTCATCAATGAACCGCTGACCATCAAGTCAGCCGTCAAACCTGAAACCCTGGATCAGCTGGAAGCGCTGGCTGAAACCATCGCAGAAGAAATCAGACCCAGCCGCAAGGCCGAGTCAGCACCGGCTCCGGTCATCAACAATACCCTGGAAGTCGCCAATGAAGCCTTCTTCAACTTCACCTACGGCGTTGAGATCGTCACTACCAGAGTCAACGGTACTGATTACGGCTGCGTCATCAACACTGCCATGCAGGTAGCCGCCGGTGATGAGAAGAAAGTCGCCATCTCGGTGATCAATCAGAACCATACCAGAAAGATGATCGAAGAATCCGGTGTTTTCAATGTCTCCGTGCTGACCGAGGAAGTGCCCTTCTCCCTGCTGGAGCGCTTCGGCTTCCATTCCGGCAGAGACACCGACAAGTTCGAAGGCCTGGATTACGATAACCGCACTGCCAACGGCGTGCGTTACATTCCAGAATACACCAATGCCATCTTCAGCTGCGAAGTCATTCACAGCGTTGACCTCGGCGCCTCCACTCTGTTTGTCGGCAAGGTCATTGAAGCGGTTAAACTCTCCGATAAGCCCAGCTGCACCTACGGCTATTACCACGCTCACATCAAGCCGAAGAAAAAGGCCGAACCTGAACAGAAGGAAGGCTGGCGCTGCAAGGTCTGCGGCTACTTCTATGAAGGCAAGGATCTGCCGGAAGACTTCATCTGCCCGCTGTGCAATCACGGAGCTGAGGAATTCGAATATGTGCCGGCCGTCACCGTAAAGAAAAAGAGAGGCTTCATCTGCCAGGTCTGCGGACACTTCGAGGAAACGGACGCCGACAGGCTGCCTGATGATTACCTCTGCCCGATCTGCAATCACGGTCCCGAGGACTTCGAGCCGGCAGAACAGTAAATGACAAAAGAAAGATGTGGAACTCCACATCTTTCTTCATATCTGAGGTTCAGAGAACAGCGTGATGGCTGATCTTACTTTTTCTCTGACCGCTTCCCTCATCAGCACGGCCAGTTCATGGACTTTCCAGAATTTCACCGGGTCGCTGGCAAAGGCGCCCTTTACGGCGTTGGAAGCCGCCAGCGAGGCATAGGTGTAGTAATTTATCTTACGCACGCCGTTTCTGATGACCTTGGCGTAGTCTTCTTCGTTGATCCCCGAAGATCCGTGCATGACCAGCGGTATGCTGGTCTTTTCGGCGATTTCATGAAGCAGTTCAATGTCCAGTACCGGTGGTTCCTTGTAGATGCCGTGGGCATTGCCGAAGGAACAGGCCAGCATGTCCAGTCCGGTTCTGGCCACGAAATCGCCCGCCTGATCGGGATTGGTATAGTTTTCCCGCTTGACCAGGCGTTCTTCCATTATCATGTCATTTCTCAGGGTATTGCCGGCCATCTTGCCCAGTTCGCCTTCCACCATGACATTATATTTGCGGCCCATCTCCACCGCCTTTAATGTATTGGCAATGTTTTCCTCGTAGGGAAGCGCCGAGCCGTCATACATGATGGAGGTAAAGCCGATGTCGATGGCCTTCTTAAGATAATCCAGGTCAACGCCATGGTCCAGATGCACGGCTACCGGCACTTTGGCTCTCTCGGCGTACTGCATCATCACCGGGCCGATCTCATCCAAGGTCACGATGCCCCTGGTTTCATGAGAGGTCGCAAACTCAATAATGATGCCCTGGTTGACGTCTTCCGCCGCCAGGATGATCCCCTGCAGCATGGACAGCGTCGTGACATTGAAGGCACCGACACCGATGTGCTTTTCAACGGCGTTATCGATCAGTTCTCTTGTGGTTACCAGCATAACAATTTTCTCCGTATTTCTGATTTGATTGTATCACATATCATTAATGGATACCCGATTACCTGAGGGTCTTCAGATATTCCTTGTGTTCATCAGTCACCCGGAAGCTCTCAATGGCTTTCTGAATGGCCTTCTTATGGCACCAGTCGTCAAGCCGGTGCTCTTCAAAGACGCCGATGGCAGCGTCGTACTGCTTGGCCAGCGCTGTGGCGAAGTACCAGGCGATCATCATCTTCAGGTAGTAGTCATCACCCTCTTTGGATGCTACCCAGTCGAGATACACCGGCTTGAAATCATCATCCAGAAATTCATTCATCAGCATTCTCATTCCAAATCTTGAGGTATAGACATGATCGGAATCGATCCATTTTCGAATCAGCGGCAGCAGTCTTTCATGGTTCTTCTTGAAGGACTTGGGAGAAGACTGGTCGCAGACCGGCCAGCAGTCGATGTAGGGAAGAAAGCATTCAGTCTCCCTGACGCATTCATCGAAGTCCTTTATCTGGGCGATCAGAAAGAAATGAACGAGGTTTTCCTCGTAATACTGATGCGGCAGTTCTTCCATGAACTCTTTCCCTTCTTCGGTTCCGAAGACTTCTTTCGCAATCTTTCTCATCTCCGGAGTCCGCACTCCCAGTATCCTGTCCCTGGAAATGTTGGGGACGAGATTACTCTGGAAGTCCCGGTATTCATCATCCTTATGCTCAATCAGTCTTTCGTATACCGTCATAGTCTTCTCCTTTCCGAAGAATCGCATATCTGGTTAAATTATAACAGTTTCAGTGTCCCTGTGGACATTGCTTAGCGGTCAAGGCATGATCAGCGTTACACACTGTTATTTATGATATGATATTAGCAGACAAGGAGGGTATGGATTATGTACCGTGTACTGGCCTGCGATCTGGACGGCACCCTGCTCAGAGACGACAAGACGATTTCTGAAGAAACCAAGGAAGCCTTAAGAAAGATTACCGAAAAAGGCGTGATCTTTCTGCCTTCGACCGGCCGTACCCACCGGGAACTTCCCACCATTCTCAGGGACCTGCCCTTCTTACAGTATGCTCTCTGCTGCAACGGCGGCTCGGTCTACGATTACCGGAAGGACTGCTACATCTATGAAGACGCCATTCCCCATGATCTGGCTCTGGAGGTCCTGCAGTTCGTCAAGACGCTGCCGGTCTATGAAACCGTTGTCGTCAACGGCGCCAGGATCGTCAAGGGTGACGAAAACGACGAGATCTGCGATTACATCCGCCAGGTCGCCGTCAAGGGACTGCTGTTCAACTTCACCGGCGCTCATGATGTTAAGGCGGCTTTTGCCAAGACGGAAATGGATGCCCAGAAGTTTCTGCTTTACCTGGCTGAAGGGGCCGACCGCGATCAGGTGATGAGCCAGCTCAGTGAACAATTTCCGCAGCTGCTGGTTTCCTCTTCCGGCCCCAAGTTCATTGAAGTGAACATCAGGGGCGTTGATAAGGGCAAGGCCTTAATCAGATTCTGCCAGCTGATGAATGTTCCCATCGAGGAAAGCATGGCCTTTGGCGACGCTGAGAACGACATCAGCATGCTGGATGCCGCCGGCAGAGCCGTCGTAATGGAAAACGGCACGCCGGAAACCAAGAAGCATGCCGACATGATCTGCCCTTCCAACAATGACGACGGGGTCCGCAAGGTCATTGAAGAGATCTGGCAGTAATACTGATTGCTTATAACAGAGAAAAACATCCAGCCTCATGGACTGGATGTTTTTTGTTAATGATGTGAGTGGCTGCCTGATGAGCTGTGCGAAGCGGCGGAGAGATCCTTGTCGTACTGGTTTATGGCCAGCAGCACCAGCATGATCAGCTCTTCGCGGCTTTCGTCAAGGACATCCACGCAGTAGTGTCTGGTCAGATGGAACAGTTCCTGGTCAACCTCGCAGATCAGGCGGTCAGTTTCGTCGTAGATCTTATAGTTCAGAGCCAGCCAGTCCCCTCTGATGGTCCAGCCCAAACGCTCCAGCACCAACTCCTGACGGAAGAAGGTGAACTGCTGCTGCAGGGAATCGACCACACTGTCATTAAGAACGATGTCATAATTTCTGAGAAAGAAGGTAAAGTTCTTCTTGACGTGGCCGATCTTCTCACCGTACTTGTACAGGTCGATCTGCGGCAGAAACAACGTCTGGTTCTCATAGGTATATACCGGCAGTTCGTTTTCATCATACATGGTACCGTCAGCGTACAGCAGACGGAAGTTTTCTTTGAAATAGTACTTCATTATCATTACCTCCCTTCAGGGAGCCAGCCCCCTAAGGGGCTGGCTTTATTATACATTACTTGTTGTTTTCCAAGCCGGTCACGTTGATGTTCTTGGTGACCTTGGCGTCATAGGTGTTGGCCTTCATGATCTCTCTCAGATCCACGCCGGTAGCTTCCGACATGGTGTCAAACACCTGCTTCATGATCACCGGCATGTTGCCTGAGACCTGAGCCACGCCGCTTTCGCCACCTGAGCCCTCATAAATGGTCACCTTGTCGATGGCGCTGATGGGCTTGGCGATTTCGGCAGCCAGCTGCGGCATGATCCTGATCATCATTTCCGCCATGGCGGCACCGTTGTACTTCTGATAGGCTTCAGCCTTCTTTTCCATGGCTTCGGCCTCGGCCATGCCCTTCAGGCGGATGGCTTCCGCTTCGGCCTTGCCCTTGGCCTCGATGGCCTCAGCTTCGGTCTGAGCCTTATGCAGGTTAGCCTGTGCTTCGGCTTCACCCCTGGCCTTGATAGCGTCAGCCTCCATCTGCGCGATGTAGCGCTTGGCTTCCGCGTCCTTCTTGGACTGGATCAGATCAGCCTCGGCTTTCTGCTCCTTGGCATATCTGTCGGCATCAGCCTGCTTCTCAATGGAAGCGGCCAGTTCCTGGGTGCGGATCTCAACTTCCTTCTGCTTCAGCTCGGCCTCGCGGTCAGCCTTTGCGATCTGCGCATTTACGGTAGCCGTCTGGATGGTCTTTTCCTGTTCCTGCTTCTGGATCTCATAGGCGGCATCGGCCATGGCGATCTTCTTGTCGCTTTCCAGCTTCAGTTCCGCCTTCTGAATGGCCAGTTCATTGTTCTTCTTGGCCATCTCCGTTTCCGCAGCCACCCTGGCGTCATTGGCAGCCTTGTCAGCCAACGCCTTGGCAATGGCGACATCTCTGTCAGCCTCGGCTCTGGCGATCTGAGCGTCCTTCTTGATCTTTGAAGTGTTGTCCATGCCCAGATCATTGATCAGGCCGTTTTCGTCGGTGACGTTCTGGATGTTGCAGGAGAGGATCTCAATTCCCAACTTCTCCATGTCCTTGCTGGCCTTGGCCATAACCTGATCGGAGAATGAATCACGGTCGGTATTGATGGTCTTGAGGTCCAGTGTACCGATGATCTCACGCATGTTGCCCTGCAGAGAATCCTGCAACTCAAAGGCAATTTCTTCAGGTCTCTTGTTCAGGAAGTTCCTTTCGGCCTTCAGCATGCCCTCGGGGCTGGTGTCAATACGCACCTTGGCGATGGCATCGACCTTCACATTGATGAAGTCATTGGTCGGAATGTAGGAATCGGTCTTGATGTCCACGGAAATCTGACCCAGATGCAGGTAGTCGACCTTCTCCAGGAAGGGAACCTTGATACCGGCCCGACCGATCAGCACCCGGGGCGTTTTGTTAAGCCCGGAGATGATCACGGCGACGTCCGGTGAAGCCTTGACATAGCCTGACATCAGAATGACAATCACCGCTACTGCGATTACCGCAGCGATGATGTAGGGAATAAATCTTTCCATAGTAAGTTCCTCCTTTAATTTCTTTCAAAGAACGGTACCCTTTTGCGTAAAAAGGATACGGCAGTACTGCTGTATCCTTGTCTTTTAATAAAAACTCATACAGCAATACTGCATGAGTCTCACAGTTCAATGTTCGCCGGGCATTTCTGCCGACTGACGGCTTCACAACACTTACGTGCCTGTTACTCCCTCATTGGAAGATTATTATAACACTTCTGCAGGGGTTGTAAAGTACTTTCTTAACGATTTTTAAGCGTTTTCTGAGGCTTTTTGCCCCTCAGAGGTTTGTTTATACCTCCTCATATGCTTTTAAGGCCCAGCAGGGCCGCTGGTGTTCCAAACGCAGCCACTGTTATTTCGGCAGGCAGAAGGCAAAATACTGAAAGGCCACCTCGTCTGCATCATCATTAATCAAAGCAGCGTGGAGCTTCGGACAATTCTCTTGTTCAAATGTCTCAAATTGCCTGCTCTTGTAAGGCTTCAGAGCGTCATAGAGATGCTCGGCAAAGCGGTCGATGTTCACTTCCTCGTAACCGTCAACGGCGGTTGAATATTCCCCATTACGTTGTTTAACCAGTTTTCCGGCACCACTCAGAAGCAGATACCTTCCATCCGCACAGATGACCGCACTGTCAGTGGTGTACCAGCCCTCTCTGGAGTCCCAGCGCCGCAGATGAACGCACTTGATGGTTTCCTTCCGCCTTACCAGAAAGGATTTCTGTTCATGCTCATACACCTTCCAGACATCGTTTCTGACCAGCGCCTGGTAAAACTCGGGAAGCGCTCTGATGAAGGCAGCGACATAGCGCGCCTTAAGCTCATCGGCTTCCAGTTCCTTCTGCGTATTGCCGGCTATCTGATCCGCTTTCTCTTTGCGGTTCTGATCGATCAGTTCATCATATCTTGACATAACTTACCTCCAAATCCTTAATGCTTATCTGCCGCTGCGCTGAGTCCTGCTTCTGATTACCATTACCAATAACGAAAGATCCACAATGAAGATCAGCGGCATGTAAACCCTGGGTATTTCGAAATGTTCAAACATCAGCATGTTTATCTCATAATGATGCCTTAAGGCCATAAAGGCCAGAAAAGCGTCCAGAATCATCAGAACAATGGCCGTACCTGAATAACCTGCTAAACCGATGATTATCGGTAAGACCATTCCCGCAACTTCCAGACAGATGTGCTCCCAGAACGCTCTGGCGCTCCAGAAGCGGCAGTAGATCTGATACCAGTTATAATACGGTATCAGTGCCTTTTTCCGGTCCAGGCCCAGCGAGGGAAACAGCTGATGGAAAAACAGCATATCCAGCATGATGACCAGCGCGGTCACGATCAGAACCGTTTCCTCAACGACTTCCCAGAAACCCAGGAAATTAAGCTTTCCAAAGAAATGAAGAATGTTCATCCTTTATCCTCACCGTTATGAATCATAACTTTTCTATGACTCCAGCAGCATGATCGGCTTGATATTGGAGATGAACCGGGAAAAATGAACCTTGCTGGCTCCGGCAAACAGCATGAAGCACAGAACCCCTTCCAGCAGAAATTCTTCCAGGTCAACTTCCGTAATCAGTGAGACATCCCAATTCCACCAGCCTAATCGGCCGGGAACGGTCAGCAGGATGCCGACGATCAGTGAGAAGGCGACCAGAGCGATGTCTGACGGCATGTGAAAGAACCGGTTGTTTATCATGCCGATCACAACGATCAGACTTAACAGAATCACCAACAGCAGCAGTAATTCCATGATCCTTCCTCCTTAACCGTCAATATAAGAAAATTATATCATTATTCCGGTGCCTGCTTCGATTAAATCTGCCAAACAAAAACTGCCTTTCGGCAGTTGTTAATAACGGACCTATGATTTACCGGCTTTCTCCAATGCTTCATATGTCTCCGAAAGCCACTCATTGTAGTGGTCATAGGGAGTCCTGGTCCACCAGTCCAGAAGTTCATTCAGGGTATTGACGTCTTCTTCAATGCTGGTGCAGCCGTACTGCTGAGGATCGCGGTTGACCGTCACATGATGATTGCCGTCTTCACTGAAGTCGATCCGGTAGATGCAGTAGCCTGTCCAGCTGCGATGAGCCCAGAGGGAATCATTTTCCATATACCAGAACCACTTGTCTTCCATGGCCTGGGGAATGTTGCCGCGGCGCAGCGCGTCCATTTCCTCAGCGCTGAAAGACCGGTTGAGCACGAAAGTTTCATGCTGATCCGGCATGGGTTCTGTTTTCCAGTCACTGCGCTGAGCTACGCGGATTTGGTTTTCACTTTCTTCCGGCATGGTTTGCGTTTATCCTCTTCTTCTTACCAGTTCCCGGTAGATGAATTCTTCATACTCATCTTCCCTGGTTATGAACCAGTCATCAAAATCGAATACCTCGAAACGGGTATCGACTTCATATTCCTTCTTCACGAATGATATGTAAGCCTTCTTACAGTAAGGATAGCTCTGACGGTAGATGGAAGCTCCGCCGCAGATGAAATATTCTTCCTCGTCATCCTGATGCTCTTTCAGAAAGGGAATCAGGTCTCTGACGATGGAGACTTCATCGTCATGGTAGTTTTCGTCGTTGGAAACAACGAAGATCCTGCGGTCAGTCAGCTTGCGGGGCAGATTCTCATAGGTTGTCTGACCCATAACGATGTTCTTTCCCAGGGTATTCTGCTTGAAGAGCCTGAGATCATCCCTGATGTGCCAGGGCAGTGAACCCTTAATGCCGATTCCCTGCTTGGGGTCAAAGGCAACGATGAAGCTCAGCATCAGACGGATACCTTTCCGGCGATCTTCGGCCAGGGATCGTAACCCTCAAGGGTAAAGTCCTCATAGGTGAAGTCTTCGATGTTCTTTACTTCCGGATTGAGGATCAGTCTGGGGAGCGGTCTGGGCTCTCTGGTCAGCTGCTCCTTGATCAGGTCAACATGGTCGTTGTAGATGTGCAAATCACCGAAGGTATGAACCATTTCATAGGGCTCATATCCGCATACCTGCGCGACCATCATCAGAAACAGGGCGTAAGAGGCGATGTTGAAGGGAACGCCCAGGAAAGTATCGGCGCTTCTCTGATAAAGCTGCAGAGACAGTTTCTTCTTATCAGCGCTGACATAGAACTGCACGAAGGCGTGGCAGGGCGGCAAGGCCATCTTATCGACCTCAGCCGGGTTGTAGGCCACCATGATATGACGGCGGGAGAAGGGGTCATTCTTCAGGTTTTCAATCACGTTCTTCAGCTGGTCGACGCCGAAGAAATCGCGCCACTGTTTGCCGTAAACCGGACCCAGGTCACCGTATTTGGCTGCGAACTGGTCGTCTTCAACGATCCGGGCAACGAATTCATCGACCGTTTCGCCATGATAGTCTTCGCTCTTGCAGAACTTGGCGTAGGGCCATTCGTTCCAGATGCGTACCTTATTCTTTACCAGCGGCTGAATGTTCGTGGAACCGCTGATGAACCATAACAGCTCATAGGCAATTGATTTGAAGTGTACTTTCTTGGTCGTTAATAAGGGGAATCCTTCTTCCAGATTGTATCTGGTCTGATAGCCAAAGGTTGAAATCGTGCCGGTACCGGTTCTGTCGCCGCGGGGAATGCCGTTTTCCAGAACATGTCTGCACATGTCAAGATATTGTTTCATGCTGTTCACCTCTTGATAACTATTATAAGTGAAACAACCGGTCAACTCAATCAGAATGAAAGTTTCAACCGGGTAATCAAGGACTCTGAAGACCGAACTGCTAATACTATAAGCAGGGAGGTATCATGTTTAATCAGATAGTCATCGTCGGCCGAATTGAGGAACTGCAGGCCGATTACAGCGAAGACCGGCTCAACGGCATGATCAGGATCGCCGTGGAAAGGGAATTCCCCGAAAGCAACAGCGAATACCTGACCGATCATTTCAATGTCCGCCTCTGGCGGGGCATGGTAGAAACCATTAAGGAGAACTACGGTGCCGGTGATCTGATCGGCATCAACGGCCGCATTCAGACGGAGCCGGAGACCGGACTGCCGCTGATCATCGCTGAAAAGGTCTCGCTGATCCGGCGGGCCGGAAAAAAAGAGCGTCCGGTTAATTGACGCTCTTTTTTCTTAAGTCAGTTTAAATCTCTTAGCTGTTTAAGGCTGCCTGGACCTCTTCGACCCAGTTGTCAACCTTCTTTTCAATGCCTTCGCCAACGCCGTATCTGACGAATCTGGCAACGGACATGCCGTTGTTGGCCAGATAGGTCTTGACGGTCATGCTGGGATCCAGCAGGTAATCCTGTTCAACCAGACACATGTCCTTCAGGCTCTTGGAGATCTTGCCTTCAACCATCTTGGCGATGATGTTTTCCGGCTTGTTGGCGTTCTTTTCGTCGTTCTTGACGATTTCAGTCTGAACGGCTCTCTCGTGCTCGACGATGTCGGCGGGCATGGAGTCTCTGTCAACATACTGAGCGTTCATGCCGACGATCTGCATGGCTACGTTCTTGGCAACTTCTTCCTTGTCGCCGTTGAGGACAACGACGCAGGCCTTCTTGCCGTCGAAGTGAACGTACTGACCGAAGATCTGATCATCGTTCTTGGTGACTTCTTCGAATCTTCTTAAAGTCATCTTTTCACCGGTCGCAAAGGACAGGGCGGCGATGGCTTCGGAAAGCTTGCCTTCGGCAGTCGGCAGATCCAGTGCTTCTTCCAGAGTTTCCGCATGGTTCTTCAGTAAGGTATTGGCGACCAGATCGACCAGTTCCTTGAACTTTTCGTTTCTGGCGGTGAAGTCGGTCTCAGAGTTGACTTCGACGATGACGGCCTTATTGCCGTCGACCAGGACCTTGGCCAGGCCTTCAGCAGCAACTCTGCCGGCCTTGGCAGCGCTCTTGGCGATGCCCTTTTCTCTTAACCAGTCAATGGCCTTTTCCAGGTCTTCGCCGGTTGATTCAAGAGCCTTTTTGCAGTCGGCAAAGCCGGCACCGGTTCTCTCTCTTAATTCCTTAACTAATTCGATTAAACTTGCCATACTATTCCTCCACGGCGGCAGCTGCTTCTTCAACAGCTTCCTTGACTTCCTCAACTGCCTTCTTGGTTCTTCTGACCGTCTTCTTGACGGGCTCAGCAGCGGCTTCAACTGCTTCTTCAGCAGCTTCCTTGACCTCTTCAGCAGCCTTCTTGGTTCTTCTGACGGTCTTCTTGACGGTTTCGGCAGCGGCCTCAACGACTTCAGCGGCAGCTTCCTTGACTTCTTCGACGACAGCGGGAGCTTCCTCAGCGACAGCGGCAACAGTTTCCCTGACTTCTTCAGCAACAGCCGGAACTTCCTGGACTACGGCTTCAGCAGCAGCCGGGGCAGCTTCTTCAGTCTTCTGTTCAGCAGGTCTTTCTCTTCTGGTGAACGGACGGCGCTGACGGTTGTTCATCTGCTGACGTCTTTCTTCATTGCGCTGTTTTCTTCTTCTCTCGTTCTCAGCGTTCTGCTGATCAACGGCGATGATGACATCACTCATGGTGACTTCCGGAAGTTCATCCTCAGTATAGGCAACTTCCAGGACCTGTCCCTTGGCTTCCATGATGGCGTCGGCCATTAAGGATACCAGCAGCTTGATGCTCTTGACGGCATCATCATTGCCCGGGATGGCATGATCGACTAAGGCCGGATCACAGTTGGTATCGCAGATACCGAATACGGGGATGCTCAGCTTCTTTGATTCCAATACAGCATTGTAGTCTTCCTTGGGGTCAACTACGAATACGGCATCGGGAAGCTTCTTCATTTCCTTGATTCCGCCTAAGAAGTTTTCCAGCTTGGCAGCTTCCTTCCTGATCAGAGCGATTTCCTTCTTCGGATAATTCTCGATCGTTCCGGTTTCTTCCATCTGTTCGATCTCAATGAGTCTTCTGATTCTCTTCTGAATCGTGCGGTAGTTGGTCAGAGTGCCGCCCAGCCATCTCTGATTGACATAGAAGGAACCGCTTCTTAAGGCTTCTTCCATGACGACGGCCTGAGCCTGCTTCTTGGTACCGACGAACAGTACTCTTCCGCCCTTTTCGCTGATGGCCTTCAGTTCGTTGTAGGCAGCATCAACTGCTTCCTGGGTCTTTTCCAGGTTGATGATGTGGAAGCCGTTCTTGACGGTGTAGATGTTGGGTTTCATCTTCGGGTCCCATCTTCTGGTCTGATGACCGAAGTGAACGCCAGCCTCTAACAATTTGCGCATGGTAACAACTGACATTAAATAAATCCTCTCTTTCCGTTGTTTCCTCCACCATTTCGAAGATCAATAACACCTTTCGATGCACGGAATGACCCATCCATGGTGTGTGTAATTGCTCACAAAGAGCCTTTATAATTCTACCATAAAAAAGACAGTAATCAAGGGAAATTTCCTTTACTGTCTTCTGTTTTTACAATGTCCCGTTAAGGTGTTCAGTCTTCCGCTTTTCCCAGCAGATTGCGCAGCTTAGCGCCCATGGAAATGTTGCCTTCAACCTTCATCTGCCCGTTGACGAACAGCTTGTCGGCTGAGACGGCTCCGGTAGCCATGTTGAACAGGTTGTCCAGGCTGGTGGCCAGTTTGACATCAGCGTCATCATAGCTGTAAGGCTGCATCTCCAGACCCTGCTTATTGACTTTCACATAGAAGGTTCCCTCACCGGGACCGACAATGCGGATCTGAGCGACGACACTGAAGTCATCAGGCTGTCTGGCCAGATATTCGTTGCGGCTGATCTCCAGGTCCTCGTAGACGACCTTCAGGGCGTCATAGGCATCCTTGAAGGTGACGTTAGGATCGTGCTGAGATGAAGCGATGTCGGAATACATCTTGATGTAGGTCTGAGCTGACTTGTCCCAGGAGAAGTCCTTCTTCATGCAGCGCTCTCTCAGCTTCTTGAAGGTCTTACGCTCGGCGAAGTAGATCTTAATGGCTTCGTCGATTGCCAGCATCAGTGCCTTGGAATTATATTCGGTGAAAGAGAAACCGTCACCGATGCCGTCGAAGTCGGAATACGGTCTGACGGTATCCTTCAGACCGCCGGTTTCATGAACGACCGGCACGGTACCGTAGCGCATGGCCATCATCTGCGACAGTCCGCAGGGTTCAAATTCAGAAGGCATCAGGTAGAGGTCGGCACCCGCAAACACCTTGGCGGCCATCTCTTCCGAATAGTCATCAGAGAAGCCCAGCTGACCCTGATAGACCTGAGTGTAATGGCGGAAATGATCGGTATATTTCTTTTCTCCCTGGCCGAAGATGATCAGCTGAATTCCCTTCTTCATTAATTCGGGAAGCAGTTCCATGATCAGGTCAACACCCTTCTGGGGAACCAGACGGGCTACTACCGTGAACAGAGGCCAGTGATTTTCCTTGCGCAGGCCGAAGAAGTCCTGCAGATAGTGCTTGCACTCCAGCTTACCGGCCATGTCATCAACCGAGAAGTTGGCTGGAAGTCTCTTGTCCTTGGAGGGATCGTAGTGGTCGGGATCGATGCCGTTGATGATTCCGTACATTTTGTCTTCGACCATGTCGGCCACCCCCTGCAGTCCCTTGCCGAACTTCGGGTTATGCAGCTCACGGGCGTAGGTCGGCGAGACCGTGGAAACGGCGTCGCTCATCAGCATGGCGCCCTTCATCAGGTTAACGTCGTGACGGCCTTCGTATTCATAGCCCAGTCCTCCGGCGTACCAGCCGGGATCAAGGGCGAAGGTAGTGGTCAGCTGATCAGCGCCGTACTGGCCCTGATAGGCGATGTTATGGATCGTATAAACCGTTCTGATGTTGCGGTATGTGGTATAAATGGTCTGATGATCACGCAGATAAATGATCGCCAGAGCGCTTTCCCAGTCGTTGCAGTGGAGAATGTCTGGTACGAAATCAAGTAAGCGCAGGACGTCGATGACGGCCTTGGAGAACCAGGCGAAACGGAACTTGTCGTCGTCATAGCCATAGAGCCTGTCGCGGTTGAACAGATCCTCATTGTCGATGAACCAGACCTTGACGCCGTTGAGCTCACCCTTCAGCAAACCGCAATACAGCGTCGCCTGTCCCAGAGTCACGGTCGTGCTGGTGACCGGGGTGATCTGGGAGCCGAAACGCTCCTTGGCGCACTTGTAGTAAGGGGTGATGATCTGAATCTCCTCACCCTCTCTTTTCAGAGCGGGAGGCAGAGAAAAGGCCACATCGGCCAGGCCGCCGGACTTGGAGAACGGCGCGCATTCACTGGTAACAAACAGAATCTTCATGTTTATGCTCTCCTGTATTAATGTTATTGCTTCTTTATTTCAGTATAGCACAACCCGAAGGAAAAGGCCGCCATCGATTGGATGACAGCCTTCATTATTAACGGTTTTCAAAAGCCTTGTCATAACTCTCGCGCAGATGCTCGGAAGTTATGTGGGTGTAGATCTGGGTGGTCGAGAGATTGGAGTGACCCAATAGTTCCTGCACGATTCTGATGTCCGCTCCCTTGTCCAATAGATGGGTGGCAAAGGAGTGCCTCAGGGTATGGGGATGTACGTGCATGGGCAAGTTATTGTCCAGTACCGTCTTTTCCAAGAGATACTGCACGCCCCGAGGAGTCAGTTTCTTTCCGTTCTTATTGACGAAAACATAATCATGCTCTTCCTTAAGATAACGGGGCCGGATGTTATTGAGATAATTTCTTAACAGCTTTCCGATCATGTCATAGAACGGAACCAGACGCTGCTTTGAGCCCTTGCCGGTGATTCTTAACAACCGGTTGGAAAAGTCGATGTCGCCGATCTTCAGGTTGCAGGCTTCGGAAAGACGCAGTCCGCAGCCGTACATCGTCTCAAAGATGGTCCGGTTGCGGTAGCCCATGTCGTCATGGAGATCAAAGCAGCCTAACAGGGTATCAACTTCATCTTCAAACAGATAGTCGGGCAGCCGGTTCTTCTCAACCTTGATCTTCACCGCGGTAAAGGGATTGCCTTCGGCGATCTTCATCTCATTGAGATAGCGGTAAAAACTCCGCAAGGCACTCAGATTACGGGCAATCGAGCGGTTGGAAATGTCGGAAAACTGCTTGTCAGTCCGCAGGTAGTTCAGATAGCCCAGTACCACCGTCCGGTCAGCGTCCGACCAGCCGGTTATTCCCTGCTGCTTCAAATAGGAAAGATAGCGCTGCAGATCCCGGCCGTAGGACTTGCGGGTATCTTCAGAGCCGCTGTTGACGTTTACGATGTAATCCAGGAAATTCTGAACATCCTGATCCATTTGTTACCACTCCTGAGCGTACTGTTCGATGATGGGAAGGGACTGTTTGCTGTAGGCTTCCTTGCGGTCCTGCTTGCGGACGAAGCCTTCCAGTAGGAAGATGCCGAAGTTGGCGTTCATCGGCTGGAAGTTCTCTCCGGCATGGGTGATGTAATGGGCCATGGCTCCGATCATCGTGGCCTGAGGCATGATTAAAGGCTCTTTGCCTTCCAATAATAATGCCATGTTATGACCGGCCAGCAGACCGCTGGCGGCGGATTCAATGTATCCTTCCACTCCGGTCATCTGACCGGCGAAGAAGAGGTCGTCTCTTCTGATCGTCTGATAAGTCGGCCTTAAGATCAACGGCGACTTCAGATAGGTGTTGCGGTGCATGACTCCGTAGCGGACGATCTCGCAGTTTTCCAGTCCGGGGATCAGGGAGAAGACGCGCTTCTGCTCACCCCACTTCAGATGAGTCTGGAAACCGACGATGTTGTAAAGGGTATCAACAGCGTTGTCCTGCCTTAACTGGACGACCGCGTACGGTCTTTCCCCTTCCCGGCCCAGGCCTACCGGCTTCAGGGGGCCGAAGGTCAGGGTCTGGGGGCCACGCTTGGCCATGACTTCGATAGGCATGCAGCCTTCGAAGTAGATTTCCTTATCGACGCCGTGGACCTCGGCGGTCTCGGCGTTTATAAGTTCATTGTAGAAAACGTCAAACTGTTCTCTGGTAAACGGACAGTTGATGTAGTCGGCATCACCCTTGTCGTAGCGGCTCTTGTAATAGGCAACATCCATGTTGATGGATTCCTTGGTCACGATCGGAGCGGCCGCGTCAAAGAAATACAGGCTGTCCAGATTGAAGTAATCTCCAATCGTCTTAGCCAATGAATCGGAAGTCAATGGTCCGGTGGCGATGATGGTCGGTCCTTCCGGTATCTCGCTGACTTCTTCATTGATGACTTCCACGTTGGGGTCGTTTCTCAGAAACTCAGTGACGTCGTTGGCAAAGTTTTCCCGGTCAACGGCCAGCGCCGAGCCGGCGGGCAGGGCATTGCGGTCAGCCATCTTCATTATCAGGGAGTCCAGCAAGCGCATTTCCTGCTTCAAAAGCCCGACCGCATTAGTCAGGGCATTGGAGCGCAGGGAATTGGAACAGACCAGTTCGGCGAACCGGTCGGTATGATGAGCGCCGGTCGAAGAAACCGGACGCTGTTCGTAAAGTCTTACCTTGAAGCCCTTGCGGCTTAACTGCCAGGCGGCTTCACTGCCGGCCAGACCGGCACCGATGACGTTGACGGTCTTATTCATCCTTGGCCTTTTCCGCCTTCTTACGGCCGCTTGGCTTGATGTAGCGGCATTTGGGATAATTGGAACAGCCGATGAAGTCCTTGCCGTAGCGGGACTTACGCTTGACCAACGGCGAGCCGCATTCGGGACACAGTTCTCCGGTCTCTACCGGAGCGGCTTTTTCCTTCTTCTGGATGTACTTGCAGGTCGGATAATTCGAACAGGCGATGAACTTGCCGTACTTGCCGCGCTTTTCCACCAGGGGGTTACCGCACTGCGGGCAGGTTCCGTAGTCCTTTTTTTCCTGCTGAGCGTTTTCGTCTTCCTTGTCCTCATGATACTTGCACTTGGGATAGTTGGAGCAGGCAATGAAGACGCCGTACTTGCTTTTGCGTTCGACCAGTTCGCTGCCGCACTGCGGGCACAGTCTGCCGACCTTGACGGGAGCGATCTTCTCCATGTTCTCCTTGGCGTTGTCGACCAGCTCCATGAAGGGATCGTAGAACTGATTGAGGGAATCCAGCTTGGCCAGTTTGCCCTCGGCGATGTCGTCAAGCTGCTTTTCCATGTCGGAAGTGTATTTGACGTTGATGATGGAACTGAAGTATTCATCCAGTTTCTCCGTCGTCAGAATTCCCTGTTCGGTGGGTACGAAGACTTTGATGCGGGAACCTTCGTTGCTTTTCTGCAGGGAGACGTATTCTCTCTTGATGATGGTATCGATGATGGTGGCATAGGTGGAAGGACGGCCGATGCCGTTTTCTTCCATTGCCTTGATCAGCCGGGCTTCGGAATAGCGTAAGGGCGGTTCGGTGAAGTGCTGGTCAGCCTTCACATCCTGAGCCTTCAGCCTTTCATCCTTTTCCAGTAACGGCAGTTCTTTATCCTCAGCGCTTTCGTAATCCTTATATACCTTTAAATAACCGTCAAAGATCAGCGTGCGGCCGCTGGCGGTGAATTCATAGTTAAGGCAGTCCAATCGGGCAGTACGGCTGTTGAACAGCGCGTCCGCCATCATGGCGGCCAGCGTGCGGTAGTAGATCATCTTATAGAGCTTCAGCTCATCATTGGTCAGATGGGAAGCAATCTTTTCCGGGGTGTTTTCCACGTTGGTGGGACGGATGGCTTCATGAGCGTCCTGGGCGTTCTTGTCGACCTTCTGATGGAAATAGCCGCAGTACTTCTCGCCGTAGTTTTCCTTGATGAATTCTCTGGCCTGAGCCATGAACACCGGCGACAGACGGGCAGCGTCGGTACGCATGTAGGTGATCAGACCGGTAGTGGTGGAGCCGATGTTGACGCCTTCGTAAAGACGCTGGGCGATGGACATGGTCTTCTTGGAAGTGAAATTAAGCTTATTGGCGGCATCCTGCTGCAAAGTTGAAGTGATGTAGGGAAGCTTGGGCTTGCGGTGCTTGACTTCCTCACTGACTTCGCCAACGGTAAATTCATTATTAAGACAGTCGTCTCTGATCTTCAGAGCCTCCTGTTCATGAGCAATCTCAGCCTTCTGACCGTCGATCTTGGTCAGCTGAGCCTGGAAATCCTTCTTGTCCTTCAGGAAATCAGCGGTGATCGTCCAGTATTCCTCCGGAACGAAGGCGGCGATCTCCTTTTCCCGGTCGACGATCAGCTTCAAGGCCACCGACTGCACGCGGCCGGCGGACTTGGACTTGATCTTGCTGTTGAGCAAGGTGGAAAGCTTGAAGCCGATGATCCTATCCAGCATCCTTCTGGTCTCCTGGGAGTCGACCAGATCCATGTCAACCTGACGCGGTTCACTGATGGCCTTCTGAACAGCCGGCTTGGTTACTTCGTGGAAGACGATGCGGTTGTCCTGATCCAGCGGGATGTTAAGGGTGTTGGCCAGATGATAGGCAATGGCCTCGCCTTCCCGGTCCGGGTCGGTGGCCAGTAAGACGTTATCGGCCTTCCTGACCTCGTCCTTAAGCTGCTTGACAATGCTCTTCTTGGCACTGGAAATGGTATATGTAGGGGTAAAGCCGTTTTCGACATCAATGCCCAGATGTCCCTTGCCGCTGGTCGCCAGGTCGTTGATGTGACCCTTGGAAGCGACGACTTCGTAGTCCTTACCCAGGTATTTTTCAATTGTGCTTGCCTTGCTCGGCGATTCTACAATTACTAAATTCTTGATCTTATTCATAGTTTTCATCCACCTGTGATATATTCTTTACCATTTATCCTTTATTTGTCAACTGCCTGTTTTTCCCTGCCGAAGCCTTCGATGTTCAGCATCAGGGCCCCATCGGCGATCAGCTGATTACAGCCCTGACCGCTGGCATCATCATAGGGATAGACCAAGGCGTGGACTCTGCGTCCGAGTTTCAGGGCTTCACTTGCGGTCAAAAGTGAGCCGGAATGAACCCCGGCCTGCATGACCACGGTATCTTCGGAAAGGGCCGCGATCAGCCGGTTGCGGAAGGGAAAGTGATAGCGCTGAGGCCTTACGTCAAGAGGGTATTCACTGATCAGTAACTGCTTCTCTCTCATGTACTGATACAGGGAAGCGTTACAGGCCGGATAGTCATAGTTCAAGCCGTTTCCCAGTACCCCGATCGTCCTTTCGGCGTTGCGGTGAACGATGGCGTCAATGCCTCTGGCCATGCCCGAGACCAGGGTATATCTTTCCCTGACCTCATTTACCAGCTGCTCGGTGGCGTGAATGCCGTAATACGAAGGCTCTCTGGTTCCCACGATGGACAGGCATTTGCTTTTCAATAATGAAATATCGCCGATGTAAAACAGCACGTAAGGCGGATACTTCAGATCCCGCAGGCTCTGGGGATACTCTTCATCCAGAACGGTAAGAGCCCGCTGGATCCTGATGGTTTCATCAGGCTGTTCATGCTCCTTAAGTGCCCTGGTTATGGCTCCGTACTGACCCGAATACTGAATGGCCAGTCTGATCAGCTGATTGCGCATAAAGAAAACCTCCTGACTGATATTTCGCCGGAGGCTTGTCTCTTTCCTAAAACAGCTTGCCCTGCATCACGTCAATCACCGGCTTGTAGGAGCGCCGGTGGATCTCCAGTACCCCATACTTTTCCAGAGCTTCCAGGTGTTCCCTGGTGGGATAGCCTTTATGCTTCTTAAAGCCGTATTGCGGATAGATCTCATCAAGGCGGTACATGATGTGATCCCTGGTCACCTTGGCCAGAATCGAACCGGCGGCGATGCTGACGGACTTCTGGTCACCCTTGACGATGTCGATGACTTTCTTGTCGATGTAAAGTTTCATGGCGTCGGTCAAAACGACTTCTACCGGTGCCTTCAGAGCGATGGTGCTCATCGCCTGGCGGGTCGCCTCCAGGATGTTGAGACGGTCGATGGTTTCGACATCAACGATCTCGATGTCATAGAAGACGGCATCCTTAATGATCTGGGGAAACAGTTCTTCCCGCTTCTTTTCCGTCAGCTTCTTGGAGTCGTAAATGGCTTCGGAAACATAATCCTTGGGAAAAACGACCCCGGCGACCACCAATGGTCCGGCCAAAGGGCCTCTTCCGGCTTCGTCGATCCCTACAACCAGCTTATTCTGCTCCCAGAACAGCTTTTCAAACTCATTGGCTGTCTGCATCTTCCGGTTTCTCCCAGGATATGCCGCCCAGCTGGCTGTCGCGGATGTCCTTCAGAATCAGCGCATAGATGCGCTTGTAGTCATAGACTCCATCAGCGCTCAGGCAGCCCCTGGCTTCGCCGATCCTGTCTATTACCTCAACGGCATAACCGCTTACCTCAATGCCATAACGCTGCTCCAGTTTTTCGGGATGGTTGACGATAAGTTCGCCAACAGCGTAACGCACGACATCCTCCACCGGTAATATGTCATCATTGATGGCGCCGGTAATGGCCAGATTCAGAGCGGTCTTTTCATCTTCAAACTTCGGCCATAAGACGCCCGGGGTATCCAGCAATGCGACATCGCTGCTGATCTTGATCCACTTCAGGCTTCTGGTAACCCCCGGCCTATCAGCCGTCTTGGCCGCCTTCTTCTGGGCGACCGCGTTTATCAGGGTGCTCTTGCCGACATTGGGAATGCCGACGACCATGGCCTTGATCTCGACGTGCTTCATGCCCTTGGCCTTGTATTTATTTACCTTGTCAGCCATGATTTTCAGACAGGCGTCGGAGATCTTCTTGCTGATGGACTTGTCGGCGATCAGATTCAGGGCAATGGCTTCTTTTCCCTGAGCGCGGAAATATTCGATCCATCGGGCCGTCACTTCGTCTTCGGCCTTGTCCTTCTTGGAAATGACGATCAGCCGGGGCTTGTTGCCGGCGATCTCCCGTAACAGGGGATTTTCCGAACTGGCCACGATGCGGCCGTCCCTGATCTCAATGACCATGTCGACGTATTTGATGTTTTCGCTCATTTCCCGTCTGGCCTTGGCCATGTGACCGGGAAACCAGTTGATGTTGGTCTTGGTTTCGCTCATCGTCCTTTCCTCCTTTCCGCTGATTAAAACTATCAGATTGTTATTCGATATCCAGATTCAGTCCTACGCCGACTTCCTGTATGTTCAGTTGTTTTCCCATTTCCACTTTCGCCTTCAGGGAAACGCAGTGGCAGGGATATAGCAGCGGTATCTGATTGTCCTTAAGATATTCAATGGTCTTATGCAGCCGCTCATCCACCTCAAACAGATGGAAGCCACCGATTACGCCCACGATCCTGTCTTCGTGACAGATCTTTTTGGCGTGCTCAATGATGTTGCAGATGCCGGAATGGGAACAGCCGGTGATCACAAACAGACCGTCCTTTCCCCTGTAAACCAGCGCTGAATCATCATAGATGTAATCATCCTGCAGTTCACCCTTGATCAGCGACCTGCCGATGCGGTAGCGGGGTTCAAAGTCCAGGTACTGCGGTATCTCACCCAGATAGGTCAGATGTTCGCTGACCGCTGCCGGTTCCCTGCTCAGCTGCAGAGAGGCTTTTTCTTCCAGATCCATTCTGTTCAGGGGTGAGGAAATGGCCAGGCCCTCGTCATCCTGACGGTAAAGGAAACTGTCAGGATGGGTGATGATGGTTGCCCAGCGGTTGATCTCAAGCAGATGCCTCAAACCGCCGGTATGGTCATTGTGACCGTGGGAGATCACGACCTTGTTGACGGTCTTCAGTTCCAGGGCCATCTTGCGGGCGTTGATCATGAAGGCGTCGGAATAGCCGGTATCAAAGAGGATGCGGTCCCGGCCGTCCTCCAGATAAAAGCTGAGAGCCGGTTCGCCCAGATAATACATGTCAATATAGGTGTTGTTGTCCACCAGAACCTTCAGTTTCATGTCAATTCCTCTTACCTTATATATTATCTTACCACATTGTTTAGGCCGTAAAAAACTCCACCGTCTCAGGTGGAGTCTTAATCTGATTGCGGCTAGTCCCTGACACCGCCGAAATGGTCGAACGGCCAGAGAACGAAGACGCTCTTGGCGACGATCTGCTCGGCTTTGAATGGTCCGTAGCTGCGGGAGTCAATGGAGACGATGCGGTTATCGCCCAGGCAGTAATACTCATCATCAGCCAGAGTTATGACCTCGGTGTTGCCGGTGAAGTTTTCCCGGCTGTACTTGTTTTTCTGCTGCTGGACGTAGACCGGATCAAAGAATTCCTCGCTGACCGGTGCGCCGTCTACATACAGAGTATCGTTCATGTACCAGATGGTTTCCCCGGGCAGACCGACGACTCTCTTTACCAGGTTTTCCTCTTCATCGTTGAGCTTGATGATGACGATGTCGAAACGCTCGATGTCGTCAAAGCGGCGGGAGATGATGCTGGAAAAGCCGACGGACTTGTTCTCGATGGTGGGATACATGCTGGTACCGTCAACACGGACCGGCATGAAGAAAAAGTTCGTGACCACGAAGCAGACCGCTACCGTGATCAGTCCGGTAACCACCAGGTCAATGATGTCATCCAGATCCATCATGATCTTCAAAATGAGGGTGCCGAAGAAATCGGCAATCTTGATCTTCAGTTTTTCCAATTGACACTCCTTAAACAAAAAACTGGTTACCCAGTTTTTTATCTGCGTTTTTCAACAATTCTGCTTGCTTTACCAGAACGGCCGCGTAAGTAGTAGAGCTTGGCTCTTCTGACCTTACCAAAACGAACAACTTCAATCTTATCAATGATTGGTGAATGAACTGGGAATGTTCTTTCAACGCCGACACCGCTTGACATCTTTCTGACGGTGAAGGTTTCGGCAATACCTGAACCATTGATTGCGATGACGACACCTTCAAATACCTGAATACGTGTCTTGTCGCCTTCCTTGATCTTGACATGGACCTTTACGGTGCAGCCAGGTTCGAAGTAGGGGATGTCGTTCTTCATCTGGGCCTTGGTAATCTGCTTAACAAGATTCAAATTCATAACTTTCTCCTTTTCCATGCATGTATTCAATAGTTCATGAACCGATGGCCAGCGGAACTATCTCAGCTAACGCCTAATCATATTAACATAGTAATACTCAATAATCAACAGGTTTTTTCCGGCTTTACTGCTGAGCATTCTGCTCGGCAATTTCCAGTTTGATGTCATCAAGCATCCGCTCCTCTTCCTTAGTCAGCTGCCGGTTTTCCAGCAGATCGGGCCGGTTGAGATAGGTGAGCTTGAGACTTTCGTATAACCTGTACTTGCGGATGTTTTCGTGATGACCGCTTAACAGGATCTCCGGTACTCTCTTGCCGTCGTATTCTTCCGGCCGGGTGTACTGGTTATATTCCAGTAAGCCGTTTTCAAATGATTCGTCGACCAGCGATTCCGCCGCGATGACGCCGTCTACCAGCCTGGTCAGGGTATCGGTGATGACCATCGCCGGCAGTTCACCCCCGGTCAGGATGTAATCGCCGATGGAGACCTGCTGGTCAGCGTAGTCGTAGATGCGGGCATCATAGCCCTCGTAGTGACCGCAGATGATGACGATGTCCTTTTTCTCCATCAGCTGATGAGCCATCTGCTGATTGAAAACGGCACCGGTCGGAGAAGTCAAAAGGATGTAGGAATCCTGACAGGAATGCTCCTTAAGGGCGTCCAGCACCGGCTGGCACATCAGCACCATGCCGGCTCCTCCGCCATAAGGATAATCATCGACCCGATGGGAGTGGTCTTTGGAATAAGCCCGGAAATCGACCACTTCAATGTCAATGAGATGCTTCAGTCTGGCTTTCTTGATGATGGAGGTGTTGAGGAAGCCCTCGAACATCTCCGGAAAGATGGTCAGAATGGTTATCTTCATAACATGCCCTCAATGACGTTGACGTCAATGCGCTTGTTTTCGATGCTGACATTCTTGATGAAGGCATCGACGTAGGGAATCAGTACCTGACGGCCTTCGTCGTTACCGACGCGCAGGATGGTCTGATAGCCGCTGTCAACTCCCGAAACCGTTCCGATGAATTGGTTGTCAGAATAGACGGAGCAGCCCTTCAGTTCGAAGTAGTAATACTCTCCCTTATTCAGCTTATGGACTTCGTCCTTGGCAATGAAAATCTCGCAGTCCTTGTACTTTTCCACAAGGTTGATGTTTTCCAGATTGTGGAACAGCACCAGAGCAAAGCCCTTATGCATGCGAAAACTCTTGACCACGACCGGTTCAAACTTCTCTTCCCTGCAGATATAAAGCTGCTGCTCGGGCTTGAAGCGCTTCTCGGTAAAGTCGGTCAGCGGCCTGATCTTCAGTTCACCCCTGATGCCGAAGGTGTTAACGATGATGCCAATCTTCACAAATTCCATAGACTATCTCCAAAAAAGGATGCATTAAGCATCCTAGTATGATTCAAACTTTATCGTGATCTTCTTGTTATCCAGGCAGGAGCATACCGACATCATCTGTCTGATGCTGCTGGCCATTGCGCCTTGTCTGCCAATAAGTCTGGCAATGTCAACGCTGGATGCATAGACATAAAGCAGAACCTCATTCTCGTTGACGCTTTCCATTGTCTGAACACGGACATTCTCCGGTTCATCAACCATTGGTTTTACTAAATCCAGTAAGGTCTTTTCGTAGTCAATCATCTTAATTAATTACTTTGACTCATGAAATTTCTTCATGATTCCCTGCTTTGATAAGATGGAGCGGACAGTGTCGGACGGCTGAGCGCCGGCGGCGAGCCACTTCAGGGCCTTCTCTTCATCAACTTTGATTTCGGCTGGATTAGTGCGCGGGTTGTAGAAACCGACGATTTCAATGAAACGGCCGTCTCTCGGAGCTCTTGAGTCAGCTGCGACGATACGGTATGACGGAGCCTTCTTGGCGCCCATTCTCTTTAAACGTAACTTAACCATAAATATACCTCTTTGTTTTTTCCTTTAGTATATTATCTTATCAATCTAGGCCTGTCAAGTATTTTTACTTAACAGATTAAATCTTTCTTCTTAGAATCGGCGGTATCTTCCCATGCCCATGGAAGCCATCATCTTGATGGTGCGGTCAAAGGAATTGATCAGCTTGTTGACATCGGAAACGGAAGTTCCCGAGCCCTTGGCGATGCGGTTCTTGTGGGAACTGCGCAGTTCATCGGGGTGACGTCTCTCATATGGTGTCATTGAGCAGATGATCGCTTCATACTTCTTCATGACTCCTTCGGTGTCCTGGTTATCCAGCATCGAGGCAAACTGATTCATTCCCGGTAACATCTTCAGTAAGCCGCTTAAGGGACCCAGCTTATTCATCTGGCGCATCTGCACCAGCATGTCATCCAGGGAGAAGGTGCCGTTCATCAGGTTCTGCATGCTGCGGGCGGCCAGTTCCTCGTCGATCTGGCTGGTGGCCTTTTCGATCAGGGTATCCAGATCGCCCATTCCCAGAATGCGGGAAGCCATGCGGTCGGGATAGAAGATGTCGATGTCGTCGATCTTTTCACCGGTGCCGACGAACTTGACGGAAACATCGGTAACGGCCTTGACGGACAGTACGCCGCCGCCTCTGGCATCGGAGTCAAACTTGGTGACGATCAGTCCGGTAATGTTCAGCAGATCGTCAAAGGCCTTGGCCACATTGACGATGTCCTGACCGGTCAGAGCGTCGACAGTCAGCAGTATTTCATCGGGTTTGAACTTCTTTTTTAATACGGAGAGTTCATTCATCAGTTCCTTATCGATGTGCAGACGGCCGGCGGTATCGATCAGTACGGTATCATAGCCTTTTTCCTGAGCGTACTTCAGACCCTGTCTGACGGTTTCCTCGGCGTTTACCTCGGTTCCCAGGCTGAAGACTTCTACATCGATCTGCTTTCCTAAAGTCTGGAGCTGTTCGATGGCAGCCGGACGGATGATGTCAGCCGCGATCATTAACGGATTACGGCCGTCCTTGTCGCGGATCAGCTTGCTGATCTTGGCGACGCTGGTGGTCTTGCCGGTACCCTGCAGACCTACCACCATGATGACGGTAATTCCGCTCTGCTTGTAGGCCAGCTGGGACTGGGATTCACCCAGCAGTCTGATGATCTCATCTCTGACGATCTTGTATACCTGTTCGGAAGGATTAAGAGCCTGGGATACGGAAACCCCAAGCATCTGCTCTCTCAGTCTTTCAATGAAATTCTTGACGACGCCGTAGTTGACATCCGCTTCCAGTAAGGCGACGCGGATCTCCTGCAGCATCGTGTTCATGTTCTTTTCGGTCAGTTTGTCCTTGCCGACGATGTGCTTGAAGGCAGCGGTCAGCCGGTTGCTTAATGAATCAAATGCCATATGCTATCACTCCCCGATTTATTTTAGCATATTTTGTTCATATTATTTGAAGTTTGGTCAGCCGATTAGGTAAAATAATAGTATAAGAAAAGGAGATTTGATAATGAAGATTTACCGTTGTCCCAAGTGCGGCAACATGGTCGCCATGATCGAGGAACACGTCTGCATTCCGCACTGCTGCGGCGAAGCCATGAAAGAACTGAAGGCTAATACCACTGACGGTGCCAGAGAGAAGCATGTTCCCTTCGTGGAAGTTGAGGAAAACAAGATCAAGGTCCGCGTTGGTGAAGTTGATCATCCGATGCTGGAAGAACACCACATCGCCTGGATCGCCCTGGAGTCCAAGATGGGCTGGCAGATCAAGTACCTGCTGCCGGGTGAAGAACCCAAGAGATGCTTCTTCATCTGCCATAAGGACGAACCGATTGCCGTCTATGAGTACTGCAATCTCCACGGCCTCTGGAAGAAGGAACTGTAATCCATCTCACATTAAAAGGACAGAAGCAAGTTGTACTCTTCTGTCCTTTTCTTTTTGTCTGATTTAGTTCTCTGAATCAATTTTCTCGACGTTTATAATAACGCGTAGACCGCTCAGTGTTTCCTTTGCGTATTCTATCCGCACCCGATCACCGAAGACAATGCCGTAACCGGCAGAGAATTTCGGTTCGACAAAGCTCCATCCGGTTCCGTTATCAGCTTCTATTCCAATGAACCTGCGGTTTTCCCTGATTCTGATTCCCATGGGCGGAATGACAAGGTCTATGGTATCAGCGCAGCATTCCACGACCTCACCTTCAACTTCCAGATACGGACCGGTTATCTGACGGAAGAAATACGGGCGCAGAATCCAGAAAACAGCCGCAAGGAAGATTATCAAAAATACTGTTTTCGTAATAAGGCTGGCGCGTGAATGGGTCTCCTTCATGATGAAATGACCTTCTAGAGAATGTCATCAGCTTCATCAAACCGTGATGAAGGGTTGATGACGATGGTTTCCATGTTTTCAACCGCCTTTTCCAACATCGGCTGCCAGTCGAAGCGGCTTTCGTAGCGTTCGCACTTGTCCCTGCGGGGTTTAGTCACCGGATCCTTGGGGTCAAAGATCGTGCAGCAGTCCTCATAGGGCAGGATGCTGGTCTCGTAAGTACCGATCTTACGGGCCAGTTCGATGATCTCCAATTTGTCATAAGCTACCAGAGGTCTGATGACAGGCATGGTTACCACGCAGTTGATGGCGTTCATGGAATCCAGAGTCTGGGAAGCCACCTGACCGATGCTTTCACCGTTGACGATGGCCAGACACTTTTTCTTTTCGCTGACCATTTCCGCCAGCCGGTACATCATCCGGCGCATTAACGTGATGGCGTAGGATTCATCGGCGTACTTGTAGATCTGCAGCTGGATGTCGGTAAAGGGAATGACGTGCAGCCAGATCTGTCCCTGATAGCCGCTGATCAGTCTGGTCAGTTCCTTGACCTTGTTCAGGGCTTCCTGAGAGGTATAGGGCATGGAGGCATAGTGAATGGCCTCGATCTGAACGCCGCGCTTCATGGTCAGATAGCCGGCTACCGGTGAGTCAATGCCTCCCGATAACATTAACAAGGCCTTGCCGCCCACGCCGACCGGATAACCGCCGGCACCCAGGATGGTTTCATACATGATGTAGGTATTATGCTCCCTGACTTCTACGATGACTTCGTAATCAGGGTCATGAACGTCGACCTTCAGCTTTTCGCCGTAGTTCTTAAGGATAACGGTCGCTACCTGACGGTTGATGTCATCGGAATGCAGAGGAAAGCTCTTGTTGGCTCTGCGGGCCGCAATCTTGAAGGTCCCGCTCTTGTCAGCCATGACCTGCCGGCAGGCTTCCTTGATGGCATCGATGTCATTGTCGACCTTCAGACTGCAGGCAAAGGAGCGGATGCCGAAGACGTCCTTCAGGATCGGAGTGACCTTGGTCGGGTCAGTTCCGTGAAGATGAATGTAGATGTGGTCTCTGGTCTGCTCAAAGGTCAGATCAGGGTAAGCAGAAAGAGCCTGACGCAGGTTTTCCGCCAGTCTTCTGATGAAATCCTTCTTGTTCTTGCCTTTTGTGGTGAGTTCGCCATAGCGGATAAGGATGTTTTCGTATGTCAGATCAGCCATAGATCCCGATTACCTCCCTGATGGCCTCACAAAGAGCCATCACGTCTTCAAAAGTGTGTTCATAGCCTAAGGAAATGCGGATAGTCCCCTTCAGGCGATCCGGCTCATCATACATGGCCGAAATGACCTTGGATACCGCCTCCCTGGAATCGCAGGTAGACTGCGCCGATACCTCAAAGCCCCGGGAAGCCAGGGCGTTCATCATGACCTGGGAGGTCACGGTAAGGGCGGAGAAGTTGATCAGATAAGGGGTGCCGTCAGCCGGTGAGTTGATGACTACCTTATCCATGCTGCTTAAAGTTTCATAAAGAGCATCGTGCAGCATTCTGATCCTGTCCCCCTGCTGCTCTCTCTTCTCCAGAGCCAGCCTGATGGTTCTGGCCAGCACGATGTTGGCCGGGGAATTGGCAGTGCCGCCTCTGAGGTGGTTTTCCTGCTGGCCGCCGGAGATCAGTTCAGCCATCTGGACGTGCTGCCTAGCTACCAGGAAGCCGGAGCCCTTAAGGCCGTTGATCTTATGGGCGGAGAAGGAAGCCAGATCAATGTCTTTTAAGTCGATGTCCATCTTGCCCAGCGCCTGTACGCAGTCGACATGCAGGTAGCAGTTATGATGCTTCTTTACGATCTTCTTGATTTCAGCGATCGGATTAATGGCGCCGGACTCGTTATTGACCAGCATCAGACTTACCAGAATGGTATCCGGCCGGATGGCGTTGGCCAGATCCTGCGGATCAACGCAGCCTTTCTGACTGACCGGCAGATAGGTGACGTCAAAGCCGAAGTAATCTTCCAGCCACTTACAGGAGTTCAGAACGCTGGAATGTTCGACCGTGCTGGTGATGATGTGCTTACCGAGATGGCTTCTCTTGAGGGCTGTGCCCTTGATGGCCAGATTGTTGGCCTCCGAGCCGCCGGAAGTGAAGATGATCTCCTTGGGAAGCACGGATAAAAACCGGGCAATCTGACTGCGGGATTTCTCCATCAGATTATGCACTTCCATGCCGGAAGGATAGATTGCCTCGGAATTAACATAGTACTTCTTCAGTACCTGATCATAGGTATCTAAGACCTCATCAGCGATTTTCGTTGTTGAGGTATTGTCAAAGTAAATCATTCTATGCTTCCTTCTGCATCGCGATCTTCTTGTCAATGCTTTCAGAGAGCTGAGCGGCCAGCACCGGATCGACCGAGGAGAGGGCATTTACCGCCATCTTGCAGGCCTTGGTGTACTCGCCGTTACGGTAACAGACCTCCGCGGAAAACAGCGAAGCATCGACATCGGGATAATAGGGACGGTACTTGTTGCAGGATACGATGAAGTCTTTGATCTCCTGTGCCGTTGAGATCAGGGAATTGACATTCTTGTAAAGGCTGACGATCAGCTTCTGGGCTTCATTGATGGTTTCATTCAGCCTGGTGATGTCCACGCTTGGCTGCTGAAGCTGCTCGCTGATGTCAGCGATGTACTGCTCGCTGCGGGCGATGTCTTCGTCATACTTGCTGGAGATGTTGGGCAGCTTGGAAAGCTTGATGGAAGCCTTGGATTCGTTCAGAACGATGATGAAGCGGCTCAGCAGTTCCTGTACGCGCAGTTCGCTGGTCTTGGTGGAATTCAGCCGGTTGGAGATCTCCCTGGCTCTCTTCTGGCATTCCATGATGTCGTTTTCCACTTCCTTGAAGGTAACGATCAGGGTGGTGGAAGGAATCGAGCCGGACATCTGAGCGCTTAAGAGCGACTGGAAGGCTCCCTGGCTTTCGGTAAAGCGGTTCTGCGTATCGCTGAACTGTTCGTTCAGATCATCGAGACGGTAGCGGTCGAAGTCAGCCAGCGAGTTGTTGCGGACCTGTTCGAGGATGCGGCTGATGCTGTCAAGAAGACCCTGGCAGTTTTCCTGGCAGGTGATCATGTCGCGGTAGGCGTTCTTTTCGTCAGCGAGATTGCTGGAAAGCTGATTGATCCTGGTATCACAGTCGATCAGCAGGTTGTCGATGCCTTCCAGCTGACAGCCCTTGATCATGTCGAGGATCTGGTTGAGCACTTCATTGATGCCTTCCAGATTGCCGCCGATGTTCAGATGCCCGATATAGGCTCCCTGCTCTTCCAGCAGGGCTGCTTCATTGCGGCACTCGTTGATCAGGCCGGGCAGAACGTTTCTGGCCATCTGAATGACTTCGGGAAGCTTCTGGACCAGAGTGTTGAGATCTTCGATGGAAACGCCGATCTTTTCGGCAATTTCCGTGGCCTCTTCGTACTTGGAGGCATCCATCACCGACTCAAAATCCGAGAACTGATGGGAAATGCCGTTGGTTATCCTGTCAAGGGATTCCCAGCAGAAAGTATAGTTATTGGGATTGTCATTGATCATTGACTTGATCTCATGGAATTCGTTCTTCAGTTCGTTGATGCGTTTGCGCTGGATGGTTGACTGGTTGAGGATGTTGGAGAGAACGCCGTCCAGCTTTTCGGTCAGACTGTCGGTGGCATCGATCATGACTTCGGTCTCATCGAGCTTTGCCGCGCACTTCTTCAGCTTTGAGGCCGTCAGCAGTTCGTTGGCATCCTGCAGGCAGATGACGATCTCCTTGATGTTGTTCTGAATGGTTTCAAAGTCCTTCTTGCACTGTTCGGATGTATCGCGGACATTGGCATTGACCCGGGCAATGGCATCGGTCTTGGCGATGTCCACGGAGAAAGGATGGCTCTTGAGGCCATTGATTCTGATCTGTCCCTGGGCAATGCGCTTCTGCAGCTTCTTGCGCCGGCTCACTACTACCAGGACCAGAACGAAAAGCAGCACCAGGGCTCCGATCAGCACATAAAGCCAGATCGAAGTCTTCAGAGTCTCCCACAGTTCGGCAAATGACATACATACCACCTCATGTTATATTTTACCATATAATGATGCCGGTTGTTTAGTTCTGTTGATCTGATTTTCCTGGCTTTTGCGTCTGAAAAAATGGTGCCCGGAAAATCAAAAAAGCGTTTGACATAAGAGCAGGATAATGATACATTAATAGGGCCGATAGCAGCACGTAAAGGTTATTTCCCCGCGTTGGCATATTAAGAAAAGTAGCTTGCTGTTAAAGTGAAAGGCCAACACGCTAATAATTGATTTACGCTTGCTAGTAGAAAAACTAGGAGGAAAGAAGAATGGCACGTTACACAGGTCCAGTATGGAAGCAGTCAAGAAGATTAAACTTCTCTGTCCTCGAAACTGGCGAAGAATTAGCCAAGAGACCCTATATCCCGGGTCAGCATGGCGCACCGAACAAGAGAATCAAATACTCTAACTATGGTCAGCAGTTAGCTGAAAAGCAGAAGATCCGTTTCACCTACGGCGTCAACGAGAGACAGTTCTCCAACACCTTTGACAGAGCTGTCAAGGCCAAGGGCGTTACCGGAACCGTCTTCCTGCAGCTGCTGGAGTCCAGACTCGATAACATCGTTTACCGCATGGGTCTGGCCAGAACCAGAAGAGGTGCAAGACAGTTCGTCAACCACGGTCATGTACTGGTTAACGGCAAGAAGGTAGACATTCCTTCATTCCAGGTCAAACCGGGCAGCACCATCGAAGTCAAGGAAAACATGAGAAACAACAGAGTTGTCCTCGAAGCTCTCGAAGCAACCCTGAACACCCCGGCATTCGTCACTTTCGACAAGAATACCATGAAGGGTACCTACGTCAGACTTCCTGAACGTAATGAACTCAACCCCGACTTCAACGAACTGCTGGTAGTTGAATACTACAACAGAAAGAAGTAGTCATTCTGAGGCAAGAGGCGCAAGCCTCTTTTCCTTTGTCCTTAAGGCATAAGAAAACTGCGATCACTCGCAGTTTTGCTTACTTTTTGAAGATCCGTCCGCTCAGCAGATCGCTGATCGAATCCCGGGAGACCTCGATGTTGAAGAGGTTCTGGGGAACGTTGAACTTGGCGCTGACGATGAAGTACAGGCCAAACAGCAGTACGAACATCACGCCGGTATACATCAGGGTCACGATCCGGGACTGCATGGTGATGTCGAACTTCACCTGAGCCAGAATGGCGACCAGGATCATCATCGGCAGTAAAGCCAGCCAGGCCAGCGTACAGTTGTCGAAGATCTTACGGAAACTGGGGTGGAAATGCTTTTCAATGAAGAAGCAGGCACCGATGATGAATACCACGTATTCAATCGCCTTGCAGATGTAGTAGCCATTGACGCCGAAGTGTCCCAGCCAGAAGATCAGGGTCGTGGTGACAAAGACCAGCTGGACCAGGCTCAGGGCAATGTAAATCTTTCTGAGCTTCAGGGCTACCAGGATGCTGGAAAGCACCATGACGACGATCCATAACAGCTGAATGATCAAGGAGCGGGCAAGTAAGAAGGCACCGACGTCCAGGTTGGAGTTGCCGTACATGATGAAGTAGATCTCCCGGGCGAAGAAGACCATGAAGAAGACCAGCGGCACCGCCAGGTAGTTGACGGTTTCGAGAACTTTCTGGATCATCTCCCGGACCTTTTCTTCGTTGTTCTTGGTAATGGCCTCGGTGATATGGGGGATCAGGGCCAGCGAGAAGCCGGTAGCGATGACCTGCGGAATGCTGCAGATTTTGTGGGCTTCGTAGTTGATGATGCCCTGATAGGTCGTGATCATGTAGGGATCGGTTCCGTATTTCTGCAGACCGGTTGACAGCATCAGTAAGATGAACAGACCGGAGCTGTTGGTTACCACGGTGGAGATCAGATAGGGAATGGCGTATTCTAGCAGTTCCTTAAAGATTCCCTTGCTGGTAACCTCGCTCTCCACGTCAACACCGGGGATCTCCATCCTGTTCTTCCTTTCATAGATCAGGAAGTAGATGATGGTGGCGACCGCGGAAATGCTGGTGGAAGCCACACCCATGTAGGCGGCCCACACTCTGTCCATGTTGAGAGCGTAGACGCAGATGGCGGAAGCGCCTAACAGGAACGCGACGCGGATCAGCTGCTCAAGAACCTGGGTAAAAGCATAGATCTTCAGATTCTTGAAGCCCTGATAGACACCGCGGAAATAGCTTAACAGCGGTACGGCGATCATCGCAAAGGAGACGATGACCAGTACCGTTCTTGTCTTGGTGATGTAGTCCTCACTGACACCGTCGGGAATGACCAGCATGGCAAAGGGCTTGGAGAACAGGATCAGCGCCGAGCAGGCCAGGAAGCCGAATATCAGCATTACCGTTCGGGAGATCCTTCTGACCATGGTCACGGCCTTATAGTCATTCTTGGCCACGTACTTGCTGATGAGGGCGGCAATCGCAAAGGGCATGCCGCTCAGGCAGATCTGCAGCACATAGTCATAGATGGTATAGGCATAGGAATAGAAGACCGTGTTGTTGCCGGCCAGTTTCTTGAACGGGATGACATAAAGCAGACCGATGGCCTTGGTAAGGAAAACGCCGGCTGATCCGGTAAGGGCACCGGCAATAATCGACTGCTTTTTCTTATTCTCTTTTACGGCTTCGCTCATTGTCCCTGACCCTCTTCAGCATAGCTGGCAAACAGCGTGATGTACTCGCGCTTGCTGGAGACCTTGCTGTTGTCAATGTATTCGACCATCAGACCGATCCTGAGCTGCGGCTTGTCGGAAACCAGGGAAAGCGTCAGGCCGGCCACAAAGCCCTTGTCCTTGTCAAGGGTGTTGGGCATCATGTTGTAGACGGCATCATCAAGAATACCCACTGAAGGCATCATGTTTTCCTTATCGATCTGACCAGACAGGTCATCGATGACGGCCAGAGCCTTGATCTGATACATGGCAACCCGCGGGCTGTCAATAATCACGTCATAGCGGTAGCTTCCGTCAGCCAGTTTATTGACGACCAGTTCCGTATTGTAGTTCTGGGACTTGGTCAGCTTGTTTTCCTCTTCCAGAATGGACTGATAGGATGTCATATAGGCATCGTATCTTTCCTTGTCAAGCTCTCTGGTTACGTCTGACATGCAGCCGGCAAGCAGCAGCAGTGTCATAATCACGGTAATTACTTTCTTCATCATTTACACCTGCCATTTAATAAAGTACCATCTCTGATACGGTAATGCTCTTTCGTACCGTCTTATTTTAACATACCTGAAACAAATAAGCACTAACAAAAGCCGTTCCGTGAAAAACGGGCCATTTGACTCAATGACCCGTTGTATTGAATATCCTAAATCAGATTACCGGCTCAGCGCCTGTTTTCTTCTGAACAGCGCCATGGCTACGAAGCTGTAGAAGCTGAACATCATCAGGCAGATCCAGACTGTCAGACCGCTGTCGTAAGTATCCGGAACGTCCTCGCAGGCGTTGGTGAAGGTGAAACTGTACTTACCGTCCTGCGTCTTGCTGATGAGCTGATAACCCTTGATGGGCTCCTCCTCGACGTCATAGACGATCTCTTCGCTCTGCTCATTGTACTGGTCAAGTTCCGTAAACACGCACTGCCAGCCGTCGTCAGCCGTAATGGTGCGGGAATCGATCTGCACGCCGTCCGCCAGCAGGTTGACGACGATGGAATCAGGCCGGGTTTCATTGGCGTTGTCATCATCGTCCCACAGCTTGGTGACCTTGACTTCCACCTGCGGCTTTTCATAGGTATTCAGAACGCCGACGACGTCGTTCCACTGATTCTGGTCGATTTCGCCGTTGTTGTCGCTGCCGCCGTCATGCTCGGTGGCGATGTCCTTCAGAATGACCTTGCCCTGAATGGCGCCGGACTTCGGCAGCCGGCTGCCTGTTTCATCAACTTCCCAAATGTTGTAGGTGTCATCCTGAACGTTGACGAAGACTGCTTTGTAGAGGAAGTATTCCTTATCGTTTTCCGGATTTACCTCATAGCCGTTTTCCGCCGGGATGGTCTCAATCCAGATGCCGCCATCGGCATTGGTGATGTATTCATTGGTAGTCTTGCTCTGAATGGCGAAACGGTATTCGGGTACCTGAACGTCCTCGATGGTCGTATTGCCTTCCAGAATGACCTTCTTGTAGACCACGATGGTCTTGACCGGATACAGGAACATGTTGTCGGACAGCGTATCGGTTGCGACCTGATACTTGATGGTATTGCCTTCATCAATCTCCGGCTTCTGCCAGTTCTCATTCTTGTAGAAGCTGAAGTAGCGGCCTTTGCCGTTGGAGATCTGCTCATCATCGGTAAAGACGTCATAGTTGCCGGGCTTGCTGACATTGGTTGCGAATGAACGGTAGCCATCCGGCATGTGCGTGAGCGTCTTATCGACTTCATCGCTGGAGTCGTAGATGACCTTTATGGAATGCAGGCCTTCCGTGCCCTGCTGAATGTCATCGTATTCATAGGGGAAGACATAGGTCGCCTGCAGGAAATCGCCTTTAATGTTGCGGTTGGTCAGATCAGACTCAGCCAGACCGCCGTCATCAGCCTTTCCGGCTCCCTCGGGAACCTTGCGGGTATCAATGGCGAACTTGGTGCCGTCAGCGTAGGCTTCCAGGTTGAAGCCGCCGGCCTTGGCGCCGTTTTCACTGCTGACCGCTGAGGAAATGCTTATGCTGGCAGCCCTGCGGTTATCAGCTCCTGAACCGATGCCGGAAGCGCCCCAGCCGCCAATGGCGGTAACGTCGCCGCCAGTGATGCTGATGTCAACGTCAGCCATGACGAAATACTTGTCGCTGCCGGTGCCTAAGCCGTAGAAACCGGAACCGATGCCGGAGCCGCCCTGCATGGCTTCCCGGCTGCTCGGCGCGCCGACGGCCATGACTTTTCCGCCCTTGATGGTTATTGTCGCCTTATCACCGCCGGTACCCAGACCGATGCCGGAGCCGCCTTGCGGACCGCCATAGGCATTTATGGTACCGCCTTCGATGGTTACTTCAGTACCTTCCAAAATGGCAGCTTCGCCCCGGCCGTTGAGGCCTCTGAGTTCATTGCTGTTGGGTGAACCGCCGGAACCGATGCCCGAGGCGCCGTCACCGCCGGTTGCGGTGATCTCACCGCCCGTAATCGTGACATTTCCGTGACCAAGATAGCCGCCGCCGATGCCGGCACCGCCATGATGGGTGTTATTTTCACGGCTTCCGCCGGTAGCGTTAATGGTGCCGCCGCTGATGGTTACGATGGCGTCGCAGTACATGGCACCGCCGATGCCGGCCCCTATGTCATTACTGGTAGCGGTAATGGTTCCGCCGTTGATGGTAATGTTGCCATAGTAGTAACCGGGGCCCTTGTCACCGGCGTTGCCGGAGTTCTTGCTGGAACCCAGACCGCTGCCGATGCCGACAGCGCCATCGGCGTAAATGGTTCCGCCATTGATGACGATCGTGCCGCTGTCGACGTGGTTACCGCCGCCGATGCCGGCTCCGGTACTGGTCGATACGGCGTTAACGGTTCCGCCGTTAATGGTAATGGTGCCCCAGTTGTTGTTTTCCGTCTGCTTGTAGGATCCGCTGGAAGTTCCGCCGGCCGGATTGTTGGAAGAGCCGATGCCGGCTCCGCCGCCAATGGCTTCGGCATTGATGGTGCCGGAATCAATGATGATGTTGCCGTACAGGCCTCTGCCGACGCTCTGATTAAGGGCATTGGAACCTCCGATGGCGGCAGCGTTGCTCTTGGCTGTGGCATTGAGGGTCCCCTCACCGCTGATGAAAAGCGAAGCCATGTAATTATGCGGCGCCTCGCCGTGTTCAAACTCGAATTCCACTTCAATGGCCGCGAAGGCTCCGGAAGTGGCGTTGATGTTGTTGCCGGAACCACCTTCCACGTTATTGACGGTACCCTGAGCAAGAACAAGCTGGGCAGTATGGGGAGATCTGATCAGAATGGCAGGCCCGCCAACGGCATTGATGTCGATGCCGTTAAGGGTAACGGTAGCGTCATCTTCAATGACGATCCGGTTGCCGGTCTCACTTTCCGTTCTGACGGTAATGTCCCCGCTGACGTACAGAACACCGTTCTCTTCATCAAAGCGGTAGCTTTCGGAAGCACCGGTAACGTAAAAGCCGCCGGCCATGGCTTCGGCCGACAGACTGGCATGCCAGCTGCTGAAAGCCAGACAGGCGATCATCACGATCAGTGCGATTCTATGAAATGTTTTTCTCATGCGAACTCCCCCTTGAACGTAATATGCTGACATCATTTCCTAAATAAAGGCATAAGTGAGACCTATGCTCTCCGGCGGGCTCTGATCAGCAGTCCGATCCCTCGGAAACGTCCATTTGTACATTCGGATTTCCTCATTATTCTAACATGTTTATTTTTTCACAAAAAGTGCAATGGATGCGTTTTATTCACGAGCGGCCTTAAGTCATGCATTATTATACTGCCAGCGCACATAAAAAAACGGAGCCGTTCATTGCGGCTCCGTTCTGATTGAAAAATCAGTTCTTGGTTGAAGCTTTGCGCTCGTAGATGTAGTTGAGTTTGTAGTCCCTCTCCTTGACGGTTTCGCCATTGAGCATCTTGGTCATGACGCGCATGGCCAGCGCTCCGAGGTCATATGAAGGTATGACGAAGGATGATATCCTCGGTCTCACCATGTCATTGATCCGTGAATCGAGAACACTGATAACATCTGTGTCTTCCGGAACTCTGATGCCGTTTTCCTTGCAGGTATTCAGGACGGCGACGGCCTGGGAGTCACGCATGCTGATGACGACCTCATGCTTGTGCTTGGAGAAGTACTTGTTCAGGAATTCATATGAGTTGTGATACTGTTCCGGTATCTCGACATAACCGTCAAAGGTCTTGCCGCGTTCCTCATAAGCCCGGCTGATGCCGCTGATGATCTGATTGATCGTATCAGGGTTCTTGCGGTCTTCTACCAGAATGATGTCGTCAATGCCCTTGTCCAGATACTCGCCTACCAGCTCATAGAGAGCCTGGGAGTAGTCGACGTAGACATTGCAGCTGGAGACGTTGGTCGTCTTATGTCCGATGTATACCATCGGAACCTGGAAAGAGTTAAGCACTTCACCTTCGCTCTTGGACAGCGACTCGTTATAGATGATGACGCCGTCGGCACGCGACTTGACGATGTTGTCGATGATCTCCGACATTTCGTTGATCGAAGAACTGGTCGTGTGCAGGGTGATGTTGTACTTATAAATCTTCGCTACATCAAGTAATCCATTGATTATCTTACCAATGTACAGAAAACTGGAATCGGGTACGACCAGCGCAATCGTGGTGGTCTTCTTCAGAGCCAGGCCCTGAGCGACCGCATTGGGGCGGTAACCCAGCTTGACGATGGCGGCCTCGACCTTTTCCTTGGTTTCCTGCTTAACCAAACCAGAATCATTTATGACACGAGAAACCGTAGCAAGAGATACTCCCGCCTCATTGGCAACCGAATATATTGTTACTTTCTTTTTCTCGCTGTTGTTCATAAATAATTACTCTTCTTTGCTTTCTTCTTCCTTGACTTCTTCTTCCTTGTGCTGCAGGGCTTCCTTTACGGCTTCAACGGCCTTGTTATAGGCGCCGCTGACGGCGTTGACAGCTCCGACGACCGTTTCTCTGACCTTGGGATCATGAGTGAAATCATGATATTTCTCGGCAAAGGTTTCAGAAGCGTTCTTAACGCCCTCGCCTACCTTGTCGGTAGTGGCCTTGAATCTGTCAGTGGTTTCTCTGACCTTGTCGTTTTCCCTGGCCTTGTTATAGGCGTTGGTGACGGTTTCCTTGACGTTGCCGGCAACCTTCTCATAAGCTTCCTTGGCCTTGTTCAGGTATTCCGTGGTCTTCGGATTTTCCTTGACATCATTGACGGTCTTCTTTGCTGACTCGAGGACATCGTTTACAGCCTTGTTGAATTCATCCAGGTAACCCTGAACCTTTTCCTTGCTGAGGTCAACTGCTGACAGTTTGGTCTTGAGTTCAGCGACAGTCTTGGCAATGCCGTCCTTGACATCGTTGAAGGCATCCTTCATCTTGCCAACGGCATCATTGAACTGCTCATCTTCCAGACCTTCGATGTCTTCATCGAGGTTCTCAGTAACTTCTTCGAATTTCTTTTCGTCTTCCATTTAAACTTCCTCCTTTTTCTGTTCAACTATTGTAACTTCGTTTTCCTTCTTCGTAATGCTGTTGAGGATCGAAGTTAACATGTTTCTGATGGCTTCGTATTCTTCAGCCCATTTCTTGATGGCCTTGCTGATCAGGGATGTCAGGGTGACCCGGACGCTCTCAACCGACATGGACATGTTATTGACGGCTCTGACCGTGGTATTGAATTCGCCAAGATAGCCCTTTACCAGATCAAGAGACTGGTTGGCTGAACCGATGGTAGTGCCCAGCCCGGAAATGATCTTGTTGACCTTCACAAGCACGATGATCAGGATGATCAGCGCCACGACGCCCAGAACCGGCAACAGATAGCCGAATACTCTGCTGATCTTTTCTAAATTTTCCATAAATTAATACCTCACTGACTATTCTACAGTAAAATGTAAGCATTTTCAATAATGCTTATTGTTATTTTCATCAATTTCATCAGATATTAAGCGCTTAATTGCCCTTCTTGTCGGAAATCAGCGGCTTGATGGCATTGTAGAGCTTGCCGCCCTTGGTCGTGCCGTAGACCTTGGCCAGGGCGTTGTTGAGACCCTGCTTGGTCTTGTACTTCAGAATGTACTCCGTACAGAGCTTGGCGTCCTTCTCATCCTCGACGGCCTTGGAGACTTCCCGCAGGATGTTCTTTTCCCGCTGCAGCACGTCCTGCTTGGTCAGGTCCGCCACCAGCGAGGTGCGGATGTTGCGCTTCTGCCACCACTTGATGACGCTGCTGAAGCCGTGGTCGTTGCTGACGATGACGTATTCATCCTTCTTATCTTCACATATCAGATAGCCAAGATAGCTTACCAGCTGGAAGTCGAGGGCGTTCTTGGTACCCACTTCCACCTTATGATAATTTATCTTGGCCTGAGATTCATTGATCTTCTTATGGAGAGAGAAGGTGATCTTGTCAGCATTGACACTGTAGAAGATGTAGACGCGGTCGTTTTCATTGAGGTTGCCGATTCCGTTGAGGCCGTCGCTCTTGACGTTTTCGAAATCAACGAGATAAGCTGTCATGATTAATCACCACCTTTCTTATGTATTTTACCACATTCTTGGCTTAAAATAGAATCATACTAACCGGGAGGACCCTGAAATGCTCAACAATGTCCTTATCGAAGTCTGCTGCGGAAGCCTGACTGACGTTCAGACCGCCATCAGACAGCCAATCGACCGCATTGAACTCAACACCGCTCTGGAACTGGGCGGTCTTACCGTCAATACCGCTCTTCTTAAGGCAGTAAAGAAGATCACCGCTCTGCCCGTCTGCTGCATGGTCCGGCCGCGTACCGGCGGCTTCTGTTACAGCCGGGAAGAGTTTGAATTGATGCTCGCTCAGGCTGAGGACCTGCTTAAGGCGGGGGCAGACGGCATCGTCTTCGGCTTTCTAAATGATGACTGCACGGTCAATAGGGAATACTGCGAAAAGATGATCAGGCTCATAAGAAACTACAACCGCCAGGCCGTCTTCCACAAGGCCTTTGACCTGACGGACATGAGCGAAACCATCGGCGTGCTGGCAGAGATGGGCGTTGACCGGGTGCTGACCTCCGGCGGCAACAACTACCCCTACATTCTCAACGGGGCGCCGCTGTTAAGAAGGCTGGCCATCCGCTATGACGGCATCATTGAGATCCTGCCCGGAGGCGGAGTCAGGGCGGAAAACGTCGCTGAGCTGCTGCAGACCACCGGCCTGCGCCAGGTCCACTGCAGCGCCTCCAAACGGATCTGCGACCTCAGCGACCCGGAGGTTTCCTATCAGGCCGTCGATGAAGATACCCTGATCGGCATTCTCACCGCCATCTCGCACGCCCGAAACAGATAAACAGCCACAATAAAAGGCAGAAGACTACTTCACCATTAAAGGGTAGCTCTTCTGCCTTTTTTTGTTCCTATTAATCCTTGAAGCCGAAAGACAGCACGAAGCTCAGGGTCAGACCCAGAACGGCAGCCAGACCGATGTCGACCATGCCGACGATCAGCACGATAGAAGCGATGGCGATTTCCTTGGCTCCCCAGTTGACATCCTTGAGCATCATGATGCCCTGAACAGCGATGGCGCCGAACAGATAGACTTCCAGACCGCCGATGACGGCCAGCGGAATGCCGTAGATGACGCCGATCAGCGGCTTGAAGAAGGAGATGATCATCGCCATGATGCCGGCTACGACCATGACCTTGGTGGAGAAGACCTTGGTGATGGCCATTACGGAGATGTTCTCTCCGTAATTGGTGCCGGCGGGACCGCCGACGAAGCCGGAGACCATGTCGCAGATGCCGTCACCGATCAGATCCTTGTCCAGCATGTCCTTGATGCCGGTTTCCTCGCCGGTGGCGTTCTTGATGATGGCGTCAAGCTGAATGGTGTGAGCTGATGATTCCGGAATGGTGGCCAGAGCGATCGGTATGATGCTCAGGGCCGCGGTATTGGGAATCGGCAGGTTGAACAGCGGAACAGTCAGCGGGCCGAAGGTGGCCAGACCCTGAACGGCTTCTTCAGCGATGGCGCGGAACAGGTTGGTGTCAATTCCGGTAAAGTGCAGTAAGGCAGCGACCAGACAGCCGGCCAGCGTGCCGATCAGCAGCGAGAGCTGACCGATGAAGCCCTTGAGATATCTGGTTGAGAGAACGACGGTTATCAGGGTGACGACGGCGACCAGAATGTATGACCAGTTCTGGGTCTTGATGCCGAAGTCGCTTACGGCATTAGTAGCTAATGACAGACCGATGGCAGCCGCGACGCTTCCGGTAACGACCGGGGGAAGGAATCTCTGCAGAATGTCATTTCCCAGTTTTCTTACCAGCAAGCCGGCAAAGATGGAGACGAAACCGCTTAAGACGATGCCGAACTGTGCCTTTCCGATCACTTCGACCGGTAAGACGATCGGCAGCTCTTCAGCGCTGCAGCCCAGCTCGGTGCAGGCCAGCGAGAGAACGGCTGACAGGTAGGCGAATGAACTTCCGTAGTACATCGGCAGCTTGCCCTTGGTCAGGATGGTGAATACGACGGTCGCCAGACCGCTGGCGAAGATCGTGGTACTGACCGGAAACTTGGTGATCAGGGCAACGGTAATGGTTGCCGGGAACATGACGATGACCTGCTGAATGGCGTACAGCAGCAGCCGTCCCAGCGGCGGTGTCTGATCCGGAAGATAGCTTTCAAATCTCTGCGAATTGGTTTTCTGTGTCATTTCTAATCCCTCCTTAAAGTTCGTATATGACCACATTGTTCACACCATCGGTTTCCTGAAGATGTACGGCAACAACTTCATTCAATGATGTGGGAATGTTCTTCCCGACGTAATTTGCTCTGATCGGCAGCTCGCTATGGCCGCGGTCGATCAGTTCCACCAGCTGCACTCTTTTCGGTCTCCCCAGAGCCATCAGGGCGTCCAGAGCAGCCCGGGCGGTGCGGCCGGTGAAGATGACGTCATCAACCAGGATGACGGTCCTGTCTTCGATAGAAAAAGGAACATGTGACTGGCTGACTACCGGATCAACGGTGATCTTGCTGAGGTCATCACGGTAGAGCGTGATGTCCAAAACACCGGTTTCAACCTTTACATGTTCGATCTGTTCAATATTCTCGGCGATGCGTAATGCCAGGGGTACGCCGCGGGTCTTGATGCCGATGAGACAGATGTCCCCGGCACCGTTGTTCTTTTCCAGAATCTGATGCGCCAGGCGTATCAGCGTCCGGTTGATGTCTTCCTCACTCATGATCTGAGACTTAAGTTTCATATCTCTTCTCCCTGAAAAAAATCCTGTCGCACCGACAGGATCGCTCGTTCAAAAAAGGAAATTTACGCGCAAACTTGTCGGCGTCTCTGCACCGTCTTGAAGTTCATTGGTATTATCTTAACACAAAAAACAGATAATGCAATAACAAAGTTTGAGAATGCTGCGGCTAAAGTTTTGCCGGTCAGCTTCTTCCCTTCTGCTTTTTCTTATCTGTCGTCTTTTCCGATTCGGCGCTGATGGGTTATAATTAAGGCGGTGATGATAATGAAAAAGATAAGACTGCTGGCCATTGACCTGGACGGCACCCTGCTTAAGGACGACAAAAGCATCGACAAGGCTGATCTCAAGGCCGTGGTCGAGGCTCTTGACAGCGGCATCGAGGTCGTCATAGCGTCGGGAAGACCGCTGCAGTTTCTTCCTGAGCCGATGCTGAAGCTGGACATCCACTACGCCATCATCCTCAACGGTGCCGGCATCGTCGATCTCAACAGCAATAAACTCATTTATCACCGCACCATGAATAATCAGCAGGCCATTGCGCTTCTGGAAGCCCTGGACGGCATGGACATTTATGTCGGCCTGCAGAGCGGCTCAAAATTCTACTACGGAGGGCACGGTCTCAAGGATGTCATGATCCAGCATCCCCGCCTGCAGACAAAACGCGGCATTTACGTCCGTGATCTCTACAAGCTGCTGGAAGACGAGAACTTCCAGCTGGAAAAGATGTCCATTCATACTCTCAAGGAGAATGAATCGAAGATCCTGCAGCTGCAGGGCGAATTCCTGGACCTCAACATCATGGACAGCGCTGACGGGGTACTGGAAGTCAATGACCGCATGAATTCCAAGGGAGCGGCCTTGAAATGGCTGTGCCGCAAGCTGGATGTCGACCGTCAGTACGTCGCCGCCATCGGCGATTCCGACAACGACCTGACGATGCTGTCATTTGCCGGCTACGCCATCGCCATGGGCAACAGCAGCCAGTTCGTCCAGAACATCTGCGATGAAACGACGGCCACCAACATGGAAAACGGCGTCAGCAAGGCCATTGAGAAGATCATGGAACTCTGATCTTCAGAGTCCGGATAAATAAATGGGGGTAAATGATTATGAAGTGTCCATTCTGCGGCAGTGAAGACATCATCAAGGGCGTTGTCTGGTCAGGCGGCATGAACTGCAAGACCGTCGGTCTTTCGGAAAAAAACCTTCTGGGACGTCAGACCCATCAGGTCTGTTCCGATGTCTGCAGAGAGTGCGGAACCATCGTAAGAACATATCTGAGGGGTTATGATTATCTGAAGACCCAGAACATCAGCTGGGAAACCGAAAAAGAACAGAATGCTGATTAACAGTTAAAGAAAAAGGAAGACGAAAGAAAGTCTTCCTCTTTTTTGAAATGAAAGCGGGCGATGATGCCCGCTTGTCTTTTGTCAGTCAGCGACCTTCAGGGCGCCGTACTTTCTGACCTTCAGGACGTGGCAGCTTCCCTCGCCGAAGATCCTTTCAATCTGCCTGCGGTATTCCTCAACAAAGCCATCCTGGACGAAAGCCTGAATGCTGCCGGCAAAGCCGCCGCCGTGTACCCGGCAGACACCCTTATCGCCAAGGGTCAGCTCGCTTACCAGCAAGCCCAGGGAAACGGACTGGTTATTGTAGTCCTTGCAGGCAAAGACGTTCTGCAGATACTTGTAGGAGGAATCGCCGGAAGCCCTGACCAGCTTCAGGAAGTCGTCAAAGCGGCCTTCTTCCAGAGCCTTGACCTGCTGATCGACCCGGACGTTTTCCTTCAGCACGTGAATGGAACGCAGCACGGCGCGGTCACCGCACTTTTCTCTGATCTCATCGATGTGATCGATGACATCTTCGTAGCTGATCTCGCTGACATAGGTATGACCCAGAACTGCAGCTACCTTCTTCATCTCTTCGGGGATGGCTGCGTATTCGTCCGTCAGGGAAGCGTGAGATCCCTTGGTATCGACGATGCACAGTGAGTAGCCGAAACGGGAGAAGTCGACCTCGACGCGGTGAACCACGGGGTTGTCATTATCGAAGAAGTCGATGTTGATCAGATTGCCCAGTGAACAGGCCATCTGGTCCATCAGGCCGCAGGGCTTGCCGAAGTAGACATTCTCGGCAAACTGGCTCACCTTGGCGATCTCGACGCCGTCGATCCTGCCGTCATTGTAGAGGTAATTGATAATGGCGCCGATGATGACCTCAAAGGCGGCTGAGGAGCTCATGCCCGAGCCGACCAGGACATCGCTGGTCAGATAACCGTGGAAACCGCCGACCTGATAGTTCAGATTGGCCAGTCTCTTGACCACGCCCTTGACCAGGCTCTTGGTGGTGTGCTCTTCCTTCTTGCTGTAGGCAAGATCATCCATGGAGATCTTTACCAGCCGGTCATCGGAAACCAGGTCGATGTCATCAGCTCTGCGGACAAAACCGATGATGTCCAGGTTGATGCCGCAGGCCAGAACCTTGCCGTGCTGGTGGTCGGTATGGTTGCCGCCCACTTCGCTGCGTCCCGGAACGGAAATGATCATTACATCACCCGGTCCATATAATTCTTCAAACTTATCCAGAGCCTTCAGATAGCGCTGCTGGTGATAGTCCAGCAGGCTTTCATCCAGGTAGATGTCCAGCAGCTGATCTCTGAACAGCCGGCTCTGCAGTTTTTCTCTTAATGCCTTACTCTCCATAGTACGCTCCAATCTCCACGATGACTCTCAACGAGCCGTTTTCGTAATACTTTACCTTGTAGGTATCATTGACTCCGACAAACGGAGTAACTGACAGGTCGACATTGATGTCCAGCTGATAGCGGTTGTAGTTCTGGTCGGTAATGAAATAGGTGGTATTGCCGTTGACGACCGCCTGGTTGATGGTGATGACCGTCATGACGTCTTCGAAGTATTCATCGACGACAATGTCGGAATGATAGGTCTTCAGATATTCATTGGCGGCGTTGACGATGCCCAGAGAACTGTCGGTAACGGTGACCTTCTGATAGTTGGTGACATCGATGAAGCCGTACATCTTGACCAGTCCGGCTCCGTCCTTCAGGCTTACCAGATAAGTGGGGCGGCCCTGAAGCTTGATGAGCAGCGGGAAAGTCGAAATGTAGTTTTTCTCCTGTACGACGCCGACGGCGCTGTCCATGGCGCTGAATTCCTCGGCGCCGGGGATCTCGAAGTAATCAGCCTTATGGGTGCGCAGATTGACCAGCACGAAGCCGATGTTGCTTTCATCGCTGGAAACGGAAGTGATGCCGGTGTACATGAAGACATCGTCATCAGCGGTAATGTAGGTATAGCCGTCAGTCGTCTGAACGACGTTCTTCTGCGCGAAGATGGAGTTCAGATAACCGTTCTGATACAGACCCCAGGAGTCGATCTCGCTGATCACCAGTGAGGCGTCATAGACGTTGTCGATCCACTGCGGAACTTCCGATACCTTATACTTGTGGCATTCACCGTTCATCGCGTTGACGGCGATGATGCCGGAAACCTGCGGTCTCAGGTTGACCCAGGTGTAGCTGATGGTCTGGATGATCCAATAGGGAACGCCGTTTTCATCGATTTCAAAGGACGTCTCGCCCAGATTCTCAAACGGGTAATGGAAGCGGACGTGACGGGTCAGGTCATTGAGCATGTAGGCGCTGGGCAGATACTTCAGCCCTTCCTGGGTCCTGACAAGCCGGGCATCGCCGGTCGTGCAGTCGACAATGACGTAGCCGGCCGTACCCTTGAGGTTGCCCAGATACTTAAAGAAGCCGTTGTGTTCCAGCGGGGTGACACGGACGATCTCGTTCTTGTAGTTGATCAGCGAATACTCATCGCTGACGGAAAACTGGGATACCAGATCGGCAGCCTGACCGACGACACGGTCGCCGACCTTCTGTGAGGAAGCCTTGTCCAGTAACGGCAGGTTGTTGAAGTCAACTTCATTGAATTCCTTCTCAAAGTCCGCTGTGGTAATGGTGATGCGGTTGGTGTAATGGCGGGCATTGATCACCGGTGAAAACAGCAGTGAGCCCAGCAGGTAAACGGCGATGCAGCCGATGACCAGATAGACCGGCCACAGGGCCTTGCCCTTCTTGAAGCCTTCCTTCAGCGAGAAGACCTGAGTCACCACAAACAGCGGTACGAAGAAGACGGGCAGGAAAAATGCCCAGAAGGCTATTGAACTGGGATTGATCGGCGGCAGCATGATCCAGTAGCCTACCAGCACGATTAATATCCAAAGGACAAGAGCCCATCCTTTAAGTTTCTTGATCATTTCAAAACCTCTTTTCTCATATCATTACCATTATAACAGAAAAAAGCCGCTGTATTAATAGCGGCTAGCAGTCATAGACGTGGTCGATCTGCTTCAGTTCATTGAAGGTATCGATCTCGACGATGTCATCTTCGTGGCATTCACGGATATAGACGTTATAGTTCTTGCGGCGGTAGACTAGCGGTACCTGTTCCCAGTACTTTTCCTTTCCGCCGGGCGACTCGTAGACTTCCGGGATGTCGTTGGCCAGCTTCAGGCCGTCTTCGGGACTGAAGTAGGAAATGCCGTACATGTGGTAACAGTCAATGCCGCCGACCTTTTCCTCAGTGATGATGCCCTTCTTGTTGACCTCAAAGCACCAGTCGTCGGTCCGGTGAACATACTTGCCCAGGAAATTTGAGTGATACTCATACTTTCTGATCAGGCTGTCGTTGTAGAGGACCAGATCGCTCTCCATGACGTAGGCGCTCTGGAAGAAATCCTTGGCGACCAGCGCGGAAGAGATGTTATTGGTCTCGTTGTAGAGGTCATTGGTCAGAAAGATGATGTTCGGATACTTCTTCTTGAGTATTTCGAACTGCTCTCCCAGATAACCGATGACGACGATGATCTCCTGGATCTCCGCCTTGACGCAGGCGTCCAGCAGGGTCTCGATCATCGGCTTGCCATGAACCTTGATCATCGGCTTGGGGGTATTAAGCGTCAGCGGTACCATGCGGGAGCCGAAACCGGCTGCCAGCATGATCGCCCTTCTGACCCGGTATGGCTCCAGAGCCTTCAGACCGGCCATCGTGAGGATCAGAGAGGAATCGTACTTGACGTAATCCAGATCATCCAGCTCGCCGACCGTCTTGTTGATGGTGCTAAGAGAAAGCTTGAGGTCCTGGGACAGCTGTCTCTGAGAGACTTTCAGCTGCGGATTCTTTTCCAGGTAGGTTAATATTTCAAACTGATTATAAGTTAAGCTCATATTCCTGTTTCCTCTTGGCGTCCTTTCTCTTGATCAGGTAGACAGCGCCCTTTACCAGCAGGTTGACTACCAGGATCAGCAGGGAGATGATGGCCGTTTCTTCCATCATCAGACTGTTTTCAAAGCGGTTGATCAGTAATGACAGCGGCATGGTCGAACTGTTGTACAGGAAGGCCACGGCACTGATGGTCATCATCGAGTTGACGAAGATGTAGCTGAACATCTCCATGATGGTTCCCCTTGTAACCGGGATCAGAACCTTCAGGGTGATCTTGGTGGTGTTGATGTCATAGGTAGCGCCCAGGTCTTCATAGGTCTTGTTTACCTTATTGAGGGCGTTGTAGGCCAGCAGATAAGGTGAAGAGGTGAAGTGGACGATGTTACAGATGACGATGATCACGTAGGTATTGAACACCGGCGTCTTGCGGAAGGCAATGATGTAGGACAGACCCAGAACGATGCCCGGAATGCTCATGGAGACAATGGACAGGATGTGGATCAGTCTCCGCAGCGAGTTATTGCTGCGGGTGACCATGACGGCGCTGCAGTAGGCGATCGTGGTGCCCAATACGGCAGTGGCAACGCTGATGATCAGCGAGTTGAAGAAGTACTTGCTCAGATCATTGCGCGCCAGATAGCCGAAGTGATACAGCGACAGGCTCATGTCAGAGGGGAACTTGCGGACAAAGGACAGATAGACGAAGGAGCCCAGGATGGCTACCATCAGCACGATGACTGAATAGGACAGGATCGCGCAGATGACGTCTCTGGCCTTGTTTTCCGGTACGACATAGGCGTTGACGACGTTGTCGTTGACCTCATGGTCCTTGCGGAAGGCATCCAGCAGGAATGAGACCGTTGCCGGAATCAGCAGGAACATGCCGATGATGGTGCCCTTGGAGAAGTCCAGTAATCCGATGACCTGCTTGTACAGGTAGACCGGCAGGGTGATGTAGTTACCGCCGATGGTCAGCGGTACGCCATAGTCCGTGAAGATCAGGGTGAAGACGGCAAACAGTGAGGGGAAGAAGGACTTCCGCATGTAGGGGAAGGTGATCTTCCGGAAGGTTTCCCATCTGTTCAGACCAAGAACGCGGGCGTTTTCATACAGCGAGTTGTCGATGTACTTGAAGGCGTCATTGAACATCAGAAAGGCAGTCGGGAAGGAATACATGATCGATCCCATGACGATGCCCTTGAAGCCGAAGATCTCCAGATTGGCGACCAGTCCGTTGGTGCCGAAGAGGTTGATGAAGCCGATACCGTGGGAAATCGAGGGTATCAGCATCGGCAGCGTGAACAGCATGGTCAGAAATTCCCGATGGCGGATCCTGGTGCGGTTGATCGTGAAGGCGATCGTATAGGCGATGGCCAGGGCGATGACCGTGGAGAAGGAGGTAACCGAAAGGGAATTCAGCAGAGCCTTCTTGAACTGGGCCGACTCAACTAACGGCTGCAGGGAACCGGGCTCAATGGCAGCAATCAGGCAGAAAAACGGATACAGTACGGTAACCGTAAAGAATACTGTCAGCAGTATGCCCAGAGCGCGATTCTTCTTATACATGCGGCACGACGCTTTCTAAGGACTCCATCTTGTCAAGGATGTGTCCGTTGACGAATTCTCTGACGAAGTCGTTGGCCGGATTGCGGAAGATGTTGGTCGGGGTATCCAGCTGCTGGATGACGCCCTGATCGATGATCATGATGCGGTCGGAAAGCAGATAGGCTTCCTCGACGTCATGGGTAACGTAGCACATGGTGGTATGGGTGCGCTTCTGCAGGGCCTTCAGTTCCTTCTGAAGGGTCAGACGGATGTTGGCGTCCAGAGCGCTCATCGGCTCGTCGAACAGGATGATGTCCGGCTGCAGGGCCAGGGTACGGATGATGGCAACACGCTGGCGCTGTCCGCCCGAAAGCTGAGCCGGGTACTTCTTCTGCTCAGCCGTCAGCTGGACCATTTCCAGCAGCTCAAGAGCCTGCTTGACAGACTCTTCCCTGCTGATCTTGCGCTTGTTACGTAACGGATAGGCGACGTTTTCCAGCACGTTCATGTTTTCAAACAGCGAATAGTTCTGGAAGACGATGCCCATGTTTCTCTTGGAAGGATGCAGATCGGTGATGTCCTGGCCTTCCAGGTACATCCGGCCGCTGTCAGCGGTCTCCAGGCCGATCATCATTCTTAACAGGGTGGTCTTGCCGCAGCCCGAGGGGCCGATGATCGACATTAATTCACCCTTGTTTACGGTAAATGAGACGTCGTTCAGGATGAGTTTCTTGTTGAAGTGCTTGGTTATGTTCTTGGCTTCAAAGAATTCACTCATGATAAGTCCCACTTTCCTAACAGTTCGGTCTTGCGGTTGATGTTGTCCAGGCCGTTCATGTCGGCGTCCCTGGCGATCTGCGGATAGTTGGGGATCTTGGTCTGCTCGTTCTTCAGGATGTTGCCCGGGCAGAACTGTTCGCAGTCGATCATGTGAGCATCGCTGATGAACCACTGGAAGACTTCAGCGACGTGTTCCTTGTTTTCTCTGCCGGCAATGATGGCGGCACCGGTCTGGTTGTACGGGTCGCCGGTTTCCAGTTCGATGACGGCGTAATCAGCGCCGGCATTGATCTCGGCAACGCCCTGGAAGACCATGCCCATGGCCAGAACGATCTCGCCCTGCTTCAGTAAGCTGATCGGGCCGGAACCTGAGGAAGTGAACTGCTTGGCATTGGCGGCCAGAGCCTTGAAGTACTCCAGAGCCTTCTCTTCGCCAACCAGGTTGACCATGTTCAGATAATAGGCATAGCCGGTACCGGAAGTGGTCGGATCAGGCATGGCCAGTAAGCCCTGATACTTGGAATCCAGCAGATCTTCATAGGTCTTGGGGAACTCCCAGCCATGTTCTCTGAAGTAGGCGGCGTTGACGGTGATTCCGCAGTACTGCTTGACCCACATGACATACTTGTTGTGAGAGGGATTGATACCGTCGATGAAGGCGGATGTATCAAATGAAGACAGGTCAGCGAAGTTGTCCTTCAGGTTTTCCATGTGGGCAGCTTCCAGGTCAACGATGATGTCGGCTTCAATGCCGGTACCTTCAGTCTTGATCTTGGCAGCGAGGTTGCCGGTACCGACGTTTTCGATGACGATGTCGAGGTCCGGGAACTTCTCGGCGATGGCGAGTTTCATGGCCTGAATGCGCTCTTCTTCCTGACAGCTGAAGATGACGATTCTTTCGGATTTTGATGAGCCGCAGCCAAAGGTGCAGCTGAGCATTAATACTGATAATAAGACAATAAGAAGTTTTTTCATAACGTTCTCCTTTTTCATAACAAGAACATTCTACGCTCATGAATCGGGTAAGTCAACGGTTTTTGTTCTGTTTTCCCAAAAGAAAAGTCCAAAACAGAACATTTTCGGACTTTTCAATATTTGTTTTGTTTTATTTTTCCTAGATTTTGCCAAGAAGCTTGAACATGTTCTTCTTGTAGACCTCAACACCGGGCTGATTGAACGGGTTGACGTCCAGCATCAGTACGGTCAAGGCGCAGGCTCTGAAGAAGAAGTAGATCATGTAGCCGTAGCTGAATTCGCTGTTGTCGTCCAGGTGCAGGATGATGTTATCGTTGCCACCGGTATTGAAGTGGGCATCAACGGTGCCTTTGAAGGCCATCTTGTTGACCCAGTCAATGCTCTTTCCGGCCAGGTAGTTCATGTTGTCAAGGTTGTCAGCATCTTCCGGGAAGATGAGGTCTTCCTGCGGCTTGTCGATCATCAGGGTCGTTTCGAAGAAGTTCTTGGTGCCTTCCTGAATGAACTGGCCCATGGAGTGCAGGTCGGTGGTGAAGGTGACGGAAGCCGGCAGGATGCCCTTGCCTTCCTTGCCTTCGGATTCGCCGAAGAGCTGCTTCCACCATTCGGCTACCATGGTGATTGCCGGGTCGTAACAGACAAAGAACTCCACGTTCTTGCCCTGTTTTTCCAGGATCCTTCTGAGTACCGCGTATTTGTAGGCGGCGTTGGCTTCCAGGTCGCTGGTCTGGTAGTCTTCTCTGGCCTTGGCGCAGCCGGCCATCAGCTTATCGATATCCAGACCGGCCGCGGCGATCGGCAATAAGCCGACGGCGGTGAAGACGGAGAAGCGTCCGCCGATGTCATCTGGGATGACGAAGGTGCGATAGCCCTTCTTATCAGCCAGATTCTTCAGCGTGCCTCTGGCCTTGTCGGTCGTAGCGATGATCCTTCTGGCAGCCTCTTGCTTGCCGTATCTTTCTTCCAGATACTTCTCATACAGTCTGAAGGCGACGGCTGTCTCGGTCGTGGTGCCGCTCTTGGAGATGACGTTGACGTAGACGCTCTTTCCTTCCAGATGCTTCAGTGTCTGAGCCAGGTAGGTTGATGATACGGTATTGCCGGAGAAGATGATTTCCGGCTTGTCATCGGGATAAAGGCCCTTCATCATTTCAATGGCGCTTCTGGCTCCCAGATAGGAACCGCCGATGCCGCACACTACCAGAACGTCAGCTCTCTCTCTGATTTCCTGAGCGACTTCCTTGATGCGGGCGAATTCTTCCTTATCGTAATCCACCGGCCAGTCGACCCAGCCCGTGAAATCATTGCCCAGACAGGTCTTGTTCATCAGTTTCTGATGGATCTTATCTACCAGCGGCTGATAGGAAGCGACATCTTCTTTTAAGCAGGTATTGGTGTAATCTAAGGTAATCATCTGTTCTCCTTTTCTGCCTGTTTGATCCAGGCCGGCAGTTTTTCCCTGAGTGAGTCAAAGCCGATGTGATTGATGGCCGAAATGTCCCGCTTGCTGGGGATCGCTCCCTTGCGGTTGGACTGGATGGCTTTCAGGGAAAGCCTCAGCTGGCCGTTTTCCTCGATGTCGATGATCTTGACCACCAGCTTTTCCCCGCGGTTGAAGAACATCCCGACGTCTCTGACGTAAAACTCGGAGATCTCGGAAATGTGGATCAGTCCGCTTGTGTTATCATCCGTTCTGACAAAGGCCCCGTACGGCCTGACGCCGGTAACCGTTACCGGTATCAGCTGTCCCACCTTATACATATAACCACCAATACAATTATAACAGATTGCCCTTTCCTTTTACATAAAGCAAATGCGTGATAATGCTATTTGACGAACAAATATGATATTATAGGAAAGGTGAAATATTGCCGGCGTCAGTCTGACGTCCGGTCGCATACAAGGGGTTGATTATACATGGATGCTGAAACCAAGATCATCAAGATCATCGAACACATCAGACCATACATTCTCGCCGACGGCGGGGATCTGGAATTCATATCCTATCAGGACGGTATCGTAACCATCTCGCTTTCCGGCGCCTGCATCGGCTGTTCCATGATCGGCACCACCCTCAATGACGGCATCAAGTCCTGGATCATTTCCGAAGTACCGGAAGTAAAGGATGTCATCCTGCAGGAAGGTACCCTGGACTTTGAGGGCTACGATTTCTACTAGAATAAGAGAACAACCATGTTCGGCTATCTGACGACTAATTATACCGAATTATCAAGGGAAGACAACCGCCGTTACCGCAGCTGGTACTGCGGTCTTTGTAACCGGCTGAATGAGCGTTACGGAAACATGGGCCGCAAGACGCTGACCTATGACTTTACCTTCATAACCATTCTGCTCTCTTCGGTCTATCCTGATGAAAACACCGTAATCATGGAGCGCTGCCCTCTGCATCCCCTCAAGAAGCACGAGGCGACCTATAACGGGTTCAGTGAATACTGCGCTGACATGAACATCTATCTCAGTTATTACAAGTACCTGGACGATGTCGCCGATGACAACAGCGCCTCCGCCCGCAAGAACGCGGACAGACTGCTGCCCTTCATCAGAGACATCGAAGAAAAACACCCTGACAAGTGCGGCTGCGTTAAAGAGGAACTCCGTCAGATCTCCCTGGTCGAAAAGGACAACATCCTCAATCCCGATCTGGGAGCCAACCACTTTGGCCAACTGCTGGGTGAGCTGCTCTACGTTAACGGCAATGACGACCTCAGGCGCCTGGGCTTCCATCTGGGCCGCTTCATTTATCTGGTCGATGCGGTCATCGATCTGAAGGATGACCTGAAGAAAGGTCATTATAACCCTCTGACCGGCTTTGAGAGTTCCAGCCACGAAGAGATGCTGATGATGGTAATGGAGGACGTTGACTCCGCCTACCGTCAGCTTGACATCAGTGAACCAATTCTGGAAAACATCATTTACTCCGGCATCTGGAGCAAGTACGACCTGCATAAACGAAAGGAGAAGCGTCATGAGAGATCCCTATGAAGTCCTGGGAGTCAGCCGCAATTCCTCTGACGAGGAAATAACCAAGGCTTACCGCGCTCTGGCCAAGAAGTATCATCCCGACCTCAATCCCAATGACCAGGCTGCCGCCGAAAAGATGGCGGAGATCAACGCCGCTTATGACATGATCAAGAGCGGTCAGGCCTACAGCTATCAGTCGCAGTCTTCTTCCTACGGCTATTCCCAGCCCAATTCTTTTTTCTACGGTCCCTTCCAGTTCTATGACTTCACGGGCTTCAATCAGCGCAACCAGCAGTCCTACAGCGACCTGGATGTGGCGATGAACTACGTCAATAACGGCCAGTTCCAGCAGGCCTTAAACGTCCTTAACGGCATTGCCGTCCACGACGCCCGCTGGTACTGTCTCAGCGCTCTGGCCAACTACGGTCTGGGCAACCGCACCGTCGCGCTTGAGCACATTGAAAGAGCCTGCAGCTACGAGCCTTCCAACACGCAGTATCAGCAGATCCGCAACATCATCAAGAACGGCCGTTCGACTTACCGGGCCAGAAGTTCGCAGTTCACCCGGCCTTTCAGCCGCAACTCGACCTGTTTCCGGGGGCTGATCATCTGGTTCCTGTTATCGCTGTGTTCCGGCGGTTCCATCAGCTGCTGGCCCTGGATCTGCTGCTATCTGTAAGGAGGGGTAAAAATGAACAACCTGCGCAATAAGCTTTATCAGCTGCGTTACCGCCTGAACGGGAAAATGCAGAGGTTCATGATCGGCCGCTACGGCCGGCCCGACGAACTCTACCGCTTCCTGACCATCTTCAACCTGGTGCTGATAGTGCTCTCCTTCTTCATCCGTAACAAGATATTTTCATTGCTGGTCTGGATACCGATCATCTATAACAGCTTCCGGCTGTTTTCCAAAAACATCCAGGCCCGCTACGATGAAAACACCCGCTTTGTCAACCTGCAGAACAATTTCCGCAATCTCTTCTCCGTTACCGTCAGGAGATTCAGGGAAAGAAAGGATTACCGCTTCAGGACCTGTCCGCAGTGCAAAAAGATTCTGAGGCTGCCGAACAAAAAGGGCAGACACAAGGTCATCTGCCCCAATTGCCACAAGGAATTTGAAGTAAGAATATAAACAGCATCATCCGATGCTGTTTATTTTATTTTCTAGTGGTTTTCGCTGATCATGCGGCAGACCTTGTAGATATCGCCGCAGCCCATGGTGATGACCAGATCGCCCTTGCCGTAATGTTCAAACAGGTACTTCTCAATGGTCTCAAAGTCCGGTAACAGCACGGCGTTATCAAGAAGTGCCAGCAGGTCTTCGGAATAGATGTTGAAGGTATTGACTTCCCGGGAACCCATGATCGGGGTCAGAATGACTTCATCAGCGACGCTCAGGGCGTCCGCGAAGTCGTTCAGCAGCATCTTCGTTCTTGAATATGTGAAAGGCTGGAAGACGCAGATGACCCGCTCGTAGTCCAGTTCCTTCGCCGCCTGCAGGGTAGCCTTGATTTCAGTGGGATGATGGCCATAGTCGTCCGCCAGCATGAACCCGTAATCGCCGATGAATTCAAAGCGTCTGGTGGCACCGTGGAAATCGCTGATTGAACTGACGATTCCCTCGATCGGTACGCCCATGTTGTGACAGACCGCAAAGGCAGCCAGACCATTGTAGGCATTGTGCTTACCCGGAATGCTCATCCTTACTTCCGCGAGTTTCTCGTCACGGAAATAAACATCGTATTCATAGCCGAACTTACCCGGCTTCAGATTCTCGAAGCGGTAGTCATCATCCGGGTTGTGACCGAAGGTGATGACCTGTCCGTCAATGCCCTGTACGGCAACCATGCTTCTTTCGTCATCGCCGTTGACAAAAACGATCCTGGCCTTGGATACGAACTTATGGAAGGAGCTGACCATGTTGTCCATGGTCTTGAAGTAATCCAGGTGGTCATTGTCAATGTTCAGAAGTACGGCAACGTCTTCGGAAAGCTGCAGGAAGGTATCGACAAACTCACAGGATTCTACGACCATCGTCTCAGAATCACCGACTACGCCGTAATGATTGACCAGCGGCAGCTTGCCGCCAATGACGGCATTGGGCTTGAAATCGTTCTGGATCAGGATCTGGGTGATCAGAGAAGTGGTCGTCGTCTTGCCGTGAGTGCCGCAGACTCCGACGACATTGTCAAACATCCGGGTCAGAGCGCCCAGGGCGTGGCTTCTTTCCATGGTGGGAATGCCCTTTTCCCTGGCGGCAACCAGTTCGACATTGTCCCTGAAGATGGCCGCGGAATAGATGATCAGCTCAGCGCCTTCGATGTTGGCGGCGTCATGGCCCAGATGGACCGTCGCAAAACGCCTGACCTTCTTCAGCGGGTCGGATTCGTTGTTGTCGGAACCGGTGATGACGTAGCCCTTGCTGTGGAGGATCTCCGCCAGCGGGCACATGCCGGAACCGCCGATGCCGATCATGTGGATATGTCTTACGTTCTTGAGAATAATGTCTTCTTCTCTGTATTCCTTCATTTGCTGATCACTTTCCTTATCTTACAAAGAGCCACCTGAAAAGTGACTCCTTCATTTTCTAAAACAGGCTGAGATTGACGTAGCCTTCTTCGTCTTCCTCTTCTTTGAGAGGCTCAACGACCGGCTGGGGTGAAACGGTTACCTCGAGCGGCTTGATGACCGGCTGGGCAACGGTCTGCGGCCGGATGTCCGGCTCGCTGACGGTTTCTACCGGCGGGTGTTCACTTTCCGTAACCGTGGGCAGGTCCTGAACGCTGACGGTATTGTACTCAGCATCCAGGTAGGCCGGCACGGGATACTCCCGGGGCTCTTCGCTGACCGTCTCAATGAAATCCGTGGTCGTCAGACTGGCAACTTCTTCGGGAATCTCATCGTCGCTTTCGCCGACCGGAACGTACTTGCCGTTGATCGGTGAGAAGATGGTGCCGATGACGCTGTCGCTGCGGACATCATCGTCATACTGGACCGTCGGTGAAGTGCTGTAGCGCTGATCGCTGTTTTCCACCTTTCCGTAGATCGGGGAAATGACGTTGCGGGGAATGTAGACGCTCTCCTTTTCGCGGATCGGTTCGCTGACCGTAACGGCCGGCTGGACCTTCGGCTGCTGGACCGGCTTTTTCTCGCTGGATGTGACGTTGACAAAAGTGGAACTCTCGGCAGGCTTTACGGTGTTTTCCGCCGGCTTGGGGCTGACCGTTTCGGCGGGACGCGCAGCGGCTGCGGTTTCCATTTTCTTTTCCATCACTTCGATCTTCTGGGCAGTCTTTCTGACTTCCTGGCGGACTTCCTCGACCTTGTCGTCTTCTTCGACGTCCTCGGTCAGGAAGTTAATTACCTTCTCCACCGCCTTCTTCGTTTTCTCCAGTATCTTCATCCTCAGTGTCTTCCTCCTGATAATCGTCATCGTCATCGTTATAGTCTTCTTCATAGTCACCGCCGCTGTCATCCTCTTCCACCGGGTCGATGATGATGAAGGAAGTGTCATCCTTCCAGCTGTCAATGTAGTCAATGACATAGCCGGAAGCCGGCAGAACATCCTCAAACAGGGTGATGATGCTTTCTCCCGTGGAGATCAGCGATTCCGAACCATAGTCCAGAATGATCCGGGTGGTATCGGGATTGCAGCTCCTTAACAGGATCAGCATGTCGTAGAGCGTGTCAGCGCAGCTTCCCTTGCTGACCTGCGAGACGAACATGAATTCGCTGCTCTGAATGTAGATGATGTATTCGTTTTCCTCATTCACTTTCGCTATCTGAATGCGATAGGGAATCTTGACGTGGGAGGAATTGACGAACTCACCGCTCTTCTCATAGATCGGGTCGGCGACATCGACGATCTTTCTGACCGTCTTCTCACCGCTGTTGGCCGTGATCTGGTTGGTGACGATGCTCTCAACGTCCAGAGCCAGCGTGGAAACGTTTCCGTTGATGTTGAACTCGTTGTAGATGGCGTCGTTGTAGATCTTGCCGATGTCATTGTTGCGGTAGTAGGAATAATAAGTCTTCACGCAGTTGTTCATGTCGCTTTCGGGAATCTGCGCGCCGATGGCCTGAGCGACGGCCTGATCCAGCTGATAGGCAAACGTCTGCTCATCGGTCCTGGCGCAGCCGCCCAACAGCACGATGCACAATATGAACAGAAGATGTTTTCTGAATCTCTTCATTTATTTGACGACCTCCCAGACAGCCCGGTAAATGGGCTGGTTCAGCGCGATGAAATTGCTCTCGTATTCGGTGATGGCGTCTTCATCGTGAGCAGTTTCACGGTAATTAACATAAGCTTCCCTGAGCAGCCAGCCGTTTTCCGCGAAGCTGACCAGGCTGAACTCAAAAAGCTTCGAATTATCCGTCTTCATGACGATCTTTCCGCCGGGCATCAGGATGCTGCGGTAGTCGTTCAGAAAAGACGAATAGGTGAGTCTTCTCTTGGTGTGGTGTTTCTTGGGCCAGGGATCGGAGAAGTTGAGGTGGATCCTTTCCACTTCCCCCTCGGCAAACCACTGGCTGATCAGTGCAGCGTCACCGACGATGAACTTCATGTTCGCCTTAGTGCGGTCAATGCTCTTCTTAAGGGCAATTCCGGCTGCGTCGACGCTCTTTTCCACGGCTACCCAGAGTTCTTCGGGATGCATGTTGCCCATGTTGATCCAGTAATCGCCCTTGCCGGCGCCGATCTCCACGATGACATGCTCATATCCCAGGCTTTTCCAGGTGCCCTTAAGTTCTTCGGGGCTGGCGATGACGCAGTCTTCACGCGACTGGATCATGTCTCTAGCCCACGGTTTCTTACGCATTCTCATCAGATTTCACCTATCTTATTCTATCACTACGCCTTTCAAATAACAACCAGACGCACTGCCGCGGAAATCGTCCCCTTTTGCCCGGTTTTGTTCATAATGCTTAACCAAAGCGGCAATAATAACTTATAATGAATATAGACTCATGTCTTTGAGGGGGTTTTAATATGGACATGTCATATCGCACTGAGCAGGATTCCGTGGGTACGCTTCAGGTACCTGCCGAAGCCTATTACGGAATTCATTCCCTGCGGGCCAAAGAAAATTTCCCGATAACCGGTCAGCCGGTCAACCGGGAAATGATCATCGCCATCGCCATGGTCAAGAAGGCCTGCGCACTGGCCAATCACCACTCTTCCCTGCTGAGCAAGCGCAAGAAGGACGCCATCGTGGCTGCCTGCGATGAGATCATCGAAGGCAAGCTGCATGACAGCTTCATCGTCGACGCCATTCAGGGCGGAGCCGGCACCAGCATGAACATGAACGCCAACGAAGTCATCGCCAACCGCGCCCTGGAACTTCTGGGACGTCCGAAAGGCGCCTATCAGTCCCTGAGCCCTACCGATGACGTCAACAAGGGACAGTCCACCAACGATGTCATTCCCACCGCCGGCAAGATAGCCGTCATCAGACTGCTGAAGAAGCTCGACGAACAGCTTGACCGCCTGATATCTTCCTTTGATACCAAAGCCCGGGAATTCGACGACATCCTCAAGATGGGCCGTACTCAGCTGGAAGACGCCGTACCGATCCGGCTTGGCCAGGAATTCAACGGCTACGCCACCTCCGTCAGACGCTGCCGCAAGCGCCTTACCAAGGTCGGCGCGGAGATGCACACGGTCAACCTCGGCGGCACCGCCATCGGAACCGGCATTAACGCTGACATTCAGTATGAAGAACTCATCGTTCCCACCCTCTCCAAAGTCTCGCATCTGGGACTCAAGCAGGCGGAAGACCTGATCGACGCCACCCAGAACCTCGACGGTTTCGTGGCCATATCCGGCGCCGTCAAGGCCTGCGCCGTTACCTTATCAAAGATCTGTAACGACCTGAGGCTGATCGCCAGCGGTCCGCGAACCGGCATCGGCGAGATCAACCTGCCGGCCAGGCAGAACGGATCCTCGATCATGCCCGGCAAGGTCAACCCGGTAATCCCCGAGGTCGTCAATCAGATCGCCTTTAACATCATCGGCAACGACCAGACCATCACCATGGCCGCCGAAGCCGGTCAGCTGGAACTCAACGCCTTTGAACCAGTCGTCTTCTACAACCTGTTCCAGTCCATTGAGACCCTGACCAACGGCGTTGCTACCTTAATCGACAACTGCGTTGACGGCATCACCGCCAACCGTGAACACTGTGCCCGGCAGCTGGACAACTCCGTGGGCACCGTCACCGCACTGGCTCCCTATCTGGGTTACCAGAAATCCGCGGAAATCGCCAAGAAGGCGCTGAAGACCGGCAAGAGCATCCGCCAGCTGGTACTGGAAGAAGGTCTGCTCAATGAGCAGCAGCTGGATGTCATGATGGATGACCGCAAGATGACCTCGCCGGGCATTCTGGGAAAGCAGGACTACTATGAATTATCGGATTGAAACAGACTCTCTGGGCGAAGTAAGAGTTGATGATGTTCACCTCTGGGGCGCTCAGTCCCAGCGCAGCCTGGAAAACTTCCGGATCGGTACGGAAAAGATGCCCCAGGAGATCATCAGAGCGCTGGTGCTTCTGAAGAAAGCCTGCGCCATGGTCAACTGCGAACTGGGCAAGCTTTCGAAGGACAAGAAGAAACTCATTGTCAAGGCATGCGATGACATTCTGGAGGGCGGATTCGAGGATGAATTCCCCCTGGCTCTCTGGCAGACCGGATCCGGAACCCAGAGCAACATGAATGTCAACGAAGTGATCGCTCACATCTGTCTGCTCAAGGTTCACCCCAATGATGACGTCAACATGTCCCAGTCATCCAACGACACCTTCCCGACCGCCATGCACATGGCTGCCGTTTTGGCCATTGTCGACTATCTGCTTCCAGCCGTCGACAGGATGGCCGATGAGCTGGCCCGGCTGGAAGAAGAGAATGCTGATATCATTAAAAGCGGACGCACGCACCTACTGGACGCCACGCCGATCTCCTTCGCTCAGGAGCTCAGCGGCTACCGCAGCTCACTGCTCTGCGATGAGGACATGATCCTCTCTTCCGTTCTGGAGATCAGAAAGCTGGCCATCGGCGGCACCGCCGTCGGCACCGGCATCAACGCGCCGGAAGACTTTGACAGGCTGGTCTGCAAAAAGCTGAGCAAACTCTGCGACTTCGAATTCGAACCGGATGAAAACAAGTTCCACGCTCTGACCAGCCGCGACGCTCTGGTCTTCGCTCATGGCGCCCTGAAGGCGCTGGCAGCCGATCTGATGAAGATCGCCAACGACATCCGCTGGATGGCTTCCGGCCCCCGCTGCGGTCTGGGCGAGATAAGCATTCCCGCCAATGAACCGGGCAGTTCGATCATGCCGGGCAAAGTCAACCCCACCCAGTGCGAGGCTCTGACCATGGTTGCTGTCCAGGTCATGGGCAATGACGCCGCCATCGGCTTCGCCGCTTCCCAGGGCAACTTCGAACTCAACGTCTTCAGCCCCGTCATCGCCTACAATTTCCTGCAGTCGGTCCGGCTGCTGGCTGACGGCATTGACAGTTTTACCGAAAACTGCCTCTCCGGTCTTAAGGCCAACAGGGAAGTCATGGAAAACAACCTCAATCGCTCGCTGATGAACGTGACTGCCTTAAGCCCCAGAATCGGCTACGTAAAGGCTGCTGAAGTGGCCCACAAGGCCCACAGCGAAAACCTGTCGCTGAAAGAAGCCGTCTTACAGCTCGGCTATCTCAGTGAAGAGGAATTTGATGAGATCATGGATTACCGCAAGATGGTTTAGGAGATAAGATCATGAATTACGCAGAAGAATCATTAAAGAAACACTATCAGTGGAAAGGCAAGATCGCCGTCGTCAGCAAGGTTCCGGTCGAAAACGCCGAAGATCTCTCGCTGGCCTATACTCCCGGCGTAGCTCAGCCCTGCCTGGAGATCCAGAAGGATGAAAATCTGTCCTATGACCTGACTTCCCGCTGGAACATCTGCGCCGTCATTACCGACGGCACCGCCGTTCTGGGCTTAGGTGACATCGGTCCTTCCGCCGGCATGCCGGTCATGGAAGGCAAGTGCGTGCTCTTCAAGTCCTTCGGCAACGTCGACGCCTTCCCGATCTGCGTTGACAGCAAGGACGTCGATGAATTCGTCAATGCCGTCGCCCTGATTTCCAAGAGCTTCGGCGGCATCAACCTGGAAGACATCAGCGCTCCGCGCTGCTTTGAAATCGAAAGAAAGCTGAAGGAAAGACTGGACATTCCCGTCTTCCACGACGACCAGCACGGCACCGCCATCATTACCCTGGCGGGCATGATCAACGCTCTGAAGATCGTCGGCAAGAAGAAGGAAGAGGTCAAGGTCGTTACTTCCGGTGCCGGGGCAGCCGCCACCGCCATCGTCAAGCTGCTGCTTAACTATGGCTTCCGCAATGTCATCATGTGCGACCGCAAGGGCGTCATCTCCAGAGACCGCACTGACCTCAACTGGGCCAAGAAGGAAATGGCGGAGATCACCAACCCGGACAATGAAACGGGAAGTCTGGCCGACGCCGTCAGAAACGCTGACTGCTTCATCGGCGTCAGCGCTCCCGGAGTCCTCAGCCAGAACATGGTAGCCACCATGAACAAAGACGCCATCATCTTTGCCTGCGCCAATCCCACCCCGGAGATCTTCCCGGAAGAGGCCAGGGAAGCCGGTGCCCGCATCATCGCCACCGGAAGAAGCGACTACCCCAACCAGATCAACAACGTTCTGGCCTTCCCGGGTGTCTTCAGAGGCGCCTTTGACGTCAGAGCCAGTGAGATCAACGAAGAGATGAAGATGGCTACGGCCATGGCATTGGCACAGCTGGTCAGCGATGATGAGCTCAGCGAAGACTACATCATCCCCAAGCCGTTCGACAAGCGGGTCGCTAAAGCCGTCAGCAAGGCTGTCGCTGAAGCCGCAGTAAAGACCGGCGTCAACCGCATCTGACATTATCAGACCTGTCAAAAAGAACCGGGATCCCGGTTCTTTTATTTGATCAGTGATTTATGCCTGTTCCAGAGAGACACTCTGCTGAAGCAGTTCAATGATGGGTAAGTGCTGCGGACAGGCCGCTTCACACTGGCCGCACTGCAAACACTCGGAAGCCTTGCCCTTGCCTTCGGTAACGATGGCGTATTCCCTCTTAGTGCGGAATTCCGGAGAGCCCTTGCGGCGATTGAGCACCGTGAAGATGTCGGGGATCGGAATGCCCATCGGACAGCCCTTGGTACAGTAACGGCAGCCTGTGCAGGCAATCGACTTATCGGAATTCAGAGCCTCCTGCGCTTCCCTGATGACTTCTTCTTCATGTTCGCTTAAGGGCTGGAAGTCCTTCATGTAGCTCAGGTTGTCTTCCATCTGCTGTATTGAACTCATGCCGCTGAGCACGACCAGAAGGTTTTCCTTGCTGGCGACGAAGCGGACGGCCCAGGAGGAGTAGGACATGCCGTTATTCTCCCGGTCAAAGATGGCCTTAACGGAATCGATCGGGTCAGCGAGAATGCCGCCCTTGACGGGCTCCATGACCACGACCGGCTTTTCATGCTGTCGGCAGATTTCCCAGTTGGTATGTGATCTTACCCCGGGATTCTCCCAGTCGGCGTAGTTGATCTGCAGCTGGACGAACTCAGCATCGGGATGTTTGGCCAGCATCCACTCCAGCAGTTCGGGATCGCCATGGAAGGAAAAACCATAGTGTCTGATCAGTCCCTTTTCCTTCAGCTGCCTTACGAATTCCCAGATGCCGTAATCCTCGTATTTAAGGTAATTGCTGCGCTGAACGGCATGGATGAGATAATAGTCAAAGTAACCGGCTCCGGTTCTTTCCAGCGAAGTTTCAAACTGCCTCCGGCAGTCTTCCGCGTCACTGGCCATTGCCGCGTTGATCTTGCTCGCCAATGTATAACTGTCCCGGGGATATCTTTCCACCAGCGCCTGCCTGATGGCCTCTTCCGAACCCGGATAGGCAAACGCCGTATCAAAGTAGGTGCCTCCGGCCTCGATGAACCTGTCAACCATCTGGCTGGTCTGGGCAACATCAATTGTATCGTCATCATTTTTCGGCAGACGCATCAGTCCGAAACCGAGTTTCAGCTTTTCCTTGCCGGTAAAAACACTCATGTTCATGCCTCCTTGCTGTATGAATAAATTATAATCATCGTGATCGTTTCCTGTCATCTGCTCTGCTCTCAAGAAAAACAAACCGGATATCCGGTTTGTTTCTTTTCTTTTCTGACCAGAGAACTAGTCGGTATTTACCGTCCATTCGTAGTGCAGATGGCTGAGGGCTTCCTTCACGAGATCATCAGTGACGTCGCCTTCAACATTTCCTTCGGCATAGAAGAAGGACATGCCGTCAACCGAGACGAGGGAACAGATCTTGTTATCCTGTTTCCAGACGATCTTTTCGTCGGTATTCTCAATCGTATCAACGCTGCCGGACTTGACCAGTTCATTGACCTTCTTCCATTCATCGGAGAAGACGATCCAGCCTTTCAGGACATCCTTGCCGTCCTTGCTGATGAAGAGATTGTCGCCCTTCTTTCTGATGTCGTAACCGTCCGAGGTCTCACAGTCGATCTTGACGATGTTGCCGTTGAGTTTGAACTCATAGCCCTTGCTGGTAGCGCCTCCGCAGCCGGCCAGCATCATGCTCATGACCAGAGCAATGATCAGTAATGCTTTTTTCTTCATGGATTTTCCTCCTTCAGCTGACTTTACGCTCAGTCTTCATGATCATTATGAAACACGAATACCCCATTATTCAATAAGTGTTTCCGTTTTCGGTTATTACTGCTCTTCCTTCTTGGTCTTGCTGCCGGAGGACTTGCCGTTCTTTCTGCGGTTGTTGCTCTTGCCGCCGGTGAACAGACGGTTGTTGGAGTAGTCCCTGATGGGCTCCTCGTAGTTTTCCGGCTTGGGCATCAAAACCTTCATGGAAGCGTTGACGCGGCCCTTCTCGTCGATCTCGGTAACCTGTACTCTGACGGTCTGACCCATCTTGACGACGTTGGCCGGCTTGGCGACTCTCTCCCAGGCCATGTCGGAGACATGAACCATGGCGTCAGTGCCCTGGAACAGTTCGACGAAGATGCCATAGGATTCGATTCTGACGACCTTGGCGTCGTAGATCTCACCGACTTCCGCAACTCTGGTCAGAGCCTGAATCAGACCGACAGCGATGTCGATTGATTCCTGAGAAGTATGGTAGATCAGCACGCGGCCGTCATCGTTGATGTCGATCTTGGTGCCGTTGGAGGCATCGATGATGGAGTTGATGGTCTTGCCGCCGGTACCGATGACGTCTCTGATCTTGTCAACCGGGATATCCAGACGGGCGATCTTGAGGGCGTATTCGCTGACATGCTCTCTCGGCTTGTCGATGCAGGCTTCCAGAACATCGAGGATCTGCATTCTGGCCTTCTTGGCCTGCTGCATGGCTTCCGCCAGAACATCTCTTCTTAAGCCCTGGACCTTGATGTCCATCTGCAGGGCCGTGATGCCGTCTCTGGTTCCGGCGACCTTGAAGTCCATGTCGCCGAAGTGGTCTTCCATGCCCTGAATGTCAGTCAGGATGGTGTAGTTACCGCCGTCTTCGATTAAGCCCATGGCGATGCCGGCTACCGGCGCCTTGATGGGAACGCCGGCTGCCATTAAGGACAGCGTGCCGGCGCAGATGGAAGCCTGGGAAGAGGAACCGTTGGATTCCAGAACTTCGGCAACCGTACGGATGGCATACGGGAATTCGTCCTCTGAAGGCAGGACCTGCTTGAGGGCTCTCTCGCCTAAGGCACCGTGGCCGATCTCACGGCGGCCCGGTGAGCCCATTCTGCCGGTTTCACCGACGCAGTAAGGCGGGAAGTTATAATGATGCATGAAGCGCTTCTCTTCGATTTCGGTCAGGTCATCGATGATCTGATTGTCGCCCAGAGCGCCTAATGTCGTAGCTGAGAGTACCTGGGTCTGGCCTCTGGTGAACAGGCCGGAACCGTGAACTCTGGGCAGTAAGTCGATTTGAGCGTCCAGAGGTCTGATCTCATCGACGGCACGGCCGTCGGGTCTGATCTTGTCTTCGACGATGAGTCTTCTGACTTCATCGGCGACGATCTGCGTGCAGACTTCGTTGACCATCTTGATGGTCTTGGTCTTGGCGCTCTCGGATTCGTACTGCTTTTCCTCGAAGTGAGCGACGGTCTCATTGGTCAGAGAATCGATGGCCTCATCACGGGCCTGCTTCTCTTCGGTTGAGACGGCAGCCTTCAGGCGGTCATAGACGAAGTCATAGATCTCCTGCTTCAGTTCGGCCGGTACTTCGTAGAGAACGATCTCCACCTTTTCCTTGCCGACAGCCTTGATGATCTCGTCTTCGAACTGGCAGAGCTTCTTGATGTTTTCCTGACCGAAGGCCAGGGCATCAAGCATGAGTTCCTCGCTGACTTGCTGGGCGCCGGCTTCAACCATCATGATGGCGTCAGCCTTGCCGGCGACGGTCAGGGACAGGGTTGAGACATCGCTCTGGGCAACCGTGGGGTTGCAGACGAGCTGGCCGTCAACGCAGCCGACGATGACGCCGGCGATCGGTCCCTCAAAGGGAATGTTACTGATTGATAATGCCAGGGAGGCGCCTAACATGGCAGCCATCTCCGGTGAGCAGTCATTGTCAACTGATAATACGGTATTGACAACCTGGACCTCGTTGCGGAAGCCTTCCGCAAACAGCGGTCTGATCGGGCGGTCAATGAGTCGGGCAGTCAGAGTAGCGTGTTCGCTCGGTCTGCCTTCTCTTCTTAAGAATCCTCCGGGAATCTTGCCGACAGAATACAGTTTCTCCTCAAAGCTGACAGTCAGCGGGAAGAAATCTGAATCCTTTGCGACATTTGACATGCAGGCGGTGGACAGTACGGCGGTATCACCGTATCTTACTAACACAGCACCGTTGGCCTGCTTGGCTAATTCCCCGACTTCAACACTGAGGTTTCTGCCGTTGAAGTCCATACTGAATACTTGCTTAGCCATTTCTTACTTTTTTCCTCTCTTATAATTTCAACTTTTCCATATTATCACATTAAGCAGGTTTAGTAAATTGTTATTACGATTTTGTTATGTATTTCTCAAAAAAAGAAGCGAACGGTGTTCGCTCTTCATTCCATGTTGGCATGGCGGCCAAACATGGTGCTGCTGTCCATTTCCAGCCTTTCCATCAGCATCATAACCACACTGTCCAGATAAAGGCTGACGCTCTGCTCAAACAGTGAGCCCATCGGCTGAACCGATTTGACGCTGTCCTGAGCGGCGACTTTGGGACTGACTGCGTCAATTTTGATCACCACATCTGCCATGGAGGCTATCAGTGAATCAGCTGTTGCGGTAATCAGGGCGATCTTAGCCCCGACTTCTCTCGCTTTGGCGGCATGATTGACCAATGACCTGGTCGCTCCGCTGCCGCTGGCGATCAGCAGCAACCCCCTGTCCGTGATATTGGGAGTGCAGGTCTCACCGACAACATAGGAGTTTCTTCCCAGGTGCATCAGCCGCATGGCAAAGCCCTTGACCGCAAAGCCGCTGCGGCCGGCGCCGGCGCAGAAGACCTCTTCACTGCCCAGCAGCAGTTCGACCAGTTTCTCGGTCTGTTCACTGCTGATATCTGACAGTGTTCTGTTCAGCTCGGAAAGGATTATCGCTGAGTACTCACGGTTATTCATTGTCCATCTGCTCCTTCATGGCTCTGGTTACCGCCAGAGAGTCAGGGGCATTGATGATGGCGCTGCCGACCACGACGATGTCAGCGCCGATTTCAATGGCCGAATGCAGGTTTTTCGGCGTAATGCCTCCGGCCAATGCTACCATTGCGTTTTTAACTGTCTGATTGGTCATGCGCAATTCAGCGAAGGAATCCCGGCCGGTGGTCTTGACGTCAAAGGCCGTATGCACGCAGATGATATCAACGCCCAGATCATCAATTTCGCTGACCCGCTTTTCAAACGGCTGAGCCTCGATCATGTCGACCATCAGCTTGCCGCCGTGTTTTCTGGCGCTCTGCAGCGCTCCGGCGATTGTCAGGTCATGGGAAACTCCCAGAACGGTGACGATGTCCGCGCCCGCATCAAAGCACTTGTCGGCCTCGTATCGGCCGGCATCCATGATCTTGACATCCGCCAGAACGGTCTTCTGCGGGTAGGCAGCCTTCATCCGGCGTACGGCTTCCAGACCGTACTCCATGATCATCGGCGTACCAACCTCGATGATATCAACGTAACTGCCCAGCTCATTGACCAGCCGGATGCTTTCCTCAAGTGACAGGGTATCAAGCGCTAACTGAAGCTTCATTTTAATTCTCCTTTTTTTCGTCATCTATATTCTAGAACATCAGCGAAGAAAAGTCCTGTCAAATGCCGAAAACCTGCATCCATGTTTTGCGTGCCTTCACCCTTCGGCTGTTATATAATCTTGTTATGAAAAAGCTGTTTCTCGCCCTGCAGGCGCTCATATACGCAGCCCTTATATTAGGAGACTTCTCCGGCCGCTTTCCTACCGGAGCAATCAAGTTCAGCTGCATCATTCTCTGCGCGCTGTATTCCCTATACCTGCTTGGCAATAAAGCAGGCTTCAGGCGTCTGCTGTTTGCCTTCATCAGGCTGCTGACCGTCGGCGGCGACTACTTTCTGACCTTAACCGGCCGCAACTACCTGGCCGGAGTCATGCTGTTTGCGGCCATTGAAGTTCTTTACGGACTTATGCTGTTCAACCGCCGGACGCTTCTGTGGCGCATCGGCGTGACCATCGTGATTGCAGCCGGAATGCGGTTAATGGGGTATGATCTGCTGTACGTGTTTTCGGGAGTATCACTGGTCAACCTGTCCTTTAACGTCATTGATACGGCCATGCTGAAAAAGCCCTTATTGTTCCGGGGATTCGTCCTGTTTCTGCTGTGTGATGTGAGCGTAGGCATGAACACGCTGAACATTCTGGCTCCGTTCACCGCCTACAGCCCATGGGTATTCTACCTGCCTAGCCAGGTCCTGTTATGTCTGGGGGTCAGTAACCATGAAGAAGAGTAAGTTTCTGGGAGTAATCATGATCGCGGTGACCGCGCTGTTCATCCTGTCGCTGTCCATCGCCGTTCCGATCGTCTTCAGGCCTTTCTACTACTGGCACATCAATCTGCTTGATCTGCCGCAGCAGACCGGCTTCAGTTACGGGCAGATCAAGACAGCCTATGACGAGATGCTGGATTTCTGTTTCGGATTGAGAAGCCGGTTTTCCACCGGTGATCTGCGTTTTTCCGAAAGCGGCATGCTGCACTTCGTAGATGTCCGCGGCCTGTTTCTGCTGGATCTGGCCGTTCTGGCCATCACTTCCCTGATCCTTCTGACCGCCCATCTGCTGAAGAGGAAGGGAATCGCTGAGCTTTACCGTTTCAACGGTCATACGCCGGGCTACTATGGAGCGGAGCTGCTGGCCATTATCTTCATTATGATCACCCTGCTGTCTCTGGGAAATTTCGACAGAACCTTCGTGATCTTCCACAGGATCTTCTTCCCGGGTAAGACCAACTGGATCTTCGACCCGCGCTACGATCAGATAATCGACGTGCTGCCGGAAGTCTTCTTCCGCAACTGCGCCATTGCCATTGTGGTAATTCTGATCTGTCTGTGCGTTTACTTCATCGTCAGAGACTATAAGATAAGAAAAAAGGAAAACACCGTTGTTTAGGAATCGGGCGCTCATGACGCTAATGATAAGTCATGAGCGTTTTCTTTTTCCTTCTTGGTACGATTGCTGCATCCTTCTGCTGCTGCATGATCGACCGCCGTCTGGCTTCAGAAAGCCCGCTGGGGCGCTCTCACTGTGACAGCTGCGGCCAACAGCTTAAGGTCGGAGATCTGATTCCGGTTCTCAGCTTTTTATTGCTCAGAGGCCGCTGCCGCTACTGTTCTCAGAAGATCAGCGGGCGGCTTTTCGTCTGTGAAACTGTCAACGGGCTGACCTGGACTCTTCTGTGGCTGCGTTACGGACCTTGCGTGCTGTTATGGCGCTATCTGACGCTCTTTACGCTTTTACTGGCCATCAGCTACAGCGACTCTCTCAGCTTTACGGTACCCGACAGCCTGTTAGTGATTCTAATCATCGCCAGAATCGTCCTGTTTCAGTCTTCCGACCGTCTTCCGGTCATCTTTCTTCAGGCATTTTACCTGCCGGTCTTTCTTCTGGCCTTCTGTTTTCTGTTCTGTCTCATCCGAAAGAAGCAGCCGATGGGACTGGGAGACATCAAGCTGTTCTACGTGCTGGGCTGTTACTTCAGCTGGGAGAAAATGATCCTTCTGCTGTTTCTGTCCTGCCTGATCGGCATAATTTACTGCCTTCTGAGCCCAATAAAAGGCCGCAGCCGGCCTTTTCCCTTTGTTCCTTCGATATACCTGGCAGCGCTGCTGACTCTTTTCTTCGGTCAGCAGATCATCGCCTTCTATCTATTCCGCTTCGCCAAGCTGCTTCAGGCGCGCCACTTCCTCTTCCTCAAGCATCCGGTACTCTCCGCACTCCAGACCGTCAAGGGTAAGTGAGGCGAATTCATCGCGGCGCAGATAGCTGACCTCACAGCCCAGATGGGCGAACATCCGCTTGACCTGATGGAACCTGCCTTCGCAGATGGTCAGAAAGGCGCTGTGCTCATCGATCACTTCCAGTTGGGCCGGTAATGAGGTGAACTCCTTGAAAACGATGCCCCGGGCCAGCACTTCGGCAGCGTCAGCCGGCAGCTCGCCGGTAAATTCCACGTAGTATTTCTTGTCGACGTGATGCGAGGCAGTAAGCAGCTGATGGTTCAGCATGCCGTCATTGGTTATCAGCAGTGCCCCTTCCGCGTCCTTGTCCAGCCGGCCGACACAGGAAAGATCCCTTCTGAAAGAATCCAGCAGTTCAAAAACGACCGGGTCACGGCTGTCGTAATTGGCGCACAGATAGCCGGCAGGCTTGTACATCAGATAGTATTCGTAGCGCCGGTAGACGACCGGCTCATCAAACAGCGTGACTTCGCTGTCTTCCTCGACCTGCTGGCTGCCGCTCTTTATTATCTGACCGTCAGCCGCTACCGCGCCCTTGCGGATCAGTTTCTTGATGTCATTGCGGGAATAAGGCGTCATGTCCGCCAGAAACTTGTCAATTCTCATACATACCTCCAGTTGCGGTCATAACGGTTCTTGAAGATGTCCCCGCTGATCTTTCCGAAGCCCAGCGGCCAGCCCTCCACGCAGACCAGAACCCAGCCTTCAAGATTGAAATTTCGGCAGTCGATGGTTTCGCCCTTCAGATAGCGCAATACTCTCTCATCACTGACGCGAAGGTCGATCACCTGATCAAACTGCTCTTTTCTCAGCGCCATCGCCAGAGCCTGGGAAGGCTCGAAGATGCCGCTCCGGTATCGTCCCAGCAATAAACCGCTTCTGAGGATGCGCAGTCCTGCGGGCAAATCCGCGCTGGGAACCATCAGCAGTCTGTCTTCAATCCTGAGTGCTCTTCCCCGGAAGAATTGCTGATCGATGTGGCTGAAGAAAGGTTCATCATATTGGAAGACCTCACTACTGACCGGAGTCTTGTTGACCATGCCTTCCTTGGCAAGAAGCGCCACGAAATGGCCTTCGCCCTTTATCTTATGAGGATACAGCCTCCGGCAGAAAGTCAGGCCATTGAGGCCGTCCGCGAAGCCTTCGCAGCTTCTGATGGGCAGCAGTTTCATATCCGGGTGCTCGTCCAGGCAGTACTGGATGACTTCCTCGTTTTCCCGCACGTCAAAGGTACAGGTGGAATAGACCAGTTTTCCTCCCGACTTAAGCAGGCCCACTGCCTTGTCAAGCAGATCCTTCTGGATGGCACTGTAATAGCTGCCGTCCCTTTTCAGATAGGAGGAGATCAGCTGCGGTTGACGGCGGAACATGCCCTGGCCCGAGCAGGGAGCGTCGATCAGGATCTTATCGAACCTGAAGGGGATCCGCTCAACCTGATCAGCCGTCACCAGCATGTTCGTGCAGCCGGCCATTTCCAGATTCCTGAGCAGGCCCTGAGCGCGAGAGGCGCTGATGTCGTTGCTGACAAGAAGACAGCTGTCAGCCATGTGGCTGAAGATCTGGGTGCTCTTTCCTCCCGGAGCGGCGCAGCCGTCCAGGATCACATCGCCCTCTTCGATCTTAAGGACCTCCCCCGGAAGCATGGCGCTGGGTTCCTGCAGGTAATAAAGCCCGGCGTGATAATAGGGATGCTTGGCCGGCTTTTCCCCGGCGGCGTCATAGTAAAAGCCGCTGGGGCACCAGGGCACCGGCTGCAGTTCAAACGGGCTGATCTTCAGAAAATCCTCAACGCTGATCTTGGCGGTATTGACCCTTAATCCATAATAAGAAGGCCTGCTTAAAGAGGCCAGGTAATCCTCATACCCGTCCTGAAGCAGCTGTTTCATCTGTCTTTCAAAGCTTCCAGGCAGTTTCATCTTAATCTTCCAGGAAGGCCTTCTGGAACTCTTCCTGCATTTCCTCAGAGATCTTCAGTCCTTCACGGATGTAGTTCTTCGTCGTTCCGAAGACCTCATTGATCGTATTCAATGACTGTTCAATGTATTCCAGGAAGGCGAAGTTGTAGTAGTCAAAGACGCTTTCCCTGGGCGTTAAGCCGGGAAAGTAGCACTCGTTGGTATAAAGGTAGTCCTCGATGATGTCGTCGAGGTCGATGTCCAGCAGCAGCTCCACGTTGAAGGCGCCGATGCCGGCCCTGTCCTTGCCCACGGCGCAGTGCCACAGGCTGGCGTGGTCCTTATTGGCCAGCAGGTATTCAATGAAGCGGTGATACTGGCTGAGCGAGAATTCATGGCTTACCATGATGCGGTAGAAATTGCGCATCCTGACGCGGGCACCCTGTGGTCCGGCGGTATTTGCCAGCTGCCGCATCTCCTCTTCGAACTTCCGGTCTCTGGTCACGCCGGAAGCCCGGGAAGGCATGGCGGTCAGTGGTACGGCAGCCATCTCACCGTATGTCCTGTCCGGTCTTTCCGCCATCTCGTCTTCACCGCGCAGATCGATGATCTGACGCAGCCCGTAAACATCATGAAGGATCTTCAGATCCTCTTTTGAAGCGCGGGAAAGCTCACCCGAACGGATCAGACGGTGACTTCTGACCTTGCGGCCGTTCTTGTTTATCAGTGAACCCAGATCGCGGGTATTCATCATTGACTGCAGTTCTATTCTTTCCGAAACCATTTCTCTTTTCCTTTATCACATGTTAATCACAGCTGATTACGATCAGCGGAATGTAGATCTCATCGTCGGTGTAGCCGGCATGCTGGGAAGCCAGGACATCACGGGGACCGTCAACGATGCACTTGTTGCCATAGCTGATGGCCAGGTAGTCGCCCAGCTGCTGCCGGAAATAGGGATGTTCCTTACCGGTTCCAAACAGCCCGCTTTTGATGACCTCTTCAGCCGGGTAGAGAACGAAGTCCTCACCGAACAGATCTCGGAACCGCCTTTCGAATTCCCCATGGCAGCCGTCCTTAACCTTGAAACTGACGGCCCGCGGTTCAATGGAAGCCGGTCTTTCCATAAGTTCCGTCAGTTCGGGATGATCGTCAAGCAGGACGTTCTCCACGGCCTTGTGGCCATGGTCGGCCAGAACGATCACCACAGCGTCATGAAGCTGACGGCACAGCTGTTCCGTCTTTTCGTCGCGCTCTCTGATCAGCGCGACCGTTTCCGCGCTGTCCGGTCCGGTCAGATGCATGGAGGTATCGGGCTGAGAGTCGTAGACGTACATGTACTTGCGTCCCGGTCTTTCCGCCAGTTCCCTGATTTTCTCCAGCATTTCATCATAAGTCTCATAGGGATATTCCATGAACGGGCTGACGCCGTAGCCGGCATCCTCACCCTTTTCATTGATCTGATCGATGATTCTCTTGGGGTTAAAAGAAGGAAACATGTCTATGAATTCCTGACAGATCTCCTGGTGACCTTTTTCGCGGTAGCGGAACAGGGTTATCACCCTGTCCAATGGCGGAATGTAGCAGTTCCAGCCCAGAAAGCCGTGCTCGACGGGGTTCAGGCCGCAGATCACCGAGGTCGTGGCCGCCGTCGTGGTCGCCGGAAAGACGCTGGTAATGTCGCGCAGCCGGTTTTTCAGAAAGAAACAGTCAGCGGGCATGTTTCTTTCCAGGATGCGGGAGCCCATGCCGTCATAAAGGATCAGGATGACGTTCTGAGGCTGCTTTCTCTCCAGGATCTCATCAAGATCGCTGAGGGTCTCATGAGCCGGCTCAATGCCGAAATAGCGCTGAATGGAACAGGCGACGTTGGTAATGCACTGAGTGTAGTCGTTTCTGACGATCATGGTTTCACCCTCCTGCTGAAAAATAATTATAGGCGAAAAACCGCTTTCTTTCAATCGCTGAACACCTGCGGCAGGCATGATAAAAGAACCGCCTTCGCGGTTCATTTTTATTCTCTTTTCCAGTTGCTTATCTTACACCAGCATGTCTTCCAGGACTATGCCGTCAACCTCAGGCATTTCAAAGCCGATCATCCTGGCCATCGTGGGAGCTTCGTCAACCATATCCGCCTGCTCGATGACCACGCCCTTTCTGACGGACGGGCCGCAGGCGATGAAAGTGGTGTTTTCCTGCCTTTCCGGACAGGATCCGTGGGTGGCGGCACCGATGTAGTGGTCGCCGGGGATCCTGCTGCCCCAGATGTATTGGGCATCGGGGTTATCGCTGAAACTGATGTTGCGGCGGCTTTCGATGACGAAGTCGAACAGTCCGGCCAGATGATACCTCTGCTTCATTTCCTCTCTGTCCAGCACGTAAGCCAGCTGAATGTCGGGGTTGTATTTCAGGCTTTCCAGATACTCCCTGACTTTCTGTTTCATCTGGCGGTCTTCGGGATCGCTGAGTTCAACATAGCAGCTCAGCCCGTTGGAGTGGGCGAAGCAGTCGCAGTCGGTGATCCTGCCGCTGCCGTCGCAGCGGATGAAGCCGGCTTCCTTGAGCAGGGCGTTCATTTCCAGGACATCTTCAACATCGGTCTGGCCATGGTCGCCCATGATCACGATGTTGGTATTCTCAAGATCGCCATAACGCCTCAGCGTTTCCATGATCACGCCGAATTCCTCGTCGTGTTTCCGCAGCTGGTCCCTGGTCTTTTCGTGATAGACGCCGTTGCGGTGACGGACACTGTCCAGATCGCACATCTTGATCAGCATGACGTCGGGCTGACCGAAGTCCCTGATCAGATCGGGAGCGATGGCCATGGTCAGCAGATCCAGACTGCTGTCGGGGCCCTTGATGTAGCGTCCGTACTTCCAGTAGTAGGCGTCCAGCAGATTCTGGGTGGCATTGCCGTTTTCCAGATACTGCAGGGGGTTGTAGCCGTCGTAGTGATAGGGAACGACCATCGGCCAGTTATAGGTGTAGTTTGCTCCTGCCGAAACCGGCCAGCTCAGCGAACATGTCGTCAGACCGTGCTCCCGGGCGTGATCCAGCAGCGTCGGGTTTTTGACTTCGCTCTTGTAGCCGAACCAGGTATCGTTCTTCTGACAGTGGAGCAGCCTTTCGTTGGAGACGATGCCGTGGCGGTCGACATAGGTGCCGGTCAGGATCGACACGTGGCAGCAGTATGTCAGCGCCGGATGGACCGGCAGAAGATGGTGCACGTAGGAACCGTTCTCGATGACCGGGCCGAAGTTCGGCAGCGTGCGCATGAACTCCACGTCACACGAGCATAATGCGTCAATCATGAATACCAGCAGTTTCTTCATCGTCATTTCCTCCCTGTCGGTCTTTAAGTATATTCTATGCTTCAGCAGCGTCTTATTCCAGCGTTTAGCCGTGAAAAAAGACCGGCTGATCATTCAGCCGGTCCTGCATTCATTCTTACTGTTCTTCTTCCCTGCGGCCCTGTTTCATCCAGATGACATCCAGTGCCATGGCAGCGGCGCTGAAGACCATCAGCCAGTGGCCCATCGGGTCTCTGTCGCCGGTAGGAGGCGTATCGTTGTTGTAGACGTTGGTGACGGTGAATACGCCGACGGTGTCTTCGCTGATCTCAGCGAGGTAGCCGTCAACTTCATCTTCCTCAACGCTGTAGATGATCTCGTCTTCGCCTTCGTAGATTGGCAGACCGGTGAAGCTTCCGGACCACTGATTGCTCTCATCGAGAACAACGCTTGAGCCGGTGTCTTCGCCATTGGCCAGCAGATGAATGGTAACGCTGGTCGGACGCTTCTTGTACTGGTCGTCCTCATCGTCCCAGACCTTCAGAACCTGAATTTCCGTCTCTTCGCTGTCATTGATGAAGAGCACTTCATCGCTGTCATCAGCGACTTCCGCGACGAACTCTTCACCTTCGAAGCTCAGTCTGACCTTGACGGTCTTTTCGGAAGTGTCGAAGATGATGCCTTCGGCGTCCGTGATGACTTCCCTGACGGTGTAGGTGATGCAGCCTTCATCATCGGTGTTGTCCAGGTCTTCGACGGTGTATTCCAGAGCGTCAAAGGTGATCTGGCCTTCGCCGTCGTTTTCAACGGTCTGGAGGACTTCTCCTTCAGCGTCGAACAGTTCGAAACTGAACTGGCCTTCGGCAAGTTCGCCGTGCTTCATCTGCTTTTCGCCGGTGATGACGAATTTGGTCGCGTAGTCAACATCAAACTTGATGTTTCTGCTCAGGCCGACGAACTGCGTTCCGACAGCCAGGCCGACCAGAGTCTGAGACTCGCCCTTTTCCTCAGCAACGAAGATGTAGACTCCGTTGTCAAGCTCACGTGAGCCGCTGAGTTCAAGAGTGATGTCCTCATTTTCCTTCAGTTCGACATCGCTGACAACATATGACGTCTTATCAGCTTCCAATGTCTGTGTGGCGATGACATTGCCGTCCTGGCTGATGACGACCTGAAGTTCATCGCTTTCCAGGATCTCATTACCGATTTCAAAGGTGATGTCTGCCTTATAGACATCAGAACCGGTAGCCGCGCCTTCCGATACTCTTTTCTTGACGTCAATGTCAACATCCGTGAGGGAGTTTTTCTGGGTAAGAACCGTGGTCTGCGGGGTCGGAGCAATCATTCCCTTGATCATGAAATCATAGATTTTCTTGACGAGGTTGCCGGCTTCAACATAGCTGTCGCGCCAGCCAAAGTCAACGGATGAGAAGGAATAGCTGTTCAGGGCCGGGCCGACGACGATGCTTTCGTCGATGGCAAAGCCGGTATCGCTGTTGCCGAATTTCCAGACGGCAGCCTGAGTTGCCGTGAGCGCCTCGCCGTGAGTCAGGCCGGCAGCCTGTGCTTCCGTCAAAACGCCGTTTTCAACCAGGAACTCTCTGAAGGTCTCCAGTGAGCCCATGCCTGAGGCGGAACCCCAGTAACCGTTCATGCAGATGTAGCGGATGTGCTGGGCGCCCTCATCGCTGTAGTAACCGCCATCTTCCAGGTTGAGGCCGTTGTAATGGTCCGTCAGGTTGGCATCGGTAGCGGCGTCGCAGCAGTAAGTGTAGTAAACGTTTCCATTGTTGTCGAGCAGCTTGTACTGACCGGGAACGTCAATAGAACGCATCTTGAAAACATTAGGATCCGTCGGATCTTCACCTTCGTGAAGTGATCTGGGAATGACATTATTAAACTGCACCATGATGCGGCTTGCCAGACCGTTATTCACCAGGGTGTACGGGTATTTTTCAACATAGGTATACTCGACGTCATTCGGGTTGACGCCGTTCAGACCCACGCCCCACAGGTTGTTGACCTTGTCTGTCCAGGGTCTGGTAGTCGGCCTTAAGCTCATGTCCGGCTTGATCGACGTCAGTTCATGCATCGTCAGATCTTCCGTAAACTCAACATCACCTAATACGACTTCAACGCTTCTGTCAGACGATCTGTCGTTCGCCTCGGTTTCATCAGCTCTGATGATTCTGGGCATTGCCAGCATCATTACCATGCATAGAACGGCAACTGACAGTCTCTTCAAATTAAACTTTCTCATCTCATATCCTCCAGATAACAGGTATTATACTCAGAAAAGTCATGACAACAATTCAGGCAGCTGCCATGTTTCCCTGAGACATACTCATACATCATTATTTTAACCTGAAAATCATTGTCCTGACAAGTTTTTTTCGCATTTCCGCCAATCCGGGTTCTCCGGCCGGAGAAAAAGCGGATCCGTGATCCGCTTTTGCCTGAATGATGCTGATTCTTCCTACTTAACGGTAACCTTGGTGATGTGGGGGTTGGGTCCGTTGTACCAGTACAGGAAGCCTTCCATGTCGACAGTCTGACCAACCTGCAGAGCTTCAACAGCCTTGTAGACGTCAGTGTCCTTGCCGCACAGGTAGGATTCAACGGTGAACTGATACCTCACACCGTTGGTGGAAGCGTAGAAGTACAGGTCGCTGCCCGGTTCGCCGGAGCCGTCCCAGTTGTACAGGAAAGCGACTTCCTTGCCGTTGGGGTCAACGCTGGATTCGATCTTCAAGTCCTTGAAGGAAACCTTCTCGGTCATGTGCTTGATCAGATCGTCAGTGCCCAGTAAGGCGGTGACATCAGTTGCCTTGGCAACGTAGCTGCCCTCTTCGATCTCATACTTGGCATCGATGATCTCGACCTGGCCGGACCATTCGGACTTGTAGCCGGTAACCTTGATCTTGGTGCCTTCGGTCAGCTTGTTGTACTCTTCTTCTGAACAGGGCATCTCGTAGAGGAAATAAGCGCCATCAGCGTCCTGAGTATAGAAAGTTCCCTTGTCGTTCCACCAGGACTGTTTGGCCTGGACATAGGTCTCAATGGTAACTTCGCTGTTGAGTTCAGCAGCGACATACTGGTCGTGGGTCATGACGCCTTCGCCCTTCTTCTTGGGATCATCCTTCTTGCCGCAGCCGGCGAATGATAATACCATGACTAAGGCTAAAACTAAGACAAATAACTTTTTCATTGTTTCACTCCTTCTGTAGTCACAGACTACCTATTAATTATAGAACCGGCCGGAAGAATAAATCAACATTCTTACCTGACCGTCATTCCCTTAACTGCCTTTCTTCTTTCTGTTTCGGCGCAGATCGTTCAGGTAGTAAGCCGCCAATAACAGCCATACGGCAGCCAGTCCGCCCAGCAACATCACCGCCGTCGTCGGCAGCGGACCAAGATCGGCCCGGGCGTTATTGCCGGCGCTGATCTGATCGAGGTGATAGAGCGAGGTGACGTTGCCGTAGAGTTTCTCATAGAAGGCGTCGTCGACCGTCTGTTTGCGGTTGACCGCCTTGGCGACTTCCTCGATCATCGTTCCGGCCGCGTCCCTTAACGAGGCCGAGCCGTTGAAGACCGGAGTCACAAAGGTGTTGTCGATATTGTCCAGCAGCAGCTTCACGGCGTCGATCTTGACGCTGTAGTGCTCTTCGTTATCGCTGCCGCCAAGTGCCAGATACTGCTGATAGCCGGGATCCTGCTGAGCCTTCAGGGTAACGGGAGCGTAGCCCTCGGTCTGCGAGTAGCCGATCTGAATGTCGTTGGTCAGCAGATACTGGGCAAACAGCCAGGATGCCAGGACTTCCTGCGGATCAGCCTTGTTGAAGACGCAGATGGAAGGTCCCTGGGAGATCATCTGAGGCTTGGATCCGTCAAACTGCGGGATCATCCGCACCGCCATCTCAAACTGCACGAGGTTCTCCTCGGCGATGTCCTGATGGCCAAGCGGGGCTTCCGGCCCCATCCAGGTGGCGCCGGCTGTCGAGTCGATGGCGAAGATGCACTGACCGACGTTCAGGAAGTTAGCCGGGTAGGATGAGATCTTGAAGGTCGAGAAAGAAGCCGTTGCCACGTTTTCCCTGACCATCTCCAGGATCTTGCGGGTCTGATCGTTGAAGATCAGGATCTCGCCCTGCGCGTTGGAATAGGGAGCGTTCAGCTGCCTGAGCATCTGGATCATCATGTTGTCGGTGGACTTGTAGATGAAGGGTATCATGATCTTCTGACCGTTGATCAGGAAATTGCCTTCATCATCTTTCTTCATGGCCGCGTTGGCCACCTCGAAGACGTAGTCCCAGCTGACGATGTCGGGAATGTCATATCCCAGTTTGTTTACATAGGTCTTATTGATGTACAGCGCTTCGGTCGAGCGCATGAACGGTATGCAGTAATAGTGATCGTTAAGCTTTCCTTCCTCAACGAACCGGCTGACCATCTGATCAAAGGAAGGCGCGTCAAAGCGCACCTCGCTGCCCGCCAGACCGTAGCGGGAATCGACATACAGTTCGTCCAGCGGGACAACGGTGTTATTACCGGTCAAATAGGTAGCCACATGGTCCGGGTAGGTAATGCAGACATTGGGGGTCGTGCCGGTGGCCATGTTGGTGATGACATCGTTGTAGATCCTTGAATAGTCGGTATACAGACGGATGTTGACCTTGATGTTGGGATACAGCGCCTCAAAGTCGCTGACGGCCTTGTTGTAGATGGCGGTCTGATACTTGTTGGTATCGTTCTTGGCCCAGAAGACGATCTCATAATTACGTGAAGTATCAAACTCTTCCGGCATCTCAAAGGCGTTGAGCGAACGGGAACCGTGGCAGCCGTTGAGCGGCAATAGCATAAGCACTGTCAGAATGGCCAGCAATGCTCTTCTCATCTTTCTCATCCCTTGGTACCTCCTCTGGCCACACCCTCCATGATCTTCTTGTGGAAGGCTAAGAACAGAATCATCAACGGCAGGGAGATGACCACCACGGCAGCCATCATCGCCGGGATGTTCTCCCGGCCGAAGCCGTTTTCCCTGATCTCCTGGATGCCGTTGGAAACCAGGAAATAGCTCTGCTGGTCGGTGATCAGCCGGGGCCAGACGTAGGAGTTCCAGCACTCGATGACCTTCAGGATCACCACGGTGACGATGGTCGGCCGGCAGATGGGTATCAGCACCTTGAAGAGGAACTTCAAATCGGAGGTGCCGTCCACCTTGGCGGCGGAATAGATCTCGTCAGGCACCTGGGAGAAGTTCTCCTTCAGCAGATAGATGTAGAATATCGAAGTGATCGAAGGCAGGATCAGGCCCAGGAAGGTATTGCGCATGTTCCAGTTGGTGATGGTGACGAAGTTGGTGATGACGACCAGCTCATTGGGGATCATCATCAGGGAAAGCAGGATGGTGAAGACCAGGTTGTTGCCCTTGAAATCCAGCTTGGAGAAGGCAAAGGCCGCCAGGATGATCACCAGCAGCATTCCTCCCGTCGTCAGTACCGCAAAGATCAGGGTATTGAGCAGATAGCGGGCAAAGGGGACGGCGGTGAAGACTTCGATGTAGTTTTCAATGGTCGGAGACAGGGTGAAGAATTTCGGCACGTATTCCGAAGTATAGGACCCGTAACTCTTGAAGGAGGTCAGGATCATCCAGTAGAAGGGGAAGATGACGCAGATCGCCCAGATGACCAGCAGACCGTAGGTCAGGACCTTCTTGATCCGCTGGCGGCGGCGCAGCTGTCTTTCCATCTTTTCAAATTCGATGTTCATCCGCTCACCTCCTAATAGTGGACGTGCTTCTTGCTTACCAGCAGGTTGATGCAGGTAATTGACAGCACGATCGCAAACAGGATGATGGCCGCAGCCGAGGCATAGGACGGATAGCCGCCGCCATTTCCGTAGAGCATGTCATAGACATAGCCGACGATGGTGTTCATGCCGGCGGCGTTGAGGTCGACTCCGAAAAGGGCCACGGCATCGCTGTAGGCCTTGAAGGCGCCGATGAAGCCGGTGATCACCAGATAGAAGATCATCGGGGAGATCATCGGCAAGGTGATCCGGGTAAAGATGCGCCAGGGCGAAGTACCGTCGACCTTGGCGGCGTTGTAGTAGTCCTGATTGACGCTGGCCAGGGCGCTGGTAAGGATCAGCACCTTGAACGGCAGAACTACCCAGATGGTGTAGACGCACAGCACCAGCATCTTGGCCCAGTACGGTCCTGAGATGAAGTCCACGGAACTTAAGCCCACGGCGTTAAGCAGCAGGTTGATCAGACCTTCGGAATAGGCGGTCTTCTTGAACAGCACCATGAAGACCAGGCCGACGGCCAGGGTATTGGTCACGTAAGGCAGGAAGTAGATGGTCTGGAACCACTCCTTCAGTTTTGTTATCGAGTTGAGGCACAGGGAAATAAGCAGGGCAAAACCCGTTGACAGAGGTACGGTGATGGCTACCAGGATGAAGGTATTCCTGACCGCCTGCAGGAAGTAGGGATCATGGAGCACGTAGGAATAGTTGTACCAGCCCACCCCGAAATAGGTCTGCGAAGCCGAATTGTAGCCCTCCTCAAAGGAATAGACAAAGACATCTATCAGCGGATAGATCAGAAACAGAATGATGAATATCAGGGCCGGGATCAGATAGAGCCAGCCTTTGTACTTGCGGGAAACCATGTTGTCAGCCTTCCGTTTCAAAGTAGATGCGCTTTTCGTCAGCCACGCTGAACAGGTGGATCTTATGCGGCTTGATGGAGAAATGGACTTCCTTCTGATCAGCCGGGATCTTGATGTCGGAGCTGATGATCGAACGGATGGCCGCTCCGTCAAAGGCCGGATTGGTGGAGACGATGGAAGTATCCCGGCCGGTAACCTCCACGGCCTGCAGCTGACAGGTCAGCGGGCCCCTGGCTTCGGGAATGAAGCCTTCCGGACGGATGGCGATGTGAACCTTCTGGTCCTCCACGCCCTTTATCTTCATGACGGCTTGTTCGCCGATGTATATCTTCCCGTTCTTTACCTCGCCGGCAAAGACGTTGATCTGCGGGGTACCTAAGAACTTGGCCACGAAGAGGTTGACCGGGTCGTCGTAGATGTCCTGCGGTTTGCCGATCTGGTTGATGATGCCGTCCTTCATGACGATGATGAAGTCAGAGATGCTCATGGCTTCTTCCTGGTCATGGGTGACGAAGATCGTGGTGATTGCCGTCTCCCGCTGAATGCGCCTGATCTCCTCACGGGTCTGCAGGCGTAACCGGGCATCCAGGTTGGACAGCGGTTCATCCAGCAATAGTACTCTGGGCTTCTTGACGATGGCCCGGGCGATGGCGACGCGCTGCTGCTGTCCGCCGGACATCTCGCTCGGCTTTCTTTCCAGCAGGTTTTCAATCTGCACCAGCCTGGCAGCCTCCTCAGCCTTTTCATTGAGCTGCTCTTTTGTTAATTTATCTTTCCCCTTGAGGTTTTCCAACGGGAAGACGATGTTCTGCCGGGCCGTCAGGTGCGGATAAAGGGCATAGTTCTGGAAGACCATGCCGACGCCGCGGTTTTCCGGCGACAGCTTGGTGACATCGTCATCGCCGAAATAGATCTGGCCGGTGGTAGGCTCCAGCAGTCCGGAGATCAGATTCAGCAGTGTGCTCTTGCCGCAGCCCGAAGGGCCCAGAAGGCCGACCAGCTGGCCGTCGGGAATTTCAAAGTCAAAGTCGTTGACCGCGATGACGTCCGGCTTGTTCTTGGTCCGGTTCGGGAAAATCTTTGTCAGATGCTTTAGGATTATTTTCATACGCCTGTACCTCTACAGTTTCATCTGTCTTAATTATAGTTTTTCACTGTTTAATAAACAAGTTTACCGACCTGTGCCAGAACACACAAAAACGGAAGGGCTGATGCCTTTCCGTTTATGCTTAAACGACTTCGATGTTTCGGATGGAGACCTCGTTTCCGCTCACCAGATAGGTGTTGGTACCATGGCAATACGGACAACTCTTGCCGTTGGCAGCCGTGTCATACAGTTTCTGACAGTCCTGGCAGAAGGAAGAGGCCTTGAGACTGATGATCTCCAGCTGGCATTCCTTCATGAATCTGCTCTTGTTCAGGCAGGCCCATTTCCAGCATTCCTCCAGATAGTGGGGAATGACGCCGGAGACCTCGCCGATCTCCAGGGTCACCTTGCGGACTTCCCTGACTTCGTTCTGCTGGGCGACTTCGTCAACCTGTCTGATGACGTGAAAGACGATACCGAGTTCGTGCATTCTAATCGTCCATCAGGCTATTGATGTCCACGGCGTTACCGGTGTGCTTATGCATCTTGCGGAACTCCTTAGTGCTCTTGAGGTATTCACGGCGCTTCTTGGCCATCATCCGGGCTTCTTCGGATCCGCTGTGCAGTAAGATCTTCAAGGCTCTGGGTGCCGCGTAGGCGGCCAGTCCGGTGACCTTGTCTTCAGCGAATCGCATCGTGGAAGCCTTCGGATGGTCCCTGATGAGATGGATGGCGTCGAACTGGCACCTGGTGGTGCACAGACCGCAGCCGATGCACTTGTTGGGATCGATGATGGTGGCGCCGCAACTCAGACAGCGTCCGGTTTCAGTCTTGACCTGTTCTTCCGTGAAGATGCCGCGGGGATCCTCAAAGCTGTGACCGTAGTCCTTTGAGGTATCGACAAAGGGCTGCTGGCGGTCGGCTTCATCGTAGCTGTCGATGGCGATGTTGGTCTTATCCAGCTGCTTGAAGTACCGGCGGTCACGTCCCAGCGTCTGATTGACGTTGTTTCTGGAAACGTGTCTGGCCAGCGACTCAGCGGCTTCATGGCCCTGACCGATGGCGTCGATGACGAACTTCGGTCCGGTATAGACGTCGCCGCCGAAGAAGATGTCTTCGTCAGCGCTCTGATAGGTGAACTTGTCGGCTACCGGGTAGTTGCCGTGCCAGAAGGTCACGCCGGTGCCTTCCAGCAGGTTGCCCCACTCAATGGCCTGACCGATCGCGAAGATGATCCGGTCAGCGCTGATGGTGATGGTGTCGTTTTCGTCGTACTGCGGATTGAACCTGCCGGTCTCATCATTGGTGGACAGGCACTTCTTGAAGACAATGCCGCTGACGTGGCCACTCTCGTCGACCAGGATCTCCTTGGGACCCCAGCCGCAGTTGATGGCAATGCTTTCTTCCTCAGCTTCGGCGATCTCCTGAACGGATGCCGGCATGGTCTCTCTGGATTCCAGACAGAACATCGAGACGCTGTCGGGTCCGAAGCGGTGCGCGGTGCGGGCGCAGTCGATGGCCACGTTGCCGCCGCCTACCACTACGACATCGCCTTCGATCTTCTGATCGGGATTGCCTAAGGCGTCCTTCAGGAAGCTGACGGCGATCTCGGTTCCCTCAGCCGTATCGTTGGCAACGCCGGGTCTCTTGCCGCCCTGGCAGCCGATGGCGATGTAGAAGGCTTCATAGCCCTGCTCTTTCAGCTGCTGAATGGTGATGTCCCTGCCGACCTCAACGCCGCACCTGATCTCGACGCCGAGCTGTCTGATGATGTCGATCTCCGCGTCGATGACGTCCTTGGCCAGCTTGTAGGCGGGAATGCCATAGGTCATCATGCCGCCGGGCTTCTCATTCTTTTCAAAGACGGTCGGACTGTAGCCCATGGTGGCCAGGTAGTAGGCGCAGCTCAGGCCGGCCGGACCGGCGCCGATGATGGCGATCTTCTGGTCCCAGTGGCCGTGCAGGTTGTTGACGACCTTTTCGGGAACGTACCGGGTTTCGGCGTGCAGGTCTCTTTCGGCCAGGAATTTCTTGACCTCGTCAATGGAGACAGGACGGTCGATGGTGCCTCTGGTGCAGGCGTCTTCGCATCTCTTGTTGCAGACTCTTCCGCAGATGGCCGGGAAGGGGTTTTCTCTCTTGATCAGGGCCAGCGCTTCATCGTAGCGGCCTTCATGAGCCATCTTCAGATAGCCCTGAACCGGCACGTGAGCCGGGCAGGCGGCCTTGCAGGGTGAAGTACCGGTCTTATGGGTATTAACCCTGGCCGTGTCGCGGTAGTTTTCATCCCAGGCGTACTTGCCCCATCTGATGCGGTCCGGTAATACCGCCTTGGGATATTCGATCTGGGTGCCGTCCTTGGCACACAGCTTCTGACCGAGCTTAACGGCGCCGGCGGGACAGACTTCCACGCACATGCCGCAGGCAACGCACTTTTCCTTGTCAACGCTGGCCGTATAGGCGCTGCGGGACAGGTTGGGCGTATTGTACAACAGCGAAGTTCTCAAGGCGTTGCAGATCTTGACGTTGCAGTTGCAGATGTCAAAGATATGATCTTCGCCGTCAATGTTGGTGATCTGATGAACGTAGCCGTTTTCTTCGGCCTTCTTAAGGATCTCCAGTGCTCTTTCCTTGGTGATGTAGTGCGCTCTTCCGGTTTCCACCGTGTAGTCAGCCATGTCACCGACCTGAATGCACCAGTCATCGGCATCATCCGTGCAGCCTTCGCCTAAGACAGCTCTTGATTGGCGGCAGGAACAGATGCCGGCGGAGATGTGACCGTCGTATTTATTTAGCCAGTAGGAGATCTTCTCCAGCTTGATGGCTTCGTTGTTCATGCTGACTTCCTTTTCCACCGGGATGACGTGCATGCCGATGCCGTCACCGCCCTGGGGTACCATGGAGGTGATCTTTTCCAGCGGCAGGAAGGTCATTCTTTCAAAGAAGGAAGTTACGGCCGGATTTCTTTCAATGCGGTCCTTGGAGGAGTTGAAGAGCTCAGCGCTGCCCGGCACGAAATAACTCAGCCGGTAGCGTTTCTCCTTGGGAGCGTCCTTGATCGGACCGTCGTCATTATAGTGATCGCCATAGTCGTACTCCACGATGCCATGCACGCACATCAGATCGACCAGTTCCTTGAACTTGATGGGATCATAGCGGCCCTTCTGCTTCTCATAAAGCTGCTCATAGGTATACCACTTGCGCTGCTTCATGGTCAGAAGGATATCGACTTCATCTTCATTGAGAATCTCTCTCAAGCCCCAGTATTCCGGGTCAGTGCTCTTGACGCCTAAGATCTTGTTTTCAACGTTATCGGTGATCTTGCGGGCGAGCTTGGCGTATTTCTTCTTGAAATCCTGCTCTCCTTCATACTGGGAAATGGTTTCCTTTTTGTCTCTGTAGATTTCCGGCATGTCTTTTCTCCTTTACTGCTGTTTCCAGCTGCTGATCTGTTCTTTGAGCCACTTGGCTACTTCTTCAATATTCTCGCCTGTCCGCGCGCAGACAGGGATGATTTCGGCTTTTTCATTGCGGTAATGCACGTTTTCGACGCACTTGTCCATGCTGAAGTCGAAATAGGGAAGCACGTCGATCTTGTTGACGATGACCAGGTCGCATACCTGAAACATCAGCGGGTACTTCAGCGGTTTGTCGTCGCCTTCTGGTACGGAGAGGATCATGGCATTCTTGCTGGCACCGGTATCGAATTCCGCCGGGCAGACCAGGTTTCCGACATTCTCCAGGATGATCAGATCAAGATCATCGATGTTCTCGATCGAATCGAGTCCCTGAGCGGTCATGAAGGCGTCCAGATGGCACATGCCGCCGGTATGCAGCTGAATGGCCTGAACACCGGTCGTTTCGGCAATGGTACGGGCGTCGACGTCGGAATCGATGTCAGCGTCCATGACGGCGATGCGGTATTCGTTCTTCATCAGGTTGATCAGCCTGGTAAGCGTGGTCGTCTTACCGGAGCCCGGTGCCGACATCAGGTTAAGCAGAAAGACCCCTTTCTTTCTCAGCCTGTCCCTTAAGGCATCAGCGTCCTTTTCGTTGGCTTCGAAGACGCTCTTCTTGATTTCGATTATCCTTACTTCATCATTCATAAGTACTCCGTGACCTGACTGGTCATATTACCCCAATTTACATTTTCATTATAACAAATAACATCTGCGTAAACTGACCGGCAGAAATTAAAAACGATAAATATTTCACAATCGAGCTCTCAGAACATAAAAAAAGCCTTCTTGCGAAGACCTGCTGATATTCATGGTGGAGCTGGAGGGACTTGAACCCTCACGGGATTTCTCCCAACGGATTTTAAGTCCGTTGCGTCTGCCGATTCCGCCACAGCTCCGTAATGGAGGTTCCAACCAGAATTGAACTGGTGATCATTGAGTTGCAGTCAATTGCCTTACCGCTTGGCTATGGAACCAGATATCCACGATAACCAGCGCTATTATTTTACAATAGCGATAGTTCAATTGCAACAACTTTTCCGAAATCAGCGGATTGTTATCTGTTATCAAAAACAAAGCAGATGAAGTCGGCTAGTGATTCCCATTCCGTAACAACCAAGTTAAGCTTTTCATGATCCATTCTGACTGTTCTCCCAGAAGAATTCACTACCACCTTGTCACCATTGGCACATTCAGCAATGGCAATCCATTCGCCCATATTTTCCTTAAACTCATTTTTAATGATTTTCGAAAGATTATCGGTCGTTTCGACAGATTCCTGATAAGAAAGGAAGCGGTATTCGTCATTTGCCGTGAACCCGTCCGAAACAGAATAGAACGGAATAACCTGACTATAGCTGTTTCCTTTCATTTTGCTGAGATCAGCCTCACTTGCAGCAGCATTAAAGTCTTCATCTTTTTCTGATTTTGCCTCCAACAGTCTGTTAACCGCATCATCTGTAGTGAACTGCTGCTTCTGCTTTATCGCCTTTAGCAGTCCGGGATACGCCTTTGCGATTCTGATGTGCTTATCTTTGCCATCAGCGCGGTAACTGCAATGCCAACTCACTTCATCTTCACTCTCGACCTTGATACCACTCAGTTTATTTTCACTGTCATTACTATCATCAATTGTGTATTGAAAGATCAGTCCGGATACATTTTTCTGATAGTACGTGTTTTTCATCTTCACCGCATAAAATTCCCTGTTATACCGGTAGAAGCCATAGATAATGTATGAAATAAACGCCAGAAGAAGAACAATGTCAGTCGCTAAGCTGTTCATCTTTCCTGAATACACAAACACGGTAATTGCCAGCAGCAGAATTACAGGGATCAGGCAGATAGCCAGAAGTTTCCTAAGCATCTGGCTGTAGTTTATTCCATTGCTTGCTGCATAATCCTCGTCATAGCAATATGTTGTAATCTCCTTATTCAGACTCAGAACAACTTTCCTGACGTCTGAAGAAATGGACTTTGGTAAATCCAGCACTTCAATAAACACGATATAGATTAAGCCAATCACCCACAGCCATCCCCAATCGAAATAAACAGCAATACCGGCCATAATAAGCTCTGACCACCTGAAATACTTCTTATGAGGCAAACGCTTATTGAGCCGATCAATCGATTCCAACAGTCCGTGATTGTCAACGATCTTATAACATTTCCGCGCTTTTATTGAGTTACGATAATCCCAGTTCATTATGACCGCAATAATCAAAAGTGTCACTTTTATCAGCAGAACAATCATGGCATCGTAAAGCTGTTCAGTTCTGAAGTATAGAGCAACACTCACCAGTGTGTCTGCAAGCATGTATATGGTCACAACACCCATATAGTCATCATTTACAGATGAAATCGATAAGAATAGAAAAGTGAGATAGAAAATTGCCAGAGGAAACACCATAAAAATAACCGAATGTCCGAAATATCCCTTTGCCCACATCATTATGGATGTGTTCAAATCGATGCTTTCAAAAATTTCAAAATCGGATACCGCAAAAACTAAGCCAAGTATTGGCATGACAGACACCATACCCCAATACGCTGCCTGACAGACCCTTCCAGAATTCAACAGTCTTACTCTTTTATTATCATTACCCTTTTCACTAATTGCTTTCATATTATTCAACTGCCCACTTTCATCAGTTGTTTTATTAATTATATTATACATATTTTGTTCATTATGAATCACATCAGGCAAATCAACCATTTTAATACGATAGAGTTACTCCTTGCCACAAACTTGAAGAATAACCTGAAAAATGTAAAATATAGGTATGAAGAAGGAAAAAAACAAAAAATCCGCCGGCAGGAAGCTCCGCAACTATACCATTACGGCTACGACGGCCGCTTCGCTGGTGGTAAGCAACACCTATGATTCGGTAAACGACATCCTCAAGAAAGAGGAATCCAGAGACCCGGTCATTGAAAAGTATGAAGAAACCCGCACTGAACTCACCCTTAAGCAGAAGGCGAGACTGCTGTTTGACAGGCTTCCCTTTGCCGTGCGTCTGTTGGTACTGACGCCCCTGTATCTGATCGGCTGGCTGCTGATGCTGGTGATCAGTCCGCTGTGGGATTCGCTTTTAAGCGGCATTCTGGCCAAGGTCGGCTTCTGGGCAGTCATCCTGCTCATCTCCCTGGTCATTCTGGCCGTCATGAAGACGGTCCTGATGCCGGATGTTCCCTTTAAGGAATTCTTCAGCAGGAAGAACATCATCATTCTGGTTTCTTCGATAACCGGTGTTGCTCTGCTCGATGAGCTGCTGAGCCGGACCTCTCCGGGCTATGTGCGCATCGGACCGCTGGTCCGCTATGGCGCCGTCCTGCTGATCATCACCATCTTCATTTCCGTCTTCTACCGTCATCATCAGAAGAAGACCGTTACCGTCGGAAACGGCGATCTGCAGTTTTCCGTAACTGACTGAACAAGCTGAAAAGGAGAAGCAAACATGAAGAAGATCCTCATCTGGCTGGCGATCACCGCTGCCTTCATGATCGGCCTGCCGTTCCTGTTTATCACCTTTACGGGTGAATCAGCCATGGCTTTCTGCTTTCTGTGCTTCTATGCCCTGAACCCGATTTACTGCGTGGTAGCCGGCGTTGCCGCCGGTCTGAACTTCCGGAGAAGCTGGATCATCTGCCTGATGCCTCCGGCCCTCTTTCTGACCGGTGTCTATCTCTTCTTCGACATCTATGAACGCATCTTCTATCATTTCACCTTAGCCTACCTGATAATCGCCGTGCTGATCATGCTTTTTGTCAGAAGGGAAAGCAACAGGTAATAAAAATAATCAGACCAAATGAAAAAACTGCCATCCGTTGAGATGGCAGTTTTCTGTCTTAGTGTTCCTGTTTACAGAGCGCTGTCCAGGAAAGCCTTCAGCTGATCCTTCGAGGCAAAGCCGATCGATCTGCTGAACAGCTGACCGTCCTTCAGAATGACCAGATTGGGAATGCTGGTGACGCCGAATCTCTGAGCCAGAGCCGGGTCATTGTCGCAGTCGACCTTGTAGAACCTTACCTTGCCGCCGTATTCCGGAGCCAGCTGCTCCAGCACCGGTCCCAGCATCTTGCACGGTCCGCACCAGGTCGCAAAGAAGTCAACCAGAACGGTTCCTTCTCTGACTACATCATCAAAAACTTCCGTATTCAGTACTTCCACTTTTACTTCCTCCTTCGGCAGTAACGCAGCGGCAGCCTCATCAACAATGATGGTGACATCCGGGTGTTTCTGCAGCACGGATGCCGGTACTTCTTCGGTTATCGGACCGCAGATGGTCTTGCAGATGGCATCGGCCTTGTGAGCGCTGGTAGCTACCAGAACAATCTTCCGGGCAGCCATGACGTTGCTGATGCCCATGGTGATGGCCTGAGTCGGTACCTTGCTGATGTCGTCATCGAAGAAGCGGGCATTGTCCCTGATGGTCGATTCCTTCAGATTGACGATGTGCGTGACGGAATCAAATGGAGTATGGGGTTCATTGAAGCCGATGTGGCCGTTGGAACCGATGCCCAGTACCTGAACGTCAACTTCAGCCTGCGCCAGGGCAGCGTTGTAGTCGTCGCAGTTCTTCTGCAGATCATCGCCCTGACTGCTGGGCAGATGGACGTTTTCTTCTCTGATGTCGATGTGATCGAAGAGATTGCGGTACATGAAGGAATAGTAGGACTCAGGATGATGGACATCCAGGCCGACGTATTCATCAAGGTTATAGGACTTCACGTTCTGGTAGGAAGTTCCGTTTTCCTCATGGTCCCGGATCATTCTCTGATACAGACCGATCGGTGAGGAACCGGTGGCCAGACCCAGTGTGCAGTCCGGCTTGCTCTTGACAACGTCCAGAACCAGCTGGGCGGCCTTGTCTGAAACTTCTTCATAATCCTTACAGACGATAAGCTTGATCATTTTACCTGCTCCTTTCCGCCGACGTAGCACTGCACTACGTTATACTGCTGGTCCAATACTACCATGTCAGCATCGTATCCTGCTACTATTCTGCCTTTATGATCGTCAACCCTCAGCACCCTGGCCGGGTTGAGCGTACAGCTGTTGATGGCCGAAGCAATCGGTACCAGGGCCTTTTCAATCAGCACCTGCAGACCTCTGTTGATCTTCAGCGTGGAACCCGCCAGAGTTGTGGTGCCGGTAAGCACGGCAGTACCCTGGGGCGTAAGGGTGATGTCGGCGCCGCCGGAGGTATACTGTCCCTCAGGCAGACCCTTGCATCTCAGCGAGTCGGAAATCATGACCGCGTGGTCCGGTCCCTTGATGGTGAAGAAGTTGTTCAGGGCATCCGGGCAGCTGTGATAGCCGTCGCAGATGATTTCGCCGTAGATGTCCCTGATCCGGAAGGCAGCGCCTACCAGACCGAGCTCGCGGTGGTTGTAGGGCGTCATGCCGTTATAGACATGGGTCATGGTCATTGCCCCGTTGGCTACGCCCAGCACCGCGTTTTTGAAGGTGGCTGCCGAGTGGCCCATGGAGACGACGACGCCATTCTGACTGATGTGTCTGATCATCGCCAGATCCCGGTCGTGTTCCGGAGCGATGGTGATGTAGCGGATGTTGCCGTCAGCGGCCTTCTGATAACGCTCAAACTGCTCAAGGTCAGCGTCCAGGATGAATTCCGGAGGCTGGGCTCCCTTGTACTTCATGTCCAGATACGGTCCCTCGAAGTGAATGCCCAGGATATTTGCCCCTTCATAGCCTTCCTTCATGACCGTGGCGACGTTTCTGACCGCCTTGGTCAGAACTTCTTCGGACTGGGTGATGGTCGTAGGCAGGAAGGAAGTTACGCCTTCATCCGCCGGCAGACGGCTGGCCCACTCTCTTAAGCCATCCGGCTCACCGTCATTGGTGTCATAGCCGTAGGCACCGTGGGTGTGGACGTCGATGAAGCCGGGCAGAAGCCACTGACTGCCGAAGTCCCTGTCAACCGGCTTGCTGCCGTATTCCCAGACAGCCTCGATCTTCCCCTCCCTGATTTCCACCTGAAGAGGAGCGAATCCGTTTGCCGTCCAGACTTTTTCAGACTGTATGATCATTTATTTCACCTCACAACTCGCCTGTGCGATTTTCATTACAACATCAACCATGGACTGCATGTAGTCAATGCAGACCAGTTCGTGGTTACCGTGGCAATAGAAGTCACCGGTCCCCAGATTAGGTGTCGGGATGCCCATGAAGGACAGCTGCGAACCGTCGGTTCCCCCGCGGATCGCTTCGCTCTTAGGCTCATATCCAGCTTCTTTCAGGGCATTTAGCATGTTATCAATGATGTACTCCCTGCCCCTGAAGCATTCCGCCATGTTGCGGTAGGTATCGTTGAGATGCAGTTCAACCACTTCTTTACCGTATCTGGCATTCATGGTGTCTCTGATCATCTCGAAGTCCTTCTTCTGCTTTTCAAACAGCCCGGCATCATGATTGCGGATGATGTAGACGCTCTCGGCACTCTGGCAGTCACCCTGCACGTTAAGCAGGTGGTTGAAGCCTTCCCGTCCTTCGGTATTCTCCGGACGGTCAAACACCGGCAGCATGTTATGGAAGTCAATGGCCAGCTGGCAGGCGTTGATCATCTTGCCCTTGGCTGAACCGGGATGAATGGAATTGCCATGGAACCTGATTTCGGCGCTGGCGCCGTTGAAACACTCGTAGGCGATGGTTTCCGGACTGCCGCCGTCAACGGTATAGGCATAATCAGGCTTGAACTCATTCAGGTCAATGTGATGGATGCCGCTGCCGGTCTCCTCGTCCGGAGTGAAGCAGACCAGCACCTTTCCATGTCTGATCGAGGGATCTTCATGGCATCTCTGGACGAAGTCCATGATGATGGCGATGCCGGCCTTGTCGTCGCCGCCCAGAAGGGTGGTGCCGTCGGTTACCACGATGGTCTTACCCTTAAGATCTGCCAGATCGGGGTAGTCGGCTACGGTGGTATAGATGCCTTCGGAAAGCTCGATGTCCTTTCCGTCGTAGTTCTCAATTACCCTGGCCTTCACTCCGGTGCCGCTGGTGGCGTTGGAGGTGTCCATGTGGGCCAGAAAGCCGATGGTCGGACACTCATGGGCAACGTTGGACTCCAGAGTGCCATAGACAAAGCACTGCTCATCGACATGGGCGTCCTTAACTCCCAGTTGCTTCAGCTCCTGGCAGAGATGATTGGCCAGCAGAAACTCATCCGGATTGCTGGGACAGACATCACAGTCGTCACTTGACGTCGTCGCGAACCGGGTATAGGAAATGAATCTTTCTAATATGTTCATGCTTACTTCTTCCTTTTAATCTATTATAACACTAACGGTGTCATCAAATTAATAAAGCCTCTGAATTCAGAGGCTGTTCCTTATTATTTTATAAGAGTTCCTTCAGCAGGTGCGCCGGAGGCATTGGACTCATCGGTATCGATGTGCATGGCCAGGGAGAACTTCTCAGAAACACGGCAGACTACATCACCGAATACCAGGGAACGTCCGTCGGTCTCGACCTTGACGGAAACGATCTGACCGTTTTCCACGCCGTACTTCTCGGCATCTTCCAGATTGAAGTGGATGTGACGCTTGGCAGCGATGACGCCCTTTTCGATCTCGACGCTTCCGGCCGGGCCGACCAGCGTGCAGCCGCAGGTTCCTTCAATGTCGCCGGATTCTCTTACCAGAGCGCTTAAGCCCAGCTGTCTTGCTTCGGTCAGGGAGATCTCGACCTGGTCAGCGTTTCTCACCGGTCCCAGGACGGAGCACTTCAACTCGCCTCTGGGTCCGACGACAGTTACCTTCTCATTGGAAGCGAACTGACCCGGCTGGGACAGCATCTTCTTGACGGTCAGCTGATAGCCTTCACCGAACAGTTTTTCAACGTCTTCCTGGGTCAGGTGGACGTGTCTGGCACTGGTTTCAACTAAAATCTTATCTTCACACATACTTAATTACCTCGCTAAGTTGATTATATTACTTTGGGGGGCCTTTGACAATTTGTTGTTTACAAAGAAGCCAAAATATACTAGAATAAACTAGCACGGCGGTTGTGGTGAAGTTGGTTAACACTCTGGATTGTGGCTCCAGCATTCGCGAGTTCGAGTCTCGTCAATCGCCCCATTGAAAACACCGCCATTAGATGGCGTCAGAGATACCGGGTCAACACAGTTGACTTTTTATTTTGCCCTGTCTCTGCTATATTAAAGAGGTAAAGGGGGAGAGATCCATGAAATACCTGATTGCCTCTGACATCCACGGCAGTGCCTACTACACTCAAATCATTCTTGAACAGTTTGAAAAGATGAACTGCGATAAGCTCATTCTTCTGGGTGACATCCTCTATCACGGACCACGTAACCCGGTTCCCTACGGCCACGATCCCAAAAAGGTCTTCGAGATGCTCAACGGCTACGCCGACCGCATCATCTGCCTGAAGGGCAACTGCGATGCCGACATCGACCAGATGGTTCTGGAATTCCCTATCCTGGCCCCCTACTTCATCATGGAGGTAAACGGCAGACTCGTCTACTTCACCCACGGCGACGTCTTCAACAGCAGTAATCTCCCCGCCAAAGACATCATCCTGGTCCACGGCCATACCCATGTCCAGCGCTGCGAAGAGCATGAAGACCACGTCTACCTCAATCCCGGTTCCATTTCCGTACCCAAGCCGGATAATTACCACGGCTTCATGGTGCTGGAAAACGGCTGCTTCAGCTGGTATGACGAAACGGGAGCCTTAAAGAATCAGTATAAGATCTAGATCCGGTCATCCGGATCTTTTCTTTGCCAGAGAAAAACGGGCCGACTGGCCCGTCATTTCCTTTGATTACTTACGTAAGCCTAAGCGCTCGATCAGTGAACGGTATCTGTCTACGTTCTCGTTGCGGAGGTAGTTCAGCATATTACGTCTTCTGCCGATCATCTTCATCAGTCCGCGGTAGGAATGGAAGTCCTTCTTGTGTTCCTTCATATGGACGGTGAGGTTGTTGATGTTGGCAGTCAGTAAGGCGATCTGTACTTCCGGTGAACCGGTGTCGCCTTCCTTAACGGCATAATCCTTCAAAATCTGAGCTTTCTGTTCCTTTGTAATCATGTCTTTTCCTCTTTCTTTCTGTCCTTGCCGACTGAGTAGACCGTCGGAAACCCGGTCAACCAAGTACGCAAGCTTAATTATCATAACATCATTAATCCATGAAATCAACTAAAATGTCGTTCAGAACAAACAGTCCCTTATCCGTCACTCTCAGGTAGCCGTCGACGATCTCCAGCAGACCCTTATTGACGTTCTTTTCGATGGCATCATGGTACAGTGCCAGCAGGCCGGTCTCAAAGCGGTAATCGTACTCCTTGATGTTGATGCCCTTTAACAGGCGCAGATTCATCATCACCGCTTCGAAGCGCTGGTCCTTCATCGTCAGCTTGTATTCCGTCTTGCGGTAATGGTCATGGATGTAGTCCATGAAGTTGCGGGTATTGTCATAGCGCAGGTTTCTGATCTTGCCGCTGGCTCCCAGACCCACGCCCAGATAATCCTCATAGCGCCAGTACAGCATGTTGTGCTCAGACTGATAGGTCGTCAGGGCAAAGTTGCTGGTCTCATACTGGCGGAAACTGTGGGAATTAAGGAAGTCGATGATGGTCTGATACATCAGAAAATCCGTCTCGTCATCGACCCGCTGATAGCCGGCCATGCCGAAGGGCGTCTGGGGATAGACTTCCAGGGCGTAGATCGAGATGTGCGTTATGTTCATCCTGACCGCCTTGTTGAGGTCATCAAGCAGTTCGCCCAGGGTCTGGTTATGAAAGCCGTACATCAGGTCAATGGACCGGTTGCTGATGCCCACCTTGTCCAGGGCCCGGAAGGTGTTGTGAACGTCGATGTTGTGGTGTGCCCGGCCCATGTGAGCCAATAACTGCTCATTGAAGGACTGAATGCCCACGGAAACGCGGTTGACACCGTATTTTTTTATCAATTCCGCCTTTTCCATGTCAAAGGTTTCGGGATTGATCTCGATGGTGTATTCCTTTTCGACCTTGAAACGGCTGAGCATCTGCAGAAGCTCTTCCAGCTGCTCATAGGAAAGCGCCGTCGGCGTACCGCCGCCGATGTAGATGCTGTCAAAGTTCGTCTGAGTGATCTCGCTGATTTCCCTGTTCAGATGAAGCAGGTAGCGGTCAGCCAGATTTTTCTCATAACGGCACTTGGCAAAGTCGCAGTAGCCGCAGATGTTGCGGCAGAAAGGAATGTGTACGTAAAGTCCTTTAATCATCTTTTTCAGGGTATCTTGAATTGACGTTTTCGATCTTCTCTCTGATCAGGTCAGCCACGTCCCAGCCTTCGTCAATGGCGATGGACAGGGCATACATCAGCACGTCCGCCAGTTCGCCTCGGACTGCCGTCTTATCGATGTTCTCCTCATCCCACTGAATGGTCTCCAGAAGTTCAGCCGCTTCCACGGAAACGGACTTGATGAGGATCGGCAGGCTGTCGGTCCTGTCCCAGCCGGCCCTGACGCGCATCTGCTGGATCATCTTCAGTACTTCATCCATCTTACTTGATCTCCTCATCCATGCTTAACAGCGCCATGAAGGCTTCCTGCGGAATCTCGACTTCGCCGACCGCCTTCATTCTCTTCTTGCCTTCCTTCTGCTTCTCCAGCAGTTTCTTCTTACGGGACACATCGCCGCCATAGCACTTGGCCAGGACGTTCTTACGGTAGGCCTTGATGTTGGTGCGGGCGATGACCTTGCCGCCGACGGCAGCCTGGACCGGAATCTCAAACATCTGCTTGGGGATGATGTCCTTCAGCCGGCGGGTGATGTTGCTGCCGCGCTGATAGGCAAAGGAAGTATGCACGATGGAGGCCAGGGCATCGACGACTTCGCCGTTGATCAGAATGTCCATTCTCGCCAGTGAGGATGAGCGGTATTCGATCAGCTCATAGTCCAGCGAGGCGTAGCCCTTGGTGCAGGACTTCATCTTGTCGAAGAAGTCAAAGACGATCTCCGCTAAGGGCAGTTCGTAGATGATCTGCACGCGGTTTTCATCCATGTAGATGATGTCCTTGTAGGTGCCGCGCTTGTTCTGGCACAGTTCCATGATCGGTCCGATGTATTCCTGCGGTGCCATGATGGAAGCCTTGACATAAGGCTCGGCAATGTATTCGATGTTCTGAACCGGCGGAAGCTTGGCCGGGTTGTCGCACATGATGGTTTCGCCGTTGGTCAGCTTGACTTCATAGACAACGCTGGGGGCGGTGGCGATGAGGTTGAGGTTGTACTCTCTTTCCAGTCTTTCCTGAACGACATCCATGTGCAGCAGACCTAAGAAGCCGCAGCGGAAGCCGAAGCCCAGAGCCTGGGAAGTCTCCGCCTCAAACTGCAGGGAAGCGTCGTTGAGCTGCAGTTTCTCCAGGGCGTCACGCAGGTCATTATAGCGGGCATTGTCGGTGGGATAGAAGCCGCAGTAAACCATCGACTGCAGCTGCCGGTAACCGGGCAGGGGCTGAGCCGCCGGGTTGCTAACCAGGGTAATGGTATCGCCGACCCGGACGTCCCTGACCGACTTGATGGAAGCGGCCAGCCAGCCGACCTCGCCGGCCTGCAGGGAAGTACGGGCGACTTCCTTGGGCGTGCGGATGCCCAGTTCGGTTACCTGGTAAGTCTGGCCGTTGGCCATGAAGCGGATGCTGTCGCCAACCTTGACGGAACCTTCCTTGATGCGGATGAAGGCGATGACGCCGCGGTAGGAGTCATAGTAGGAGTCAAAGATCAGGGCCTTCAGCGGTGCCCCGGGATCTCCCTCGGGGGAAGGAATGTTATGAACGATGCTCTCCAGAACGGCGTGAACGTTCTCACCGGTCTTGGCCGAGATCAGAGGAGCGTCAGCGGCGCTTAAGCCGATGTCGTTTTCAATCTCTTCCCTGACGACATCCGGCATGGCGCTGGGCAGATCGATCTTATTGATGACCGGAACGACTTCCAGGTTGTTGTCAATGGCCAGGTAGACGTTGGCGATGGTCTGGGCCTCGACGCCCTGAGTGGCGTCGACGACCAGAACGGCGCCTTCGCAGGCGGCCAGCGATCGGGATACTTCGTAGGTAAAGTCTACGTGCCCCGGGGTATCGATCAGGTTGAAAAGATAGTCATGACCGTCATCAGCGTGGTAGTTGACGCTTACCGCGTTGAGCTTGATGGTAATGCCTCTCTCTCTTTCCAGATCCATGTCATCAAGCATCTGGCTTACCATTTCCCGGGATTCGACGGCTTTCGTCTGTTCCAGGATGCGGTCGGCCAGCGTTGACTTGCCATGGTCGATATGGGCGATGATGGAGAAATTGCGAATGTATTTCTGATCCATAGCTTATACCTTTTTCTTAATAAGATTATACACGCAGACAATGCTGACTGACAAAGCGAATTGAATGAGACTGTATCTGACGCCGAGAACAGCCATGGCTCTGCCGAACATGTAGAAATCAGCCAGCAGATAACCGATGACCTCCAGCAGGCCAAGAAGAACGCAATGAATGCTCTTCAGTTTCTTCTTCCGGCTCAGTAAGGCCGTCAGAAAGCCAATAATACCTTTGATGATGAAGGTATACGGCGCGTAATAGCTGTACTGCAGCACGATGTCTGCCAAGGCGGTCGGCAGACCGGCCAGAATGATCGCGTAAGCCGGATCAAAGAACCGGCACAGGATCATGATGGCTGCCGCAGAAAGATTGATGTATCCCAGATGACCCAGTCTGAACTTGCACAAGACCGTAATCAGAAAGATGAATACGATTCCAACCAGAAACTGTCCTGCTCTCTTCAGCTGCATGTTTCACCGTCCCAGTTTCTTCCAGCGCCGTTGCGGCAGTCCCGGCAGCTCATGAGAGCCTTGCCTTCCGGCTGCAGCGTGTCAATGATGATGATGCGTTTGTCGACAACAACGCCCAGACTCTTTTCGATGAAGACGATGGTGCCGTTTTCTCTGTCACAGGTAAAATCACTCTTTCTGACCGAGCAGATCTTGACCTTCTTTCCGGCAATCGTCGTGTAGGCGCAGGGCTGAGGCGACAGGCCTCTGATCTGGTCAAAGACCTGCTGATAACTCCCGGTAAAGTCGATGCGTTCTTCCTCGCGGCTGATGTTGTATCCGTAAGTCACTTCTTCCTCATTCTGCTCAACGGCAACATAGCTGTGATCCAGCACGGAGTCCATGGTATCCAGCAACAGTTGCTGAGCCGCGATGATCAGGCGGTCATGAAGAGAACCATAGTGCTCTTCTTCCCCAATCTCCACTTCGCACTGGCTGATGATGGCTCCGGCGTCCATGCGGGAGGCCATTTCCATGATGGTGATGCCGGTCTTTTCATAGCCGTCAATGATGGCGTGCTGAATCGGCGCTCCGCCCCTGAGTTTCGGCAGCAGGGAAGCGTGCACGTTGATGCAGCCTGACGGCGGGGCATTGAGCAGTTCATCGGGAATGATCTGGCCATAGGCGCAGGTGACGATCAGGTCAGGATTTAGATCAAGAACCGGCTGATACTCCCTGCGGATCTTAACCGGCTGAAGAACTTCAATCCCCTTTTCCAGAGCGTACTGCTTGACCTCGGAAAAAGTAACCGTCTGTTTCCTTCCGGTCAGCTTGTCGGGCTGGGTGACAGCACCTACCACGTTATAGCCGTTTTCGACCAGTGTTCTTAAGATCTCCCGGCCGAATACCGGAGTTCCCATGAAGACGATTCTCTTATCCAGGTTGCTCATCTGACAGCACCACTCTTTCTCTTTTCATCAGGACCTCAGTGTTCCTGTTATTCGGCATAATTATATCATTTATCGGCACTTTATCGCCGATTTTAAGGCGGAAAATAGGCTTTTATTCTTTCGATAAAAGGCCAAAAACCCGTCCGATAATCGTCAGTAACTTCCTGTTGCATTTTCATTCTTTCTTTGTTAGAATAGATAAGCGTTGAAAAAGAGGAGGTAAGTTATGCCGAATATTAAGTCACAGAAGAAGCGTGCCATTACCAACATCAAGGCTAATGAAGCCAACAAGGCTGAAAAGTCCGCTTTAAAGACTGCCATCAAGAACGTCTTGAAAGCAATTGATGCCAATGACAAGGAAGCTGCTGCCAAAGCCTTAAGCTTAGCCGTTTCCAAGCTTGACAGTTCTGTCACCAGTGGCCTTCATCATAAAAACTATGCCAGCCGTCAGAAGGCTCGCTTAGCCAAAGCAGTTAACAAACTTGCCTAAATGATAAAAATGAACGACCTGTAAGGGTCGTTTTTTTATAGATTCTTATAATACAGACTGCGGATCAGTCCTCCGTACTTTTCATGACTGGAGTGATAGACATATCCGCATTTTTCGATGTTCCGGACGGAAAAGACGTTGTCCGGGTGAACGGTCGTCGCCAGCACCCTGATGTTCTTGCTCCGGGCGTTTTTCTCACAGCGGTCCATCAGCTTTTTCTGCAGGCCGTTACCGCGGTAGGCGGGATCGACCAGCACCAGCTTCATGTTGCCGACTTCGCTGATTCTCTCCAACGGATAATCCAGCTGATAGCCCAGGTTTTCCTTATCCTCATTACAGATCTGCATAATGCCGAGTGCCGCCAGTTTCTCGCCGTCAAAACAGCCCAGGCAGTAATTCGGTCTCTTCAGACACAACTGAAAGGTCTCCACGGTGTTTCTGCGCAGCCACTGAGGGTTATCCAGGGCGCTGAAGCAGTCTTCCTGCAGCTTCAGGATCTTGTCAAGTTCGTCCCTGCGGCACTTGCGGAATCTAAACATCCTTCTCCTCGCTTACCCCTAAGGGCAGAACGGCCAAGCCTCCCAATGAAGTCTCCCGTAATTCCATGGCCAGCTTGTGGCCGGTATAGCTCATCGTCTCGATGATCATGTCGAAGCTTACCCGGTTTTCCCGGATCTCGCCGATGTATCTGGCGTACAGCATGCAGTCCAATGCTCTCAGGGCGGCAACGCCGTTTCTTTCAATGCAGGGGACCTGCACGTAACCGCCGACCGGATCGCAGGTCAGTCCCAGGTTGTGCTCCATGGCCACCTCGGCCGCGTATTCGATCTGCCGGCTGTTCAGGCCTTCCAGATAGCTGCACATGGCTGCCGCCATGCAGCAGGCCGTGCCGATCTCCGCCTGACAGCCGCCCACGGCTCCGGAAATCGTCCCGTTAGTCTTGACCAGGTTGCCGAAGATGCCGGCTACCGCCAGAGCGTCCCTCAGTTTCTTTCTTTCGACGCCCTGCTGATGGTACCAGTAGACCAGACAGCTCACCACTCCGCAGGAGCCCAGCGTCGGCGCGGTTACCACGGTCTCTCCGCAGGCGTTTTCCTCCATCGCCGCGTAGGCGTAGGAAGTTATCAGCAGGTCCTTCCTGGTTTTCTCATCTTCGCACTCCAGCGCCTTCTGATGGATCTTTTCAGCCACCTTTTCCAGTTTCAATGGCCCGGGCAGCACTCCCTGCCTGCCCAGACCGGAATCGATCGTCTTAAGCATCTGTGTCAGAACCTCGTCCAGGTGAGCGTCAATGTCCGGTTCGTAATGATGAACATACTGCGCCAGGTCCAGATCATTTTCCCGGCAATACTCCATGATTTCCCTCAGGTTCTTCTGCGGGTAGACGTTATCGTCCACGATGTTGTTTTCCCCTTCCACCGCAATGGCGCCGCCGCCGGTGGAATAGATGATCATTTCATTTTCCCACTGACCGTCCTTAAGGCCGTGGAAGACCATGGTATTGGGCTGGGGACCGTACATTTTTTCGATGAAGCGGATCTCCGCTCTCTCAGCCCCAATGGTTTTCTCGACGACCCTGTCGCTCATGTGCCCCCGGCCGGTCAGGGCCAGCGAGCCGTAAAGCTCCACAAGGTATTTTTCCGCATCAGGGTATTTATTCAGATAGTAAAGACAGGCATTGCGTACTGCCAGCGTATGCGATGAACTCGGTCCCGGACCGATCCGGTACAATTCCCTCAGTGATTCCATGTCCTTACCTCTTACATGCCTTGATGATGAACAGTTCCAGCGAACTGACCGGTTCAGCCAGCCCGCTCTTGATGTTCTGGTCCAGCTGCGACAGTTCATTCAGCAGTTCAAGCAGCTGTTCGCCGGTGCTGGAGCCGATGGCCTTTTTGACCATCTTTACCCGGTATGACGACTTGGTATTGATGGCCTGAGCGATGTCGTCGTCCCGCCAGCCCATGTCCATCATGATCCTGACCTGCGACATCGTGCGCAGCTGATTGGCCAGTAAGCCGATCAGTGAGGAGATGTCATTCTTATGGCTGACCAGCAGATCGCGGTAGATCCGGACGGCGTCAGCCAGCCGGTGATCGACCACCGCGTTGGACAGTTCAAAGACGTTGTCCTCCAGCGGCCGGCAGATCAGATCGGTGATGACCTCTCTGTCTATCTTTCCCGGATAAAGCTTCAGCTTATCCAGTTCGTGTTTCCAGTTTTCAATACTTATCGGCAGCCGCTCAAAGAGCTCCTTACTGGCCTGGCGGTCCAGCTTCAGACCGGCTTCGTTGAGATCGCGGTTGACGTAGTTGACGAATTCATCATTGGTCAGGGGATCAAAGCGCTCCAGTTTCATCAGAGAACTGAGCTGCTTGATCTGCCTGGTCTTATCGGTCAGCGCCCCTTCACAGCTGATGATCAGTACCGTCGAGGGGTTGGGGTCCTTAAGGTACTTCACGATGGCATCCAGCTGCTCATCCGCGCCTTTTTCCGGACGTCCATCCGCCAGGAAGACGGGATTTTCCCATAAGACGGCCTTCTGATCGCTTAAGAAAGGCATCGTCTGGCAGTCGTCGATGATCTCGCTGACTTCCACCTTGTCGACGCCGCGGTAAAAGGAAAACGCCAGGTCATTGTCGCTGCCGATCGTTTCCCTGATCAGGCTGTCACGGCGGTTTTTCAGGTTATGGGATTCCGTTCCGATCAGAAGATAATTCATATGTTCATTATATCACACTCAGCGCCGGTAGATGGCGATCATTCCCGAGGGCTGCGCTATCAGCATCAGACGGCGCAGCACCGTCATCCGGATTGCTCCCGATGTCTTGGTGGAAAAGATTCGGACCTGATAGCCGGCCAGCCTGTCAAGGACCTGCTGATGGGGATGATCATAGTAGTTGTTCTTGCCGGCGGAGATCAGGGCGATGGCAACGTCGTATGCTTTCAGCAGTTTTTCGCCGGTAGCCGTGATGGAACCGTGATGGGAGACTTTCAGCACGTCGACCTGCAGTTCTTCATAGCGGTCGACCAGATCGCTTTCCACGCGGGAGCTGACATCACCCAGATACAGGAAGCGGAAGTCATCGATGGCGAAGTAGCTGATCAGCGAATTGTCGTTGGCGTCCTCATACTGGCGGTCATAAAGCGGATCATGGACTTCCAGGGAGTTACAGAGAATCATCCGGCGCTTCTGACGGTAGACGTGAGTGATCCTGAAGGCTTCCTGAAGCCTTTCCAGGGAACCGCAGTGGTCGTAGTCATCATGAGTGATGATGACGTCCGCGCTTCTGACCCCCTGGCCATAGAGATAGGGAAGGATGACGTCGTCAGCCAGATCGCGGTAGACGTTTCCGGCGGCGTCGATCAGTAAGCCGTGGGCGGAAAAGGGCATGGTGATCAGACAGCAGTCACCCTGGCCGACGTCCAGCTGGGTAATGACATAAAAGGGACACAGCAGCCGGCGGTTGGCATTCAGCAGCAGAATCAGAAAGATAAGAACGATCCTTATTCTCTTCCCGTCAGCCAGATAACGGAACAGCAGGATCAGACAGCTCACAATCAGCACAAATCCCGGCTTGCCGGTCAGGTTGAATACCGGCATTCTTTCTGCCAGCTTCAGATATCCCAGCATCAGTCTGGACAGATCAGGCGCCAGCGGGCTTAACGCAAACAGCAGCGCCGCCAGATACAGATAGCCGGCCGCCCGGGAAAACAGGGAGAAGAAGATGATGCTGAAGAGGTTGGCGCAGCCGTAAAAGCCCAGCTGAATGATGATCAGATATGCCCGGCTTGCCAGAGTGTGGCGGTACGGCGAAAACACCTGAATGAGCTTCAGACCGACGGGGATCAGAAAGGACAGCGAACAGACGTAATAGGGCTTCAGCAGACACAATACGATGATCTGAGCGGCCAGGCAGTTGCGCTGATCCTCGATCAGATAGCCGGCGATCAGCGATGTCAGCACTCTGAGATAGGCAAAGGGAAAGTGAAAGACGATGGCCAGAACGCTCATCAGCGAAACCGTCAGCAGCGTCGCCTTGTCCTGATAGAAGAAATAGGAAAAAAGCCGCTTGATGAAGGCGGCCAGAAAGCTGATGTGCAGTCCGGACTGGACGATCAGATAGCGGTAATCGGAATCAACGTCCATCCCGCTGCCGAACAGCAGTTCATTGATCCAGCTGCGCTCTTGTGTCAGGTTGCGCTGATAGATCAGATTACGCAGTGAGGAAGACTCTCTTTCCAGCTGATAATGATTGAGATCCAGCTGACCGATGATGTTGTTTCCTCTGGCCCAGCTCTGAAAGGTGGAAACGTCAAAGTTGTCATTTCCGGCAATCGGTTCGATGTCCTGATCGATGATGATGACGTCATCCAGCGCCGCCTCATTCTGCCAGTAGACCATCACCCGGCTCAGACCGTCCCTGACGATCAGATATGTCGGTTTGATTGTATCCACTCTGCCGCTGTAGATGTGGCTTCCGGATAGAGGCACGCTGGCAAGAAGCAGAAGAAGGATCAGAGCACTTACTTCCATGCGCTGATCGCGCGGCCTGGTCTTATTGAAGATGATCAGCCAGATGACCGCGATGATGATCCGCTGGATGAAACCGGAGGGCAGGCAGATGGAGATGAAGGCCAGAGCCAGGGGCAGGTATGGTCTTTTCACAGGCAGATCAGGTCCTTTATCTTCTCAAAGGTCTTCTCGCCGATGCCCTTGACCGCCTTGATGTCCTCGATCTGCTGGAAAAGTCCGTGGGTGCTGCGGTAGTCGATGATCCGCTGGGCGGTCACTTCCCCGATCTGAGGCAGGGTCACCAGCTGCTGAAGGGTGGCCGTATTTATCGAGATCCTGACCGTTTCCGCTCTGGCCGGAATGTTGATGACATCGCTGTCCTTCAGCACGGTGTTGTAATTGAGCATCGAGGTGTCGGCTCTCTCGCTGAGCTTCACCAGATCAAGCAGATCACCCAGCGTGCTGTAAGGCGGCAGGGTGAAGATGCCGCAGTTTTCCGCTTCGCCCTTGACCTCCACCTGAATGTCGCCCTTCTGACTGCTCAGAAGCTCAACCCCGCTGCTTAAGGGGGAAAGCAGGACGGCAAGGCATATAAAAAGAAACACATACATTTTTCGGATCATACCATAGTATATGTTTCCTTTTAACTGAATTCCTATTTGATTTCCAGAATCTTTACCCGGTAAGGGTGAGCGATGTTGACGGTGACCGTATCATTGACCTTGTGGTTGATGACGGCCTGGGCCAGCGGTGACTCGTTGGAGATCAGTCCGTTGAGCGGGTCGGCCTGAACGGTACCGACGATGGTATAGGTCTCTTCCTCGTTTTCGTCCAGCGACAGGATCACGACGGTTGAGCCCGGAGTGACGACGCGCTTCTTGCCCTTGCCCTTGGTCTCGTCGATGATCTCCAGGTTGTTGAGCATGTGCTCAAGCTCTCTGATCCTGGCCTCGACGCGGGCCTGCTGGTCTCTGGCAGCGTCATAGTCGGCGTTTTCACTCAGGTCGCCCTGGCTTCTGGCCGCCTTCAGGTCATCGATGACCTTTTCGCGCTCTTCGTGCAGCAAGCGCTGGTATTCCTTTTCGAGTTCTTCCTTACCTTCCCTGGTAACGATGGTCTTCTGTTCTTCCATATTAATCAGCTCCTAACTTTCGTATTATATCACATGATGTTCCGATTTCAATTACCGCTTTCCTTGTTGGCGATGACGCTGGAGATCTTGGTCAGCAGCAGGTCGATGGCGACCCGGTTGTGGCTGCCTTCGGGGATGATGACGTCAGCGTAGCGCTTGGAGGGCTCCACGAAGGCCTCATGCATGACCCGGACGGTGTTCATGTACTGATCACAGACCGATTCCAGAGTCCTTCCTCTTTCCTTGACGTCTCTCTTCAGTCTTCTGATGAAGCGGATGTCGGCGTCGGTATCGATGTAGACCTTGATGTCCAGTCTCTTCTTCAGTTCCTCATCTTCCAGAACGAACAGACCTTCCAGAAGGATGACGTCAGCCGGTTCGACGATCTCGGTCACGCTGCTTCTTGTGTGGTTGACATAGTCGTAGGTCGGCTTTTCAATGGACTTTCCGGCAATCAGGGCGTCCAGCTGTTCGACCAGCAGATCGTTGTCAAAGGCGAAGGGATGGTCGTAGTTGGTCTTCAGCCTTTCCTGGAAGGGAAGGTGCGACTGGTTCTTGTAATAGTCATCCTGGCGGATGATGGTGACGGACTTGCTGTCGTCAAAGGACTGGCAGAGGATCTCCGCCACACTGGTCTTACCCGAGGCGCTGCCTCCGGCGATGCCGATAACTACCGGTTTCTTCATATTCTTTCCGCTCCTTTAATTTCCCAGATATTTTCTGATGTTCTGCTGATGCTCTTCAAATGTCTTCGCGAAGACGCAGCGGCCCGTTGCCAGGTCAGCGATGAAATAGTAATAGTCGTTCTGCGCCGGTTCGACAGCCGCCTTCAGGGCAGCGTCGGTCGGGTTGCAGACCGGTCCGACGGGCAAACCGGGATACAGATAGGTGTTGTACCTGGAATCAACGACCAGGGAGTTCTTCTCACAGTCGCTCCAGTTGTCGTACTGATAAAGCGCGTAACAGACCGTCACCGATGACTGCATCTTCATGCCCTTGGCAAAGCGGTTGTAGAAGACACCGGAAACATTGCGCATGTCTTCCTCGCTGTTGGCTTCAAACAGGATCACGGAAGCCAGGGTAAACACTTCATGAGTATTGAACTGCGACTTGACGATCTCGTCTTTGTACTTCTCATAGATCTTTTCCGTCTGATCCAGGATTTTTTCCGTTACCTGTTCAACGGTGGTGTTTTCATAGAACTTATAGGTTTCCGGGAAGATGTAGCCTTCCAGGTAGCAGTTTTCCGAATTGAAGATATCCTTGGTCAGCACTTCGTACCTGTCGATCAGGGAATCGACGTAGGCCACGTCGTTCCACTTGTCCAGGATCTCCTCCGCCGTGAGGTTGGTCTTTTCGGCGATCGCCGCGGCGGCGTGCTTGGCCCAGTTGCCCGGGGCAATGGTCACGCTGACCTGATCACGGCTGGCCTTGGACATGTCGGAAATGGTATCCATGATCTGGGGGAAGGACATGTTGCGGTTGAGAATGAAGTTGCCGGCATAGTAGCTGTTCTTCCGGTTCAGCTTCACATAGATCTTGGCCATGTCCTTGTTGCGGATCAGTCCCTGGTCGTAGAGCTTGGTGATGATGGCATTCATCGTTGAGTTTTCCTCAATGGTGAAGGCGATCTCCTCAGACTGCTCACTGACCGGCTGCAGCTCGTTCAGATAATGCCTGTACAAAAAAGCAAACCCGCCTGTTGCCAGAAGCAGGATGCTCAGTATTGCGATCAGGGCGATTTTTCCCTTATAGGGACTCTTCGTTTTCTTCTTCATTGGCAAAGACCTCGAACACTTCTTCGATCATTTCCCATTCCTTCTCGTCCTCGACGGCTTCCAGATTGCCCTCTTCGTCATAACTCATGACGTAGGCCTGGGCTTGCGGGTCTTCCTCATCGTAGAAGACGACATAGGACTTGCCGAATTCGTCGGAATGGAAGGTGAAGTAAATGGTCATTTCCTTTTCAACGCCCTCTTCGGTCGTTACCGTTATTCTGTTTTCATCCATGTTTGTCTAACAGATGGAATCCAGATAGCCCTGCAGGATCACCACAGCGGCCATCGTGTCCACCATCTTTCTCCTTTTTTTTCTGTTCATGTTGCTGGCGATCATGCCCTTCTGGGCGCTGACCGTGGAAAGACGCTCATCCCACAGGATGACCTGAACGTCTCTTTCCTGCTGTATCATGGCCTTGAACTCGTGAGAGATCTGAGCCCTGACTCCTTCATCGCCGTTCATGTGTCTGGGCAGGCCCAGAACCACCTTGTCGGCCTTGTATTCATCGATGTACCTGACCACCTCTCTGAGAGCAGACTGATAGTCATCTTCCTCAAAGCGGATGGTGGTGACACCGCTGGCGATCATGCCTAAAACATCGCTGACAGCCACCCCGCAGGTCCGGCTGCCGAGATCCAATCCGATAATCCTATTCATTACTTAATAAGTAACTCCTGACTATTTCCTTCAGAATATCATCTCTTTCCACTGTCTGAATCAATGTCCTGGCATTGTTGTAGTTGGAAATGTATGCAGGATCATTGGTGATCAGATAGCCGACAATCTGCGTGACCGGATCATAGCCGCGCTCGCTCAGAGCCGTCATGACCGTCTGCAGAACGTATCTGATGTTAGCCTGTCTGATCTGTTCGGATTCAAACAGACGCGTCATCTGATTATCTTTCATCATGATACCTCCTGATGATATTTTACTTTATCGGGGCCTAAATTGAAAGTCATTTATTGAAGGCTTAAGGAATCCTTAAGAGTCCTGATGGCTTCATCGACCTTGGAGGAATCCTTGCCGCCGCCGGAGGCCATGGACGGCTTGCCGCCGCCGTTGCCGCCGCAGATTGTGCAGACCTGCCTGATGATGTCACCGGCCCTGTAGCCTTTTTCAACGGCCTTCCCGGAGCAGCTGGCCACAAACATCTGTCTGTTGTCCCTGTCAGTATAGATCACCACGACGCCCTCATGGAGCTTGTTGATCAGCTGGTCAGCCAGGTTCTTCAGTTCGCCGTTGTCACCCTCGACCTTGGCGATCAGGAACTTCAGTCCGTCCTTCTCCACGGCCTTATTGAGCATCTCGTCGCCTTCAGCGGCTGAGAGCCTGCCCTTGAGTTCGCTGATGGTCTTGCTGAGCTGGCTGTTTTCCTGCTGGAGATTTCTGATCTTTTCCGTTATGCCGGCGAAGCTGGTCAGCTTCAGAGCGGCTGCCGCTTCTTCCAGAAGCTGCTGCTGCGCCAGGGTCTCGCGGTAGGCGCCCAGGGAAGTCTTGGAGGTGATGCGGCGGATGCCGGAACCGATGGATTCTTCGGAGACGATCTTGAACAGGCCGATCTCACTGGTATTGGCTACGTGGGTGCCGCCGCACAGTTCCTTGGAGAAACTGCCCATGGAAACGACTCTGACCACGTCATCGTACTTCTCATCAAACAGCGCCATGGCACCGCTCTGTTTGGCCGCTTCCAGATCCATCAGATCGGTGACGACCGGGAGGCTTCCGGCGATCTCCTCATTGACCATTTCCTCGATCTGTCTTAACTGCTCGTTAGTGACCTTTTCATAATGAGTGAAGTCGAAGCGGGCATAGTCGGCGCAGACGAAGGAGCCGGCCTGGTGGACATGGCTGCCCACGACCTTCTGCAGGGCTGCCTGAAGCAGGTGTACCGATGAGTGGTTGGCTCTGATCAGCTGGCGGTCCTGTTCATTGATCTTCAGGGTGAAATGATCGCCGACGTGGACTTCGCCCTTTTCCACCTTGACGTGATGAAGGAACTGCTTCAGCGGAGCCCTGTAGACCTTGCTGACAAGCAACCTGGTCTTTTCATTTTCAATGACACCGGTATCGTAGAGCTGGCCGCCGCTTTCAGCGTAGAAGCAGCTCTCGTCAAAGGCGACGTCGCCTTCATCGGTAATGACATCGACCTTGTGGCCATCCCGGAACAGTCCGGTGACTACGCCTTCATTTTCCGTCTTTTCATAACCCACAAAGCGGAAGGGGGCGGAGAAGTTCATCAGGTCGACCGCCTGGGAAGCCATCGACTGCTCGTCGCTTCGGGCATTGCGGGCTCTTTCCTTCTGCATCTTCATCTGCTCGTCAAAGCCCTGCTGATCGATCGCAAAGTCCTTTTCCTCGGCAATCTCCCTGGTCAGTTCCAGCGGGAAGCCGTAGGTATCGTAGAGCTTGAAGACCACTTCACCGCTGAGGGTCTTGTCTTCATTGTTTTCCAGAACGTTCTGCAGGATCTTCTCACCTTCGTTCAGGGTCATCTCAAAGCGCTCTTCCTCGGCCTTGACCAGTTTCTGGATGTATTCGACCTTCGGTAAGAGGTAGGGATAGAAGTCCTTCATGTTCTCAGCGACCACCGGTACCAGCTTGTACATGTAGGCGCCCTTGATGCTGAGCTTCTTGCCGTAGCGGACCGCTCTTCTCAAGACTCTTCTCAAGATGTAGCCGCGGCCTTCGTTGGAGAACAGCGCGCCGTCAGCCAGGGCAAAGGTGATGGTCCGGATGTGATCGGCGATGACGCGGTAGGCCATCTTGTTGTCGCCTTCGTATTTCAGATCAGTCATCTTCTCAGTGGCTCTGATGACCGGAAGGAACAGGTCGGTATCGAAGTTGGTCTCGCCGCCCTGTACCAGGCAGACCAGTCTTTCCAGGCCCATGCCGGTATCGATGTTCTTCTGCGGCAGTTCCTTGTAGTCCTTGCGGTCCACGCCCTCCTCGGAGTTGTACTGGGAGAAAACGACGTTCCAGACTTCGATGTAGCGGTCGTTTTCCATTTCCTCGAAGAAAAGCCTCTCGCCCAGATGCTGGGGATCGTATTTCTCGCCGCGGTCATAGAAGATCTCGGTATCCGGTCCGCAGGGGCCGTTGCCGATCTCCCAGAAGTTGTCAGCTGTCTTTAATATGTGTTTGGGATCAACGCCGCAGACCTTGGTCCAGATGTCAAAGGCTTCCTGGTCGTCGATGTAGACGGTGATGTAGAGCCTGTCCTTTTCAAAGCCCATCCATCTCTCATCAGTCAGGAAATGCCAGGCAAAGGGAATGGCTTCCTTCTTGAAGTAATCGCCGATGGAGAAGTTGCCCAGCATCTCAAAGAAGGTGTGATGGCGGGCAGTCTTGCCGACGTTTTCAATGTCGTTGGTCCTGATGGACTTCTGGGCATTGGTGATGCGGCGGTTCTTGGGCTTTTCGGTGCCGTCGAAGTACTTCTTCAGGGCGGCGACGCCGGCATTTATCCATAACAAGGTCGGGTCATTATGGGGAATCAGGGAAGCTCCCGGCTCCACCATGTGGCCGTTTTCCTGGAAATATTCCAGAAACATCCTTCTGATCTGATCACTGCTTAACTGTTTCATCCTAATCTCTCCTTACAAATAAAAAATCGTCCATTCAGGAACGATTTCATCGCGGTACCATCCTGTTTCAGGCTCCGAAAAGCCTGCACCTTAATTCGTTCCGTTAACGCCGGATTACGTCAATGTTTGCATTGCACAATGCGGATAGCTTCAGCCCTTTCCCCTGACAGTTCTCACCGGCCACTGCCTCTCTGGAAGGTTATCACGGCTTACTGGTTCCGCATATCGCTTTCCGCAAAGAATTATAGCACAAAGGCTTTCCGGTTGTATAGCACCATTTTCACGCCGCAAGTATTATGCCAGGCGCTCTGTTATCTTCGCCGTCAGTGCGTCCATTGCCTTGCCGAAACGCTCGGGAAGGCCTGTATGTCCGATGAGCTGCAGAGCGATTTCCGCGAAGCCTACGCCGGCGAGAATGTCGATCAGGTAATGCTGCTTGACCAGAACGGTGCTCGCAAATACCAGGACGGCGAAAATCAGGTTTGCCCAGGTGAGCCATTTTCTTTCCCGTGGTTCGGCTTCCAGGCTATAGCGGAAGGCCATCCAGCTGTAGAAGCAGTGGAAGGAAGGCAGGCATCCCATACGGTTGTCAACGGCATAGGTAAGTGCCAGCAGTTTCGTCCAGAAACTTCCGTCATCCGGCAGGGTGACGCTGTACATGGCCACCGGCCAGATCATGAAGACAAAGAAGCTGATGATCTTGGCCAGAATGTCAGCGCTGAAGAAGCGGTCGCGCAGATCGCGCTTTCCGAAGCAGGCCTGCAGGAAGTAGTTGAGCCACTGAGCGAAGGAAAGATAGTAGATGATGATGAACGCCGGAACCAAAGGTATCATCCGGTCGATTTCCATGTCGAAAAAAATGTATCTTTCCGGGGATACGACCTGCTTGGGCACCATGTAGGCAAAGCAGTTGACCGCAAAGGCCAGTAAGCCCGGCAAGATGATAATGAATATGTCAGTCAGTTTCTTTTTCCCCGTTTTTTCCATTTCTTACCCCATCAGTTCAATGAAGCGGTAGATATCCGCCTCAGTAACGACTTTATTCATTATAACATCGTTGACGGACGTTTCCACATGCTCCAGTTTCTGCGCCTCAAAGGCCACCGCTACCTTCGGCGCTTCCATGCCCTGCAGATAGCGGTCGTAGTAGCCCTTGCCGTGGCCCAGCCGGTTCATCCGCTCGTCAAAGCCCACGCAGGGCACGATCACCAGATCAACTGCTTCCCGGTCGATCAGGATGCTGGCATGTCTCTGAGGCTCCCGGATTCCGTAGCCGTTGAGCACGTAGCTTTCCGAAGGGCTGTAATAGGCCTGCATGTCCTGGTCGCTGATGACGGGATAACAGACCACCAGGCCTCTGTCGGTGAGAATGCGGTTGAATTCATCGAGATTCACTTCACTGTCAGTTGCCAGATAGGAAAACACCACGTGCGCGTTTTCCAGCTCCGGCAGTCTTAACAGCCGCTGGCAGATGACATGGGAAAAGGCTTCCCTGTCGCTGCGGGTAAGAAGGCTGACTCTTTCCCTGATGAGCTGACGCTGCTGCTGCTTAGTCATCTTTGAATTCCTCCCATAGTCTTTCCTTCAGGGTCGTGCGTCTGACGTAATGGTCGGCGGTGGTAATGCCCTTGAAGAAGGCCTCCTTCTGGCCGATGATGATCAGGCTGCGGTAGGCCCGGCTTACCGCTGTATAGATCAGCCGCTTCTGCAGCATGATGCCGTAATCAAGATCCATGGGCAGAATGACGATCGGGTATTCACTGCCCTGGGCCTTATGGACGGAAATGCAGTAGGCGTGGGTGATGTTGCCCAGGGTCTCCCGGGTGTTCTCGACGATCCGGCCGTCAAAGTCGCAGATCAGCCGGTCCTGACCATTGACGTCCTCATGGGCATAGATGATGTCCTCGACGATGCCGATGTCGCCGTTGAAGACGTCGTCGTCGGGCTGGTTCTTCAGCTGGATGACCTTGTCATACTGCCGGAAGGTCCGGTAGCCGGCTCTTAATTCCCGCTTTTCCGGTGATGGCGGGTTGAAGCGCTTCTGCAGGATGACGTTGAGGTTGTTGATGCCGTTAAGGCCCATGTGCTTGGGAGCCAGCACCTGAACGTTCATGAAGCCGTCCTTCAGACTGTCGTAGTTATCCAGGGCATGGCCGACGACCTGCATGGTCAGGGCGGTGATATCCCTGGGTTCTGCCTCAAAGAAGCGGACGTCGTGCTCATCCGGCACCGACTGGCAGCAGTCATTTCTGATGTCGGAAGCCAGGGCGATGATGTCGCTGCCTTCTTTCTGGCGGTAGATCTTCTCCAGTTTGATGCACCTGAAGCATTCGCTGTCGATCACATCCCTTAAGACCGCTCCCATGGCTACCGAAGGCAGCTGGTCGGCGTCGCCGATCAGGATCAGCTTCTTCAGCTGACCGCAGGCCTTTAAAAGGTTATAGAACAGGTAGATGTCGACCATCGAGAATTCGTCGATGATCAGAATGTCGACGGTCAGCGGGTCATCCTCATCCTTGGCGAATCTGCCGGTCTCCTTGTCCCACAGTAACAGCGAATGGATGGTCTTGGCCTGGGCTCCGGTCAGTTCGTTAAGGCGCTTGGCAGCCCGGCCGGTCGGCGCCAGCAGGCTGAGGGAACACATCGGGTAGATCCTGCGGCACAGTTCGATCATGCCTCTGACGATGGTGCTCTTGCCGGTTCCCGGTCCGCCGGTCAGAACCAGCAGGTCGTTCTCAAAGAAGGACATGACGGCCTCCAGCTGCTTTTCCTGATATTCGATGCCCAGCTGCTGCTGGACGTCTTCCAGGCTGTTTCTGAGCATTTCCTCATCCGGTTTCTCCAGAGAAACGGAAGGGAACCAGTGCAGATAGGAAGCCACATAGCGCTCCGCGTCAAACTGGCTGATGGGATAGACGCGTCCGCATTCGATCTGAATGCGCCGGTTCATCAGCAGCTGATCGATGATCTCGTCGCTGCTGATCTCGCTTTCCCTCATCAGCTGCTCAGTGAATTCATCAAGCTCCAGATAGCTGTCGCCGTTGCGCATGCACATGTTCATTAACAGATTCTCCGCCATGGCGCACTGGCGGTTGAGATCATTGGGGTCCACTCCGACAGACACGGCGAAGCGGTCGATGGTCGCAAAGCCGATGCCGCCGACCTCCTGAATGACCTTATAGGGGTCAGACAGCAGGATGTTCATCGTCTCATCCTGATAATGGTTTCTGATCCTGATGATGTTCTTCATGGAAAGATGATGGCTCATCAGAAAGATGTTGTCGCTGTCCTGTTCGCTCTGCAGACCCTCCAGAATGGCCTTCTTCCGCCGGGCGGTCATTTTCGGTACCGTATCCAGCAGGGAACTGTCCGCCCGTACCCGTTCGATCAGATCCATGCCCAGAGCATCAACCAGCTCGCTGGCGGACTTGCGGCCGATGCCGGGGAACTGACTGGAAGAAAGATAGCTGATCAGATCCTCGCGGTTATCGGCAATCAGTTTTTTAAAGCTTTCGATCTCAAACTGAATGCCGTAACGGGGATGCTCGACGTAACTGCCCTCCAGCACGTAAAGGTGTTCCCGTTCGGTCTTGCCGATGTAGCCGCGCACGACGACTTCCTCGTCGGTCCGGCTGTCCTGCAGGGCAAAAACGGCTACGGTGTAGCCATTGTCTTCTCTGTAGTATATTACCTTGTCAAAGCGTCCCTTGATTTCCATGGATTTGCCTGTATACCAGCTCGCTGTGCTGCTGGCCTTCAATGAAGGTCTGTTCGATGACGGAACCGCCAATGCACTGATCGCCGCTGTAGAAGACCGCCTGCTGACCAGGGGTGACCGCCCTGACCAGCTGGGGATAGCGGACCAATAGATGGTCGTCATCCAGCCGCTGCAGCGTCACCGGATTGTCCTTCTGGCGGTAGCGGAACTTGGCATTGCCGTCAAAGGGCAGATCGAAGTCCTCAAGGAAGTTGAGATGGGAAACGACGCAGCTGTCGGAATAAAGCCATCTGTCCTCATCCTGGCAGGCCACGTATAGTTCATTTGTCGTGACGTCCTTGCCGACCACAAACCACCGTCCGTGGTCACCGCCGATGCCCAGACCCTTGCGCTGGCCGATGGTGTAGTACATGACGCCCATGTGCTCTCCCACCTTCTGACCGCTGGAGACGTCGATGATGTCGCCGTCCTTGGCCGGCAGATAGTTGTTGAGAAACTGGCGGAAGTTGCGCTCGCCGATGAAGCAGATGCCGGTGGAATCCTTCTTGCCGGCCACCGGGATGTTCAGTTCTTCAGCTATTCTTCTGACTTCCGGCTTGTCGATATCCGCCAGAGGAAACAGGGTGTGCTCAAAGCACTCACGCTTCACCTGAGCCAGGAAATAGGACTGATCCTTATTCAGGTCGTGAGCCTTGTAGAGTTTTCCCTTCTGTACCCTGGCGTAATGGCCGGTCGCGAAGGTCTCAAAGCCGAGATCAAGGCCGTGGCGGAAGAAAGCGTCGAACTTGATGTACCTGTTACAGAGGATGTCGGGGTTGGGAGTCCTTCCGGCCCGGTATTCCTCGATGAAGTTGGTGAAGACGTCATCCCAGTATTCCCTGATGAAATCAACGCGGTACAGCGGGATGTCCAGGGTCTCTGCCACGCTCTTGGCGTCGAGGTAGTCCTGTTCCTGGGGGCAGATGTCGTTGCCGATGGTGTCGTTGCCCAGAATGTCGTTGTTGGCGTAGGCGTCCCAGTTGCGCATGAAACAGCCGGACACTTCATGGCCCTGCTGTTTGAGCAGATAGGCAGCTACGGCGGAATCAACGCCGCCGGATAAACCGACAAGTACTTTCATTTCTCAATTCCTTATGTGATATGGCTTAATAGCCGTTAAGATGGTTTTCTCTGGTATAGGCGGGATAGTCAAACAGCGCCAGGTCCATGTCGATGCGGCCGCGCAGACCGTCAACCTTGCCGTCGGAGGTATACTGCCAGAGCGTGAATGTTCCCTTGTAGTGCAGGTTGGGATTGAGCGTTGACCACTGAGCCACCGCCACCCCGGCCAGATCGGTTCCCCTGGGACCGTACTGTTTCAGAAATTCCCTGTCCAGCTTGCGCAGGTTGTTGGAATAGCTGTAGACTACCACGTCGTAGCCGGCTTCCCTGACGATGTCGCAATAGGTCTTGATGATCTGCATCTGGGTATCAGCCGGCAGGCTGGTCTGGGAAGAATGTTCAAAGTCCATCATGATGGGATATTCGAACTGATAATTGCCCCGGGAGAGATGATAAAGCAGCGATGCCGCTTCCTCAACGGCGCTCTCCTCGTCGGTGCACATGACATAATGGTAAATGCCGACGTCCAGGCCGGCAGCCTTGGCGTTGTTGTAGTTGGAGACGAAATACTGATCCTGATAGCCTCTCTTCAGCGTGGAATAGGCAATTCGGATGTAGGCGAAGTCAATGCCCTGCTGCCTGACCTTCACCCAGTTTTCCGGGGAGATGGAGCCCTGCCACTTGGACACGTCGATGCCGTTGGCCACGAAGCGGTCGGAAACTTCCACCCGGATGTCCACCTTGTCCTTGCCGTCGGATGAGTAGGCCGTAATTACGGTATTGCCGTAACCGTTGGCCGTTATCAGTCCCTTGGCGGAAACCGAAGCCACCTTTTCATCAGCGGACTTATACAGGACCACCGCGTCGGAATTGATGGACTGGAAGGATGTGTTGCACTGGAAGATGCGGCCCAGCATCATCGGCACGCTGGTGACCGGGATCTGAATGTCGCTGATCTTCACTTCGACCCTGTAGCTGCAGCGCAGACCGCTGGCTGAGGTCGCCCAGATTGTGGTTTTGCCCACGCTTAAGGCGCTGACCCTGCCGTTCTGATCAACAGTCGCGACCTTGGGGTTGGTGGAGGAGTAGGCAATGGCGCCGGCCTCCTCAGGATTGCCGACCTTGACCTTCTGGGTATTGTCCCGGCCCAGCAGAACGACCAGGGAAGAAGTATCAAAGCTCAGCTTGGCGGCTTCGCTCTCCACTTCCACGTAGACAGTCTGTCTGAGTCCGTTTCCGGTGACGATCTCCACGGTGGTATTTCCTTCCTTCAGGGCTCTGATGATTCCCTGCTCATTGACGCTGATCAGCTGCTCGTCGCCGATCTCAAAGGATACCGGCTGGAAGCTCTGCTCGGGCAGAACCTCGTAATCGATCTGATAGCTGCCGCCCACCCGCAGGGTGGTCTCCTGTTCAAAGAGATTGAGCTGCTGGGGCTTTTCATAGATGGTGAACTTCATGACCCTGACGATCTTGCGGGAAGTCAGGGTTATCTCCACGTAGCCGGGCTTCAGGGCCTGAAGCAGGCCGTCCCTGTCGACCGTGGCGGTCTCTTCGTCCGAGGACTGGTATTTGACCCTGGCGCTGCCGCAGCCGTGGCCCATCTTGATGGGGTTGATCTGATACTGCTGGCTTTCCATCAGTCCGACGTTGTTTTCCCTCAGCAGCATGTTATAGGGTTCCTGATAGTTATAGGTCGGGTCGATCAGCGCCAGGAAGGTATCCCGGTGAAGCCACATTAAAACGGCCAGGATGCTGGTAAGAATGAATAATGTTATTGCCAGAAAGATCTTGATCCGGATCTTAGCCTTCAAACTGGTAATCCTCCCTCAGCTTGCCGCAGGTATCAAAGCTCGGGCATTCCTGGCCCGGGCATTCCGACTGGAGGTGCTTGCGGATGTTGCGGACGTCAAAGGCCTCGATTTCCTCTTCGTCGTAACCGACAAGAAAGTTACGCTCGTCGATCATGATCGGCCTCTTCATCGTTGAAGGATTATTGCGCACGAAATCGATCAGCTCGCTGGTGGACATGCTGTCGATGTCGATGTTCTGCTCTCTGATGATCTTGCTGCGCTTGGAGATGATGTCGTCAATGCCGTTTTCGCTGCGGGCGAGAATGTATTTCAGTTCACTCTCCTTGAGCAGTGAATTGAAGATGTTCTTTTCCACATAATTGATGGCCTTTTCCTTCAGCCAGTGCTTGGCTTTACGGCAGGATGCACAACCAGGTGAAGTATAGATGACTAACATGTAATTCGCCTCCCCCTCTTGTATCTCAAGTGGCCTGAGCCACGAACTGTTCATGATTTCTGATTGAGGACACGCCTTGTCCCCCTTATATTCTACCCTAGAAACAGGGCATAATTCCATAAACATTTCCGAAAAAAACTGTTCTTAATTCAGCATTGTGCGGAAAGATTTCCATCCTTCTTCATCCCATAACAAAACCTTCCGTGCGGAAGGTTTCATCTCTGTCTTTCTGATTAGGCTGCGGTCTTTTCCAGAGCCTTCTTGGCCTTCTTGGTCAGATCGGTGAAGCTCTTGGGATCGTGGATGGCGATCTCGCTGAGCATCTTTCTGTTGACTTCGATCTTGGCCAGCTTCAGACCATGCATCAGGTTGGAGTAGTTGATGTCGTTGTTATGAGCTGCGGCATTGATACGGGCAATCCATAATCTTCTCATCTCTCTCTTGAGCTGTCTTCTGTCTCTGTAGGCGTACTTCAGTGAATGCATTACCTGCTCATGAGCGGTACGGTACAGTAAGTGCTTGGCACCAAAGTAACCCTTGGCCAGCTTTAAGGTCTTCTTATGACGTCTGTGGGTGACGGGACCGGTTTTAACTCTTGCCATTATTCAATTCCTCCTACAGCTGGATCAGCGTCTTTACACGCTTGTAATCGCTGTTTGAAATAAGTGCGGATTTTCTCAGATGCACTTTCTGCTTGTGGGTCTTTCTGGGAGCCAGATGAGAAGTATAGGCATGATGTCTCTTCAGCTTGCCGCTGCCGGTAACCTTGATTCTCTTGGCGAGGGCTCTCTTGGTCTTCATTTTAGGCATAACTTTTCCTCCTATTTCTTGATTGGTGACAAAGTGCAGCTCAGTGTATTGCCTTCTAACAACGGCTGCTTTTCCACATTTGCCACTTCGCTGAGTTCAGCAATGAAATCATTCATGATCTTTTTGCCAACTTCCTGACGAGTAATCATTCTTGCTCTGAAGCGCATGTCAATCTTCACCTTGTTGCCGTCAGCCAGCCACTTGCCGGCCTGCTTGACCTTGGTGTTGAAGTCATTGACATCGATGACCGGAGAAAGCCTCATGGCCTTGAGTTCGGTCACTTTCTGATTTTTCTTGGCTTCCTTCGCCTTCTTCTGCTGTTCGAAGTGATATCTGCCGTAGTCCAGTATCTTGCATACCGGAGGAGTAGCCTTGGGAGCGACGCAGACCAGGTCAAGATCCTGATCGTAGGCTCTGTCCAAAGCCTCATTACGAGATAAAATTCCTAATGAATCGCCATTAGGCGCAATAACCAGTACTTCCTTAAAACGAATACTCTCATTGACTAAATCGTCATTCTGATTTTTCTTGCTGATACGCAACACCTCTTTCTTTCAAAGAAAAGTGGGCTTGCACCCACTAAAAATCATTTCCAATCTGATTCGTAGCATTTACCTATCGCCTTGCGGCCATCAGGTGAGAAGGGGTGCTTCTTCTTTCCACATTTCTTTACCCGTATATCTTAACAAAAGACCCCTGCCAGTGTCAACAACGAATTTCACCCTTTCCGCGGGAATCAATTATGTGACATACGCCTTTAATTATACACAGAACATTCACATTTACATGCCTGTTTTTTCATTTTCGCATCATTTATCCTTAACCTTGAGAAGATACAATGAAGCCGTGAAAAGGAGGTAAGCCGCATGGAATACCAGCAGATCTTTGAAAGGGTCGAAGCCAAGTACATCCTGACTGACGACCAGTACGACAGTTTAATGAAGACGATCGGCGAAAGGCTGACCCCTGACGTCTATCCCCATTCCGACATCCGCTCCATCTACTTCGATTCCGAGGATTTCCGGATGATCAGAAATTCCCTGGACAAGCCGGCCTATAAGGAAAAGCTCAGGCTGCGCTGCTATGGCGAAGTCAGCGACGATTCCCCGGTCTTCATGGAGATCAAGAAGAAATACCGCGGCATCTGTTACAAGCGGCGTCAGGACATGACTTACCGCCAGGCGCTGAACTACACCGTCTTCGACCGCAAGCCGCTGGACAGCCAGATCATGAACGAGATCGACTACCTGCGCACCGGCGGAAAACTGCAGCCTAAGGTTCTGGTATGTTATCAGAGAGACTCGTTTGTCTCCGCTGAGCAGCCGGATCTGCGCATCACCTTCGACCGCGATGTCCGCTTCAGCCTCAGCAACATTGTCCTCACCAATCAGAAGCCCGAAGGAGCCGTTCTGGATGAAGGAAAGCGGATCATGGAAGTCAAGACCCTGACCGCCATGCCGTTATGGCTGACCAACGTTCTTGATTCCCTGAACATCTACCCGTCATCTTTCTCCAAATACGGAGCCATCTACGAAAAACACTTAATGAAAGGAGTAAGCCGGAAATGCTCGAAATATTATTCTCACCAGTCTTCACCAGTTCATTTACCATTACGGACTACCTGCTCTGCTCGTTAGTCTCCATCATCATCGGCGCCTTATTGGCGCTGGTCTACAGCCGCTTAGGCAAAAGCGATCCTTCCTACAGCCTGACCCTGGTCTTAATGCCGGCAGTCACCCAGACCGTCATCATGATGGTCAACGGCAACATCGGTACCGGCCTGGCGGTCGCCGGAGCCTTCAGCTTCGTCCGTTTCCGCTCGGCGCAGTACAAGGCTGAGGACATCATGCTGATCTTCGTGGCCGTGGCCGTCGGTCTGGCCTGCTCGATCGGCTATCTCGGCTTTGCCGTGCTGTTTACTCTGATCATCATCGTCATCATGATGATCTTCCATAACATCTTCCCCTCAGCCCTGTCAGCCGGCCACAAGGAATTAAGGATAACCGTACCGGAAGGCATGGACTATGAAAACGAACTTGCGGAAATCATGGACCGTTATACCAGTTACTGTGATCTCCTTTCTGTCAAGACCACCAACATGGGTTCGTTGTTCAGACTGACCTATGACGTTGTTCTGCGTCAGTCTTCCGAGTGCCGCAGCTTCATCAATGAACTGCGCGTCCGCAATGCCAACCTGGAGATCTCCATCGGCGTACTGCCGGAAATCAGCCAGTAAATCACTTATTTAACATCAAATTGACACAATCATTCATTAACATATAATTGTTCATGAAATGAAGCTGTCCATTAACCGCCGCGAATCAAGCGGCAAGGAGGTACAACCAATGAAAACGAAGAAAATGACATTAATGTTCCTGTCCCTGCTGACAGCCCTGAGTCTGATGGGCTGCTCAGCACAGAACGATAGTATTCCCACCGGCAATCAGCCCGGCCAGCCGTCCTTCCCGTCCGGCCAGGGCGGCAACGACCCCTTCAGCACGCCCCAGACTTCAACCGAGACCGTCGCTCTGGATGTCGAAGACCTGTTTTCCAGCCGTGATCTTGAACAGGAAGCTGATCTCAGCAACGCCGTTTACCAGACGGTAAAGGACAATGCCGACATCACCATCAGCGAAGCCGGTGTCTATGTTCTGAGCGGCTCAGCCAGAAACGTGACGGTTGCCGTGGAGGCAGCGGATGACCAGAAGGTCCAGCTGGTGCTCGACGGACTGACCATCACCAATGAAAACAAGCCCTGCATCTACGTCAAAGATGCCGATAAGGTATTCATCACCACTACCGGAAGCAACAATACCCTGACCGTAACCGGCAAGTTCAGCTATTCAGCCGATGAAAAGGCTGACGGTGCCATCTTCTGCCGCTGCGATCTGACCCTTAACGGAATCGGAACACTCAAAATCGAATCCTCCGACAACGCCATTGTCTGTAAGGATGACCTCAAGGTCACCGGTGGCAGTTATGAGCTCTCCTGCGCCAATAATGCCCTGGAAGCCAACGATTCCATCCGCATCTGCGCCGGCACCATCGCCATCGCTTCCGAAGACGACGGTCTGCACGCCGAGGACGATGACGACGATACCACCGGCTTCATCTACATTTCCGGCGGCCAGCTGACCGTCAGCGCCAAGGATGACGCCATCCATGCCACCACGCTTCTGCAGATTGATGGGGGTATCATAACCGTCAGCGCCGCTGAAGGCCTGGAAGCCACGGAAGTGGTCATCAATGACGGCACCCTCAGCATCACTGCCTCTGACGACGGCATCAACGCCGCCCACAAGAGCGACAGCTATTACTGCTTTGCCCGCTTCGCCGGCGGCAGCGTAACCGTGACCATGGGTCAGGGCGATACCGACGGCATCGACGTCAACGGCGACCTGTTCATTGAAGGCGGTACCATCTCGGTAACCGGGCAGTCCTGCTTCGACTATGACGGCAGCTGCAGTTTCACCGGCGGAACCGTATACGTTAACGGCCAGCAGGTAACGGAGATCACCAACCAGTTCATGGGCGGCCAGGGCGGTTTCCCCGGCTCTCAGCCCGGCGGTAACGGCGGACAGCAGCCCGGCGGCGGAAGAAGGCCTTAACCCTAAGCATAAGAAAACACCGTCCGATTCATCAGAACCGGCCGGTTTTAATATGGCTTGAATTAATTAGCGACAATGTTGAGCAGTTTGCCGGCAACATAAATGACCTTGCGGACCGTCTTACCGGCGATCTGGCCTTCGACACCGGGCTCGGCTAAGGCCTTCTGGTAGACCTCGTCCTGCTGAGCGTCCTTGCTGACGTTGACGCGTCCGCGGACCTTGCCGTTGACCTGAACTACAACTTCGACTTCATCGACGATCAGTTTCCTTTCGTCGTAAGCCGGCCAGCTTTCGTAGGCGATGGTATCCTTTCCGGTGTAGTGCTGATACATCTCCTCACAGACGTGCGGTGCGATCGGTGACAGCAGCTTGATGAAGTTGACGATCATCTCTCTGCTGACCTTTTCGACCTTGTAGCACTCGTTTATGAAGATCATCATCTGGGATATCGCGGTATTGAAGTTCAGGGAATCGATGTCCTCGCTGACCTTTTTGACCGTGAAGTTGTAGACGTAATCCAGTTCGGGAGTCGGCTCGTCAGTGATCTTGTCTTCGCTTTCCATGATCAGACGCCATACCCTTTCGATCCATCTTCTGGCGCCTTCAACACCCTGTTCGCTCCAGGGCTTGGAAGCCTCCAGAGGACCCATGAACATCTCGTAGAGTCTCAGCGTGTCAGCGCCGTAGTCTCTGACGATGTCATTGGGATCGACGATGTATTCGGGATAGCGTTTGCCCATCTTGATGCCGTTAGCGCCCAGGATCATGCCCTGATGGACCAGTTTCTTAAACGGTTCCTTTACGGGAACCAGGCCCTTGTCATAGAGGTAGTTGTTCCACATCCGGGCGTATAACAGATGGCCGACCGCATGCTCCGGACCGCCGACATACAGGTCGACCGGCATCCAGTGCTTCAGCAGTTCGTAATCAGCGAAGCAGTCGTCATTATGGGGATCGATGTAGCGCAGGAAGTACCAGCTGCTGCCGGCAGAACCCGGCATCGTGGAGGTCTCCCTCTTGCCCTTTTTGCCGTCGACGGTGACGTTGACCCAGTCAGTGGCTCTGTCCAGCGGAGAGACGCCTCCCTTGCCCGGAGCGTAGTTGTCCAGTTCGGGCAGTAACAGCGGCAGCTGATCTTCGCTCAGGGAGATCATGTTGCCGTCTTCCAGATGGATGATGGGGATCGGTTCGCCCCAGTAACGCTGTCTGGCGAAGATCCATTCTCTTAAGCGGTAGTTGACCTTGGCGCAGCCGATGCCCTTCTCTTCCAGCCACTTGATCATGGCATTGATGGCATCTTCCTTGTTCATGCCGTCCATGAAGCCGCTGTTGATGTGCAGACCGTCTTCGGTCCAGGCTTCCTGATTGATGTCGCCGCCTTCCAGAACCTGGATGATATCCAGGTTGAACTTCTTAGCGAACTCGTAGTCTCTCTGGTCATGAGCGGGGACTGCCATGATGGCGCCGGTTCCGTAGCTGGCCAGGACGTAGTCGGAGATCCAGATTGGGATCTTCTTATTGTTTACCGGATTGATGGCATAGGCGCCGGTGAAGACGCCGGTCTTGTCCTTGTTCAGTTCGGTCCTTTCCAGATCGCTCTTGGAAGCGCACATCTTCTTGTACTCTTCCACTTCCGCGCGCTTGTCCGGGGTGGTGATCTTTTCGATCAGCTGATGCTCGGGAGCCAGTACGCAGTAGGTGGCACCGAACAGGGTGTCGGCTCTGGTGGTGAAGACCGTGAAGGTATCATCATGTCCGTCGATTCTGAAGTTGATCAGAGCGCCGGTGGAACGGCCGATCCAGTTGCGCTGAATCTCCTTGGTGGATTCCGGCCAGTCGATCTCTTCCAGACCTTCCAGCAAACGGTCGGCATATTTGACGATGTCGATGACCCACTGTCTCATGTTCTTGCGGACGACCGGATAGCCGCCTCTTTCGCTCTTGCCGTCGATGACCTCATCGTTGGCCAGAACGGTACCCAGTTCCTCACACCAGTTGACCGGCATGTAGACGCACTTGGCCAGGCCGTCGTCAAAGAGCAGCTTGAAGATGTACTGCGTCCACTTGTAGTAGGAAGGGTCGCAGGTGGAGACCACGCGGTCCCAGTCATAGGAAATGCCGATGTTCTTCAGCTGACCGGTGAAGGTCTTGATGTTTTCCCTGGTAAAACCGTCGGGATGGTTGCCGGTGGAAATGGCATACTGTTCAGCCGGCAGACCGAAGGAGTC
>JAFRZA010000026.1 GCA_017442805.1 Erysipelotrichaceae bacterium
CCCGGCTCACCCGTACACCGTTGGCCTGATGGCCAGCAAGCCGGTCGTCGGCAAGAAGGTTGACAAGCTCTTCTCCATTCCGGGCAAGGTACCGAACCCGGTCAACATGCCCAACTACTGTTACTTCCGTGACAGATGCGACAAGTGCCTGAAGAGATGTGACGGTGCCTATCCGGAATTCGTCAATCTGTCGCCCACGCACATCGTAAGATGCTACCGCTACTACAGCGATAATGAAAAGGAGGATTAGGCCATGGCTGAAAACAAGAAAACTCTGAGTCCGGATGATCCTTTATACATCGACACCAGCTATACACCGGTAGAGCCTGACGATGAATACATCGTTCAGGTCAGCGGTCTGAAGAAGTATTTCCCCATTAAGGGCGGCTTCTTCAATACGACGGTCGGCTATGTCAAGGCTGTTGACGGCATCAGTTTCAACATCAAGCGCGGAACCACCATGGGTCTGGTCGGTGAGTCAGGCTGCGGCAAGACTACTACCGGCCGTGTCATCCTGCGTCTGTCCGGCGAAAAGACAGCCGGTCAGGTCCTCTTCAACGGCAAGGAAGTCTACGACATGACCAGAGAAGAGCTCAGAGAAGCCCGTACGAAGATGCAGATCATCTTCCATGACCCCTTCTCATCACTGTCACCCCGACTTCCGGTCGGTGAGATCATCGGCGAAGCGGTAAGAGAGCATAAGCTGGTTCCTCCGGAAGAATTTGACGACTACATTGACCAGGTAATGGACAACTGCGGTCTGCAGCCCTTCCACAAGGACCGCTATCCGCATGAGTTCTCCGGCGGTCAGAGACAGAGGATCTGCATTGCCAGAGCCCTGGCCCTCAATCCGGAATTCATCGTCTGCGATGAACCGGTCAGCGCTTTGGACGTTTCCATTCAGGCTCAGATCATCAACCTGCTGAAGGACCTGCAGGACAAGTACAAGCTGACCTACCTGTTCATCTCCCATGACCTTTCCGTTGTCGAGCACATTTCCGACACCGTCGGCGTCATGTACCTCGGTGACCTGGTTGAATACGGTGAAAAGGATCAGATTTTTGACAATCCGCTGCATCCTTACACTGAAGCCCTGCTTTCCGCCGTTCCGGTACCCGATCCGAAGGCTGAACAGCACCGCATCATTCTGGAAGGTTCCATTCCTTCCCCGGCCAATCCGCCGAAGGGCTGCAAGTTCCATACGCGCTGTGCCAAGTGCATGGAGATCTGCAAGCTGTTTGACCCGGAAGCCAGAGAACTGGAACCCGGCCATTACGTAAAGTGCCATCTCTACGATGAGAAGAAGGAAGACTGATACCGAAGCGGTCGATGACGGCAGAACGGTTGCCGACATGAGTTACTTTGCCGAAAAACTCGGCCAGAGCTCACCGTCCGGCGACAGTGAAGCTGCTGAAAGAGACCGGGAAAAGTACTCACGCAGTGAGACTTTCTGGGCCATCATGGGATCGCTGGCAGCCACCCTGGCCATCGGCATGGTTTATGTCGTTGTCCTGGGTCTGGTCATCCTGATCATGTATCTGATCATCAAATCAAGAATGTAAGAAAAAGGGCAGCCTGACTGATATAGTCCCACTTAGGTAGACAACGCAAATAACCAAAAGCGTTGCCCACAGAGGTGGGACTTTATTATGGGAAGAAAAGCTAAGTACACATTTGGACAAAAGATCAAAGCCAGCGGAGACTATTTGAGTGGCAAAAAGAGCGCAAAAGAAATAGCACAGGAATTATCAATGGGGAAGAGAAGTGAAGCCCAGGTCAGGAAATGGGCAAAAATGTATCAGGCCCATGGGCCTGATGCCTTAAAAGAGAAAGATCATAATGCCTCATATTCAAAAGAATTCAAGAGAAAGGTCGTTGAAGAGTACCTGTCCGGAGCAGGATCAGTAATAGATCTTCAGGCAAAATACGGAATACGCTCGTCTACCCAGATTAGAAAATGGATTTCAAAGTATAATAGTCATAAAGAACTGAGGGACTATGACCCTCATCCGGAGGTCTATGTGGCTATGGCGAAGAAGACAACCCAGGAAGAACGAAAAGAGATCGTCCAGTATTGCCTTAACAATCATAAGGACTATAAAGGGACTGCCTCGAAATACGGCTGCAGTTATTCGCAGGTGTATGGATGGGTCCGCAATTATGAGAAAAAAGGAATGGAAGGACTCGAAGACAGACGGGGAAGGCGAAAGACGGAGGAAGAACTCGATGAACTTGAACTGGCAAAAAGACGGATCAAACAGCTTGAGCATGAGCTTCTGTTAAAAGAGAGGGAGAACGAGCTGTTAAAAAAAGCCGAGGAATTCGAAAGGAGATGGTTGACGGACTTCCAAGAGCCAGACAAATCGCAATAAAGAAGGAAAACAAAGAGAATCTGTATAAACTGATCCAGCTTCATGAAGACTGGGGAATCCGGTGGCTTTGCGGGATCCTGAAGGTATCAAGAGCGGCATATTATAAGTGGAAGAACCGCGCGCAGTCAGAAAGAGGCAGGAAAAACGAGCTGATTTTAGAGAGAATCAGAGAAATCGCCGGCAAAAACAACAGTCTGTTCGGGAAACTGGCGATGACTGATTATATCAACAATCATCTTGGCGAAGACGAAAACAGAGTAAACCACAAAAGGGTTTACAGGATCATGTGCATCAATGGGATACGGTCACAGAGGCCGAGATACAACCGGTCTTCATGGAAACGGTCTGAACCGGAAGAAGTGGCAGAGAACGTTTTGAAAAGAGCCTTTCAGGCTTCAAAGCCGAATGAGAAGTGGTGTACAGACATTACAGAGAAAAAGATACCAGGCACCAATGACAAAGCCTACATATCAACGATCATCGACCTGTATGACACTTATCCTGTAAGCATCAATGTCAGCAGAAGGAATGATACAATACTGGTCAACAAAACCGTGGATAAAGCCATGGAAGAGAATCCAGATGCCAGGCCGCTGTTCCATTCAGACAGAGGCTTTCAGTACACCAGAGCTGTTTTCAAGAAGAAACTCGAAGACCTGGGGATGACTCAGTCAATGTCCCGGGTGTCACGCTGCATCGATAACGGACCGATAGAGTGCTTCCAGGGGATCTTTAAGGAGATCATGGATGTTCTGTATCCGGGTATTCACTCGTATGAGGAGATGGAAACAGCTGTCTATGCCGTATACGACTACTACATAAATGAATATCCTCTGCATCGTTACGGTGGGAAAACGGCAGGAGAAGTCAGAAAAGCCGCTTTAGAAGCAGAGGTTCCCAAACAATATCCGATTCCTAAAAACAATAGAATCGTCAAATACTGGGATCATATTCATTCACTTCAGAACAACAATTAGAAAAAGAAAACCAAGCCAGTTTCATACTGGCCTGGTTATGGCAATAATTTTGGATATTTCGCCTGTCTACTTGACAGGGGCCATATCAGACGGCTGCCTTTTGTTTTGTCTTTACCTGATTCAGCGCAGGGAGGCAAACAGATATCTTTCGATGATGTCACGGATGCTTTCCATGGCCGTGATCTGCAGATTGGTCATCTGGTTGTCGGTACTCAGTGAACGGCACTTACGGCCGAAACGCATGTCCAGAACGATTTTCAGGCTCTCTGGCTCAGCGCAGCTGCCGCTGACGTATTCCATGTCGTTCTCTTCATAAAGCTGCTGCAGCTCGCTGAGAATGGCTGCGGGGACGCTGCTGATACGGGTCAGGAAATTCTTGCGGTCATAGTATTCCAGACGCACGGTATCATCACGGTTGAGCAGGATGTAGACCTGCAGCGTGTTGATGCCGTTTTCATACTGGCTGTAGCTGACACCGTTAAGACGCCCGCTTTCTTCCTCAGCGGCAGCGCCGGAAGCCTCGTGGAAAAGACGGATGAGCTGCTGCATGAAGTCGACGGTGAAGTAGAGAAAGGAATTGTTGCTCAGGGAGATTCCCGGCCCGTAGGCGTAGCGGACTTCCAGAGCGCAGCCGTATCCTTCCGGCAGACCGGCGGTTATGCGGTGCATGCCATTGTATTTCAGGACGTCGCTGGCTTTCAGGATGTCATCAAGCTTCTTCATGAAGTCGCGGCTGACAATGCCTTCGTACTGTATTGAGGGTATGGTCTCATTGTGCTGGCCGGAGCGGTAGCTGACTCTGACGGTATCTCTGAACAGTTCGGCGTTGAGCTGATAACTATGGTCGGCAAAGCCCTCGAAGTCGTCATAGGAAACCCTGTCCAGCGAAAACCGGCAGTTGAAAGTGAAAATGATGTTCTCATTTGCGGTTTTTCTGACGAATTCATCGGAAGCGGCGATGGCTTCATCGATCATTTTTTCCGTTTCGGTCATTGGCTTTCCTCTTGACTGCTTATAAACCTATTATAAGCCGATGCGATCAAATTGCCATAAGAAAAGTTCACCACAGGGGTGAACTGAAGGATCAGAACAGCGGTTCGCTGATGAAATCCAGGTTGAGATCCTGAATTTCCCGGAAGGCTTCGTCCATGGCCCCGGTATCCAGCAGCTGAGCGGGAGAATGGGCGTCGACGCCGAAGAGACAGCGTACCGGATAGGAAGCCAGGATCTCCCAGAATTCCCTGTTAGGGTAGGGATAGCGCAGGCCTTCTTCATATTCCAGCTTGCCCTTGGCAATGCGGTGGACGTTGACTTCCAGGGGGATTCCGGTTTCCGCCGCCTTGGCGCCAATCATGTGCGCTGCCTTACGGCAGGCAGGGGTAAAGCTTTCCTGATGGTACATGACCAGATCGGGATGACAGAGATACGTGAAAAGTCCGCTTTCCAATCCTTCACAGACCAGCCGGCCGTACTCAAGTATTTCCTCTTCACTGTTGGGCCTGAAGTAACTGACCGCGCACTGCGGGGAGTCATAGTGCTGGCCGAGGATCAGGTACTGAGCCTTTTGTTTCAGCTGCGCCTTCTCATTGTGCATGTGGCGGTAATATTCCGTTTCAAAGCCGATGAGGATGCTGATCTGATCAGCGTATTTCTCCCGGAGAGCGCTCAGGGAGGCGACGTATTCATCGATCTGCGACCACTCCATGTGGCTGTAGGGATTGGAATACTGCCGGTAAGGGCCGTGGTCGGCAAAGCCCAGGATCCTGAAGCCGGCCTTAATGGCCATCTGGATGTATTCTTCATCGCTGCCGCTCGCATGGCCGCAGCGCCAGGTGTGAGTATGATAGTTGAAGTCCTGTCTCATTACCGCTTCCTCCGAAAAATAATTATAGGAAATTGCCCCGTCATCAGGCAAGAGCAGTGCCTGAAAAAAGAAACCTAATGGTTTCTTAAGCTTTATCCGTTTCTGAGACGACTTCCTTCCAATGCTCGATGATCTGGCGGCAGAGCCGGTAGGTCTTGCCGTCGAGAACGACCATGTCCCGGGCGATGAAGTTGTCAAAGGTGGTGATTACCTCCTGACCGTTGATGGTGAAGATGCGTGGCTTATGCAGAAATCTTTCCCAGGGAGAGAAGCCGTACATCGGCTTGCGGAACCAGCGGAAATAACTGTAGCTGTGACCGTAGACCATTTTCCCGTCCCTGTAGCGGTAAGCCCAGTCGCAGTTGTCCAGACCATTGCCCCAGTGATTGGCTTTCCTGACGACGCCTTCATCCGAGTACCAGTAACAGGATCCGCTGGGAGAAATGAAGTCCGGTTCACCGGCAGGCTTGTCGCACTGGTCGAAGATGCTGACGGTGTAGTCGAAGAAGTTCAGTTCGCTGCAGATGCCCTGCTGGAAAGGACGGTAAAACTGAAAAGCCCGTTTGAAATAGACGCCCGCCTTGGGATAGTCGTAAGCGGGATCAGGTCCGGCCTTGCGGAATTCTTCAATGAGTTTCTGCTGATCCATAGGTCCTCCTTCTCATCCGGAATCATGAGACTGCTTCCAAGATGATTGTACAATATCTGCCGCTTTGGTAAAAGCCGGACATGGCGGATGGCTAAACAGAGCGGGCTGATGGTATAATAATATCAACAAAGCTCATACATAATGAGGAGGTTCTCTTATGACGAAGAAAAAGAAGAACGACCGTGGCTACAGCAATCTTCAGGTCATTCTGGCCAGTTTCTGCTTCAGTGCCTGCATGGTCTTCTGGACCACCTACAATTCCTACGTACCGCTGATCCTCGACAGCAAGCTCCGCGATCTGGGTGCCATCGTGCTGCCGGTGACCCTTATTTCGACGCTGACCGGCTTCATCATGACCATCGACAACATCTTCGGTCTGATCTTCCAGCCGCTCTACGGCCGCCGTTCGGACAACATGCGTTCCAAGTGGGGCAAGAGAATGCCTTATCTTCTGGTAGGCGTTCCTTCCTGCGCCGTGCTGTTCGCCCTGATCCCGCAGGCTGCCAAGGTACCCGGTCTGGCCGGCATCCTGTTGATGATGGGCTGCATCATCGTCTTCAACTTCATCATGTCCACCTGGCGGGCGCCGTGCGTTTCCATCATGCCCGACATGGTTCCCATCAAGTATCAGGGTGACGCCAACGCCATCGTCAACATCACTTCATCGGTCTTCACGATCATCATCGGCGCCGTACCCGCCCTTTTAAGCAAGGCCGGTCTGAAGCAGCAGATCGACGGCGGCGACTACTCATCGATATTTCTGGCCAGTTCGATCGTCTGCATGATCCTGATCGGCATCGTGCTGCTGACCGTCCATTTCAACGACAACCGCAATGAACCTAAGAAGGAAATCTCCAGAGAGGACGACAGGAAACTGCTGGCCATCGATTCCCTGGGACTTGATCCCGATGTCAAACGCAGCATGATCATCATGATGATGGCTCTCTTCTGTATCTCCGGCGGCAATGACGGCTTCGGCACCTATTACACGCTGTTTGCGACCAAGGTTCTGGGCATCGCCTCGACCAGCGCTTCGCTGATCAAGACCATCGGCACCATCGCCGCGGCTCCCATCGCCATCTTTGCCGGCGTCTGCGGCCGCAGATTCGGCCGCCGGCGCACCGTAATGATCGGCTTGATGATAAGCATCATCGCCTACAGTATGATGGCCATCATGACCGGATTCGGCCTGTCCGATTACCGCTACCTGCTGATCGCCTTCTATGGCCTGATGCAGTTCGGCAACGGTCTGACCACCTTCAATACCCTGCCGATCATGCTGGCGATCGGCGGAGAAGAGCGCTTCGGTGCCTTTACCGGATACTACTATTTCGGAACCTTCTCGGCAGCCGTGGTCTGCCCGACCGTCATCGGCTGGCTGGTTGGTACCTTCGGCGGTGAAAAGGCAGCCGTGGTGTTTGCGGCAGCGATCTCCCTTGTCGGCCTGGCTCTGATGACCAGAGTAAGACATGGCGAGGCTCCGGTATCCCAGGACGCTCTTGAGAAAGCTCAGGAAATGGCTGACTGAAAAACTGAACAGAAGAGACTCTTTCTGCTGATAATCATCAATTGAGACAGTCCGGCAGATGAAGCGCATACGATTTCATCTCTCAGACTGTCTTTTTCAGTTATAATATTTTCATCATGAATAACGAAGATAATGTCTGGACGGCTCCCAGATACTATGCCCAGTTCAAGTGCAAGGCTGACAAGTGCCGCCATACCTGCTGCCGGGGGTGGCGCATTCCGATTTCCTTCCTGGAATATACCAGGCTTTTAGGCATACCCTGCAGCGCTGAACTGCGCCAGAAGATCGACGTGGCCTTCTGCGAGCCCAGGGACGTCAGCGAAGAGCGCTACCGCGTGGTTTCCCATGACTGGCAGGGAAACTGCCGGCTGCTGGAAAACGGACTGTGTCTGCTCTATAAGGAAAACTGGCAGGACTGTCTGCCGGCGGTCTGTGACCTCTACCCCCGCTCGCTGCGTCAGTACGGCGACCGGAAGACCGCCTGCTGCTCCTCGGCCTGCGAGAGAGTGGTGGAACTGCTGATGGAAGATGGCAGTTCGATCATGACGGAGATCAGCCTGGACCGCCAGCCGACGATCGTGATGGACGAGGATGAAGAGAAAGCGGACAAGCTGCGGAAATATTCAGCAATGCTTGTTGACCGGACCTTCACGCTGGCTCAGCGGATCAGCGACATCTGCCTGCTGATCAATGAGAAGCAGTTTGTCAGCGACAGCCGAAGCCGCAGGGATCCGCTGACGTTGGCTCTGACGATCCTTAACCGGCTGACCGAAAGACAGAATTTTCTCTATGACATCGTCACGGAACTGACGAAAAGATACGGCGATGACCCGAAGCAGTATCAGCCGGACAGGGAATCATTTGAGAAGCGCTTTGCGCAATGGGAGACCGTTTTCCTGAACATCATCGCCAACTCCCTGATTTACGAAAACTTCCCCTATGTTGATGATCGGATAGATGAGACGCAGGCCTATAAGGGACTGTGCGCCGTCTACGGTCTGATGCGAGTCGTCTGTATCGGCTATCTGGCCAGCCGCAGTTCATCTGAGGATCTGGTGGACGCCCTGAGCGCGCTGTTCCATCTGATCGAGCATACGGCGTTCTACTATAACGCCGCGCTGATCGCTGACAAGGCAGCCGTGCTGCTTAAACTGTAAAAAAAGCTTTATCCGGCCTGAAAAACATAACCCGGGCCTTAGAAAGGGAAGAGGATGAAATACTACATTTCCGACGCGCACTTCTTTCACCGCAACGTCGAGGACATGGACCATCGCGGCTTTAACGGCTTATCGGACATGCATGAATACATGATCAACCGCTGGAACGAGCGGGTGAGAGATGAGGACGAGGTCTTCGTCATCGGCGACTTTTCCTTCGGCAACGGCATTGAGACCTTCGACGTGCTCAGCCGTCTGAGAGGACACATAACCCTGGTTGAGGGCAATCATGACGCCTGGTATCTTGACGACCGGCAGTTTACGGACACCTTTGAGAACGTGGCCGTCTATTTTGAGATAAAGGACGGCAGCCGGGAAGTCATCCTGTGCCATTACCCGCTGCCTTTCTACAATCACCAGTACCGCCGCAATCACGAAGGCCAGCCGCTGACCTGCATGCTATACGGACACGTGCACAATACCTATGACGAGTATTATCTCTCCAAGGTCATTGAGAAACTGTCGGCAATCGACCGCTACGGCATTTCCGGCCAGGTCGAAAAAACGCCGTTCAGGCTGATCAACACCTTCTGCATGTTCTCCGATTACGTGCCGCTGACCCTGGATGAATGGATCGAACTGGACAGCAAACGCAAGCAGCTGATCAGCGAATATGAGCAGAAATGTCAGCGGGAGCTGACCATCGATGACTGGGAAAGCCTCCACGACCTGATCGTTCAGAAAAGCAGGGAAGGCTGGAAATGAGAAAAAAAGACTGCTCGGGCAGTCTTTTACTCAGGCTGAAATCGCCCGGCCTGTTCCAAACTGGCGCTTCATCTCTCCGGCTAGATACCGGATAATCGCTGAAAAAGCAATTCAGACCGGTAAAAAAACCGGTTTTCTCTCGCTTTTGCGGTCATAATCTGCCTAAAACAGCGAATTAAGTGAAAGTTACTGAAAAAATGTTGGAAATTCAACTGAAAGTTGCTGTATTTTGTTTGCAAGTCCAAGGGGGATAGTATTATAATATACCCGTAGAAATATTGATTTCAGGAGTTTTAGTTATGAAAAAGAGTAAATTATTAGTCATTCTGTTATCAATCTTCATGGTCCTGACAGTAATGTCAGTCCGCAGCTACGCTGCAGCATCAGACACCAAAACTGATATCCAGATCACCAAGGTGTGGGATGACAACGACAATGAAGACAAGACCCGTCCTGACAGCATTACTGTCTATCTGAAGAATGGTAATAACACGGTTCAGACCATTACCATCAAGGATGACGGCAATGGCAACTGGAAGGGCAAATTCAAGGACGTGCCCTGCTACGACAACGACGGCAAGGTAATCACCTATACCGTTGAAGAGAAGCCGATTCCGGATTACGAAGGAACGGTTGCCGAAGGCAAGATCGAATACGTCTATGAGTATCCGACAAACGTCTATACCAAGGAAGTCGACCTCAGCCCTGTCGGCGCCGAGACAGTTGATGTAACCAACGGCAACGGCTCATGGAAGATCAACCAGGGCGTCAACGCTGACTACATCACCGCTTCAGGCTTCAAGTTCAATGACCTGATCATCGCCGACTGCGTATTCACCGAATACGACGGCAACGGCAAGAAGGTCACCGGTGACGACTGTGTCTTCAAGATTGAAGAGAACACCCAGAGCGGCAACCTGAACAACGGCGGCGTCTGGTATTATCCCGATGTTGCCAACATTGCCTCATATGAGGGCGAAATCAACACCGACCACTACTTCACCATGAAGTTCAAGGATGGCGTTACCCTGTTAACCGAAGACCATTACGGCGAGACTGCTGACGTAACCATGACGGTTACCAACCTCACTCTCTTAAAGGACAACTACGGTACGCAGGCCTGGACAGCCGGCAGAACGAAGATGCGTCTGTTCCTCAACAACGGCACCATCCTCGAGACCGGTCCGGGTACTGACAGAGCCAGCCTCGGCGGCATCGTCATCGACATCAACGTTCAGATCGAAGGCGTTACCTCAGGCAACATGGTCCTGCCGATCGTTGACATCGATACCGTAAATGACCTGGGTCCTGCTGATGACCCCAGACCGGAGAGCGTCTGGCTGGGCAACAGCTTCCAGAAGACCATTTACACAATTCCGTTAGCCTCAACCAATCCGACAAAGGTTGACTGCACCGGTTTTGAAGTCAGGAATAATCAGCTCCGTGCCTACGCACTGGGACCGGACCAGGATACCTTCAAGAGCGGCTTCGTCGCTGTTGCCAAGTTAGATTCCAACGGCTTCGACATCACCTGGAAGGGTTCAACCTGCTCAACCGCCATGTTTGGCGAAATCGTTCCGTTCAAGATGAAGTGTACTGTTGATGAAAGCATCACCGAGCATGTCGGCGGCACCATCGCCGAACAGGGCGACTGGAGAAGCAGAGCTTACGGCGAAGCCAAGCTGATCGCCTGCACACCGGATGAGAATTACCATATCCGTTACATCCACATTGATGGAAAGAACATTGACCTGAACGGATTTGATGCCAATGGTGTTCAGACCGTTACTACCGGCTGGACTCAGGACATCAACCAGGGTACTGAAACCGTCACTCTGTACCAGAGAGCCAACGGCGTCGTGGAGATCTACCTGCCGCATCAGTACTATGCCGTAAACAATGCCGAACCGTCAGGACGTACCGACCACTGGCTGGATGTCTCCTACGAGACCAATGGCGTTGTCGGATCATACACGATTACCAACAAGCAGACCACTGATTACATCCAGCTGTCCGGCACCAAGACCTGGTATGACACTGTTCAGGAACACAACAATGAAGATGAAGTTACCCTGATTCTGTATCAGATTGACGAAAACGGCACAGAACAGATCGTCAACGCCACTCCGGAATGGGACGGCGATACCTACACCTTCTACAAACTGGTCGCAACTGACGCTCAGGGTCACACCTATACTTACCGCGTTGAAGAAGTTCCGATCAACGGCTACAGAACCATCTATGATGGCGACAGCAATGAAAACATCACCAACATCGCCCTTGACGACGTTGACGTGACCAAGATCTGGGATGACAACGATGATGAGAATCAGGTCCGCCCGGTCTCCATTGAAGTAACTCTGTACCGTGACGGCGAAGTTCCGGAAGACATGGAAGACGCCGTGGTTGAACTGAATGAAGAAAACGGCTGGTATTACTGCTGGGAAGACCTGTCATTATACGATGACGAAGGACATGAATATGTCTGGACCGTTGAAGAAGAGAACATTCCGAACTACGAAGCTGCATACGCCAGCAATGGTACTCACCTTGAGATCACCAATACTTACGTACCTGTACCGGTTACCGGCGACAGCTACACCAGCTTCTACATCGGTTCTGCCATGACCGTTATCGGTCTGATGGGCATGATCTTCACCATCATGAAGTTCAGACTTGTCAGCAGATACTAAAATCTGAAATCTCTATATAAAAGATGAAAGACACCGCACCAGCGGTGTCTTCTTCTGCATGGCGGCAAATAGTGGTAAGATATATACATCAGATCATCCATCTTCATCAATCATGAAAGGACACTGCATATGGAAAAGACAATAGAAGTAATGTTCAGATTATTTGACAAGGGCTGGGCACTGGTGAGCAGCGGCACTCCGGAGGATTTCAACACGATGACGGTCTCATGGGGCTCGCTGGGAACGCTGTGGTCAACAAGGATCGTTACCGTCTACATCAAGCCCTGCCGCTATACCCATCAGTTCATGGAGAAAAACGGGTGTTTTACCGTCAGTTTCTTTGATGAAGAATACCGCAGGGATCTTTCCGTTCTTGGCAGCAAGAGCGGCCGGGACGTCGACAAGGTTGCCCTGACATCTCTTGAGCCCGTCAGCATCGGCGAAAGCGTCGGCTTTAAACAGGCCCGGGCAACCATCCTGTGCCGCAAGATCTACCAGCACGACTTCCAGCTCGGGAAGATACCGGATAGGGCCATCGAGCGCTACTATCAGCAGGAAGAACCCCATACCATGTACATCGGTGAAGTCATTGATGTCATCTTCGCCGGCGAGGAAAATCAATGAAACTTGTATCGTGGAACGTTAACGGTTTACGGGCTGTACTGAACAAGAACTTTCTTGACGTGTTCAACACGCTGGATGCGGACATCTTCTGTCTGCAGGAGACCAAGTGCCAGCCCGGTCAGGTCGATCTTGATCTGGAAGGATATCATCAGTACTTTCATTCCGGTGAGAGAAAGGGCTACAGTTCAACCGCCGTCTTTACCAGAGAAGAACCGCTATCCGTCTTCTATGACTTTGACAACAACGATAACCATCCCAGTGAAGGGCGGATAATGACTCTGGAGTATGAAAGCTTCTATCTGGTCAACGCCTATGTTCCCAACAGCCAGGAGAAACTGGCCCGGCTGGATTACCGGATGATGTGGGAAGAGGACATGCTGAGGCATCTCAATAAGCTTAATGAGACAAAACCGGTAATCTACTGCGGTGACCTCAATGTTGCCCATAAGGAGATCGACATCAGAAATCCGGCTTCCAATCACTTCAATGCCGGCTTCAGTGATCAGGAAAGAGAAAGAATGACAATTCTGCTTTCCAGCGGCTATGCCGATACCTTCCGCCGGCTGTATCCCGATACCGTTCAGTATTCGTGGTGGTCCTACCGTTTCAACGCCCGCGCCAATAACGCCGGCTGGCGGATCGACTACTTCATCGTATCCGAGCGCATCATGGACAGGGTCAGGGATTCCAGGATCCTCGGCGACATCACCGGTTCCGATCACTGTCCGGTGGAACTCGACATCGACATTTAAAAAGCGAACCTGATCGGTTCGCTTTTGCTTTATCATTCTCTGTCCATGTCTCTGATGATGTGAAGAGCACTCTTCAGGTCGTTTTCAGCGACAATGGTGAGATATTCTTCCAGTTTCTCCCGGGTTTTCTGAGGGATCAGCGGTGTCTCCCTGCCGCTGTGCAGGAACTCCAGAGCGCTGGACTGATGGTATTTTTCCTTCTGATAGACCTTGCAGGCGGCAATGCGGTCAGCGACCATCTCCTTGACATAGCGGATGGGAGGGTCGATGAAGTAGACTTCATTGCCGTTTTTCTGGTCCATCCAGTACTGCCAGTGGTGGCGGTTATGGCCCTTGTGATGCAGCCAGCCCAGCGAATAGCCCTTCTCCTTCTTCTCGGCGTCGATGGGCGAACGGTTTCCCTGGAAGTAGCGGACACCAGGCCAGAACTCGACGAATGAGTACTTGGAGAGGTCGTGGGTCAGTCCCTGCCAGTAAAGTCCCATCATGAAACAGTAACGGCAGACCAAAAAGCGGTGCCGGTTGACGGTATGAAGATGTCCGAAGAAGTTTCTGATCATGTCGTTACCACCTGACCTTATGTTACTTCTTTTTGTTTTGCCAGACAAGGGAATTTGTTATAATGAAAAAGGTGAAAACATGAAAATCAGAGACAATCTTTTCATTATCCTGCTGATCGTGATCGATCAGCTGACCAAACTGTATATCTCTTCAGTCATGACCCTGGGACAGAGCATCAGGGTGATTACGGACTTTTTCTACATCACCTATGCCCGCAATACCGGCGCGGCTTTTTCCATTCTTGAAGGTCAGAAATACTTCTTCATCGCTTCAGCCCTGCTGGCAGTCGCGGCGATCATCTGGTATCTGAATAAGAACAGCTGTTCATTCTGGGAGAAGCTCGGCCTGATGCTGATCGCCTCCGGAGCTGTCGGCAACGTGATCGACCGGATCCGCTTTTCGGAAGTAATTGACTTTCTGGATTTCTATATCTTCGGCTATGATTTCCCGATATTCAACTTCGCAGACTGCTGCATCACCGTCGGAGCGGCGATCGTCGTTCTGAGCGTGCTTTTGGAAAGGAAGAAGGAAGCATGAGCGTACTTAACTTTACCGCCGATGAGAAAATGGCCGGCTTAAGGATCGACAAGGCCCTCAATGACAAGGTCGACTTTTCCCGTACCCGCCTCCAGCAGCTGATCAGCGACGGTCTGGTAGAAGTCAACGACGAAGTTGTCAAGGCCAACTATAAGCTTAAACTCAACGATGAGATTGAGATTGAAGTACCCGAGGCGGTCGAATACACCGTCAAGCCGTATCCGATGGATCTGGACATCCGCTATGAGGATGATGACGTCATCGTTATCAACAAGCCCAAGGGACTGATCGTCCATCCCAGCGCTTCCACTAAGGAACATACCCTGGTCGAAGGTGTCCTCGATCACTGCCATGACCTCAGCGGCATTAACGGTGTCATGAGACCGGGCGTGGTGCACCGCATCGATAAGGATACCACCGGACTGATCATCATGGCGAAGAACGACATGGCTCATCAGGCCTTGGCTGACCAGCTGGCGGACAAGACGATGAGCCGCAAGTACTACGCTCTGGTCAGCGGTGTCATTCCCCATGACAGCGGCACCGTCAACGCGCCAATCGGCCGCAACCCGATGGACCGGCAGTCCATGGCCGTCACCGACAAGAACGGCAAGGAGGCCGTTACCCAGTTTTTCGTGAAGGAAAGATTCAAAAAGAACACGCTGATCGAATGTCACCTGAAGACCGGAAGGACGCATCAGATCAGAGTCCACATGCAGTACATCGGCTATCCGATCGTCAATGACCCCAAGTACGCTCCCAAGCGTGCCCGCGGCGACGGCCAGCTGCTTCACGCCTTTGAACTGACCTTCATTCATCCCCGCAGCGGTGAACGGATCACCGTCAACGCTCCGCTGCCGGAAAACTTTGAGGCGTATCTGAATAAACTGAGAGAAGAAAACAACTGATGGATTTACGGATAAATGTGTGGGCCTTACAGCTCCTTAAATACTTTGTCTTTACGAAGGGTTATCTGAGAGTGACCGTGGCTTTCCAGCGCAGCGGCAAGTCCGAAGAGTACTGGCTGGTGAACCCGAATCAGCAGTATCAGGTGATCCACATTTCCAATGAACCTGACAGCCTGCGCGCTCTGGCTCAGAAGCGCACCCTGCAGGCCTTTGAACGGATCATGGAACTGATCAACGCCGGTAAAGGCAGCCGGCTGCTTGACATATCCCTGAATGAAGAAGCGAGTAGTTACCGCAGTGAGGGGATTGAATACATCCGCCTCTATCCCGGAGCGCCGATCGATGAAAAGCTGGCGGAACTCTTTCCGGAAATGTCCTCGGTCATCTATGATGTCGAGGACCCGAAGAGTGAACTGGTGAATCTGGAAAAGGAAATCGTTCTGCAGTCCATGCAGGCGCGCCGTTCAGCCAGAAAGGCGATGTCGCCGCTGCGCTTTCTGCTTTGTAGGAGCTTCATCATTCCGGCAGCACTCTGCTTCATCGTCTGGGGTGCCGTCAATATTACTTCGTTAACCCTTAATACTTCAACCACCAATACGGCCATCGCCTTCGGCGCTTACTACAAGGCCTTTCTTACCATCCTCAGTCAGTACTGGCGGCTTCTGACCAGCGGATTTGTCCACGTGTCGCTGCTGCATCTGCTCTGTAACATGACCTCGCTGTTTTCGCTGGCCGGTCCCGTTGAGCAGCAGTACGGCTTCCGAAAATCGATGATGATCCTGCTTCTGTCCATCGTCATGGGCAATCTGCTGGAATTCGTGGCCGGACCCAACAAGGTCTGCGTGGGGCTTTCCGGAGGTCTCTACGGCTATCTGGGTGCCCTGACGGTGTACTACGTCCGTTCCGGGCAGTTCAGGAACGCCTCCTTCCGGCGCAGTTTCTTCAACACCCTGTACATCAACGTCCTGATATCATTCCTTCCCAACGTCAGCTACATCAGCCATCTGGCCGGATTTGTGACCGGCGGCTTCGCCGCCGTGCTGTGCGACGGGCAGCTGGCCCGCAGTCTGAAGATCAACGTGGCTGTCTGCTGTCTGTTACTGGCCGGGGCAATCGGCTATCTGGGCTATAACTACAGTTCGCTTGACGCCTTCTATTATCAGACCGACGTGGAAGTTGCCAAGGTTTATTCCGATCTCGGGTTTACAAAGATGGCCCGCCGGATCGAGACGGAAACGATAAAGTATTATCGCGAAAGGAGTTAACTATGAGACAGGTTATTAACTGGGACACTTACTTCATGGCTCTGGCCCATCTGAGCGCCATGCGCTCCAAGGACCCCAACACCAATGTCGGAGCCGTCATCGTCGATGAGATGCACCGCATCGTTTCCATCGGCTATAACGGCATGCCCAGAGGCTGCGACGACGAACTGCTGCCGTGGGAAAGAGAAGGCGATTTTCTTAACACCAAGTACGCCTACGTGGTCCATGCCGAACTCAACGCCATCCTGAATTCACCCCGCGCGGTTTCCGGATGCACCATATACGTATCGCTTTTCCCCTGCAATGAATGCGCCAAGGCGATCATTCAGTCAGGCATAAAAAAGGTGATCTACGAATCGGACAAGTACGCCGATACCGATGCCATCCGGGCTTCCAAGAGAATGCTGCTGGATGCCGGAGTTGAACTGTATCAGACCGATTTCCATGTTGACGTCGACCTTAAGGTAATTGACGGAAAAAGAGACTGACCGAAAGAAAAAGGAGATGACTCTCCTTTTTTGGTGTGATTTCTACTTTCCTTCCAGCACGATGTCGTGAATCGTCTTGGCGATCTTGAAGGCCGTCATCTGCGTGGTGTCGAGCTGCGAGCAGCGCAGCAGGCGGTTATCGCTCATCGGCTCATAGTGAACTTCGTACTCGGACTTCAGCAGTTCAAACTGCTCAATGCCTTCCAGGGCGCTGGTGTTGTTCAGTTTAAAGAACAGGACACTGTAGTCAGTGGAATGCAGATGGCTGTTGAGCTGGTGAATGAGCTTGGAGTTGTTGAAGGGGAAGTTGACGATGATGTACTCGTAGTTTCTGGCCAGCAGGAAGTTGTTGACCGCGTTGGTCATGTTATCCATGATGATGTTGACCGTCGTATCGGAATACCTCATCGGTTCGGTATAGCACAGCCAGTTGGCATCCATGTAGACGCTGTTGGGCAGCAGCCGGTAAAGTTGATTGGCGGCCAGCTGTTCATTGTAATCGTGATAGTTTATGAATATGATTGTCTGCATGCTTACACCTCCTGTAGCTGTATGACTTTATTCAGATCGATTTCCAAATATTTCTTCTCACCGGTCCGCAGATAGCTGATCAGCTGATCGGTCAGATATGAGGGAGTGGATGCTCCGGCGGTTACCGCCGCCTTATGACTGTCGGAGAGGTCATACTGCAGCAGGTCGCTGGCCTTTTCCACTTTATAGATGTGCTTTATCCGCCCTCTGGCAATGGATGCCAGCTGGGCGGTGTTGTTGCTTTTGGGATCGCCGACAACGATCAGGGTGTCGTAGCCTTTCAGATCCAGAATGGCCTGCTGGCGGCGCCTGGTGGCGCTGCAGATCTCCTCAACGACGACGCTTTTGGGATAGCGCTGCCTGATCCTTTCAATCAGATGAGCGGTATCGAGGATCGACATCGTGGTCTGGTTGGTAACCAGTATTTCAGCATTTCCCAACTGAAGATCGTCAATGTCTTTTTCACAGGTCACTAGACGGATCCTGTCGCTTAAGGCCAGGACAGCCTCGGATTCGGGGTGACGGGCCTTGCCTATGTATATTATATCATACCCGTCGGCGAGATATTTCTGACACAGTTCGGCATTTCTGGTCACATCGGAACAGGTGGCATCGACGACCTTCAGCCCCCTGTCCAGAGCGTGCTGGCGGATCCTGGGGTCAATGCCGTGAGCGGTAAAGATGACGACGCCTTCCGAAATCTCATCAAGCAGTTCGAGTTTGGTGCGGCTTTCGTCGTTGAGGGTGACGATGCCTAACTGCGAAAAGGCCTGAACCACATAATGATTGTGAACAAGCATGCCCATGATGTAGATTTTCTCATCAGGATACTGCGCTCTGGTCTTTCTGGCCAGGCTGATGGCGTTGATCACGCCCTTGCAGTAGCCGGAAGGAATGACTCTGTCTGCCTGCATACTATTAGTTTAGCATAATTTTCTTTTTATGATAGAATAAGTAGGCAAGGAGGCCGGAAGTATGAATATCGAGTTCAGAGAGGATGTCAGACAGCTGATCGAATACCGTCGCTTTGACAGTTTTACCCCCATTCAGGAGAAGGCGATTCCGCTGATTTTGAAGGGAAGAGATGTCGTGGGAATCAGTGCCACCGGCACCGGTAAGTCCCATGCTTTCATCCTGCCAATTCTGCAGATGGTCGATGTCTCATCCAATACCATCCAGTCTCTCATCATCGCCCCGACCCGGGAGCTGGCCATTCAGCTTTATAAGATGACCTCGGAGATCAACATGTTCAACCCGGACATCCGCATCAAACTGATCGCCTCCGGCAAGGACAAGGAAAGAATGATCGATTCCCTTTCCGTCCAGCCCCACATCGTCATCGGTACCGTCGGCCGGCTGAAGGACCTCTTTGTCGAAGAGAGCGTGCTGCGTCTTGACGGCGTCAGGACAGTCATCATTGACGAAGCAGACATGACTCTGGAAATGGGGTTCATCGATGATGTCGACATGATCCTGGGCAAGCTTAACCGCAAGCTGCAGATCTGCGTGTTCTCGGCAACCGTACCCGACCAGCTGCAGTCTTTCCTGAAGAAATACATGTACCGTCCGGTCATTATCGAGGCAACGGAAGCTTCGCCGCTTAATCCCAAGATCGAGCACGTTCTGATAAACTGCCGTTACTCAACCTACCAGCAGAAACTGCTGAAGATCCTGCCGGGCATCAATCCCTTTGTCTGCATGATCTTTGCCCGGACCAAGAAGGAAGTCATCGAGACCGCCCAGCTGCTGAAGGACAGCGGCTATGACGTCGTGGAGATCCATGGCGACCTGAGCAACCGCGAAAGAAAGCAGGCGCTGAAGACCATCGGCTCCGACGCGGCCAGCTACATCGTCTGTTCCGACATCATGGCCAGAGGACTGGACATCGAAAGCGTCAGCCACGTCATTTCCCTCGGTCTTCCTTCCAACCTGGACTACTATACCCACCGCTGCGGCCGTACCGGCCGTTCGGGAAGAACGGGTACCAGCTACATTCTGTTCAACAGCAGCGACATACCGGCAATCCGCCAGCTGAAGGAGAAATTCAATTTCGTTAACCGCGACTACCGCCGCGGCGAATGGGTGGAAACCAGAGACTTTGACTTCCGGCCCAGACGCCACAGCAAGGAAGCCAGCAGCGAGATCATGAGCATCCGAAACCGTCCGGTCAAGAAGGTCAAGCCCGGCTACCGCAAGAAGCGCAAGCAGGCCATCGAAAACATTGAAAGACGGGAAAGAAGACTGGCGATCAAGCAGAAGATCCGCGAAGAGCAGAAGGAAAGGGCAAAGAAAGCCCAGAGACAGAAGGGCGGCTACTAGAAGTGCTCAGAATCGGCTCTCACGTATCGATGAGCGCTCCCGACTACCTTTTGGGAAGCGTCAGGGAATCGCTGGAGAACAATGCCAGCGCCATGATGATCTATACCGGCGCGCCGCAGAACAGCGTCCGGATACCGATAGAAAAGCTCAAGGTTGAAGAAGCGAGGCAGTTATGGCTGTCCAGCGGCTTTGACATGGAAGCGGTGATCATTCACGCGCCTTACATCGTCAATCTGGCCAACCTGGACAATCCGGATACCCGCAAGGGCTCCATGGAGATCCTGCAGCGCGAGATATCCCGCAGCGCGGCCATCGGCGCCCGCTATCTGGTGCTGCATCCCGGCGCCCGGCTGAAGGCTGATGAACAGCAGGCTCTGAAGGCGGTCGGACAGGCACTTGATGAACTGCTTGGCGCCGATCAGCTGACCGTCTGTCTGGAGACCATGGCCGGAAAGGGCAGCGAGATCGGCGTCAGTTTTGAACAGATCAGGGAGATCATGGATAACTGCCATCATCCCCTGGAAGTCTGCCTGGACAGCTGCCACGTCAATGATGCCGGTTATGATCTGGGCGACATCGACGGAATGCTGAAACACTTTGATGAGATCATCGGCCTGGACAAGCTGCATGTCATCCACGTCAATGACTCCAAGAACCCCATCGGCGCTCATAAGGACCGCCACGCCAACATTGGTCAGGGTACCATCGGTCTGGAAAAACTGCGCGCTTTGGTCCATCACCCCCTGCTTGAAGGCCGGATATTCATTCTGGAGACGCCGTACATCGACGGCAGATCGCCATATAAGCAGGAAATAGAAATGCTGAGGTGAAATCATGGAATTATACATCAAGGGTAAGTTCTCCAATAAGGAGAGATTTGAAATATACGATGAGTTCAACAGCGTCAGATACATGGTCATGGCGGAATTCGCCATGAGCCACAAGATCCACATTTATGACGCTTACGATAAGGAAATCGGCTATCTGGAAAGCTTCACCAAGGGATTGGTAAACCAGTACCGTTTCTATGACGAGGACGGCTTCGTCGATACGCTGCTTCATAAGTTCTCGTTCAAAAAATCGGAATACCGGCTGGAGAAACTCAACTGGAAGATCAAGGCCTCCAATTTCTGGGAGACGCACTTTGACTTCACCTGTGACGGCGAGAAGATCGGTGAGATCAACTGCGACAAGCGGATCCTCAAGGAAGGATACTTCGTCAAGGTGGAATACGAGAACGATGAACTGCTGGCGCTGATGATCACCATGGCCATCGCCTGTGACAAGGCTGACGCCGCCGCGGCCGCGGCCGCTGCCTGAGCAAAGGCGGAAAGAGCAGTTACATGTTTGCGGATTATCACCTGCATACGGAATTCTCGGACGACAGCCGGGAACCGATGGAGAATCAGATTCAGAGAGCCATTGATCTCGGTGTGGAAGAGATCTGCTTTACCGACCATGTTGACTACGGCATCAAGAAGGACTGGAGCGAGGGAAACATCATCTGGCGCAGCGGCGACGGCATGAATTACGCCAGCAGTGACGCTGATGCCCTGGCCAACGTCAATTATCCCGAATACTTCGGCAAGCTGTTGCGCATGAAGGAGACCTATAAGGGCCGCCTGGTGATCAGGCAGGGACTGGAATTCGGCATTCAGAGCTGTACGCTGGACAGGTTTGAAGATCTCTGGCAGAGGTATGGCGATCAGCTGGACTTCACGCTGCTGAGCATGCATCAGGTAGACAATAAGGAACTCTGGAATCAGCAGTATCAGCAGGGAAAGAGCCAGCAGGAATACAACGAAGGCTACTATAACGAGATCCTGAAGGTCATGAACAGTTTTGACCACTACAGCGTTCTGGCTCATCTTGATCTGATCAACCGCTATGACCGTCAGGGTGTCTATCCCTTTGAGGGGGTCGAAGACCTGATCGCCGAGATCCTCAAGAAGGCCATCGATGACGGCAAGGGCATTGAGCTCAACACGTCCTCATGGCACTATCAGCTGAATGATACCCAGCCGGCCAGGAAGATCCTGAAACTGTACCGGGATCTGGGCGGACGGATCATCACCGTCGGCTCTGATGCGCACCGCACGGAGTTCGTGGCTGATCATATCAGGGACGCCTATGACATTCTGAAGAATGAGATCGGATTTGAACAGATCTGCACGTTCGAGCACATGGAACCACGGTTCCACGAACTCTGATGACTGAGTGGAAGGGAAGAACGGAAATGACCTTTATACAGTTTAACAATACGATCTGTGAGAGAGACATGGATTTGTTATTCGCGGAAGCCGCCTTGACCGATCCGGGATTCGGCCGATTACTGATTGACAAGACCGATCTGGCCGGGAAGCCCTTTACGGTTACCGCAGCCGAACTGTCGAAATCCGACAGCAAACTCGGTGAATCCGACATTACTCTCATCATGGATATTAACGGCGTCAGACACGGCTTTCTCATTGAAGACAAGATTGATGCGATTGCCATGCCCAGCCAACACGATCGTTATGTCAGCAGAGGAAAAAAAGGCATACGCTCAGGTGATTACGAAAGTTTCAGAATCTTCATCATTTGCCCGCGGAAATATGCGGAAAGCGATGAAGAAGCTAACCTGTATGAGCATATTCTGACCTATGAAGAATGCCGTGATTACTTTGCCGGCAATTCGGATCCGCTTAGCTGTTTACGCAGCCGCCAGCTCGATCAGGCCATCAGCAAGGCAAAGAAGCCACCAACCGGACAGATCGACGAGAAGGCCAATGAGTTTCTGAGGCAGTACATCAGCTATCAGAAAGAGCATTATCCGTTTCTGGATCTCAGTACCGGAGAAGACAGGAACGGATGGTGGACTCAGTATCGCACCGAACTGGGCAGTGTCTATATCAACCACAAGATGCGGGAAGGACACGTCGATCTGACATTCCCGAAAGCGGCAGATAAATCAAATCAGGCAAGGATCATCGCAGACTGGATACGGGATCATGGAGTTGCTGAAACATCAGTCGTAAAGACGAAGAAATCAGTAATGATCCGAGTAAACGTTCCCAGACTGGATATCCAAAAGGGGCTTGAGGCGGTAAACAGAGATGAACTCGATCAGTGCTTTCAGATCATCAGCAGACTTGCGGATTTCGCAAATATGATCGCGATGACGGCATCGATCGTTTCAAGGTAGAAAAGAATGAAAAGGGGACAGCACGGCGGCTGTCCCTTTAATCTGAATTTTCCGTTTTTCTGTTTTCAGTCTTCCGGTTCATCAACCCCGCAGGTATCGAAGAACAGCAGGATTCCCTGTTCCACGGTTTCCCGCAGTTCCGCGTAATTGTGGATCTCATGACGGTAACCGCTGTAGAGCTTGGTGTAGACGTCGTTGCCGTTGTCAATGAGCCAGTTGGCGCACTGATAGACGCCGGTGCCGTACTGGCCGACCGGGTCCTGATCGCCGGCAATGTTGTAGATCGGCAGTTCCTTGGGAACTTTTTCAGCCCACTGCGGTCCGGTGATGTCCTTCATCATCTGCAGGAAATACAGCCAGGCGCGGTTGCTGGTGGGCTTGGTAAAGGCATCGAAGGGGTCCTCGGCATGGTCATGCTGGACGTAGGGGTCATCGCAGATCCATTCATTGCCCAGGGTGACGCCCTCGTCGCATCTGGCGAACATCCAGCCCATGAAGGTGGCGCCTAAGGTCGGATCAGACTCTTCGCCCTTGCCTTCGTCGACCAGTTTCTGAACCAGAGCGATGTTTTCATCGAGGTTGGGCCATACGCCGGTCGTTCCGCAGATCGTGGCGCCGGCAAGGTCTTCGCCGTATCTGGCCATGTACTGTCTGGTAATGAAGGATCCCATGCTGTGGCCGAACATGAAATAGGGGATGCCGGGATACATGCTGACGACCAGATCATGCAGTTTCTTTTCGTCTTCCACCATGGTGGTAAAGCCCTTGTCGCCCCAGTCACCCCAGCTGTCGTTTTCCAGGGCAGTCTTGCCGTGACCGACATGGTCATCGGCGGCAACGATGTAGCCGTCTTCCATGAATGAGGTGATCATGTGCAGGTAGCGGCGGGAGTGTTCGCCGAAGCCGTGGATCAGCTGAATGATTCCTACCGGTTCGCAGGCCGGAACGTAAACCCAGCCGAAAACCTGATCACGCCCGTTAAAAGAGGTAAACTTCACTTCATGTAACATTGGTATTATCCAAGGGGAGTCCCGCCCGCAGACGGCTCCCTTCCTTTCACCTATATAATAACATGGTGCAACCGCTTTCAGCCATAAATAAAGTGAACACACCGGCTTATTGTTATATAATTAGACAAAGGAGAACAGCTCATGACCCGTCATCTGACCGTAAGTCTGAAGGATCTGAAGGAGAGAGACGGCCTGTTAGAAGTGCAGACCGGAGGCCTTTCGGACGGAAGCTATGAAACCGGTGAACTGATATGTCTTCACGACGAAGACGATGAATATAATGTCATAAAGGCATTGACGGAACGGGTCGGAAAAACAGCTGATGGTTGTCTTCTGAAACTCCGGAAAACCGATGTACCGTACTACGTTGACGGCCACATGCACCTGGAATACGGCGAACTCAGCGCTGAATATGTTCTGCAGTTTGTCGGCGAGGCGGTGCTAAAGGGACTGGATGAAATCGACATTCTCGACCATACACACCGTTTCCGGGAATTCAGAGAATGCTACGATCATCTGCGGATCCATCAGAAGCAGGATGAGTGGCTGAACGGCAAGACCAAGTTCTGCAGCACTCTTGACGAATACGATGAGCTGATCACTCAGATCAGAGACATGGATCTGCCCGTCAGGGTCAGATTCGGTCTGGAGGTGTGCTACACAGAAGACACGGAGCTGATGCTCAGAGATGTCCTGAAAGACCGGCATTATGACTTTCTGACCGGAGCGGTGCACTCGGTGAATCACATTCTCTACGACATGCCTTTCTCCGGGGAACTGCTGTGGGAGCGCTTCAGCGCCGATGACATCTACCGGGATTACTACAAGGCCGTCATGGCCTGCGTCAGCAGCGGTCTGTTTGACCGGCTGGCTCATCCGGATACCATCAAACTCTTTGAGATCTACCCTGATTACGATCTTACCGAGACCTACCGGCAGCTGGCGAGGCTGCTGAAGGAAAACAATATGATGGCCGAAAACAACACCGGCTGTCACTACCGTTATCATCACCCTGACGTCGGACTGAGCGGACAGCTGCTCGCTGTCTTCAAGGAAGAAGGCGTCAGGATCATGACTGCCAGCGATGCTCATAAGCCGGAGCATGTCGGCAGCTATATAAGGGAAGCTGCAGAAAGGAGCAGAACATGAACGATCGCGTATACAACTTCTCCGCCGGTCCGTCAATGCTGGCGGATGAGGTAATTGTGAAACTGAGAGATGACATGCTCTCATATGAAGGAACAGGAATGTCCGTCATGGAGATGTCCCACCGCTCCAAGGTCTATCTGGCCATCTTCGAGGACTGCAAGGCCAGGCTGAAGAGACTTCTGGGCATCGGTGAGGACTATGAAGTGCTGTTCATGCACGGGGGCGCTACCGGCCAGTTCAGCGCCGTACCGCTGAATTTGATGAAGACGGGTAAGGCTGACTACATCATCACCGGAAACTTCTCCAAGAAGGCCGCTGAGGAAGCCGCCAAATTCGGCAACGTCAGTATTGCCTACGATTCATCGGAAAACAATCACAGCCGCATTCCCTCATCTGACGAGTTGAAGCTTTCAGCTGACGCCGATTACGTTCACCTCTGTTCCAATAACACCATCTTCGGAACCGAATGGAAGACCTTCCCGGATACCGGAAGCATTCCGCTGGTAGCTGACATGAGCAGCGACATCCTTTCCCGCCCGGTCAATGTCAGTGACTTCGGACTCATCTATGCCGGAGCCCAGAAGAACATGGGCATTGCCGGCATGGCCGTGGTCATCATCAGAAAGGATCTGGCCGTAAAGGACAGTTCCCGGATGCCGGTCTTATACAACTACGCTGTGGAGATCAAGAACGACTCCATGTACAATACGCCGTCCAGCTATTCCATCTACGTGCTTGATGAAGTGCTGAAGTGGATCGAAAGCATCGGCGGACTTGAGGAAATGGAAAAGCGCAACCGCGCCAAGGCGGCTCTGCTTTACGATTATCTGGACAGCCAGAACTATTACCTGCCCCATGCTCAGAAGGACAGCCGTTCGCTCATGAACGTCACCTTCACCACTCCGGACAAGGATACCGACAGTGAATTTGCGGCCAGAGCGGCTGAGAGGGGTCTGGTCAACCTGAAGGGCCACCGTCTGGTCGGCGGCATCAGAGCCTCAATCTACAATGCCATGCCAATTGAAGGCGTCAGAAAACTCGTGGATTTCATGGATGAGTTCGCCGGGGAGAAGAGATAAGATGAAGAAGATCAAGCTAGCCAACCGCATTGATGAAAACGGTCTTGCCGAATTCGGCAAGGACTATCAGTACGGTGAGGACATCACTGATGAAGACGGCATACTGGTAAGAAGCGCCGCTCTGCATGAATATGAATTTCCGAAAAGCCTGCTGGCCATTTCCCGTGCCGGAGCCGGCGTCAACAACATTCCCATTCAGAGGTGTTCTGAAGAGGGCATCGTGGTCTTCAACACGCCTGGCGCCAATGCCAACGCCGTCAAGGAGATCGTCATCTGTTCGCTGTTTCTGGTCAGCCGCGACATTACCGGCGGCATGGAATGGGAAAAGCAGCTGGCGGACAGCGCTGACTTCGCCAAGTCCGTTGAGAAGGGCAAAAGCGCCTTCGTCGGTCCGGAGATCAGCGGCAAGAAACTGGGCGTCATTGGCCTTGGAGCCATCGGCGTGCTGGTCGCCAACGCGGCTGTCAAGCTGGGCATGGAAGTATACGGCTATGACCCCTACATTTCCGTCAACAACGCCTGGGCTCTGAGCAAGTGGGTAAGGCATGTGACCAACATCAGTGAACTCTACGGCGAGTGCGATTACATCACCATTCACATTCCCTTTAGCGAGGAGACCCGCAACACGATCAACGCCGAAGCCCTGGATCAGATGAAGGACGGCGTCAGGATCCTCAACTTCGCCAGAGGCGAACTGGTCAATGAAGAAGCCCTGCTGAAGGCTCTGGAAGAGGGCAAGGTCGCCCGCTACATCACCGACTTCGGCAGCTACCGGCTGGCTCACAGCGATAAGGCCGTCTGTCTTCCGCATTTGGGCGCTTCAACGCCTGAATCAGAAGAGAACTGCGCCAGAATGGCGGTCAGGGAACTGCAGGAATATCTGGACAACGGCAACATTTCCAATTCCGTCAACTTCCCGGCCATCATGGAACCGCGCACGACTTCCCACCGCATCTGCATAATCCACAAGAACATTCCCAACATGCTGGCGCAGCTGACTACCGTCGTCGGCAACAGCGGCATCAACATTGAGAACATGGCCAACAAGGCCAGGGGCGAAGTAGCCTACACCATCATCGATACGGAAAGCTATGTTGACGTGAATCAGTTTGCCAATATTGAAAACGTCATCAGAGTAAGAGTCATCGGTGAGTAGCATTGATGGCACAACAGGCATCTGTCGATAACAGATGCCTTTTTTTCGGCCGTAAAGAGAGCCCTCCGCCTGATGGAAAAGGATGTGATTCTGTTATAATGAAAACAGAGAAACTTTCTTTAAGGAGAGAGCACTATGAAGAGAATAATCGTAAGGGCTGATGATCTGGGCTTCAGCGAAGGCGTCAATTACGGAATTGAAAAGGCCTGCCGGGACGGCATCATCCGTTCCGTTGGCATCATGACGAACATGAAGGCCAGTGAGCATGGTTACAGGCTGATCAGTGATCTGCCGCTGTGTCTGGGCCTGCACACCAACATCTGCGCCGGAAGGCCGCTGTGTGACCCGGCTGAGATACCGAGCATCTGCGACGAAAACGGCAATCTGAAGCGTTCGGCGGCATACCGTCAGGCCGGCAGGGAGGGCCGGGACTTCATCGTTCTGGAAGAAGTCATTAAGGAAATCGAAGCTCAGTATCAGGCATTTGTCCGTCTTACCGGCGGAAAACCGCACTATTTTGAAGGTCATGCGGTTTCCTCTCCCAATTTCTCTCTCGGCCTGAAGACCGTGGCGGAAAGACACGGATGCGACTTCTTGGATTTCTGCACTGACAAGCCGGTTTCCTTCCGCAACAGCCTGTTATATGTCACCGCAGACGCCAGCCGGCCGGATTACGATCCTTTTGAAAGCCTTAAACAGGCAGCAGAGAAGGATTACGGCGACAACGGCTACGGCATGTTCGTCTGCCATCCCGGCTATCTGGATCAGACGATTCTCAACATTTCGTCACTGACGCTGCCCCGGCCGAAGGAAGTAGCCATGTGCACTGATCCGGCGACGATACAGTGGCTCAGTGATCACGACATCAGAGTCATTACCTACGACGATCTGCCATAATCCGTTGATGCGGTTTTGCTTTTCTGCCATGAGCGGATATGGTAAAATGAACTTAAGATAAAGCAAACATAAACGGAAGCAAACTGCCGGTTCAGACCGGCAGTCGGACGCATATTCTGAGTTAAGGAGGTAGTTTATGATCAGAACTAGTGCAGTTGAACTGACAACCATCCATGCTCTGGCTTACAGACAGAAACTCAAAGCCGGTGACGCCGGCATCGTCATCCTGCGACCTGACGTAAAGCAGCCGGGCATGGCAACCATCAGCAGGAAGACCGGTGAGCCGGTGCCGGCTGCCAACACCAACAGGGAACTGTACCCCCTGGAGGCCTTCAAGGAAGCCATTGCCCTAACCAACGGAATGCCGTTCAAGAAGCAGAGCAACATCAAGGTCAGTGCTCAGACCTTCGCTGAGCCTGAGGTTCCGGAAGAGGAAGATGATTTCGTAGAGATCAACCTTGAGGCTCTGGACAGGATCACCGAGCACTATACCGATAAGAACGGCCGGATGTCATATGACCTGGTCAATAAGGAACTCATCAGATTTGCCAAGAGCAGCTCCATCGTCAGAGACATGGTCGCTGAGGGAAAGAGCGTTAACGAAATAAGGGAATACATCATTCTCAACAAGTTCCGCAACATTGCCGGAAACGACGATCTGACCGATAAGGAAGTCTTCAAGATCGCCGAAGTCATCGACGGCATTGACAGCCAGGGCATGTTCAAGGAACTCAACAGCGAACTGAGAAAGATGCTGGCCAAGAACAAGAAGAATTAAGACTTAATAACTGCTAACGAAAAAAGGGAGGCTGAGCGATCAGCCTTCCTTTATCATTGCGTCGATTTCCTTCTTCAGTTCGCTGACGATGTCAGTTTGCGGGATCTTGCGGATGATCTGCCCTTTTTTGAAGAGCAGGGCTTCATCATGGCCGCCGGCGACGCCGATGTCGGCTTCCCGGGCTTCGCCGGGCCCGTTTACCGCGCAGCCCATGACCGCTACCCTGATGTCAGCCCGGACGGTTTCCAGATAGTCTTCGACCTGTCTGATGGCTGACAGAAGGTCCCAGGCGGTGCGTCCGCAGGTCGGACAGCCGACCAGATCGGGTACGTTTTTCACCAGGCCATAGGCCTTAAGCAGCTTCTTGACCGCCCTGACTTCCTCGACAGGGTCGTCGCTGATGGAGATGCGGATGGTATTGCCCAGTCCGGCGTTCAGCAGTTCGCCCAGAGCGGCTGATGACTTGATCAGCGAGTAGTCCTTGGTGCCGGCTTCGGTAAGACCAAGATGCAGCGGATATTTCCACTTTTCCGCAGCCAGCTTATAGGCTTCCACGGTCAGCCGCACGTCGGAGGCCTTGAATGAGAGCACGATGTCGTGATAGTCAAGTTCTTCGAGGATGTCGATGTGCTTTTGGGCGCTTTCGATCATGGCCTGTCCGCTGACACCGTATTTCTTAAGCAGATCGGACTCGATGGATCCGGAGTTGATGCCGATGCGGATCGGGATGCCGCGGCCTTTGGCCGCTTCAACGACCTTCACGACGTTTTCCCGGCTGCCGATGTTGCCGGGGTTGATCCTGACCTTGTCGACGCCGCTGTCAATGGCGGCCAGAGCCAGGCGGTAATCGAAATGAATGTCGGCTACCAGGGGGATGGAAATGTTCTCTCTGATGGTCTTCAAAGCCCTGGCGTCATCCTGATCAAGGACTGAGCAGCGGATGATCTGACAGCCGACTTCCTCAAGCCGTCTGATCTGTTCGATGACCTGATCGGTCTTCTTGGTCTCAATGTTGCACATTGACTGCATGTATACTTCATTGTTTCCGCCTAAGGTCAGCTCGCCGACCCGTACGGATGATGTCTGCCATCTTCTGTACATTGGTTTCACCTCGGCTTAATTATACACTACAAAAGCCCCGGCAGCGGACATCCTTGCAAAAAGCGGGACTTTTAAGCATAATGATTAAAGGAAGTGATGAACCATGTATTGCAGACATTGCGGTGAACAGCTGGAAGACAAGGCGGAGATCTGCTTCAATTGCGGAAACAAGCCGCTGGCTGATGACAACTACTGCCCGGAATGCGGCGCTCAGACGACGTCGGAAATGGAGCAGTGTCTTAACTGCGGAAAGAAACTGAAGGTCGGATTGAATCTGTCAGACAAGAAGACCAGGGTGCTTTACTCCGAAAAGAGCAAGGCCGCGGCCGGAACGCTGGCTGTTGTCCTGGGAGCCTTCGGCGCCCATGACTTCTATCTGGGCGACAGCAGCAAGGGCTGGACGAAATTCATTCTCTCGGTAGCCACCGGCGGCATCGCGGCGCCTTTTGTGGCCATGTGGTCGCTGGCGGATGCGGTGAAGATCTTCGCCGGTCAGAGAGATGACGCGGACGGTCTGCCGCTGCGCTAGAATAATCGGATAAAACGGTAAAAATAATGTTGTTTTTTATGAATGATTTATGTTATGATAATCAAGCAAGTTATTGGAGGGATTGATCGTGAGAGAGAATTTGATATTCAAATGCACTGAATGCGGTGAAGAAAACTACTTAGGTTCACGTAACAAGAGAAAACATCCGGAAAAGATGGAAATCAAGAAGTATTGTCCACGCTGCAATAAAATGACTACTCATAAGGAGAAAAAGTAAAAACCTTCACAAGAGGTTTTTTTCTTGATTGATGAACATGGAACTGGAAAGAATCGTCGTCGGAGCGGTACAGACCAACTGCTACCTGCTGCACAAGAACGGAAACATCATTCTGATCGATCCGGGCGACAGCTGCCGGAGAATCGTCAGGAGAATGGAAAGCTACGGAAATTTCAATCTGCTGGCCATTCTGCTTACGCACGGTCATTTTGATCACATCAACGCCGTTGATGATCTCGTTAACAGGTATCATTGCCCGGTCTACGCCTGTCAGGATGACGAGAAGATGCTGAGAAACCGCCGCTATAACTGCATGGGTCCGCTTCATGGCGAACTGAGCTGCCCGATAACCTGGCTGAGCGGCGATCAGCTGGACATCGGAGACTTTCATTTCAGGGTGCTTTACACTCCCGGCCACACTAACGGCTCGGTGATGTATCTGATCGAGGGAATGCTGTTTTCCGGCGATACCCTGTTCAGGGGATCGGTCGGCCGTACCGACCTTTACGGCGGCTCCTATGGCAAGCTGATGGAATCGCTCCAGCAGGTCAGAGAACTCGATGAAAAAACCGCCGTCTACCCCGGTCATGAGGAAGAGACAACGGTTGAAGAAGAACTTAAGTTTAATCCCTTTCTGCAGTAGGCCAGTCCTGCTGCAGTTTTAATATGTCGCCTATCTTTTGGATCTGCCGGCAGTCATCAGGCAGCGGCCCGTGGTGTTTCCAGGACTGGTTGGTCTGGATGTAGATGCTGGCAATCCCGTAATCATGAGCGGAAAGAATGTCGCTGTAGTAGTCATTGCCGATCATGACACTTTCCTGCTTCTTAAGTCCATGCCGGGAAAACAGGCAGTCGTAGAAGCGGCCGGAGGGCTTGCGGCATCCGCAGGCGGAAGAGTAGAAGATGCCTTCAAAGTATTCCCTGATGTTGAGTTCCTCCATCTCATAGTCGGTGAAAAGCTGCTGGGCGTTGGAGAGAATGAATAATCTTCGGCCCTGACCCTTAAGCCGGCTGAGGGTTTCCCGGACCTGAGGATACAGTTTAAGATAATCGGTAGACAGGCTGCGGAACGTCCGGGCGATCATCTCAATGTCATGTTTATCGGGTTCATAGCCCTGATCCTGACAGAGCTGTCTGAAGACGGTATCAATGCTGATCTCTATCAGTTCAAAACCGCGCTCTTTCCGCATCCTTTCGGTTTCCTGACGGCAGGAGCGCAGGTATTTCTTCTGCAGCTGGCCAGGATGGTAATCCATGCCGTACCCCTTCAGATATTCGGCGAACTGACGCCAGAAGGAAAGGCGGCGTTCATTGGTGTGAATGTCGTAGAGGGTTCCGTAAAGATCGAAAATCAGGTTGCGATGTTCATCCATACTTCAAGTATATACGCAAATCAGCTAAAATACAGTTGAGGAAAGCAAAATGAAGACTGAAGACAGAAATACCGTTATCGATCAGCTGTTGATCCTGCAGGGAGCAGATAATTCCGGCCATGGCCTGGATCACGTTTACCGCGTGCTCAGACTGGCACGGGAATTCGCTGAAGAACTGAAGGACGCCGACCGCGATACCGTGGAGCTCATTGCCCTTCTTCATGACGCCGATGACTACAAGCTTACCGGCCGCAAAGACGGCTCACTGGAGAATGCGGAGAGGATCCTTAACCTGATAACCATCACTGACGGGCAGAAGAAAAAGGTCCTTCAGGGCATTTCCACCATCGGCTACAGCAAGCGCCTCTCCGGAATAACGCCGGATACCCCGGAGGCGGCCATAGTCTCCGACGCCGACATGTGCGATGCCTCGGGCATTACCGGGGTATTGCGGGCTTATCAGTACAACATGAAGTTCAACGCGCCGTTCTTCGATGAGGATGTCATGCCGATGGATGAGATCGACGTCGGCTTCTACAAAAGCGATCTGACCACGGCAGTCAATCATCTGTTTGAGAAGATCCTGCGCCTGAAAGATCTGATGCTGACAGAACCGGGCAGAAGGGAAGCCGTCAGGCGCCATGAGGCGGTGGTGAGTTTCCTTGACGCCTACTTCCGGGAGCAGCAGGTGACTGAAGAGTGGCGGAAACTGCTGGATAAGTACCGCTGAGCGGTTAATCATCAGAATAAAACCTGAACAGGGGAGGAATTAGGATTCCTCCCTTTTCTGCGCTAATCATAAGGTGTATGGAAAAGAGATTTGAGGAGATCCTGTCCCGGGCACTGCGCAGCCGGGTCAGCGACATTCACTTTCAGCTTAATGAAGGTCGGCTTAGCATCGACATGCGGACGATCAGCGGCATCGTTCACGTGAAGGAGAGAGAAGAGGATGTCAGGCTTTTCAACTATCTTCAGTATCTTGCCCATCTGGATGTCTCTTCGCGTTCGCCCCAGACCGGCGGTTTCAGCTACTACTATAAGGGGCATTACTATGATTTCCGCCTGGCGGTGATCACCACGCTTAAGAGCCGGGACGGTGTACTCAGGATCCTGAACTGCCATGACGGCCTGCGGCTGGATCAGCTGACCTATGACCATGAGATCCAGGATCTCTTCCGGCAGATCATAACCATGCGTTCCGGTCTGATCGTCTTTTCGGGACTGACCGGTTCCGGCAAGACGACGACCATGTATTCACTGCTGTCGCTGATCAGCGACCGCAGCATCTATTCCCTGGAAGACCCCATCGAGGTCCTGCAGGACAACATCGTTCAGCTGCAGATCAGCGAAAAGGCCGGACTGGATTACGGCGGAGCGATCAAGCAGATACTGCGCCACAATCCCGACGTTCTGATGATCGGGGAGATCCGCGACGAAAAGGCGGCTGTCATGGCCGTCAGAGCGGCGCTGACCGGCGTATTGGTATTCACGTCCCTGCACGCCGCCAGCGCTTCCGGGGCCATCAGAAGGCTGCTGGATCTGGGAGTGAACGAGAACGATCTGGCGGAAGTCATCAGGTACATCTTCAGTCAGCGGCTGCTGAAAAAGAAGGGCGAGAGACAGTATACCGGCATTTACGACTATCTGACCGGCGAGCAGGTACGGACCGTACTGAGCGGCGAGCGGATCGAAAGCCGGATGGAAGAAATACTGCTGGCAGCCAGACAGGCCGGCATCATTGAGGGTGAGGGAGATGGATGAATATCAGTGGCTGCTTCTGGCTCAGCTGTTAAGACGCTATGATTCGCTGCTGACGGCTCTGGACCTGATGAAGAAACTGTTTCCCGAAAACCGGCGGATCAGGGAAATGGAAGAGCAGCTGAAACAGGGACGGCCGCTCATAAACGTACTTAACGGCAGCCGGTTTGAACGCAGCCTGCGCTTCTACGTCGGATACCTCGATCTGGCCGGCTGCATCGAGATCGTTCATAAGAGGCTGAAGCGCCGGGACAGCCTGAAGAAGATGTTTCTGTCCCGGATCAGCTATCAGCTCATCCTGTTTGCCGGAGCGATGGTCATTTTAACCGTCTTTTCGCAATACGTACTGCCCAGCATGCTGACGGTGCTGGAGATCAGCTCGCAGCGCTCTGAGGACATGGTCTTTCTCTTCAAGACGGTCAGAGTGATCAGAAACGTTCTGCTGGCTGTGATCATTATCGCGGTATCTTCAGGCTTGTATCTGGTCAGAAGACACCGGGTGAATTACCTGTGGATGCTTCTGCACCGGATCGGTCATGACCGGCTGATCCGGATCATGGCCAGCTACCAGTTTGCCGGCGAACTGGAGATCCTGTTAGCCGCTTCCCTCAGTCTCAACGACGCTCTGGAGATCCTGCGCTTTCAGCGCACGGACAGCTTTACCTCGCTATTGGCCTATCACTTCAATGACAGTCTCATCAACGGCAGCGACTTTTCGGAAAGCCTGAAAAACGAATTCTTCGATGAGCAGCTGTCCGCCATCGCGCTTTACGGCCTGCAGGAAGACGATTTCGTCCGTTCACTTACCGATTACCGCAGCGCAGTGGAAAGGAAGCTGGAAAGAAGCCTGAAGAAGCTGAGCGTGGCGCTTTCCGCCGTCTGTTACGGCTTTGTCTTCGTCATCATTATCCTGGCTTACCAGGTACTGTTATTGCCGCTGGAATTACTGGAGGACTTATGAAAAAGGGATTTACGATACTGGAAATGATTCTGGTGCTGATGGTCGTTACCGTCATGATCCTGCTTACCATCCCCAACATCAACCGCAAGCGCCAGATCATCAACGATGTCGGCTGCCGGGCTCTGGTGGAGGTGGTAAACGGCCAGATCCTGGTCTACGAACTGAATAACGGCGATGTCAGCAGCGTTCAGCAGCTCATCGACGAAGGCCTGCTGACGCCTCAGCAGGCAACCTGCCCCAACGGACAGAAGATCGTCATCGAACATGGACAGGCCGTGGCGCGCTGAAGGCTATACGCTGATCGAGATGCTGGTGGTGCTGCTGGCTCTGAGCGTGCTGCTGCTGTTTTCCGTCCGCTCCTTGAAAAGGGATGTTCATAAGCCGGTAAGCTTCGTGATCGACGAGATCGTGATGAAGCAGTATGAAGCCATCATCGAAAGCGAGAAAACCTATTATGAGGAATTCGACTGCGAGATACGCTTCAACCGCCGCGGCAATGTCAATCAGGCGAATACCTATCATATCTATGACGAAAGCGTCATCGTATCCCTGGGTACCGGGAGGGTCTATGTCCGGAAGAAGAAATAGCGGAAACGTGCTGATCGAATGCCTTATCGCTCTGCTTTGTCTTCTGGCGATGAGCAGCTGCGTTGCCGTCTTATGCCGGCTGCAGAAGGCCGGTTACGGACTGCAGGACATGGAAGATACCTGGATGATGAAGACGGAATGGGAAAGTGAGGGAAGATGCCGGATTTACTGCCCGAAAGAAGACCCGACCGTGGATATAACCTTCTAGAGATGCTGGTATGCCTGCTGATCGTCGGCTTTCTGGCGTCACTGGCCTTTCCGGTTTTCAAGACGCTGGAAGAGATGATAAAGCTGCAGAAGTACCGCTATCAGGATGAGATCGGCATTTACCAGCTTCAGATAACCCTGGCCTGCAACAACATTCTGGAGGTTGACCGCGATGAGATAAGCTATCAGAGCTATGAGCACGACGACTGCCTGATCTCCGTGGTGAACGATAACCTGATCGCCCAGCCCGGCTGGGTGTGCTTTCTTCATGACATTGATGACGTGACTTTTCGGCTGAAAAACGGGATCATCTATCTGGAGTACGCCAGAGAAGGAGAGTATTATGAATATCCGATCGCCTATTACCGGAAGCCGGAATAAGGGCTTCATCTCCGTCTACTTCATCTTTCTGCTTCTGATCGTCAGCTGCCTGGTCGGTTATCTGACCGAGAGTATTTCCCGTTATCTTTACTATCTGGACAACCTGGAGATGTTCCGCACGATGAACAATCTGGAGGTACTGCTGATCGGCCGGCTGCGCTATCAGTTCCGTAATTTCAGCGAGAAGAACGAGCTGCTTTACTATAACGGCTGCGCCGTTTCGATCACCATTGAGGGCGATGAGGCGGAGATCCTGATCATGTCCCATGGCGTCAGCCGGGAGCGGACACTGAAGTATGACATCGAAAAGGATCTGGTCGAAAGCTATCATTAGGGACTACCCAAATCAGGGCGTTCATAGTATAATAAAAGTGTCAAAATTATATGCTTTTCCGACACGTAAGATAAGGGAATTCGGACGTTATCTGAAGGTGTTGAAGACCTCAGTATGATCATGAGGGATCCTGAATTCAGATACAGAATACCCACCTGGTTATGCAGGGAATTGTCTTAAATTTTGATAGAGGGTCCCCTGAGGGACTCTTTTTTACAGGAGAGCAGCATGGATGAATACATGAAGAGGTTATTCAGGATCTGCCGCAGGCGTTACGGCAGCGTGGAGAAGCTGATTCAGGCAGATGATGAGCACCGCTTCTGGGCCGTGCAGTCCGGCTATCCGGTCTGCAGCCGCAAGACGGTGTACAATCTGGAAGAAGGGCACGGCGATACCGATGAGGACATCGTGGAATTTCTGATAGGTAAACTGGGGTTCAGATATAAAAGCGGGAACCGGGAAACTGACCGGCTGAAGGAAACGGCCGTCCGGCTTAAAGGTGCCATTGCAGCTGGTGAGGTAAGAGAAGTGGAAAGACTGAAACAGATGACGGATACCCCTGACTGTGAGGGTGTCTTTTTATTTGACATCTGGCAGCTGCTTCTGCAGGCAGTCTGTGATTTCTACCTTCAAAACAGTTTTGACCGCTTCAGGATCCTTGAGACGCGAGGCGTTGACGAAAGCGTCCTGACACCGGAAATGAAGTTTCTGTACCGCTATGTAAAGGCCTTCCATAAGGTCTTCGTTCAGGGCGATCTCGCTGCCGCCGGCCGGCTGATCGGACAGCTGGAGGGAATCAGCGGATATGACCTGGCCTTTCTGATCATCGGTCAGACGGAAAGCGAGCAGCTGCTGGGGCTTATGTGCTCTCAGCTGTCCCGCCGCATCGCCGCTCTTGAGGACAGGGCGAAAGGCCGGATGCTTTACTGGATGAAAGCCGCCGTCAGTACCAGCGCGTACTGCCACCGGAAACTGACGGAAGCGGATGACCGGAAGATGCTGAACGAAACCGCCAGGAAAATCGAGGAAAACCGCATTTGGCCCGACCGCCTTCTTCTCAGGGAAATCAGAAACAGCCATAATCCGCTTCTGAACTCGCTGTGCCGGCGCAGGGCTCTGACCCTGGTCAGAAGCAGCCGCCGCTACCGGATTCTGTATGACATCATTGAGCAGCTAGAACTGTAATATGTGCATAACCAGGAAATCTTACTATTGAAAACGCTTATTCTTTATACTAAAATTAATGCATAGGCAGGTGAAAACATGCAGGAATTTTGGAAATCTTTACTGACATTCGTTCTGGGCGGAGCTGTTGGCGCCGGTTTAGGCTGGTATTTCACCAGAAGAGCCATTGAAAAGCAGCTGAAGGAAAATCCCCCGGTCAATGAGAAGATGATCCGTGCCATGTTCATGCAGATGGGCAGAAAACCATCTGAGGCTCAGATCAAACAGGTCATGAAGAACATGAATCAATATAAGTAACACAGTTGATACTGTGTTTTTTTCAGGTAACTAACCGGAAGGAGCAGACATGAATATCGCGCAGCTGACCGCCCTGTTCTACACCCTTATCTCCGCAGCGACGCTGGTGGGGAAATTCTTTGCCTTTGAGAAGATGGGCATTGAAGGCTACAAGAGCTTCATACCTCTTGTCAGTGACCACGTGCTTTTCGTCCGCTTCGGTGAAAGGAAGCGCTTCTGGCTGTTTGCCCCGGCAGCGGTGCTGATGGTAATCAGCTTCGCGGCAGCCCTGATCCTGAGTTTTGGGGCTCTGGCTGCTGATGATGTCGACTGGAGCGATTCGCTGTTGGCCGGCTGTCTGGTCTGCGCCGTCTTCAGTCTGATCATGATGATCACTGTCATCGTTACCCGGATCCCGGTCTGTCAGAAGCTGGCTGCCTCTTTCGGCAGAGATGCCGTTGAGGGCATCGGCTTCCTTCTGGCCCCGGCGGTATTCTGGCCGCTGGCGGCGGGACGCTTCAGCTATGCTGATCCGAACGGGGAAGAGAACTGTACTGAATGAATCAATATCGAAAACCTGATGATCATGAAACTGCCTTGGCAGTTTTTTCTTTTTTCAAGCATGACTTGAAAAACAAATATCATTATAAATGCCGGCTTGCTGGAGGAAAATGCCGGCTGAAAAGATAATGAAGCTGCAGGAAGGGAGGAAATGACATGAGTGTTTCCCGTTTGCTTGAAGAGGTGTCCCTGGCAGCCTGCGGCGGCAATCCGCGGCTTCAGGAGGACATCATTATGGATGAATTATGCAATCATCTGATCGCCCAGCTGCATCACCCGGAGATCATCAGCCGGATAACCGGATTGCTTGATACCAGGATGGCGGAAAGGCTTTATGAGAAACTGATCAGTGATCATCACATGCCGCAGTTCAATTATTTCCTTGGCGAGATATATCTGTACGGAAAAAACGGCATCTATGACTTCCCCAGAGCCTATGAGTGCCTGCAGAAGGCTTCTGACTGTAACGGCGGGGAAGAAGGCGTTCATCTGGAAGTCCTGGAAAAGGTGAAACACCTGGCCCGTCTCAGACTCGCGGAAATGTACAGATACGGTCTGTACGTAAAGAAGGATGAGGAAATGTACAGAAATACCGTCAGGGAAGTATATGAGGAAACAAGAAACGGCAATTGGAATTCCGGAAGGCCGGAAGCCCTGCTGGAGATGCTGCTGATGGATGTTGACAGTGAGGATGAGGCTACGAAAGACATGGCTGTCGATCTGATTTATGACTCCGTTATCGGTTTGAAGAATCAGCCCGGTGAACATTACGCGGCCCTGTTTGTCTGGGCCATGCGGCTGGCTGACATCGTTTTCGACAAGAACACCCCGGATATCGACTATTATGATCTCTGGCCGTTTCTGAGACGGGAAATCGATATCTGGTTCCGTTATCACGGTGTTGGGCATGTGATGAACATGCACTGGAATTCCAACAGGCAGATCTATTCCCTGGATGATCAGATGTTTGAGACCCTGACTGACCTGCTGGCATACGGTCAGCTGGAAAGCCAATGCATCGGCAGCGTCCTGATGGACATTGAGGACTGGGACGTCGGCTATGTGGAGGATTATGACCCGTTTGATGATGAGGAGATCGAAAGGTTCCATGGCGAAAGCCGTGACGATTACCTGCTGGAAGCGGTCATCTGGCTGATGAAGAACTACGAAGCAACCTATCTGATGGCTCGTAAGCTGCTTGAGCAGTACCGCGGAGACGTTGATAAGGCATATGATGAAGGCAGATCGGCCCGACAGTGTGTGGAAAGCCTGAACTGATAAGGTCTTTTGATTGAATTGAACCGCTGAAGAGGGTAAAATGCTTTTCGGGAGCATCCTTAATGAAGAAAACCGCAAAGTACATCGAACGCAATTCAACGGTCAGAAAACTGGAAAGCGCCGTGCTGGTCCTGCTGGTAATCGGCGCCGTTTTCAGTTTCATTGCCGGCATGTCACGTCTCAGCCGCGACGTTCACGAAGCCAGCTATCTCGGCAGTCTGCAGATGGTCAGAGACCGCTCGCTGGAAGACTATGATGAAAACTGTTCAGTCTGCGATGTTACCTACGTCAGTGACGGCGGAACGATGACGGTCAGCTATACCTATGAAGAATACGAGAATCTGCTGGATGATGAGATCACTGCCTATGAGTATCTGAGCTCTGGCGGCATCCATCTCTTCTTTGATCATCAGGATCCCTCGGAAGCTCAGATCAACCAGGCATACCGGCAGCTGATGGCCAATGAGACCATGCCGCTGTTCAACCTGGCTTCTTCACTGGCCATTCTGACGGTCTCGGTAGCGGTGATGCTTTTGTGGGGCAGCTTCTTCAGCACCTATGAAAAGGTCTGGTTTGTTTCCATCATGGTGCTGGCAACCATCTTCTCGGTCATTTTCCCGGAAGAGAGCGTCAACGGTGTCAACGGCATCATCATCATGCTGCTGTATCTGCTGGACACCTTCCTGAACATTCTCTGCGAACTGCTGATCTCCAAGCAGTCGCGGTACAACTTCCTGGTTTCCGTGGGCGTGGAGATCACCGAGATCATCATCTGCATCGTACTGATGTACCGTTTTGCCACGATGGTCGTTACGCTTTTTTTCTGGCTGCCGATCGACATCATCAGCTTTGTCAACTGGACCAGACACCGCGATGAGATCGAAGAGGAACTGACCATCGTCAGAAGGCTGAAGGGTTATCAGGAAGTACTGATCATCGCTGCCATCGTGGTCTGGACCGTAGTGGTCGGCTACCTGATCAG
>JAFRZA010000027.1 GCA_017442805.1 Erysipelotrichaceae bacterium
GAAACTGCGCCGACAATCGCAAATGCCTACTTCATCAAGAACATCGGCAGATCAGTATACATTGAATGGTATGCCTCAAGCGGCAGCTGGAGCGGATATGGAAACACTTCAAACGAAGCTCTGTTCGCTCAGAAGTTCTACTGGTATGCAAAGCCTCAGCAGGTAGTCGGCGATACTTTCGGTCTGGCCAGCCAGCTTGCTGACGGCGATGAAGTAATCATCTACAACGCTGCCAACGGCAGTGGCGTAGGCAATACTTTATCCGGACATTACGTTACCGCAGTACCGTTAACACCTGAGGAAGGCATCATTACTACACCCAATACAAATGTTGTATGGACGGTCGTTGTCAATGACGACGGAACCTACAGCTTCACACAGGGTGACAAGGTCCTGGGCGGCATCATCGACGGCAGCTACAAGAACCTGGTCGTTACCGGTGCCACCTATACCAAGTGGACTCTGGACGGACCTGATCCGACCGACTTCAACTATTTCTGCTATCTGGGTGAAATGACATACAATAACGGTCATGTTTACCTGGAATACTACAACGGATTCAGCCTCTATGGCGAAACCAGTCCTTCAAAGGACAAATACGGCATCACCTTCTACAAGAAGGGCGCTGAGCCCGAAAATCCCAATCCGGCAGCTGTCGGCGATCTGGTAACCAGTCTGGATCAGCTGGATGATGCTTATGTAGCCATTTACAGCCCGGGTCATGGTACGGCAATCAGCACCAGAGCTAACGGCGACTGGTATCTGAAAGCCTGGAACGCCACGATTCAGGACAACAAGGTCATCAACTATACAAAGGATATGGTATGGCATGTTGTAAATGAGAATGGCAAATACCGGTTTGAAGCTGTTTATCCCAGCGATGAAGAGCATACAGCCATGGCTGTATGGCCAAGTGAAATCTTTACCAATGCTGAAACAGGTAAACAGAGTCAATACATGGAACTGACGACCAACCCCAATTATGATGAAAATACACGGTCAGATTGGACGGTTCTGCCATGTAACGCCAACAATCACACCTGGTACATCACCATTCCTGATCTGAAGGATGCCATTAATAACAATCAGGTATATGTAGAAGCCTTCTTAAGAAACGGCTCAGAAGTATATTCCGGTTATTGCCCATACTCCAACCAGCTGAATGCAAACGAATTCGGCCTGCAGTTCTATCTGCTCGATAAGGACGCAGCCCTGGATAAGTTTGATGACGGTTCATGGGATGGCATACTGAATCCGGGCGATGAGTATGTAGTCTACAATAACAATGCTCAGAAGTCATTAGGCCTGTTCAAGGAAGCAAACTATGCCTTTGATGCCATTGACACGACCCTGGTTGGTTCACTGGCAAAACCCGGCAATGGTGCCTATGCCTTCAAGATTCACTCCATGGGTCAGTATTATGCCTTTGAAGTCAACGGCAGATACATGGCCAGCAATGATGATGAAGAACTGTACTTCGTTGATCTTGATGAAACGGATAACAGCATTCCCGAAAATGCCAAGTGGTATCTCAACACGCTTGACGGCTGGTACCGGATCTACAACAAGATCGCCAACTACAAGGGCACTCCGGTATGCATCGAATACTTCTCAAGCGTATTCTCAGGCTGGACATTCAACACGAAGAATGATGCCACCATCTATCAGTTCAAATTCTATAAGGTAACCGATGACACGATCGTTGTCGGTAACGTTGTCCAGGATCCTTCAGTAGTATTTGACTGCGAAGACAGCCGCTGCATCGAGCAGAACTACCAGGTTGCCTTCACGCTGGACGATCTGGCACCGGACATCACGGAAATCACCATTTCCTACATCACCGGTACGGAAACCAAGACCGTAACGGAATACACCGTATCGGCCGACAAGAAGGCTTACAGCTTCATGATCCCGGCTGAGGAAATCGATGTCGAATCAGCGACTACTTCCTTCAAGCTCGTTGTGGAAGTAAAGAACAGCTACGCCATTGAATACTCAGGTGAAAAGGTCGTTCAGATTCTCGATGAGCCGTTCTTTGAGGAACTGACCCCGGCACCCAACGCCCAGACCCTGGACGACAAGAGACCGGTCATTTCCGCCAGAGTCGGCAACGTCGGTCCGAATCCGACCTTCGTTATGACTCTTAACGGCGAAGAAGTTACAGCCACATTTGAAAACGGCGTCCTGTCATATCAGGCTGCCGAAGATATGGAAGACGGCTTAGTGACGGTCTTCATCAAGTGCACCCGCGCCGACGGCGTGGAAGCCGAGAAGAACTGGAACTTCACCGTCGGTGTCGCTGACTTCCAGTTATACTTCGGTCAGCTGCACTCACATACCACCTACTCCGACGGCTCAGGTTCACTGGAGACCGCTCTGGATTACATTGCCGCACTGCCGCAGAGCGCCAACGTTCAGTTTGTGGCCTTCACCGACCACTCCAACTACTTCGATACGGTGAGCGCTGCCAACCCGGCTGCTGCCCTGAACGACGCTTCGCTGATGACGGAAGCCTCACGGGCATTGTGGAACGAGTACAGAGATACGATCACGACCTTCAACAGCAGGCACACCGACCTTCTGGCCATTGCCGGCTATGAGATGACCTGGTCAGGCGGACCGGGCCACATCAACACCTTCAACAGCGACGGTCTGGTTTCCCGCAACAACGCCGAGCTCAACAACAAGAACGGCGACGCCGGCATGAAGCTCTACTATCAAACCATAAACGATGGTGATTCACTGAACCAGTTCAACCACCCGGGTTCAACCTTCGGCAACTTCACCGACTTCTCCTACTGGGATGAGGAAACCGACGCTCACATCTTCCTGGTTGAGGTCGGCAACGGTGAAGGACAGATTGGCGCCGGCGGCTACTACCCAAGCTACGAACAGTACATCATGGCTCTGGACAAGGGCTGGCACCTGGCTCCGACCAACAACCAGGATAACCACAAGGGACGCTGGGGCAACGCCAACGATGCCCGTGACGTCGTTCTGACCAACGACTTCTCCGTTGAAGGCATCTACGACGCCATCCGCAACCTGCACGTCTACGCCACCGAAGACAAGAACCTGTCGATCGGCTACACCGTCAACGATGAACCGATGGGCACGATCTTCAACGACAACAACCCGGTCGGCGAAAAGATGAACGTCAGGATCACCTTATTCGATCCCGATGACAAGGACAGCATTACCAAGGTCGAACTCGTTTCCGACGGCGGCGTTACTTCCTACAGCTGGACCAACGCCGAAGAGATCGCCAGCGGCGTTCTGACCGCTGAGATCGATCCGGAATACAGCTATTACTTCGTCCGTGTCACCCAGCGTGACGGCGATCTGGCCGTTACCGCTCCGGTCTGGACAAGAAGCGCCTACAAGGTCGGCTTTGAAAGCCTGCAGACCGGCGACGGAGCTGAAAAGGTCTACACCAATGAAGCGTTCACCCTGGAAGCCGTTATGTACAACCAGGAAGAAATCGCTGCCAAGATCAAGTCAGTCACCTTCACCGTCAATGGCAACGTTGTTCTGGGAACCGTGACCAATGAAACCAGCCTTCCGGCCGGCGGTACGGCAACCATCACGCTGGACAATGTCACTCTGACGGAAGCCAAGCAGACGACCATCACCGCAACGGCCATCGTGGAGGTTGAAGGCAAGAACTACACCTATACCAAGGATCTGACCCTTATGGTCATTAACAGAGAAGATGAGAACAAGATCACCCCGATCGCGGAAGTACGTCAGGCTTCTGATCCCAATGACACCGGATACTACTTCAACATTGAAGGTATCGTCTCATCCAACGCTTCCGGATATGACAAGGACACCGCGTTCTTCGACTGCATCTATGTCCAGGACGCCACCGGCGGCATCTGCTGCTTCCCGGTCTCCGGAGAATATAAGGTGGGAGACAAGGTCCGCATCTTCGGTTACACTGACTTCTATCAGAGCGAACCTGAACTGCAGGTAGTGACGATTGAAATCATTGATGAACTGACTACCCCGTATGAACTCTCCGCTACGGAGATCACGGCAGCCCAGCTGAACGACCGTTCAGTCGAAGGCATGCTGGTAACCATTAAGGGTACGGTCGAAAGCTTCCAGGTCGCCAACGGTCTGGTCCAGACCATCATGGTCAAGGACGCTGCCGGCGAACTGGCCCGCGTATTCATCGATGGCTACATCACCACCGAAAACGAAGTCAAGAATCTGGAAGTCGGCGCTGAATGTGAAGTCACCGGCCTGGCCAGCTACGACGATACCTTCTACATTGAGGAAGGCGTAGCCGGTCCGTTCCCGAGGATCCGCATCAGAGACCGTGCCGACGTAGTTATCAAGAAGACGCCTGAGATTCTCACCATCCGCGTTGTCGGAATGAGCACCAACGGCATTGAACTGACCTGGAGTGCTGACAGAGAAATCACCGGATATGAACTCTACAGAGACGGCGAACTTCTGGAAACCGTCAATGAAGTAACCTATCTCGACGATGTCGGCAGAACCATGGGTACTGAATACGTCTACAAGGTAAGGACAGTAAATGATGACGGAACCTATGGTGAATTCAGCGAAGAACTGACCGTCCTGTTCAACCCGTTCAAGGACGTTGAAGAAGGTACCGTAAGCTTCACTCATGTCGCCTGGGCCTACAACAACAAGGTCGTCAACGGCAAGACCAACACGACCTTCGATCTGGCCGGCAAGTGCAACAGAGCACAGTTCTGCTACATGTTATGGAGTCTGTACGGACGTCCGGGTGTCGGTAAGCCCGACATGGACAACCTCCCGTTCGATGACATCAGCGACCTCAGCACCAACAACATCAAGGCAATCATCTGGTGCAGCAAGCAGGGCATCGTCAACGGCATTTCCGGAACCAACAGCTTCAACCCGAAGGGCAAGATCACCAGAGCACAGCTGGCCATCATGCTGTGGAAACTGGCAGGCAAGCCGAAGGTTGACATGGCTCAGAACCCGTACGGAGACATTGGCGGCCTCACCAACAATAACCAGAAGGCCATTGTCTGGTGCTACCTCAATGATGTTATTCCGAGCATCACCGGCGATGAGTTCGGTCCTTCAGTCAAGGGCACGAGAGCTCTGCTGGTTGAAATGATGTACGGATACAATCAGGTCATGCAGGTAATTGAGGACTGAACGAAGTTCCAGGCTGCAGAAACTGATTAACTGAAACCGGAAGAAGGAGACACGTCGTGCCTCCTTCTTTTCATGTGACGGGGAAACAGGTAAAATGATAATAGACAATCAGGAGGTAATGACAATGAAGTATTACTATGGCAGCAGGCAGGACAGTTCCTTTGCCCTCTACGAAAAGGACGGTCATTTCTATCCCGTCTTCGCGGAAAAATACGGAACTGAGGAAGTCAGAGACGAAGGCTTTGAACTGATAACCGATCAGGAAACCAACGAAGCCCTGGACAAGTACATGCAGCCCTATGAACCGGGCAAGCCGAGCGTCTACATGGCCGGTCCGCTGTTCAATGAAGGCGACCGCTTCGTCAACCAGAACAATTCCGACATGCTGAGAAGAAACGGCTTCACCACCTTCCTGCCTCAGGAGATCGTCATCACCAACAAGAGCAGCGAACTGGTAAAGGCCGCCTGCTTCTTCATGGATCTAAAGGCCATCAAGCTGTGCGATGTCCTTCTCGCCAACTGCAACGGCATCGAGATCGACTCCGGCACCGCTGCCGAGATCGGTCTGGGCTACGGGTTGAACAAGAAGATGGTCCTCTACAAGAGCGACGTCCGTAACTACTACAACGAAAGATTCGTGCTCAACAACTTCGTCGGCGGTCTGGTCGACAACAAGATCTGCAAAAACGCTGAAGAGGTTCTGCAGGCCGTCAGTGAGGCCATTCGATAAAATGGAAAAGATCCTGCTGAACGACGCGCTCCAGCTGACTGTTCCGGATGGTTTCCGCCGTCTGAACGGGGAAGAAATCGGAAAATTCAACTTCGCCAACGAAGCCCCGGGCTGCGTATTGGAGAATGAGGAGTGCCATCTCATCGTTTCCCTGGCCTGGCGGAAGGTAAACGCCCTTCTGTCAAGACTGATCAGCGTCCGGGAATTGGCTGCGAGAATGGCTGACTACATTGCCAACGCCGACAAGGATTACGGCCACCAGCCGGGTGAGCACTTCACAGGCACGGTTGCCGGGGAGAAAGCCGCCGGTTTCGACTACAGCTACACGGTCGATGATACGGCCATGGATGCCCGGGTCATCATCACCAGGCACCGCGGCCATTTCTACTACATGTACTTCTATTTCCGCTCAGCCAGCCGTCAGGAGAGCCTGAAACTGGCGGAGGGAATCGTCAGTTCGATGAACTGGCAGGGCTGAAGAAAATGAATGTTGAGGAAAAGGGGTAAGACATTGAAGAGTAAGAAAGAGACCCTCATGGGTCTGTTACTGGCGCTGGCAGCCATCGCCGTGGTGCTGATAACGGAACAGCTCATAAAGCCGGGCTACTTCATCAAGAGCGCCGTCAAGCTGGCCTGCTTCGGCGGAGCCATCATCATCTACAGCGTCATCACCGGAAAGAAGATCACGAGCGTCATTTTCCTGCGCCGGCTTAAGGATGCCAGGCCGCTGATCCTCAGCGTGCTGTTCTGTTTCTTCGGCATGGCTGCGGCCTTTCTGATCTTCAGAAGCCAGCTGGATCTGGTTAACATCAGGGACAACCTGATGGCCAAGGAGAACCTGACCAGGGAGAACTGCCTGTACGTCTTCGCCTACATCATCATCGTCAATTCCTTCCTGGAAGAATCCTTCTTCTGGGGGTTCATTTCCCATCTGCTTGAAAACCGCCGGCTGGGCTTCCTGTTAAGTGCCTTGCTGTTTGCCCTGTATCACATCGGCATCGTATCCGGCTGGTTCAATCCGCTGATCTTTCTGATCTGCATCGGCGGCCTGGCCCTGGTTGGTTTGTTTCTGCAGTGGCTGGCGGAACACTTCGGATCGATCGCCGGCAGCTGGATCGCTCACGGCAGCGCCAATGTGGCCATCAACATCATCGGTGCCCTGCTGATTTTCGGAATACTGTAATATAATATAGTTGATAAAACGGCCGGCATTGCCGGAGGTCTGAAGGAGGTAGTTATGGCATTTGGAGAGATGATACTCAGTAAGCTGCAGGAAAAATACGAAGTCGTGGAAAATGATCTGAAGGATAACGCCCTGCTGAAGAAGTCAGGCATGAAGTTCGCCCTGCGGGGATTTGACGTAAAGGATCTCGGCCACTACTTCATCATGAACATGAACGGCATGATGGGTGCCATGAAGATGGAGACCGCCGTACTGGTGGTCGACAATAAGAAGGTACCGCTGGTCAACATCGACTACGTCAGCGTCGTGGGCAAGGAGTCAATGATGGCGGAATACTACGACCTGGCCGGTGACGGTCTGCCGTCGGGCTATCAGGAGAAGTTCGAAGCCATCAAGAAGGCTGACGCGGCTCTGGAAAACTACAAGGCTGAAGAGCAGTGGTACAGCAAGTATCTGCTGCCCATCACCTACCAGAAGACGGGCAAGAAGATGTTCGATCACTTCCTGAAGGTTGCCGGACAACAAACCGACCTGTTTCTGGAAATGACGGAAGCGGCTCAGCCGGCAGACAGGGAAGAGAGAATGGCAGAAGCCCTGTCCTTTGCCCAGGGACTGCTGGACAACGGCGGCCCGGCCATTAATCAGTTCGTCAAGCTTTTCGGAAGAGCGCGGACTGAACAGATCGTCAAGGAATGCATGTACGGCGTCAAATAGCCGTCAGAACTGAATAGTCAGAAGCGTCTTCTCCGGGAGACGTTTTCTTTTGCGAATAATTTAGAAAACAATCTAAATACTTCTTGACGGACAGGATGTGGATGCCTATAATCTATTTAGACAAAAATCTAAATAGTGAGGTGAACCCCATGGGATACGCAGAAACGTTCAAGGCTCTGGGCGATCCGGTCAGAAGAGAGATCCTGACCATGCTCAGAAAGGGCCGGATGTCCGCCGGTGAGATCAGCAGCCGGTTTGACATGACCCAGGCAACGGTTTCCTACCATCTGAAGATGCTGAAGGAAGCGGACCTGGTATTTGAGGAAAAGGAAAAGAACTTTGTTTACTATACGCTTAATACCTCGGTCATCGAGGAGGTAATGCTGTGGCTGGCAGCGCTGAAAGGAGAAGACGGAAATGAAGAGATTCGGTAATCAGAAATGGAAAGTCGTGATCAGCTTTCTGTTATGCCTGTGTCCGCTGTTTGCCGGACTGATTCTCTGGAACCGGCTTCCCGACCCGATGCCGATCCATTTCAACCTGCAGGGTGAGATAGACAATTACGGCAGCAAGCTCCTCGTGGTAGTGGGCATGGGTCTGTTCATGGCGGCTCTGCATCTGCTTTGTCTGTATGTCACGACCAAGGATCCGGAAAACGGCAACGTCTCTGACACCGTCATGGACCTGACCGTCTGGGCCGTGCCTGCCATTTCCCTGTTTGTTTCCTTCATGATCTACTCAGCAGCTCTGGGTACGCAGCTGCCGGTTTCCCGGATAATGAGCTTCGGGCTGGGCTTATTCTATCTCGTCGTGGGCAATTATCTGCCCAAGACCCGCAAGAATCATACCATCGGCATCAGGATCCCCTGGACGCTGAATGACCGGGAGGTCTGGGATAAAACCCACCGTTTCGGCGGCTTTGTCATGATGGCAGCCGGAGCTCTGCTGGTCGGCTGCTGGCTGTTCAGGGTGGAATTGAATGACGCCGTCATGACGGTTCTGACCCTGCTGCCCTTAGCGCTGGTCATCGGATATTCAGGCTTCCTTTATTACCGGAAACGTGCTATAAGATAATATGCGCCGTTCAGGCGGAAGGGAGTGAGCAGCCGTGAACAGAGTGATGGTGAAATCGGTGTTTGACGCCTTTGAGTATGTGATGGATCATTACTACCCGGTGGGTCTGGAGGAGTTTGCCGAAAGGCTGGACAGCTACGCCGTCATCTCCATTCAGGATTCCCATAACGGCGGCTTCGGGTTCACTTTCTGTGAAAACGCCTTCTGTCAGGGCGTGCTGACGCTCTGTTTCGACGACATCGTCCAGCCGGTGGAAGGAGCCGTGCTGTTTGACCGGCAGATGGCTCAGCAGATCATCGACTTCATCAAGGCCCATCAGGACGCCTATACCCTGCTGGTCCACTGCTTCGGCGGGCAGTCCCGCTCAGCGGCCGTCGGAGCCTTCGCGGTAAGGATGATGGGGGAAGATGACAGTCCCTATTTCCATCAGGGAAGTCCCAACCGGCATGTTTATGATACCCTTGTGCAGGTGTGGGAACAGCAGAAATGAAAAAGCCGGGCTTCAAGTCCGGCTTTCATCTGTTTAGATGCTTCAGCAGCTTAGTCGAAGGTACGGTTCTTCAGCAGATACATGATGAAGGGGATCAGCACCAGCTGCAGGATGATGCCCGGAATGGCGGTAGTGATGGCGCCGGAAATGAAGGCAGCCATGGTGAAGCTTCCGCCCTTGATGGCCATTAAGACATAGCGGGCAACGCCCCAGACAACGCGGCCGACGACCATCGCGGTCAGCAGAGCGACGTAGACGGCGACAGTGTTCTTCTTTTTGAACATCCGGTAGACCGCGCCGATCACCAGACCGTAGGTACACAGCTCAAAGGCCATGGCAGTGGCAGCCGGATACATCGGCGGCATGCCGAACATCACGGAACGCAAAAGCGGGGTGATGAAGCCGACCAGAGCGCCGTAGTAGGGTCCTAATAACAGACCGCACAGCATTACGGGCAGATGCATCGGGCAGAGCATGGAGCCGATCTCCGGAATCTGTCCGGTCACAAACGGCAGCACCAGACCTAAAGCCAGAAAGAGAGCGGCATAGGCGAGTTTTCTGATTTCCTTGTTTCTCATTGTTTGTTCTCCTTTTCCAAAAAAATACTGAGTTTCAAAGTTAAACTCAATATCTTCATGATATTCAATCAGTAATTCTGATCTCAGACTTCGGTCTGACTGTCAGCTTCATGCTGATGGATATATTAAACCATCTGATGCGCTATCCGTCAATAAGACTGCCCAGCTGCTCCACGGCGTCCTCAAGCAGGTCGCCCAGCGTCTGCTGGCGCACGCCGGCTACCATGGTATCGCACTTGCTGATGGGGATCAGGATGCGTCTGGCCCGGCTTGAACCGACGGCGTGAGCCATGGCCGGGGTCACCTCGCCTAAAAGGGAGTCAGCGATCACGATGCCTACCGGTCCCAGGATCACGTCAGCGTCACGGCAGTTCACGATGACGGCGTTCTCGCCGGTCGCGGCCTTCTGAACGCCGCTTTTCAGCATGTTTCCGGTGGCCAGGGAGTTGGTCCCGACGACGATGATGTCGTGCCGGGGATAGCGGTCCAGCACCAGCCTGGTCAGCTGTCTGCCGATGTTGCCGCCCTGTCCGTCAATGATCAGTATCTTCATGCCTGTCACCTCTTTCAGTCTTCTATATTCTAACATAAGCCCGAAAGAAAAGGGGAAGGATGACCTTCCCCCTGTTATCGTAAACTGATCAGTTAATGATGTCGCTGACGACCTCGACGATGTCCTTGGCGGCGCTGACGCCTTCCTTCTGCTCGTAGGCACCGCTTTCCTCATCAACGGCGTCCCTGATACCTTCGACATCACCAACCAGTCCGGCGATGCTGCCGACAGTATCAAGACCCAGGATCGAGGCAATGTCGCCGATGATGGTGGCGGTTTCGGAAACGCCCAGTTCGCCTTCTTCCAGAGTTGACTTGATGTCGCGCCCGGAAGTGTAGACGTTGACGACGGTGGAGACGCCGGGGATGCCCAGCAGATCAGCGATCTTGCCGAAGTTGTCCAGCGTTTCGTCGGACTTCAGATCGGGCTTGAGAATGGGCAGGATGAAGCGGACAAAGGCTTCATAGCCGGCCTTTTCTTCGCTCTCATAACCGCCGATCTCCTTGTCTTCCACGGCCTTGTCCAGCTTGGCCCTGCTGGATTCGAAGATCTTCTTGCCGATGATCAGATCCAGCGGCACTTCCGCCAGGGCGTCCTTCTTGGCCTTCAGCAGGCTGTTGAGCTTCTTCTTGGTCAGCGCGTCGCAGATCAGCAGATCTGGCGCGCTTTCCTCAACCTTTTCCATGACATCATCATCCGTGCACTCAGTCACCTGCAGATAAGGTCTGTCCTTCAGCATCTTGATGAAGTCTCCGTTGTCCGAGCGGACGTAGACGGTCTTGGTCTCAAAGGAGGGCTTGAACAGCGTCTTCTCCACGACCGCTTCCGCAGCCTTCAGGTTCTTCAGTATCAGCAGTCCGGCCGTGATGATGGCCCCGCCGGTGACGATGATGGTAACCGGAGTGGGAATGGTCTTGGGGATGACTTCCTCAATCACCTTTCCGCAGGCTGAGCAGGTCTTCTGCTTAAGTCCGTCGGAAACGGCAGTGGCCTTCTTGACGATGGTCCATTCCTCAGGGAAAGAGTGGCCGGTAGCCGGGATCGCCTGTTCCTGGACTTCCTGGCAGCGGCTACAGGTCGACTGCATCAGTCCTTCTTCCTCGCAGGCAGCCGGCTTGACGGTGACGAACTCGCCGAAGTCATGGCCCAGAGCCGGATAGATCTCCTCGACCACGTCGCTACAGCGGGTGCAGGTACCGATCCTGTGTCCGTCTTCCGTGCAGGTCGGTTCCGTTTCTTCGTAGTGATAATTGTGCCCCAGCGCCTTGGTCGTTTCGGTATAGTTCTTGCCGCAGCGGCTGCAGGTGTACTTGGTGGTCCCGGTCTTGGTGCAGGTGGGGGATGTCACCACCTTTGATTTGTAATTATGGCCCAGGGCAGGTACCGTTTCTTCATATTCATATCCGCATTCCTCTCCCAGTCCGGTCGGGTCTTCGCACCGGCATAAAAACAGACCGGGCCTGGTACAGGTCGGCATCTGCATTTGTTCCTTGATCCTGTAGCTGTTGGTCCGCCCGCAGCCGGGGCATCTCGAAAAGATGCTTTCCAACTCATACTTGGGATGGATCACGGTAGAATGGCCGTGCTGAAGCATGGGTAGAGTCGCGTCAGCGTGAACATGCTGATGGCTGACCGCGTATCCGCATCCCAGCAGGATGGCGATGACAAGCGTTAATCTGATGAGTTTCTTCATTTTTACTGTACAACCTCCAGTCTTCCGTCCAGGCCGAAGCCCAGGTGCTTATTATTGGCAAAATATTCCAGCAGCGTCTGAACGTCGCTGGTGGTCAAGACCCGGGGCTCCCCGTTGGCCTTGACTTCTTCATAACTCAGATTGAGGAACTCCGGCAGATTATTGTAGTGGTATTCCTGAATGCCGACGGTGTAGATCTTATCGTCTTCGATGTTCTCACCATTCAGTTCGCATTTCAGAAGCTGGCGCAGCGGCCGGTGGTAGATGACGTGCATGCCCTTGGAAAGCTGGTAGAATTCGGTGTGATCGCCCAGCCAGGCATCGTCGCGGTAGATGTGCAGCAGCGCCTTCTTCAGCTGCGCGCCGGTGAGCTTCAGGCCGTAGGACTTGCCGTCATAGGGGTAGCACTCGGTGAAGTCCTGGAAGGTGACGATCGGGCCCATGTGGTACTTGCGTACGGATCCTGAGCCCATCAGGAAAACATCAACGCCCAGGCTCTCCTTCATGGCGTCGGCGAAGACGCCGCCCAGTTCGGTCTGAGCCCAGCGGTCATGATGTTCCAGGTCATAGTCGAAGTTGGCGACCACCTTGGCGTACTTGAGGTCGGTCTTTTCCTTGATCGAGCCGATCAGTTCCTCAATCCTTTCATCCTCCGGGCAGTTTTCCTCGTTAATGGGTACTGCCTGCCACTTGTAGGAGGCAACGCAGTTGTCGTCGGTATTGATCACCAGATCGAAGCGGCCGATCTGGTCGGTGCCGGTGCCGGCCTGAACGATGGGGATGCCGTTGACGACGGCCGGTTCATCCAGGAAGGTATGGGAGTGACCGCCGATGATGATGTCGACGCCCCAGTCAGGGTCGAGCAGCGCAGCCAGCTTCTTGTCTTCCTCAAAGCCGATATGGGTCAGAAGGACGGTCAGGTCGATGTCCATGGCGTTATAGGCGTTACAGATCTTGCCGACTTCCTGGGCGGCTTCCTGTATGCCGATGAATGAACCGATGAGCTTTTCGCCCTTGGTCTGGGAGATGACGTCTTCGGTCAGAATGCCGATGAACAGGATCTTCATGCCGTCGATTTCCATCACGTAACAGGGACGGAACAGCCTGGTGTCGTTCTGCTTGATGTAGAGGTTGGCGTTGATGATCGGAAAGGTCGCCATCTTCTCCAGAAAGAGCAGGTGGGCGACGCCGTAGTCGGTCTCATGGTTGCCCAGGGTGACAACGTCGGGAGCCAGCAGATTGACGATCTGAATGGTGGACAGACCCTGGAACTCGCTGTCGATGACCGAGCCTCTGAACATGTCGCCGGCAATGGCGTAGATGACGTTGGGGTCCTCGTTGCGGCACTTGGTCAGATATCCCGACAGCATCGAGACGCCGCCGGTCAGCTTATCGTCAACATGGTCAGCCAGAAAGTCGCCATGCATGTCATTGGAATGCAAAAGGGTTATCTGCTTGGTGTTCATAACAATTATCTCCTTGCCTTTTATATATACTTAATTCTATAGGAACGGCGCTGCTTATACAAGTTAATAAATTCACATTTTCCCAAAAAAGCCGAAGGAAAGGCAGGAATTATCCTGCCTGTCATCTTATTGCGGTTCAGTGATCAGAGTTCCCTGACGTAGCGGCCGTCCTGCTCAGTGAAGCCCAGCCTGCTGAGGTAGGCGACGTGGTTCTCGGCCGGTCCGCTGTATGTCAGACGCTTTATGCCTTCCTGGCGGTATTTCTCCAGCAGGTATTCGCCGATCGAGAAATCGCGGTAAGCCGGGATGGAGTAGTCCAGCAGCAGATTCATGCTGTCGCCTTCCAGTCTGCCCAGGGTGATGCCGGCCGGCTTGCCCTCGATGCTTACCACGTAGATGCGGTTGGCATCATTCAGATCATAGCTGATTGACGGGAAGCAGGTCTGAATGTCCTTGTCATAGTATTCCAGCAGGTACTTCAGCAGCCTGTCGTCCTTTTCCAGCCGGATGAGGTCCAGCTGCTCATCGGGCTTGCGGCTCTTCCAGAGGAAGTGCAGGTTGATGAGCACCAGAAAGAAGTTCATCACGGCGGTGGGGTAGGAATGAATGATCACGGCGTAGATCATGAAGATCACGCTGCCGATGGTATTGACGATCCTCAGCTTGACGACCGAGGTCATCAGGAATGACACCAGCACCAGAAATGATCCCAGATAGCCGACGGCTTCGATTATGAACTCCTTAGTCATAATCATTTCTCCTCTTACTTTCTGGTAACGCCTTCGCCGTAGATGGTCGTCCAGTCATCTCTCATGGAGATGGGCGTCCAGCCGTACTGCTCGCAGAGGCTGTACATCTTGTCGGCCTTGGCCTGATTGCCGTTTTCCCTTACCAGGTCATCGCAGCACAGCATGAAGGCCAGGCTGCGGTAAGGGTTGTTGGAAGTGGCATATTCCGCCATGCTGGAGTCGCCGGTGCTGTTTACTAAGGAGAGAACCGGCTGCTGGCCGATCTCCTGCATGATGACGGTGACCTTGTTCATCTTCAGATTCTTGATGATGAACTCCCCGCCCAGTACCAGGACATCGTCGTCATCGAAGACATAGTCCAGGCCGTCGGTATCGCCCTGATCGCGGGTCACCAGATTCTCATCGGAACCGATGATCTGACCGGCCGGCAGATCCAGGGAGTTGTAACAGATGCCCCGGACGATGAAGCGGTCGGTACCGGAAACGATGTAACAGGTGAAGTCATGAGCCTTCAGATAATCGATTACCTGAAGCATCGGCTTGTAGAAAGCCTCGCCTCTGCTCATCCCTTCGTAACCGGGCATTGCCTGCTTCTTGAACTGCTGGATGTAGTCGATAAACTGCTGCACGGTCATGCCGGCAAAGGCAGAGGCGACCGCCTTGCCGTGGTCAACTTCCAGTCCGCTGAAGGAGGCGCCGGTCTCATTCTGCTGAATGATCTTGCTGGCGACTTCCTTTTCAAAGTCAGAGGCCTTGTCAATGTAATCGGGGTCCTGGGTCACGCGGTAGACCAGCAGGGTATAGTCAAAGTAGTTGGGGTCGGTCTCGCAGTACAGCGTACCGTCCAGATCGAAGACCGCGATGCGGCTTTCCACCGGGATGAAGTCGGCGCTCTGCGGGTCGCAGACCGCCTCGACATATTCAATGAGTTCCTTCTTGGCTCTGGCCGCATCGTTCCACAGCGTCAGCATGCTCTGACCGTCGATGGGAACCGGTGTTTCCTGCGGCTGCTTCCAGCCCACGCCGGTGGCGTAACAGACGCTGACGACCAGCAGCAGCGTCATGGACAGGATGGCCAGTTTCTTCCAGAATCTTTCGGGATGGTTCTGATTTTCCATGTTCAAATTCTCCAATCTAATTCAGGCAAGATTAGTTTAGCACATCCCCCTGAGCAGTTAAACACCGCTGAGGCGGAGAATTAGAGATGAAGAGCATCAGCGTTATGGGTTATACTTAAGGGGAAGAAAAGGGGAAGAGAACATGCGCATTCTGTTTGTCCGCCATTGCGAACCCGATTATGAACACGACAGCCTGACGCCCCGGGGCTTTGAGGAAGCGGAAAGGCTGAGGAAATACCTGAAGGACCGTCAGCTGGGCGATATCTATGTATCACCGCTGGGCCGAGCCCGTAAGACCGCCGAGATCGTTCTGCAGGAGAGGATTTCCGAAGCCGTTACCCTGCCCTGGCTGCGGGAGTTTGACATCGAAGTCGATTGTTCAAAGGACGGGGAAATGCGGAAGTTCTATCCCGACATTCCCAAAGAAATCGTCAAGGGGCGCCGCTGCGCCTGGGACATCGACCCTGAGCAGTTCTGGAGCGACCCCCTGCTGGCGGATAACGAGCGCTGGCGGGAAAGCCGCATCTGCGCCGCCAGCGACATGGTCCGGCTCTATGACTCGGTAACTGCGCAGTTCGACGGCCTTCTGCAGCAGCACGGCTACCGCCGGGAAGGAAAACTCTACCGGGCCGACAAGCCCAATCACGGTACCATTACCCTGTTCTGCCATCTGGGCGTCAGTTCCGTACTGCTGGCCCATCTCAACAATCTCTCCCCGTTCGTCATCCCCCAGTTCACCTGCCCGGCGCCCAGCGCCCTGACCCTGGTGGCTACCGAGGAAAGGCAGCAGGGAGTTGCCATGTTCCGCACCCTTTATCTGGGAGCGCTTCCGCATCTGACTCTGGCCGGCGAGGAGGCTTCCTTCTCCGCCCGCTTTGTGGAGTGCTACGATGACGAAGGACGTCATTAGAAAGGAAAACGCCATGAAGAAACTGCTGATCGCATTATTGTCATTATCTCTGCTTGTCAGCGCCGCCGGCTGTCACAAGCCCACCGAGGAAGAACTGGTCAGAAAGGCCGTCAGCGATTATCTGAGCGCTCTGCTCAGTGAGCCGATGGAACTGCTTTCCGCTTCCGGCGAGATCATCGACAATGAAGGACCGTTTGCGGAACTGTGGACGATCCTGAACGAGATGCTGAAGAGAACGAACTGCGAAGTAACGGATGTCCGCATCGAAGGCGACGTGGCTACCGCCGAACTGGAGTTTTCCACCTATGACATCGGCAAGAGCTTCAGCGAAATGCTTGATGACTACGTCGATAAGCTGATGGACGCCTACATGAGCGAAGGAAACTGGGATAAGATCGACACCGAGGTCATCCTGACGGAGTGCTGGAAGAAGACCCTGGGCGAACAGGAAGAAACCGGGCTGAGCCTGAAGGTCCCCTTTGCCATGGAACTTGACCGCACCGAGGACGGCTGGAAAGTGCGGGACTACGCTTCCAGCCAGCAGCTGAAGGACATTCTGGCCGGAGGCATCTTCGCTGCCTTTGACGGCGAGGGCTTCTGAGCGATACATTGAATCTCAAAACACCCTCAGGGTGTTTTTTTGGTGGTATAATAAATGAAAACAAGACGGAGATAACTCATGAAGAAACTGCTTGTCTGCCTCATGGCGGCCGGTCTGCTTCTGACCGCTTACCTGACGCCGGTCAAGGCGGAAACCTATGTGATCAATGATCATGAATCCTTTGAAGCCGAGTGGACGCTTGACTATTTCAACTCGCCCAGCATCATCTACGATCCCGGTCTGGCCTTATGCGCTCTGACCATCTGCGCCAGCGCCAGCCAGATGAGCGATGCCGTCATCATCAACCTGCAGGCCATGGGCTTCTCCAACATCGTCCGTCTCAACTACGACCAGAAGATCATCAATAAGCCGGTGACGACGATCGCCAGCCAGAGCAGCGGCGAGGACTATTACTTCATAATCAACATCCGGGGAACCCGGGACGTGGAAGACGCCGTCACGGACGTCATGGGAGGCATCTTCAACGGCTTCATCCTGGCCGGAGAGAATACCTACCAGATGTACCTTGATTACCGGCACACCTACTGCCCGGAAGCCACCGACGCCCACAGCTACGTGCTGATCTGCGGTCATTCCCTTGGCGGCGCCACCGCCGGACAGCTGGCCAGGCAGTTTGCCATGAAGAGCCAGATCGATAAGAATCACATCTATACCTATACCTTCGCTTCGCCGACCTATGACACGGAGATGGAGGATCCGCAGGATTACGACAACGTCTTCAATCACATCATCAGCGAGGACATCGTGCCCACCGTTCCCTGGCAGTACGGGCGCATCGGCATCGACATCCGCTATACCGACGACGCGGCGGCCTTTACCTTCTTTGATTACATTTCCACGGTCTTCTACATGGAAAACTGGACGGAGAGAGCCCCGGCGATGCTGTCGCACCATTCGATCAGCAGCTACTACGCGGTCATGAAGAAGGGAAACTACGATAATTCCACCGCTCTGCAGCGCTTCTTCCGCAACCTGGCCACGACCGTTCTGGAACTGGCCGAGCGCTGTCTGCGTTAGGAGGTGAGACAATGGTCACCATACCCGCCTATCTCATCAAGCTCAACGCCCGCATGTCGCTGCGCAAGAACTACTGGAAGGCCGTTCTGAGCGCCTTTCTGATCTATTCTTCCGTCTTTGCCTTCGCCTACTTCCAGAGAAGGTTCATGACGCTGGATCTGCGCACGATCATCAGCCAGATCGTCAACTCCCGCTACACCATTTCCCTGTGGGAAGTGCTGGATTACTTCTACCGCTACGCCGTCAGCTTTCTGCCGGTAGTGGTCGTCAACCTCTTCATCCTCAAGCCGCTCTCCCTGATCGGCTATAACTTCTTCGTGGACAACAGTTTTGAAAACGAGAACAGGCTGTACATGAGGGACTTCATCAGGGAAGTCTTTACCCATTATCCCGTCTACCTGAAGACGATGGCCTTAAGGACGGCCATCCTGTTCTTCTGGATCATGATGGGCGTCATCCCGGTCTTCTTCAAGGCCTATTCCTACCGCATGGTGCCCTACATCCTGGCCAAGTACCCGGACCTGAAGCCGCTGGAGGTGCTGAAGGAAAGCGAGAGGTGCATGAAGGGCTTCCGCTTCAAGTGCTTTCTGATCGACTGTTCCTTCATCGGCCTGTATGTGCTGAGCATGCTTTCGCTGTACACTCTCTACGTCTTCTATGTCGGTCCCTACTACTACGCCGTCTATGCCGAGATCTACGACGCCCTTTATGTTGATGATCAGGTCTACACCCTGAAATACGCTGAGCATGAGTTCTATCATCCCACCAAGTTCACCATCCGCAGGCGTGACCTCATCATGGGAGCGGCAGCCTGCCTGCTTTACATCGGCGCTGATCTGTTACTGTACTGGGGCTCTCACGGCGGAATCAGGATCGGTCTGATCGTCGAAAGCAACTGGCAGAACATCAAGGTCATGCACTTTGCCTACAGCATCATCCTGGCCAACATCGCCACCCCGCTGTTCTACAACGGCATCCGGGCCGCGGTGGCCATCGTCAAGGAAAAACTGGGCGGGACCTTCTCCCGCCATGGCCGGATGTCGCAGTACTTCGAGTACGCCGCCATTTTCTACAGCATCACCGTGCTGCTGTGCCACGTGCTGTACTGCCTGTTCCCCATCCTCTTCAAGATCCTGATCATGCAGATGAGCGTCCGGGAGGCGGCCATCATCGTCAACCACCTGGCCCTGTACGTCATCGTGCCTCTGGAACTGGCCTTCAACATTCCGATCGCCATCATCAGCGCCGTCTTCATCTACCTGGTGCTGATCCGCACCATCGACCTCAGCCCGCTGGCCGTACTTAGCGCCCCGGCCGTCGTCTATCTGATTGCCGACACGCTGGCCGGCTGGTCCGGCAGCCCGCGCCTTCAGGACGCGCTGGAATGCAGCGAAAGCTTCGGCTGGCTGCTGTTTATGCTGGTGTTCATCTTCTATAACCGGAAAATCCATCTGAAGAATCTGGCCCAGAGCGTGGCCGAACCGGAAATCAGGGAATGAAGCTGTCGACAGACAGCTTTTTCAGTGGCTGTAACACCCGGCGCCGCGATGGAAAAAAAGGGGCTGAAATGGTAAAATCAAAGGCAGAAGGAAACCTGAATGAAGAAGATCACGCTGGGTATATTAGCACATGTCGATGCCGGCAAGACGACGCTCAATGAAGCGCTGCTTTTTCACGGTGGTGTCATCCGGAGAATGGGCCGGGTCGACCATCAGGACAGCTATCTGGACTACGACATTCAGGAAAAGAAACGGGGCATCACCATCTTTTCCAAGACCGCTTCCCTGAGCCACGGGGACAGCCGCTTCACCCTGGTCGATACCCCGGGGCATCTGGACTTCGCCGGGGAAATGGAAAGGACGCTGTCCGTTCTCGACTACGTCGTTGTGGTGGTCAGCGGACTGGACGGGGTGCAGAGCCATACCCGGACGATCTGGAAACTGCTGGAATACTATGACCTGCCCGCCTTCGTCTTCGTCAACAAGATGGACATCGCCCTGCGCGATCAGGATCAGCTGCTGGCAGAACTTAAGGAGGAACTGGACGGTCCCTTCGTCTGCTTCAATGATCTGAAAGCCGGTTATGAAGACATCGCCCTGCTGGGCGAGGATCTGATGGAGGATTACCTGAAGGACGGCTTTGTCGATGATGAGAAGATCGCCGGTCTGATCAACGAAAGAAAGCTCTTCCCGGTCTATTTCGGTTCCGCCCTGAAGGATCAGGGCGTCGAAGAGCTGATGGACGGTCTGGACAGTTATACCATGGAAAACATCTGGCCTGAAGAGTTCGGGTTAAGAATATACAAGATCAGTTATGACGAAGCAGGCAAGCGCTGGTGCTACGGCAAGATCACCGGCGGCAGCCTGAAGGCCAAGGAAAAGATCAGCGAAGAAGGCAAGATCGACGAACTGTGTCTGATCTCCGGCCAGAAGATGACGACGGTGAGCGAGGCGCAGGCCGGCGACATCGTGGCCTTCCGGGGACCGGATGGACTGCAGGCCGGTCAGGGACTGGGCTTTGAGAAGAGCGGCAGCGTTTCCTTCATGGAACCGTTCATGCGCTACCGGGTCATCCTGCCGGAAGGCTGCGACAGCAACATGATGCTCAGGCAGCTGCAGATCCTGGCTCAGGAAGACCCGCAGATCCGCGTCAGCGCCTCCGAGGAAATGAAGGACATTCACGTTTCCCTGATGGGGGAAATCCAGATCGAAGTGATCACCAACATCATCAAAAAGAGGACCGGCATTACGGTCGGCTTCGGCGAGGGCGACATTCTCTACAAGGAGACCATAGAGAATTCCGTGGAAGGCGTCGGCCACTTTGAGCCGCTGCGCCATTACGCCGAAGTGCACCTCAGGCTTGACCCGCTGCCCCGGGGAGCGGGACTGGTGTTCGCCAACGAGGTGCCGGAAGGCACCCTGGCCGTCAACTGGCAGCGGCTGATCATGACCCACCTGCAGGAAAAGCGCCACCTCGGCGTTCTGACCCGTTCGCCGGTCACCGACATGAAGATCACCATCATCGCCGGTAAGGCTCATGAGAAGCATACCGAAGGCGGTGACTTCCGCCAGGCCACCTACCGGGCGGTCCGCCAGGGCCTTAAAAAGGCTGACAGCGTTCTTCTGGAACCTTATTACGGCTTCATCATCCAGGCGCAGAGGATCTACCTTTCCTCCCTTCTCTATGACCTCGACAGCATGAACGCCCATTACAAGCTGGAAGATGTCGACGAGGACCACATCAAAATCACCGGCAGCGCGCCGGTACGGCTGATGCAGAACTACCACCAGACCCTGCTGTCCCACAGCGGCGGGGCCGGGCAGCTGTCACTGAGCGTGCAGGGCTACCAGCGCTGCGCCGATGAGCAGAAGATCATCGAAGAGATCGGCTACGACAGCGAAAGCGACCTGCGCAATCCGACCGGTTCGGTCTTCTGCCAGCACGGGGCCGGCTTCTACGTGCCCTGGGATCAGGTAGAAAACTACATGCACATCAAGGCGGCCAGGATACCCGTCAGCTCAGCGCCGCTTACCCATAACCGCTACAGCATCTCCGAGGCTGAGCTCAAGAGCGTCTTCGCCAACGTCAACGGCCGCAACCGCAACATCAGAAAGAAATACGCCGCTTCCCGGCGGAGCGATGACGAAAAGAAGAAGATCGTCATCAGAAAACAGAATCCCAGGCCCAGGCTGCTGATCGCCGACGGCTACAACCTGATGCATTACTTCAGCAGGAGTTCCTCAATGAGCGAAGAGAACTTCGACGCCGCCCGGGATATGATCATCAACCAGCTCAGCAGCTACGCCGGCTACAAGGGCTGCAAGGTCATCGCCGTCTTTGACGCCTACAGGAAGGAAGACAGCTACGGCAAGGTGGACTTCGGCCAGGAAGTTTCCGTGGTCTACACCCGGCAGAATCAGACCGCTGACTCCTACATTGAAAAGCTGGTCCATGACTATAACCGGGATTATGAGATCACCGTCGCCTCCTCCGACCAGGCCGTTCAGAACATGATCGTGACCAACGGCGGACTGCGGATGAGCGCGAGAGAACTGGAACTGGAGCTGGAAGGCTTTGAGAAACAGGCCATGGACAGCCATTACATCGTCCGGGAGAACAGGCACTGAAACAGAGGTACAGGCATGAAGGAAACATTGATGATTTATGATGAAAACGGTTATTTTAACGAGTTCAGGGCCCGCGTGCTTTCCTGCCGGCCGGCTGAAAGGGGCGGCTATGAGGTAATCCTGAGTCAGACGGCCTTCTTCCCCGAACAGGGCGGCCAGGTCGGCGATCAGGGCTTCCTTGACGGCGTGCGGGTGAGAGACACGCAGATCGAGGATGGACTGGTCATCCATTACTGTGAAAAGCCGCTGGCGGAAGGGAGTGTCGTTCACGGCGCTTATGACCGGGACAGACGGTTTGACCTGATGCAGAATCATACCGGCGAGCACATCCTCTCCGGCATCATCTGTCACAGCCACAGCTGTAACAACGTCGGCTTCCGCCTGAGCGAGGAAAACTGCACCGTCGACTATGACTGCTTTCTTGATGAGGAAGACCTCAGAAAGGCGGAACTGCAGGCCAACCAGGCCATCTGGGCCGACAAACAGGTCATCGTCGATTATCCCAATGACCGTGAACTGGCCCGGCTGGATTACCGCTGCAAGAAGGAACTCACCGGCCGGATCCGCATCGTGACCATCCCGGGCATCGACGTCTGCGCCTGCTGCGCGCCGCACGTCAGCCGCACCGGTGAAGTGGGGATGCTGAAGATCATCAGCTGTGAAAAGCACAAAAGCGGCGTGCGTCTGTACATCGCTTCCGGTCAGCGGGCTTACCGGCTGATGAGGGAGATCATGGAAATAACTGACTCGCTGGTTCACGCCCTGAGCCTGCCGAAGGAAAAACTGCCGCAGCGGATCGCAGACATGAACGCGGAGATCTACCGGCTGACCGGACAGCTGTCGGCTGTTAAGATCAGCCTGATGAAGCAGCAGCTGCAGGCTGCTGAGGGACCGCTGGCGCTGTTCTTCGTTGAGGACGGCCTGGAAAAGGACGTCAGGGAAGTGATCAATGAGCATCTTTCCCATCATGAAGAGAGCCTGTGCGCCGGCTTCACCGGTAATGACGCTTCGGGCTACCGCTGCGTGATGGCTTCTCGGAATACTGACATGAAGCAGCTGGCTGAACAGCTTAGGCAGAGACTGGCTTTCCAGGGCGGCGGCAGCCGCCAGATGATCCAGGGCAGCGTCCGAAACAGCCGTCAGGAGATCGAGACAGTTCTGAATGAGATGATCAGTCAGAATGGTTTATAATTATTACAGACACCGGTAAGGAGGTGGAAAGATGGAATATGCATCCTTATTCGAAAAACTGAACAGCGAACCGCTGGCTTCCCGCATGCGCCCGCGCAGCCTCGATGAATTCGTCGGCCAGCAGCAGCTGATCGGCGACAACCGTATCCTGCGCAAGATGATCGAGAGCGACAACATCTCCTCGATGATCTTCTGGGGTCCGCCGGGAGTGGGCAAGACCACTCTGGCCCGCATCATCGCGGCCCGCACCAAAAGCCAGTTCATCACCTTCTCCGCCGTCAATTCCGGCATCAAGGAGATCAAGAAGGTGATGGAAGAAGCCGAAATGAACCGCCATCTGGGCATGCGCACCATTGTCTTCGTCGATGAGATCCACCGCTTCAACAAGGCCCAGCAGGACGCTTTCCTTCCTTACGTGGAAAGAGGGTCCATCATTCTGATCGGCGCCACCACCGAAAACCCCTCCTTTGAGATCAACAACGCTCTGCTTTCCCGCTGCAAGGTCTTCGTGCTGAAGGAACTCTCCAGGGAAGACATCCTGACCCTGCTGAAGAACGCCCTGAGCGATGAGCGGGGCTTCGGCGACATGAAGATCGACATCTCCGAAGATGATCTGAAGATGATCGCCTCCTTCGCCAACGGCGACGCCCGCAACGCCCTGACCATGCTGGACATGATCGTCATCAACGGCGAGACCGGCGAAGACGGCACCGTTCACATTTCCCGGGAAATCATTGAGGACAGCCTCAGCCGCAAGGCGCTGCTGTATGACCGGGACGGCGAAGAGCACTACAACATCATCTCCGCCCTGCATAAGTCAATGCGCAACTCCGATCCCGACGCCGCCGTCTACTGGCTGGCGAGAATGCTGGAAGCGGGAGAGGATCCGCTGTATGTAGCCCGCCGGGTGACCCGGTTCGCTTCGGAAGACATCGGTCTGGCTGATACCAACGCATTGAACGTGGCCATTAACGCCTATCAGGCCTGTCACTACATCGGCATGCCGGAGTGCAGCGTGCATCTGGCGGAAGCGGTGATCTACATGTCGATCGCTCCCAAGTCCAACGCCTGTTACCTCGCCTACGGCGAAGCGGCTGAAGACGCCCGCAATACCCTGGCGGAGCCGGTTCCGCTGGTCATCCGCAACGCGCCGACCAGACTGATGAAGGAACTGGATTACGGCAAGGGCTATCAGTACGCTCACGACACCGACGCCAAGCTGACCAACATGCAGTGCATGCCGGATTCACTGGCTGACAAGGTCTACTATCATCCGACCATCCAGGGCAACGAAGTGCGCTTCAAAGACCGCCTGGAAGCCATCAAGAAATGGAAAAAGGAACACAGGGACTCATAGTCCGGTGCTGAAAGGATAATGTCATGGAAAAGATTCTGCCGATAATTGTTGCCGCTGCGGTAATTGTGCTCATCTTACTGGCCAACTTCCGCCGTCGCTGAAGCCACATAAAAACGGGTAATAAACCCGTTTTTATGTTTATCTGCAGACGATGTTCCCGGCGTAGACATAGTCTTCGTCGGTGAAGGTGAATTCCTTTTCGCTGGGGTTCTCGCTGATGATCAGCATGGTGATGGGATTATAGCCCAGTTCCCTGATCAGCTCAGGGTCGATCTTGACGATGGTCTGTCCGGCCTTGACGGCATCGCCCTGGCTGGCCATGACCTTGAAGCCCTTGCCCTTGAGATTGACGGTGTCAATGCCGACATGGACCAGCAGTCCGGTTCCGTCAGCCATTCTGACCGCGAAGGCGTGACCGGTGGGGAACATGACTTCCAGCGTACCGTTAGCCGGAGCCACGGCCTTGTCGCCGGCGGGCTTGACCGCAAAGGTCTTTCCCAGCATTTCCTGGGCAAAAACCGGGTCGGGAATGTCAGCGTTTCTTACTACCGGGCCGCTGACCACGGCGACGATGTCGCTGTCCTGGTATGTCTTAGGTTCTTTCTTACCGAATAAGCTGTCGAATAATCCCATGTTCATTGTCTCTCTTTCCGTGAGTTTACGTATATATTATATCAACAAAACCTTCAGAATGCGTATCCGGTTGCGGGCTGATTGAATGTGAGCGAAGAAAAAGCGCGCTATAATGTTTAAAACGACAGGAAAGGGAAGAAACCTTATGAAACTGACCGAACAGCAGATCCGGGAAATGATCGCCAACAGAAGGATGATCATGCATCCCGACATGGAAGAGTATGAGGATTATCAGACTGACCAGCAGCTTAAAAGACCCCAGCCGCCCTTAGTCAAGGCGGCGATGCGGGAAACCGCGATCGCTCTGCCGCTGGACTTTGAGAAGCTGAAGATCGACAATGACTTTCTGCATGTCATCAACTCCCGGCGCTCGCACCGCGTCTACACGCAGCAGCAGATGACCTTAAGGGAACTGTCCTTTCTGTTATGGTGCTCTCAGGGCGTCAAGGAGATCAGGGGCAGGTCCTATGCGACGATCAGGACGGTGCCGGCCGGAGGGGCACGGCATCCCTTTGAGGTCTACCTGACCGTTCAGAACGTGGAAGGGCTGAAGAACGGCCTGTACCACTATCTGCCCATGAAGCATCAGATTGAATGTCTTGAGGAAAGGGAAGAACTGAAGGACTTCATCGGCAGGGCTCTGGAAGGCCAGCTCTGGGCAGCCAAGGCCAACGTGGTCTTCTTCTACAGTTTTGTCGCCTACCGGGCGGAATGGCGTTACGGCATCTACGCTCACCGGATGTGCATGGCTGACGCCGGACATGTAACGGAAAACGTCTACCTGGCGGCCACGGCCATCGGTCTGGGCGGCTGCGCCGTCGGCGCCGTTGACGGCCCGCTGTGTGATGAAGTCTTCGGCCTGGACGGTGATGAGGAGTTCATCTTCTACAGCATGCCTTTGGGAACCGTCAGTGAAGCCGACCGGCAGAAGGAAAAGGACTTCTACCGCTTCGTCGAGGAAGAAGGATTATAGAAATAAAAAGATGGCGGCAGCCCTCTTTTAAGGTGAAAAAAACAATCCCGATGGATTGCCGTCTATGTCAAAGCCTGTTTCAGCTGAATTTTTGTCTGGAGCGAGTGACGAGAATCGAACTCGCGTAGTCAGCTTGGAAGGCTGAAGTTCTACCATTGAACTACACTCGCGATGGTGACCCGTGGGCGACTCGAACGCCCGACCCCCTGATTAAAAGTCAGATGCTCTACCGACTGAGCTAACGGGTCGTGGCTGGAATGGGTGGATTCGAACCACCGAGTGCCAGAGTCAAAGTCTGGTGCCTTAACCGCTTGGCTACATCCCAAAAAGAGATGGTGGGAGGGGGCAGATTCGAACTGCCGAACCCATAGGGAACAGATTTACAGTCTGCCGCGTTTAGCCACTTCGCTACCCTCCCATGGATCGAATACACTTAATGGTGCCGGAAGCAGGACTTGAACCCGCCACCTACTGATTACAAGTCAGTTGCTCTACCAGATGAGCTATTCCGGCAAAGATGGTGGAGGTTAACGGGCTCGAACCGCTGACCCTCTGCTTGTAAGGCAGATGCTCTCCCAACTGAGCTAAACCTCCGTGCAATCCCCACGTGCTTAACAAATATACCACAATAAAGCCCTTTGCGTCAATCAGTTTTTGTAATGTTGCGAAAAAATCGTACCGGCTCCGCAACAGAGCGTAATCAGCCTTTCCGTTTGATGATATAATAGAAAAACAGGAGGTAACTTCTCATGAACATGAAAGTTTTTAATACGAGAGCGCTGACCCGCAAGCAGCGCTTCACCAAGGCCCTGCTGGTCGGAACAGCCTGCGCACTGGCGGCCATTGCCGTACTGATCCTGGTCTGGCATCAGTTTGGCCTGTACATGTCGCTGCTGTACATCCCCGTCGGTTTCGGCATCGCCATGGCCATTCAGAACTTCGGCCGGGGAGTGCAGATCCAGTTCTCCCTGCTGTCCGTCTTTCTGACCCTGGCCGTCATCGTCATCGTCGACCTGTACGCCTTCGGCGTCGAAGGCATCCTGGAGATCCTTACCCAGTACGGCATCGATTCCCTCTGGGAGATCGGATATCGCGCTGTCGCCCTGTATCTGGCTTACCGCTATGCCAGAGTAGTCTAGAAAGGAAAAGAACATGAAGAGATACGGAATCCCGCTGCTTACCATCATGATCGGCTACGGTGCCTATCATCTGATCAGACATTACTATTCATTCGGCTACCAGAGAGTGGTCATGACCATTCTGGCCGCGCTGCTGCTGTTTGTCTTCGGCATCAGCATGTCCACCCGCTCCAAGAACCGCAGCACCTGGGTCAAGAAGACCGTCATCATCGGTCTGCTGGGCTTTCTGATCGTCGGCCAGCTGGGGCTGATCAAAGGCATTGAAGTCGTTTCCGTGGTCTTCGCCAAGCTGCGTCTCAACGGCACCATGCTGTTTGAGATGCTGTACATCTATCTCGGTTTCATCTTCTTCTAGAAAGGACAGCCAATGAACAGAATCAATCACATTCACGGTTTCACCATCGATCAGATCCGCCCGGTCGAGGAGATCAAGGCCGAAGCCTGGCAGCTGACCCATGACAAGACCGGAGCCAAGGTCCTCTGGCTGAAGCGTGCCGATGAGAACAAGACCTTCGCGATCGGCTTTCAGACCATCCCGTCCGATGACACCGGCGTCTTCCACATCCTGGAACACTCCGTGCTCAACGGCTCTGAGAAATATCCGCTGAAGGAACCGTTCGTCGATCTGATCAAGGGGTCGCTGAACACCTTCCTGAACGCCATGACCTGGCCGGACAAGACGATGTATCCGGTATCCAGCCGCAACGAGAAGGACTTCATCAACCTGATGAGAGTCTACCTGGACGCCGTTTTCGCTCCCCTGTGCATCAGCAGGGAGAACATCTTCCGGCAGGAAGGCTGGCATTATGAGCTGAAGGACGTCAATGACGATCCTTCCGTCAAGGGCGTGGTCTACAACGAGATGAAGGGCGTTTACTCTTCCCCCGAAAGCCGGGCGGCCCTGACCATGATGCAGCAGCTGTTCCCCGACACTTCCTACGGTTATTCTTCCGGCGGAGATCCGGAAGCCATTCCGAGTCTCACCTATGAGAAGTTCGTGGAGAACTACAACCGCTTCTATAACGCCACCAACGCCACCATCATCCTTGACGGTGATCTGGATCTGAAAAAGGTACTGGGCATCATCGATGAGGAATACCTGGCAGACAGGGATTATGTCCCCAGAGAGACTTATCTGGAAAGGCAGAGACCGGTGATCCAACCGCTGCGCACGGTCGAGTTTGACGCCACTTCCACGGAAAACAAGACCGTCATCGACTACGGCTATGTCGTCGGCGACTTCGACGATTACGAGAAGAACGCCGCCTTTGCGGTCATCTCCGCGGTACTGACCGATGAGAATCAGTCAGTCCTCAAGAAGGCGGTTCTGGAATCCGGACTGGCTCAGGACATTTCCATGTCCATTGACAGCGAGACCTATCAGCCCTACGTGGAGATAACCGTAAACAACACCAACCCGGAAAGCGAACCGCAGCTGACGCAGCTGATCAGAAAGACCCTGGAGGATGTTGTCAGAGAGGGTCTGGACAAGCAGGAGATGACGGCCGTTCTGAACCGCATGGAATTCAAGGCAAAGGAACGCGACTTCGGCTCGCTGCCCAAGGGCATCATCTTCGCCATGCAGGCCGCCGTCTGGATGTACGGAGGCGACCCGCTGGACGGCATCGCTGTCAGCGAACTCTACAGGTCGCTGAAAGAGAAGGTCCAGACTTCCTTCTATGAAGAACTTATCGACACCTACATTCTCCACTCCCATCACTGCGCCACGGTCATGGCCGTCCCGTCCATCGGTCTGGAAAGCCGGGCCCAGCAGCAGATGGCGGAGAAGATGAAGAAATACCGCGCCTCGCTGAGCGGCGAGGAGATTGAGAAACTGCACCAGTGGAATCAGCAGTTCGAACAGTGGCAGCAGAGTTCCGATACTCCGGAAGTAAAGGCGACGCTGCCGAAGCTCGATGTCAGCGACATTTCCCCGGAGCCGATGAAGCTGGAATACCGCCTCAGTGAAGAGGACGGCGTCATGGTCATCGAATACGACAACTCCACGGAGGGAATTCAGTATTATACCCTGCACTTTGACCTGCGGGACCTCACCCTTCAACAGCTGCAGGACGCCAATCTGCTGAGCATGCTGCTGAGCCATCTGAATACCGCGAAGTACGACGTGGCGACCATCAACCGGCTGAGCCGCAACTACCTCGGCACCCTGAGGTTTTCCGTCGTGCCCTTCAGCGACTACTACACTGACGATTATCAGCTGAAGATGTCCGTCAGCTTCAGCTGCCTGAAGGAAAACGCCGCGGAAGCCTGGGATCTGGTCAGAGAGATCATCAGCAGCACTTCCTTTGCCGGACGCCAGGACATCCTTGATCTGGTCAGACAGAACAAGAACGACATGGAAATGGCCTTCGTTCACGGCGGACACGCCTTCGGCATGATCCGGGCGATGAGCGGCTGCGACGAACTGTCGACCTGCCGGGAACATCTGGCCGGTTATGAGTTCTTCCGTTACCTCAGCAAGGCCGCTGATGAGATCAGCGACGAACTGCTGGGCCGGCTGGAAAAGCTGTTCGGCCGGATCTTCAGCCGTGAGAGGCTGACCGTTTCCCTGATGAGCGAAGGCGACCACCGGCTGCTGGAAGAGATCCTGAAGGATCTGCCCGCCGGCTCCGGTGAGCTGAAAAAGGCCGAACGGCCCATCATGGACATCCGCAGGGAAGGCATTGAAGTCGCCTCTCAGGTATCCTATGGCTGTCAGGCGGTCAGAGTGAAGAAAAACCTGGCTGAGGTCACCGGAAAGATGATGGTCATCAGGAATGTCCTGTCTCTGGATTATCTGTGGACCAGCATCAGAGCCATGGGCGGAGCCTACGGAAGCGGCATGGCGGCCAAGCAGAACAACCTGGCTTATTATTCCTACCGCGATCCCAATCCGGCCAATTCGCTGGATGTCTATAACCGCTGCGGCGAATACCTGAAACAGTTCTGCCGGGGCGAAGACAGCCTGCAGAACTACATCATCGGCACCATCGGCGACAGTGAACCGCTTCTGACCAACATGACCACGATGGGAACCGGTGACGGCATGGTCTTCAGCAACATCACTTACGAGACCCGCAGGGAAAACCGCCGTCAGATCCTGACGATGACCAAGAAGGACATCGAGGAACTGATTCCGCTGTTCGACTTCGCGAAAGATGACGTCGGCGTCTGCGTGGTCGGCGGCAGGGAAGCGCTGGAGAAGTGCGGCGAAAGAATTGAAAGAATAATCAAGCTTTAAACAGAAGAAATAAAACGTTCTGCCTCCGGGCAGAGCGTTTTTCTTTTTTCAGTTGATGATCAGTTAATAAGTTCTAAATGAAGAACAGACTCAGCGCGATCAGCGCCTGACCCAGATAGTAGAGGGAAAGGTTGGTGACGCGCAGGCTGAAGCGGGTCGAAGACCCGAAGGTGTTGAAGATCAGCACGATGTCGCTTAAGGCAAACGCAATGGCGCCGATGGCATACATGACGTTGTTTTTGGACGGCAGAGCAATGGCGTTGCCGATGGCCACCGCGGTCATGATGATAACGGCACCCAGATAGACGACGCCGAATATCTTGAAGGCCAGCTTGACCTCCATGGTCTTGAAGATGTAAATCAGCAAGGCCGCCGCGATGAGAGCTCCGATGATGAGGCAGATCGACAGGTGCTGAGCCTGGGGAATCAGGGCAGCCAGGTAGAGAATGTGTCCGGCCAGGAAAGCCACGATGCCCAGCAAGAAGATCTTCTGACCGTTTTCGGGGAAGACGAAGCGCAGGTTCAGCAGGATGTCTCCCAGCATTCCCAGCGCCAGGCCGATGAAGATCAGCCGTCCGAAGCCGCTTCCGGAATTCCGGTATCCCAGAAAGCCGGTGATGACGAACATCAGGGAAGCCAGTCCCTTCAGGATGACGGCTTTTACGTAATCTTCCCTATGCTCGGTGATGATGAAGCACAGCTGTAAAAGAGCGCCGGCAATGATAAGCAGGTATTTGATCATTGACATATCCTTTCCGTTCTGAGGATTCAGAACATTTTTAACGGTTGAAGACCTTTTCGAAGCTCTTATGCAGAGCCAGATAGAGCAGTACGGAAACGACCAGACAGGCCGCCGCGTTGATGGCGGTCGAGAAGGCCGACCAGCTCTGCAGGATGGCGACCAGCTGCGGTTCCAGTCCCAGCAGATAGCGCTTGTAGAGGTAGCCGATGATCGGGTCGAAGATGACGTTAAAGCCCAGAGCCGCCAGGGCGCAGAGGGCGGAAACGGCAACGACCTGTTTGTGCTGCGTTTTTTCCGCCAGCTTCAGTTTCCGTGCCAGCGAACCGGCGATGAAGCCGATCAGGAATTTCATCAGGAAGGTCTTGGGCGCGGAAGCGACATAGCGGGGGTCCATCAGGTCAGCCAGGGAAAGGCCGATGGCCCCGGACAGTCCGCCGTAAACCGGGCCCAGAAACCAGCCGGCCAGAACGACGATGGCGTTAGCCAGGTGAATGGCGGTGGAACGGCCTCCGGCCGTCGGGATGTCGATCTTGCCGTAGGCGAAGACGACATAGCTGAGGACCGCGAACATGGCGGTAAAGGTAAGTTGACGAATTTTTCTGTTATTCTCCATATAGCGTTGTAGACAGGTATCTGTCCCCTCCGTCAGGCAGGATCACGACGATGTTTCTGCCTCTGTTTTCTTCTCTCTTCGCCAGCTCGATGGCGGCAGCCAGGGCGGCGCCGCCGGAGATGCCGATCAGAATGCCTTCCAGCTTGCCGAAGTTGCCGCCGATCTCGAAGGCTCTTTCGTTGGTTACGGTGATGACTTCATCGTAAATGTCAGTGTCCAGGGTCTTGGGAATGAAGCCCGCGCCGATGCCCTGGATCTTGTGGGCGCCGGCTGTGCCCCTGGAGAGCACCGGTGAAGAGTCAGGCTCAACGGCCACGACCCTGACTTCCGGTTTTCTTTCCTTCAGGTAGCGGCCCGTGCCGCTCAGAGTCCCGCCGGTACCGACGCCGGCGACGAAGATGTCAACCTGACCGTCGGTGTCTGCGCAGATCTCCGGTCCGGTAGTACGGTAGTGGATCTCAGGGTTGGCCGGGTTGTCAAACTGTCCGGGGATGAAGCTGTTGGGTATCTCCCTGGCCAGTTCCTCGGCTTTTTCAATGGCTCCCTTCATGCCTCTGGCACCTTCGGAAAGCACGATCTCAGCGCCATAGGCTTTGATCAGCTTCTGTCTTTCCACGCTCATGGTTTCCGGCATGGTGAGGATCATCCGGTAGCCCTTGGCGGCGGCCACGGAGGCCAGACCGATGCCGGTGTTGCCGCTGGTGGGTTCGATCAGCACGGAATCCTTATTGATCAGGCCTTTCCTTTCGGCGTCTTCGATCATCGCCAGAGCGATGCGGTCCTTGACGGATCCGGCCGGGTTTTTGTATTCGAGTTTTACCAGAATGTGAGCCGGTAAATCATAGTATTGTTCAAAGTGCGTCGCCTCCATTAACGGAGTATTTCCGATCAGCTGAGCAGCGGATGCGTAGATTTTTGACATTTTTACTTCCTCTTTTCTATCTTATTATAATATGTCTTTTCGTAATGATGGTGAATTTGGATCTGAATGCTGAAACGGCAACGGTACATGTACCATGAGGAAGGTTGTTTCTCACAGGGTTTTCACCTCCTTTTCCTAAAAGAAAACCCGTCAGCTTTCCGTGTGTTGATTGACCGGGCAGTCAGACAGGCTTGTTGGAAATACGGCTAAAACTGTCTGGCTCTACCGGTCCGGACAGCAACAGGTCATTGATGATGCGGAATGAATAATGACTTTCTTCATGTTTCTTCGCTCCTGTTTTTCTCATCATAGTTCCTGCTTACGGCAATGTCAACAATGCCGGGACGATTCTTTCCGTTCTCAGACGGAATGTTCAGATAACATGAACAGATAACAGATATCTGTCGGTTTCCAGCCGTGATGGCATCCCGGTTGTTTTTCCGGCTGTCAGACAGTTGTGTTATAATTTAATTAATCAGGAGGATTTTCAAATGGATAATCAGAGAGACTGGGTTGATGCTCTGGACGTATACAGCCAGTATTTCAACGCGCACTGCGTTGCCGGCGGCTCGGAAAGAAAGGCTGCCATCGTCAGGCTGACGCTGATGAAGGACATTGAGGGAATACAGGATTATCAGATCAGCGCTTCCTTCTTCCCCTTCAGGGATCCGGAGGATTTTCTGGTCGCCAATGACGTCATGGTGAGCAAGACCGTAATGGCGGGCCTTAAGAGAAGAAGCCGCAAAAAGGAAGAGGAGATCATGAAGAGTTTCCGGGATGAGATCGACGCCATTCTGCCCCAGCTCAATGCCGAAGCCGTCATTTACTGGGACCGTCCCCTGCTGGATGCCAGATGGGGTTAGACCTGCGGGCTTTTCATTTTGACTACCATTTAAGGGTGTAATATAATCGAATATAGAAAAGGAAGTTTTATAATATGGGAATTAATTTATTGTGGACCAGAGTCGACAACCGGCTCGTGCACGGACAGGTTGGCTGTCAGTGGGTAGGTCAGGTAAAACCGAACTTAATCGTTGTCGCTGATGATGAGGCATCGGAAGACAAGGTTCAGCAGTCGCTGATGAAGATGACCGCTGACATGTACAGCGTCGGCATCAGATTCTTCTCACTGGAGAAATGCGCCGCCGTCATCAACAAGGCTTCACCGAGCCAGCACATCATGCTGGTGGTCAGAAATCTGCAGTCGGCCAGATACCTGGTCGAAAACGGCGTTCCGATCGACAAGCTGAACCTGGGCAACATGCACTTCTCCGAAGGCAAGCATGTTTCCAAGGAACCGCACGTCTATCTGGGCGAGCAGGATGAGGCTGACATCGAAGCCATCAAGGCCAGGGGCATCCGGGTATTCATCCAGATCGCTCCGGGCGACACGCAATACGACATGTAGGCACAGACTGTTCTTCTTTGGAACAGCAAAATAAACTCAATATAAAGAAAGGAGAATTATATGAGTATTACATTAGTGCAGGGACTTATGCTCGCTCTAATGGCTGCCATCTGCGCGATTGACAAGTGCACAGAAGCCTTCTTCTGGTTCAGGCCAATCACCACAGCCTTCCTGACCGGCGTAATCCTGGGTGATGTCAAGTTAGGTCTGCAGTGCGCTGCGATCGCTGAACTGGCATTTACCGGTCTGTTAACAGTCGGTGGTACCGTTCCGCCAGATGGCCTGATGGCCGGTATCATGACGACAGTCCTGGCTTATCTGAACCCGGGTCTGACCCCGGAAGCCGCTCTGTCTCTGGCTTTCCCGTTCGCACTGCTGATGCAGTGGGTCGGCATCATTGAAAACACCACGTTCGCCGGCTTCATGCCCATCATGGAGAAGCAGGCCTACAAGGCTGACATCAAGGGACTCTGGAGAACTCTGTTCACCGGCGTTGGCATTACCGCTATCATCTATGCCATCATCGTCTTCCTGTCAACCTATGCCATCCAGGAACCGATCAGACTGTTCGTTGAGAACTTCCCGGAATGGATCGTCAACGGATTCACCGTTGCCGGCGGAATCATGCCTGCCATTGGATTGGCCATGCTGTTAAGAGTCATGATGACCACGGAAAACGCTCCGTATCTGTTCATCGGCTTCGTTGTTGCCACCTTCGTTGAAATGGGCAACGTCCTGCCGATCGCTATCGTTGGTGCAGCCATCGCTTACTTAGGCTATCTGAATGCCAAGAAGCAGGCCGCTCAGGGAGGTAATGAAGATGACGGTATCTAGGAACAAATTAACCAAGAAGGATATTACCGATTTAGCAGTATTATCAATTTTCGAACAGTGCCCGTTCTGCTATGAAAGAATGCAGGCCGGCGGTTACACCGCTACTCTGGCACCGACCCTCAAGAAGATCTACGGTGATCAGACTGAGGAATTAGGCAATGCCTTAGGCCGCAACATGACATTCTTCAACACTGAGCCGCACATGGCTACTTTCCAGCAGGGCTTACATGCCGCTCTGGAGGAAGCCGGTGAAGACAGAGATGTCATCATGGGCATCCGTGACGCCTTATTCGGACCGTTCGCCGGCTTAGGTGACGCCGTATTCTGGTTCACGCTGTTACCGGTAACGGCTACCATCTGCTGCTCACTGTGCTCACAGGGCAACGTCCTGGGCCCGATCCTGTTCTTAATCATCTGGTTCTTCCTGGGCATCGTTCCCAGAATCTGGCTCTGCCATCTGGGCTACAACTTAGGTACCAGCGCCGTTGACGTCATCAGAGAGAACGCTCCGGCCATCGCCAAGGCCGCCGGCATCCTCGGCGTCCTGGTCGTCGGTGCTCTGATCCCCAGCTACGTCGGCATCGCCTTCAATGAAGAACTCGTTCTGACCGGCGGAGTTGCCGTCCAGGCCATCTTCGACTCAGTCATCCCGAACCTGCTGCCTCTGGCACTTGTTCTGTTCTTCTACTGGCTGATCAAGAAAAAGAACATCGGTTCGATCCAGCTGATCATCGCTATCCTGATCATCTGCATCGTCGCCTCATACTTCAATATCTTCGCATATTAATTTGAGTGCTGAAAAAGGCCGCTTTTCCGCGGCCTTTTTCTTTCTTAGAAAGGGCTAAGTTTTATGATTGGCATTATTTTAACCGGACACAATCATTTCGCCAGCGGTGTCGGCAGCTCCATTGAAATGGTCGGCGGACACCAGGATTACTTTGAAAAGGTCGACTTCCCCGACGGTTACTCGGAAGAGCAGCTGATCGAAGAACTGCAGAAGGCCATCGACAGACTGGCTGAATGCCAGCAGATCGTCATCTTCTGCGACCTGATGGGCGGCAGCCCGTTCAAGCAGTCCGCCACCTTAAGCGTGGCCAACCCCAGGCTGCGGGTCGTTTACGGCGTCAACCTGGGCATGATGCTGGAATTCGTGCTGTCCCGCCAATTCGTCGAAGACCTTGACGAAACGCTGGATACCCTGGTGGAAAGGGGAAGAGAGGCCATCGGCCGCTTCGCCTATCAGGAGTACGAGGCGGATGAGCCGGAAGACGGCGAAGGCATCTAGGAGAACAACAAATGACAACAATGCTCGACTGCATCAAGAGAGTAGCTCCCCTCAGTGAGGAGATCCTTAAGAACGCGCAAATCAACACCGACGCCCTGGTCAGAGAACTGGGCGGCGACATCAATAAGATCAACGAAATAATCATCTGCGGCTCCGGTTCCAGCAACAACGCCGCCGTTACGGCAGCGCCGTTTGTGGAAAAGGTCAGCGGCCTGCAGGTCCATACCCTGATGGCCAACGTCTTTGCCGGCAAGTCGGTCTACAATCCCGACGCTCTCTACCTCTTCGTTTCCCAGACCGGCACCTCAACGCTGGTAAGGGAAATGGTGGAGAAAATGAACGAGAAGGGCTGCCATACCGTCGCCATCACCGAAGATGAGAAGACTCCGGTCGCTCAGGCGGCCAGGGCCCATGTCGACATGGGCTGCGGCTATGAGGAATACTGGTTCCGCACCATCGGCTACTGCACCAGCGTGCTGACTCAGATGGTCATCGGCTTACGCGTCGGCCTGGAAAGGGGGACCATCACTTCCGGCCAGTACAATGGCTATCTGGAAGAAGCCCGTAAGGCCATCGATAACCACCCGGCTGTCGTGGAAAAGGCCGTTAAGTGGTTTGAAGCCAACCGGAAGGATCTGGTGAAGGGCAGAAGCTACATCTTCTACGGCTCCGGTCCGCTCTACGGCGTGGCTCTGGAAGGCGCCCTGAAGGTGCTGGAGACCGTCGGCCATTACCTGGCGGTCGGCTATGAGGCCGAAGACGGTCTGCACGGACCGTGCCTGGGCTTCAATGACGAGGACAACATCATCGCTCTCAATGACGGCGTCAATGACGAGTGGATGAGCCACGGCATCGTGGAATTCGGCAAGAAGGAACTCTACCAGGCCTACATCTTCGGCGCTCATCCGCTGGACGAAAAGGACCTCAGCTTTGAGGTCAAAGGCGGAGATTTCCGGGCTCTGGAGTTCGCTCCGGCCGTCGAAGTGCTGGCTTACCTGCTGGCTCTGGAGACCGGTGTGGAAGTCAAGCCGGTGGGCGAATACGTCGATCACGTATCCTCACAGTACTTCGAGACCCACCGCGGTTAACCCGTCAGACAGATCAAGAGAAAACAAGATCCGGGAAACCGGATTTTGTTGTGAATTCAGAAAAGATCTATTCGTGGGGATGGGCATTCAGATAATCGGTAAATACGGGAACGAACCTGGTCTTTCTTCCCAGTCCGCCATTTCGGAAGATATAAGCGGTACCGTCAAACTCATCATAGTTTGGAAAAGCAGACGTGAAGACTTCGCGGGAGAGCTCGTTGGCGCAGATGATGTAGTCGATCTTTTCCCCGTTTTCTCTGATGCCGATGGAAGCGTACATGTAGTCAACGTTCCGCGAGGCAAAGGCTTCTTCCATGTCAGCGGCGAGCAGAGAGGACAGCTGACGGGATTTATCCTCGTTAATTGAATTGGCCAGACCAATCCCAAACCGGAATCCTCCCGCCTCATATTCCTTGTAGTCGGAGAAGATGATTTCCATAGCCGTCATGCCTTCGTAGGAAAGGCTTTCTTCATGCAGTTTCTGATAGAAGGCGTCAACGTCGCTGACCTCAGCCAGCTCAGCCAGATTCTTTACGGCCTGACGGTCAGCCTGGGTAGTTGTGCCTCCGGTCAGATAACCGGTGTCCGAAAGCACGGCACCCAGAAGAAGATGGGCCGTCTGCTGGTCGATGTCCAGCCCGTAGTTGAGATAGTCCAGCCAGATGATGGTGGCGGTAGCACCGATCGGCCGGGCTTCATAGACGACCTGATGGCCGGTGGAAACGGTGCCGATGCCGTGATGATCCAGAATGCCGACAATGTGAGCATCAGCCATGCCTTCCACCGCCTGGGAATACTCGCTGTGGTCGACCAGAAAGATGTTAAGCCCGGAAGCGTCGATCAGTTCCTCAGGTATCTGCACACCGGCCTGTTGAAGGATGTAGGCGGTTTCCCTGTTGATGGCTCCGCTGACAGCCGGCCTGGCATCAAAACCCAGCAGCTTCAGCAGTCTGGCATAGGCGATGGCACTGCAGACGGTGTCGCTGTCGGGAGAACAGTGGCCAATGACATAGATTGGTCCTTCTTCCACGATCAGCCTTTCCATGCTGGCCCGGTTGAGCTCAGCCAGTTGCTGTTGGGCGGTGGAAGTATCGGGGACGCTGTTGCGGCCCAGCGCATAACCGCCTGCGGCAGTCAGACACAGGGCCAGGATGATCAGCCAGATGTGATTTCCGTTTGTTTTATCATTCATACTCATTTCTCCACACTTACTTTTCTTCTTCAGGTTTTTGGCGCCGGTAGACCATCAGATCATCGCAGCTGCCGGACAGGCGGAAACCGTTGGTTTCCGCAATTCTTATTGTTGCCTGCTGCTGTGGCAGGCATTCGATGACAACGCTTTTCCCTTGGGCCAGCGCCATGGCGATCAGCTGCTTGGTCAGCAGGGAAGCGAGACCCTGATGCCAGTATTCCTTCTTCAGCACCCAGCCGATTTCCATGGCGTCTTCATCATATTCGTGATAAATGACATAGCCGGCAAAGCGATGGTTTCGATCGTCTACGGCCAGGATTCTGGGGTTTTCCGTCAATCCCTGTTTTCTGAGGAAATCTGCGCTCTTTGCCAGGCTGTAGGGCTCTTCCAGGTATTTCATGACTTCTTCATCAGCCAGAAGCGTTTGCAGATCACGGAGGTCAGCTTCACGGAACCTGCGGATGTAAAAGCGCTCGTCGGTGACCAGATGTCTTACGCTGCGGTCATTAATGTCAAGCATGCTGCGGAAGAAGGCCGGGAAGATGGTCTGCGGTTCATCCCTGGTTATCCAATGCAGCTGCTCCTTATGTCCGCTTTCGGAAAAACTGCGGCAGACCGGCTCGAAATCTTCCGGGGTCTTCATGTAGAAGTAAAAGGCCAGCTCGTAATATTCCTTTCCCAGCCGGGAAGGAATGTCGCCCATGAAGTAGTTTTCCAGGATGAAGCCCAGACGGTCGATTTCCATGTCCGTTCCGGTTTCCTCTCTGACTTCCCTTCTTACCGCTTCTTCGGCGGTTTCCCCGAACTTGATGCGGCCGCCGACCGAATAGTAATAGCCGGACTGGCTGCTTCGGACCATCAGAAAGCGTTCGCCCTTCATGATGATGGCGCCGACCCGGATGTTGATGATTCCCTGTCCGCAGGGTACGCACATGTCAGGATTCATTTGTTTCTCCGCTATCAGCTGTTGAACAGCAGGTAAAGATAAGGACTCAAAAAGAGAATGTAGCCGACGGCTGTCCAGAACAGCCGGTGCTTTTCACTGTGCACGGCCGCAAACTCCCTGAGCACGGCGCTGGGCCAGTAATACAGGGCGACTCTGGCACCGATTCCGGTGGCCCGGAACCTCATGTCATGAGCCAGCAGAGCGCAGCGGTAGACATGGTAGTTGCTGGAAACCAGGGCGACGCGCCTGCTGCCGCCGCGGGATTCGATGATCTGCCGGGAAAAGATCAGGTTTTCCTCGGTGGTTTTGGAACGGTCTTCCAGGATGATGTGATCTTCGGGGATACCCCTTTCTCTCAGATAGCCGGCGATGGCTTCAGCTTCCGAGATGGTCTCATCGCTGCCCTTTCCACCGGAGCAGATCAGCATGGCCTTATCATGGCCCTTATGGAAGATGGCGATGGCCTTGTCAATGCGGTTGGACAGCAGTTTGGAGACCCTGTCACCTTTCAATAAGCCACAGCCGTGAATGATGATGTATTCATAGTTCCAGCGGTGCGGTACCAGTTGGAACCAGATCATGTACATGACGAACAGTAAGATCAGAAAGGAAAAGTAGAAAACGCTCATCCCGACAAAAAGCAGAAAGGCGTCCATCTTCCGGAAGAATTCAATGCCCAGGGAGTAGTTGAAGATGATGTTGATGATGAAGGCCAGCTCGCCGATCTCAATGCCGATTCCCAATAACAGGGAGAGCAGATTGGCCAGCGACCTTCCTTCTCTCTTCATCATGACGATGCCGTTTACCACCAGCATCCAGGGTACCAGAAGAAGAACGACCAATACGGCGATGAAGGTGATGAAAAAGGCCGCGACCAGATCCTGGGTTATGAAGGTCATGACAAAGAGCGCGCTGAAACCCAGCGCTGCCGTCAGCAGGACGCTGTTGAACAGTTTATGAGGGAACAGCCAGCTGAACACCAGCAGAGCTCCCCAGCAGATGATGGCCAGATAGAACAGGCCCATCAGTTCGTCATAATTCATGTGTCTTACCCCTTGAGCAGTTTGCCTTCATTAAAAAAGTGCCGGCCTTTCTCAGATAATTATCCACTAGAAGGCCGGCACATTCAATAACCGTTATTCGAGATTCAGTCTTCTGTCTAGAATGTACCAGGTCAGTACCAGGTAGAGAGCCGCCGGGATCAGCGACTGCAGATACCACAGGAACTGATTGTCCAGGAAGTCCAGGTAGTTGTTGTAGAGGACTTCGGAAACAATCGTTGATCTCAGCACGATCACGGTCAGGATGAAGCCGGCCATGATCAGGGTCTTGTGGCGGTCAAACAGGTGAGCGACCGCATAGCCGGCGTAGATCAGGCAGATCGAGGCGATCAGTTCAGTCACCATGATGCTCAGCGCGTTCAGGATTCCCAGGATGATGTCCTTGTCGATCAGGCCGAAGAAGTCCATGAGTTCGCGGAACATCTGAACCAGTTCGGCTGAAGACGAAGCGATCACGACGATCAGGAAGATGCTGACAAACAGGGCAGCGCCTTCCGTCACCGACCAGATGACCGCGTTGATCAGCTTGGCCAGAATGTGTGTCGAAGTCCTGACCGGCAGGGCAAAGGACAGATAGCCCTCGTTCTTCAGTAACCCCTTGTTGAAGCGGCTGGCAATGCAGAAGAGAGTGCCGATGCCTGAGCCGATCATCGTCGTGCTGAGGGCGGTCGACAGCAGGGTGAAGATGATGCCGTTATCCAGCCGCATCCGTAATAACAGGGCGAACACGGCGCTCAGCACGATCAGCACCAGGTAGATGGGGACCATGATCTTGGCCACGGCCTTGAAATCGTATTTTACTAACTTTCCTAACATCTGAAGACCTCCCTGAAGTATTCGTCGATACTCTTACCGGTTTCCTCTCTTAATTCGTCGCTGTTTCTGTGCAGATAGATCTCTCCCTCTTTCAGGAAGATGACTTCATCCAGAACGCTTTCCACGTCGGAGATCAGGTGGGTGCTGATCAGCACGGTAGCCTGTTCATCGTAGTTGGAGATGATGGTGTTGAGGATGTAGTCGCGGGAAGCCGGATCGACCCCGGCAATGGGCTCGTCAAGCAGATACAGCCTGGCATGTCTGGACATCGTCAGGATCAGCTGGACCTTGTCCACCGTTCCCTTGGACATCTTCTTGATCGGCATGCCCAGGTCAATGTGCAGGTTGTCAAGCATGCCCAGGGCTCTTTCCCTGTCGAAGTCGGTGAAGAAATCGCCGTACATTTCCATCAGTTCCTCGCAGTTCATCCAATCGGGCAGAAAACTGCGGTCGGGCAGATAGGAGACCAGCGCCTTGGTGTTTTCCGAGGGCTCTTCTCCGCAGATCTTAATGGTACCTTCGGTTGGTACCAGCAGTCTTGAGGCCAGCTTGATCAAAGTCGTCTTGCCGGAACCGTTGGGTCCGACCAGACCGATGATCCGGCCTTCTTCCAGTTTAAGGTTGATTCTATTCAAGGCTGTCTTTCTTCCGTATTTCTTGGACAGTCCTTCACATAACATGGTTTCCATTAACCTTCTTCCTCCTTCCAGTCATTTACCATCTGTCGGATCTGGTCTGGGCTCAGACCGATCCTGCGCATGCGTTCAAACAGCTCACCGATGTACTGATTGCTGATCTGCTTTCTGAGTTCTTCGATTCCCGAAGCGTCAATGCTCAGAAAGCGTCCGGAAGTCCGTTCGCTCTGAACGAGTCCTTCCCGCTCCAGCTCGCTGTAAGCCCGCTGCACGGTATTGGGGTTAACGCCATACTGTTCGGCCAGTTCCCTTACCGGCGGCAGCCGGTCATTCTGCCGGTAGACGCCGGTGATGACCGAAATCTTGAACAGTTCGATCAGCTGCAGGTAGATGGGAACGTTTTCCGAAAATAACCTCGGCATGTGACCACTCCTTTCATGTTTGTACTAATACACTAATACAATAATACGAACGATAAGACTTGTCAAACAAAAAACGCAAATATGCGTTTTTCTTTAAAGCGTGATCCAATAGCGCTGCAGTGGACGGCTGCTGTCGGGTTCGATGACTGTGGACTCGTAGACGCCGCCGTTTTTCTGATCCATTCTTCCGGAGTTTCGCATTTTTTCAGTGAACCGGCTCCGGCCATTGAATCGCCGGCCTCAAGAAACTCCCGGCGGTATTCCAGAATCTGTTCAGCGTATTCCATTGAAGGTTCTATCAGTTTCATGACTGTTCACCTTCCTGTATTTCAATGTAGTCTTCCAGTTCAGGAAGCAGTTCTTCAAAGGATGAATATAAATGTGACATATCCTCCTTGAGAAGATCTCCATTCAGAGAAGCAATCTCTCTAATATAGTAGACTTTATCACTTCCAGGGCTCTTCATAACGGTGATTCTTTCTGACAGGTCATCAGATGCGAATACCTTATATACAATTCCGTCAGGAAGTTCAGATGACAGGATGCTCTGTTCTTTCAGTTTGTCACGCAGGACTTGTATTTCATTGGCTAAATTACCCGCTTTACACGCATAGGCTAATATGGCAATGAAGTTGATGATTCCCAGAATCAGGAATAATATGAAAAGCAACCAATCATATTTGGAAAACTCATCCATCGGTTTTTCGTTGACGAGGATAAAAACCAGACAAATGACAGAAAGCACAAGCCAGGCAAGCACAATGTGACCTTTTCTTTTCCAAATACGGGCCTTATCGAACAACTCCGACTGCAACTGTGATATTGAGTTTCTTTCCTTGAATCGATGCTTTTTTGTCAGTATTCTGTTTATGTATCTTTGCAATTGGAGTTGATTTGCGAGTCCGAGTACACCCACCAGTTTTCCGTTACGCAGGTTTATTGTCAGTGTTCCATCCGCATTTACCTGAACGCCGCTGACGTCATCAAGACTGCAATCCAGTTTTGAAAAGATGCCGTCATTGATATGGAGCGAATTTTCGTCGACATAAAATTCACGCTTACCGGGATAAAAAAGAAGCAAACCGGAAAGGAGAATGTTGATTAAACTAAATGCCACCATGAAAATTAGAACGAAGCGGTCTTCCGCACTTTCCAGTTTCCAGATAAAAAGACCAATCATTCCAAAGCATAAAAGTGCTATGCCTCCAAGAAAGCAAAAAAGATTAAATAATATACTTGATTTTGATCTGCGGAATATTCCTTTCATTTAATCACCCTTGTTAATGGCTTAAGAACGGTAGTGAAGTGGAATCTGTCGGACAATTCCTTTTCATTATACGCTATGGCTTTCAGAGTGTCATCTTCTCCAGGCTATGGAGAAGAGATCCTGTGGGGAACTCTGCCGCTTTTATTTCAGTTTGCTCAGGTATTTGACGGGCACGCTTTTGGTCAGCCATACTCCGTTTACAGACCTATAGAACTGATATCCGTCAGCGCTCATCTTCCCGCTGTCGATAATGTAGACCACCGGTTTGCCATGGCGCTGACCGACCTTGACGGCGGTTTCAATGTCGCCGGATAAATGAACATACAGCCTTGATTTGGGAATCAGTCCGATCGAATTAATGGAAGAAACGAACTTTTCTCCGGTGCCGTGGTAAAGGACGGCAGGCGGTGTGACTTCTTCCAGCTCGACATCGACCGGGATCGAATGGCCCTGGTTGGCTCTGATCAGTGTCTTGTCTTCGTTGAACGAATATCTCTGCTTCTCATCCTCGGCGACGATCTTTTCCAGCAGCTGGCGGTCCAACCGGTGAGTTTTGCTGACGCCGGCGATCAGCTGGGAAACGTCGGCCCAGCCGTGTTCGTCAAGAGTGATGCCGATGACTTCCGGCTTGTGGCGGAGAATAAGGGAAATGTACTTGCTGGTATCCTTGTCTGACATCAATGTTCCTCCCTGTTCTGAGAGAGTTTTTCCGAGATCCATCGCATCAGTTCATGATAGTGTCTGGGAAAGTTGGCGGAACCGTCAGCCTTAACGATTCTGTCTCCGTTTACCAGAGCTTCCATGGTGAACATGATGCCGTCGCTGACATTTTTCGGATGAGCACCGTGGAAACCGTTCCAGGTAAGCAGACGGCACTCATTCAGAAAGCTCAGGACTTCACTCATTTCACAGTCGCACTGTCTTAGCAGTTCCTTCTGTTCTTCACCCTGACGGTAAAAGATGCCGTAATGCCGGATCTTCGCATTCTGGCCGTCCGGCAGGATCTCAAACTCTTCCCGTCCGCGCATTCCGCTTTCGGATATCATCAGTTTTTCCAATGAGGTTATCGTTCCTCGTTTCAAATTGATCGCTAACATATCTGTTCCTCAATTCTAACAGTTCCCGGTATAGACACTATCAAGGTACTGTGACGCGACCTCAGCCAGGCGGTACACCGTCTGTACCGGGGTGGGCTGCCGGTCAGTCATCCTGTAAGCCGGGAAGAAGCGGGAAAGGTGATAGGGAATTCCCTTATCCAGAGAAGCAATCCAGGCAGCCATCTGCCGGATCTCCTCATCGCTGTCGTTTACTCCGGGGATGACTAAAGTGGTTATCTCCACATGAGCGCCCTTTACCGCTTCGGTAATGAAACTTTTGACCATGTTCAGGTCACCGCCCAGGACCTCACGGTACCAGTCTTCACTGAAACTCTTCAGGTCAATGTTCATGGCGTCGATGTAAGGCCGTATTTCCTGCAGCACTTCCAGAGAGGCCATGCCGTTACTGACAAGGACATTGTACATTCCTTTTTCGTGTACCAACCGGCCGCAGTCCCGGACATACTCATAGGAGATCAGCGGTTCATTGTAGGTATAAGCGACTCCGATGTTTCCTCTGTCCTTCAGTTCATAGGCCAGCTCGGCCAGCTCTTCAGGTGAGACTTCACGGTAATGAAGACGCCTTTCCGGCATGGAGATCTCGTGGTTCTGACAGAACGGGCAGTGCAGTGAGCAGCCGTAGGAGCCGACGGAAAGGATCAGTGAGCCGGGATGAAAGTGCTGCAGAGGCTTCTTCTCAATCGGGTCAAGGGCAATGGAGGTCAGCTTTCCGTAATTGTCGCAGACTACTTCGCCGTTGACAGTCTTTCTGGCTCCGCAGACTCCAAGTTTTCCTTCCGCGGGAGAGCAGTGCCTCCAGCATACCTTACATGGTTCAGCCATGACGGACCACCTCAAACTTCTCGATGGTTATTTCTTCGTTTTCAGCGATGCCGGCTTTCCTACGGGCAATGGCGATCTGCTGATCGACGCTGTCAACACCGTCCAGATCGGGCAGAAGAACGCCCTGGCGGTAACCGTCGGAGACGATGATGCCGTACTTTCTGACATCCAGTTCATCACGGGATTTTATCTTCACGCTTTCGGAAAGCACGTCGACGCTGATGTCCAGATAATCGAGTTCTCTTTCGTTAACTTCATTGAAGCGCGGATCGCGGCTGCAGGCGGAGATGGCGTTGTTGATGATCTCCTGGCCGATGCAGCCGGTAGTGGGAAACATCGTGCCGATGCAGCCTCTGAGCATGCCGTCCTTATGGAGGGAAACGAAGGTTCCTGCCCTGCCGGTGAGCATTTTCTCAGGCAGATCATCCGGAAGCTTTATCTTCTTATCTTCCCGGACCCAGGACTCAATGGTCCTGCGGGCCAGGGCAACATAGGGGTCTTCATTCATTCTCTTCAAACGCAGTTCTTCCTGAATTCTTTCCTGATATTGATCCAGAAAGTACCGGTTTTCATCAGTTCCATTAACCTTATACGTGCAGATGCCGTAGCCGACGCCGGTCACGTCCTGGTGAACGAGCATTTCCGGCACCACCTTAAGCCCGTCAAGAGCACCGGCCATGATCACAAAGGAGCGGTGGCCGCATTCAGATGCCTTTTCCAGGAATACTTCCTCAAAGTCAAACAGCTCACCGAAGTTGCCGGAGGACATGACTTCCATGATGCGGCGGTCATATTCCGGCCCCTTTTCGTCAAATCCGTAGGGACCATAGGTCTGCAGCTTGTGGGAAAGGTCACCGCTGCCGACAAATACAACACGCCTTCCTAAGGCATTAACTGCCTGCTGAATCAGCTGACCGAAGTGATAATGATCGCTCAATGACAACCCGGACAGGGAGACCCTGACCAGTTTGAAATCCTTATAGTATTTTTCGATGAAGTGCAGGGGAACCATGGTGCCATGGTCCAGCTGGGGGTCTCTTTCCCCCAGAGTGCCGGCTGGAAATTCTTCCAGGTCCGCCCGACGGCCGATCTCCCTGACCAGATCTTCATCATACTGTTCTTCGAAAGAAACCTGCGATGCGCCGAAACGGGAGAAAGAGCCTGAGGCTTTCTTCTTGGGAGAAACATGAAAGTAGTCAGCGTACATTACCGAATGCGGTGAGGATACGATGACGGTATCCGGCTGCAGTTCACTGACAAAAAGTCCGGCCTTTTCATAGGCGTTAATTGTGCTTTGAACCTGTTTTTCTTCGCCCCGGCCGACCTCGGGAATGATCAGAGGCGGATGGGGGACCATGATTGCGGCGAGTATGGGCATGGCAGTTCCCTTGTTATTCGCTGTCCCTGGGAGGGGCAACGTCTGTCGCGGGCAGCTTATTCAGATATTCTTCCAGAGTTATTCCTCTGGTCCTGATTTCTCTTGCCGTGTCAGCTGAACGGATGTAACGGATGTGCCAGGGTTCGTAACCGTATCCGGTAATGGCTTCCTTGCCTTCAAGATAGCGCAGAATGAAACCATGATCAGCGAGTTTCTCATGGATCCTGGCCCAGATTTCCGGGTATTCGACCATGTCTTCATTCAGATAGACATCAACGCCGTTGATGTTCAGATACAGGTCAAGAGCCAGACCGGTATGGTGCTCGGAGTAGCCGGGAACGGCGACATAGGTTCTGGTGTATTCCTCACCGTATTTTTCCATGAAACGGTCCCAGATATCCTGCTGAGCGGCAACGGAACGGCGGGCGGAATCAAGATCAACATGAATGTCCTCCTTCTCCAGATCGGCCTTAAGCTTCAGATAGGCAGCGTATGCTTCCTTTTCCACTTCAACATCGTCGCCCAGGGAGTTCTTGACCGTTACGGTCTGGAGTTTATCTTCCCAGTCGTCCGGAAGCCGGTTTTCCTTGTTGACCAGAACAAGATAGTCGATATCCTGCTTTTGGCTGCATCCGGCAGCTATTCCCATGACTATGAACAGTGTCATGATTATGCAAATGATCCTTTTCATGTCTTTCTCCTTATTCACTTCATCCTCTTGTTAATAACATTCTAATGCAGTGAGGTGACCTTAACAACGCCATTTTGACATCCTTGATGAAGCGAAAGCAGAAAACAGAAACAACAGACATCAACAGTCAGGACTGTTGGTTTTTTCTGTTGCTCAACGCGGAAAATCTTTCCAAGTTAACGATAAGATATTTATAACAGTCACAGAATATGATAAATATAAGGTAGAATACTTTGTCATTAAATTCACAAGTGACGAAAGGAGAATAATATGACTAGATCCCTGTTTGACAGAACGATGCTCGGCACCATGAAGCTGAAGAACCGCATTTTCATGTCACCGATGGGCACCACCGGTGAAGCAGACGGTTCCTACTGCAACGAAGGCATCGACTACTTCGAAGAGAGAGCCAAGGGCGGAGCCGGCCTCATCATCACCGGCGCCAACGTGGTTTCCACCAAGTATGAACCCAGACCCTGTACCGAACTCTCTGACTTCCATCACGTTGAAAGACTGAACATGCTCATCGACCGCTGCCATCACTATGGCGCCAAGGTGTGCGTCCAGCTGTCACCCGGTCTGGGCAGACAGCAGTTTACCGACCCGTTCACGGCCCCCTACAGTGCCGGCAGCGTCGGTTCCTTCTGGTTCCCTGATCTGATCTGCAAGCCCTTCGCCGTTGAAGACATCAAGTATCTGGTCGGCAAGGTCGGCTATTCCGCTTCCCTGGCCGTCAATGCCGGCGCGGACGCCGTCGAGCTGCACGCCTATGGCGGCTATCTGCTTGACCAGTTCCATTCACTGCAGTGGAACAACCGGACTGACGAATACGGCGGCTCGCTGGAAAACCGCATGCGCTTCACCCTGGAATGCATCGAGGCCATCAAGCAGAACGTCCCGAAGGGTTTCCCGATCCTGGTCAAGTTCACTCCGGTTCACCGGGTCGAAGGCTTCCGCACCATTGATGAAGGCGTTGAAATGGCCAAGATCCTGGAGAAGTCCGGCATTACCGCTCTCCATGTCGATACCGGTTGTTATGAGGAATGGTTCCAGGCCATCACCACCGTCTACAGCAAGGACGGTCATAAGCTTGACGTCCAGAAGGCGATCAAGGACGTCGTCTCCATCCCCGTGCTGGGCGACGGCAAGCTGATCAAGCCGGATGTTGCCAAGAAGGCCGTTGAAGACGGCATCCTGGACTATGTCGGTCTGGCGCATCAGCTGCTGGCTGACCCCTACTGGCCGACCAAGGTCAAGGAAGGCCGCGACGAGGACATTACCCCGTGCGTCGGCTGTAACGAATGTCTGCTTTCCGGCTTCTCCGGCAAGCACTACTACTGCGCGGTTAACCCGCTGTGCTATGCGGAGAAATCATTTGCCCTGCCTAAGCCCGATGGAACGAAGAAGAAGATTCTGGTCATCGGCGGCGGTCCGGCCGGCATGATGGCCGCCATCACCGCCAAAAAGCGCGGCTGGGACGCTGAGATCTGGGAGAAGGAAGACCGTCTGGGCGGAACCCTGTGGGCAGCCGGCGGTCCGGACTTCAAGCAGGACGTCATCAGACTGATCAAGGCCATGGAAGTCCAGGTCAAGAAGCTGGGCGTTGAAGTTCATCTTAATAAGGAAGCTACCGCGGAAAACGTCAAGGGCGGAAAATACGACAAGGTCATCCTGGCGGCCGGTTCATCCCCGGCAATCCCGCCGATCGAAGGCATTGAAAAGGCCAAGCTGGTCAGCGATTATCTGACTCACAAGGTCCCCGCCGGTAAGAAGGTCGTCGTCATCGGCGGCGGTCTGGCCGGTACCGAAGCAGCCTGCGACATTGCCCCCAATGCTGAAGAGGTCACGATCGTGGAAATGCTGCCGGATATCCTCTATACCGCAGCTCACTGCCTGAACAATGACCAGCACCTCAGAAAGATGGTCAAGGAACGCGGCGTCAAGGTCGCGGCCGGAGCCAAGGTCCTGAAGATCACCGACAATTCCGTCGTCTATGAGAAGGACGGCGAGACCAAGACCATCGAGTGCGATACCGTTCTCAATGCTGCCGGCTTCAAGGCCAACAACCAGCTTGAGGATCTGCTGGAAGATCTCTATGAAGATGTCGCGGTCGTCGGCGATGCCGTCGCTCCGAGAAAGATCCTGACCGCTGTTCACGAAGCCTACCACGCCGTTCGCGTAATGTAGTTTTCCAACAGTTAACGGAATAAGCAAAGGGACCCTGAATATTCAGGGCCCCTTTTCAATTGATGCATGAGTGTTTTCAGAGGATCTCGATGATGACGTCTTCGTCATCCCTGATCTGCAGATATAACCGGCTGATGCCGCCTTGCAGTTTTTTTACCGGTATTCAGGTCGTATCTGACGGCGTCCATGCTCATGTCCTGCCGGTGCTGGCAGATGCCGTAGATGAAGGTTGCGATGATTCCGGGGATGAACAGAATGATCAGCCTTACGGTCAGTTCAGTAGATTCCCTTTTCCATTCCTCCTGTTTGTTTCTAATCCATTATAACGGTAAAACATAATTCATAACAGTTCACCGTCGTGGAGACGGAAGGTCTCATCGGCGCGCTCGCCGAGTTCGCTGTCGTGGGTCACGATGATCACGCAGTAACCGTCCTCATGGGCCAAGGCCTCCAGGATCCGGAAGATGTTCTCGCTGTTTTCGGAGTCCAGGTTGCCCGTGGGCTCATCAGCCAGCAGCACCTTGGTATCCATGCCCAGAGCCCGGGCGATGGCCACGCGCTGCTGCTCACCGCCTGAAAGCATGGCGGGGAAGCGGTCCAGCACGGTTTCCGGCAGGCCGACCTTACTGATCAGCTCAGCGGCCCGCTGCTTGGCCTTGGCGGGATCCATGCCCTTCAGTTCCATCGGGTACATCACGTTTTCCGCGGCGGTAAGCAGGGGGAAGAGCCGGAAGTCCTGATAGATGACGGCCACGCGTTCCCTCCGGTACTGCTCCAGGTCGATGTCAGCGGTGGAGACGCCTTCGCACAGAACGCTGCCCTCAGTGGGCACGTCCAGTCCGGCCATCAGCGACAGCAGGGTGGTCTTGCCGCTTCCGGAGCGGCCCATGACGGCGTAAAGCCGTCCCGGCTCAAAGACGCAGGAAACGCCGTTAAGGGCCTGGACCTGCTGATACTGGGAACGGTAGACATATCTAACGTTGCGCATTTCAAATACACTCATATTCTTTACCTCCCTCATTCGCGGACAGTTAAGAGTTCCATAAGATCGGTCTTGCCGATGATCTTAATTGATACGGCAGTACCCAGCAGATAACAGATCAGATAGGCTGCCACGGTCAGTGGCTGAATGATGCCGCCGGCGTACAGCGGTATCAAGGCCGCGCAGCCCGCCAGACAGCCCACCAGGCTGAGGATCGCCTGCTCCAGGAAGAAGGAGGCGAAGACCCGGTGCTTGCTGGCGCCGAAGCCGCGCATCAGCGCAAATTCAGGCCTCCGGGAGAAGGTCATCAGCCAGGACAGGATGAACCCCAGCAGCACGATCAGCAGGGAGATCATCGCGGACATGATCCGTCCGACGGCGATGTTGCGGTCCATGTTTTCCCTGAGCTTCAGGAAGGCCGCGTCCCGTAAAAGCAGGGTAGTGCGGTTGGCGGAGATGTGTCTTACGCTGCTGAAGCCCTGATCCATCAGCCGCTGCCGGATGTCTTCCAGCTCCCTGGCGGAAGTCAGGTGAAACCGGCAGGTGCGGAAGGTCATTCTGCCGAAGAACTGACCGACCTGTTCGTCACTGACGCCGGCCGGTCTGACTTCTTCCGGAAAGATTCCTTCCGTAAGCGTTGCCGTGGGTATGTAGAGGGAAAGGGGCACGTAAATGTGAGCCTTGCCTCCGCTTTGGACATAGCTGCCTACCGCCTGAATGACCACGGTGGTTTCCAGCGGATAGCCGGAATAGCGCTCATACTGGATGTTGCAGACGAGGGTGTCGCCCAGCGCCATGCCGTGATCTTCCAGGAAGGAAGCGCTGCAGACAGCCGGTATGACATCGCTTTCCGGCAGAGCCGGATTGCGCAGGATCAGCGGCTTTATCAGCGTCTCTGTGAGCGTGGCTTCATCCCAGCCTTCAAGCCATTGAGTATTGGGTTCGGCGTAATAGAAGTCCTTGGCGGCGTCCAGATCGTTGAGCGCCACCATTTCGGGCTGGGAAGCGATCCACACTTCCCGTCTCCAGCGGCCGGATTCGCCGTTGCCGAAGGCCGGCATTTCTTCTTCCAGCCAGTATGGATAGCCGAAGGATACGGCAACGTCCGTTATTCCTTCGGTGTTCTGAAGTTTTCTGACGTCGGTGATGGACAGAGCCAGATTGGAATAATAGGTTCCGTTGAGGCTGACGACCATGCCGTCGACGTGCAGTCTGTCCATGGCTTTTTCCAGTTCGCTCTGCCAGCCCTGATACATGCCGCTCAGGGTGATGACGGTGACCGTCAGCACCATGGAGACCAGCGGTACCAGCAGGGAACGCAGGCCGCCCCTCCGGATCGACAGCATCGCAAAGCGCAGGCCGCCCCGGCCATGCCGGGAGGTTCTGCCATGGGGAACGCGGACCCTGCTCTTGCCCTTCTTGCGTAGCCAGCTGCGGCTGGCCAGCCGCAGAAACAGCAGGCAGAACAGCAGGGCCAGGGCAATGATGCCCAGGGCTGCCGCCAGGTTGGGCCAAATGGGTATGCTGATGTCAAAGGTCATCTGCTTCACCATGCCCCTGGAGGTCTCGCTGTACCAGAGGAAGTCATCGCTGCCGGCTGAGGAAGTCAGCCAGGAAACCAGGGCGATCACCGCGGGACGCAGAAGCGTGCCCGCCAGCGTGCCCACAGCCGCGGAGCAGCCGCAGATCAGTAATGCTCCGGAAAGGAACCAGAGGGCGATCTTACGGCCGGGAGTTCCCAGGGAGACCATGATCCGGACGGTGTCGCTCTGACGGCCGATGAACAGAAAGGCGAACAGCAGCAGCACGGCGGTCATGCCGGCGCAGCAGATTACCAGAACGTTCAACGCGGTCTTTCTGACCTGCCGGAAGGGCTGAACGGCGCTGTTGTAGCCCTGATCAAGCAGGCTGACGCGCACCAGCTGGGGCATCATGGCCTGCAGGGTTTCGACTGCTTCCTCTCCCTGGCTGTTGATGAGGGAAGCGGTGCCCAGAAGATAACCGAAAAGCGGCGTCTGAGCGTCTTCGGCGATGACCCAGACGGTGCCGTAATAGTTCAGGGAATCGGCAGCGATGCCGCTGACCGTCAGGGTGCTGGTCTCGTCGGTGACGGTAAGGTAGTAGCGGTCTGACTCCGCCGATCGCTGCATCTGAAGCGTGAAACTGTCTCCCACCGAAAGCTGCAGGCTCTCGGCCATGTCAGCGCTGATGACGCAGTGATTCTCGGAGCCGGGCTCGGGCATGGCGCCCTGAGCCAGCTGAAGATCGTCCTGCTGGAAGGCCTGGACGTCATTGACATCGCGGCAGGGCACGACGCGGACGTAATTGTTCATGGCGCGGTAGTGCTCGGCCTCCTGAAGGAATATCGCGGGAATTTCTTCATTTCCGGGGCATTCGGCGTAGGGCTGATCGTCCGCTTCGAAGAAGGATTCGATCCTGAAGATGGTAAGGCCGTTCATCGGGTAATCGCCGATCTGCTGTCCGGAGCGGGTGGTGTCCGGGAACAGGCCGTTGAGAACGTAGCGCTTTCCCTTCTCCGGCAAAAAGCCGCTGTCGCCGGGAAGCAGGTCGATCAGGACGCCTTCCCTGATGTTGCGGGAATAAAGCGAGGTCTCCAGAATGCAGGTATAGTAGAAGAAGGAATCGCCGGAAGTGTCCGGATCGCCGTATTCATCGCGCTGGTACCACTGGTAGACCGGATCGGACACCCGGCTGACGACGATGACGCCCAGATTGCCGTAGGGGATGGCGCCGGAGCGGCGCTCATATCCTTCAACCAGACCGGCGGCGGTGTTTCCCCGGTTCCAGGCTCTGACGCCGGAAACGGAAAGAATGTCCTCGTCCTTCAGAAGCTGCGATGCCTGGCGGGCGATGGCGTCGGGCTCATCCTCATCGGGATATTCAGATCCCATGTATTCGACCAGGGCTATGGACCGGTAGCCTTCTTCGCAGGCATTCATCATCGCGTCACAGTAAAGCAGCACGCCAAGCGACAGCATCATGGCGATTGTCAGGGAAACGATCAGAAGCGAGAACAATGTCGTTCTTCCCCGTTCTCTCAGAACGGAATTGATTCCATTGCGGACAAACATACCGTACCTTTCTCAATAACTGTATTGAAATAAGTTATATCACGTTATCTTACAGATAAGCCCCATAAATGACGGGATCCGGTGATTCATGGGGCTTGCTTAATCATATTAACTGTCCGTCTCAGTCCAGCGGCTTCATGGTTGGGAAGAGCAATACGTCTCTGATGGTCTCGCTCTCCGTGAACAGCATCACCAGCCGGTCGATGCCGTAGCCGATGCCGCCGGCCGGAGGCATGCCGTATTCCAGAGCTTCCACGAAGTCGATGTCGATGTCGCTGGCCTCGTCGTTGCCGGCCTTCTTTTCCGCCAGCTGGGCTTCAAAGCGCTCCAGCTGGTCGATCGGGTCGTTCAGCTCGGTATAGGCGTTGCAGAATTCGTGGCCGCCGATGAACAGCTCGAAGCGTTCGACAAAGCGCGGATCCTTTCCGGCCCGGGTCAGCGGGGAGATCTCGATGGGGTGGCCGTACAGGAAGGTCGGCTGGATCAGCGTCTCTTCGACGTATTTCTCGAAGAAGGCGTTGATGATGTGGCCGACGGTGAAGTGAGGTTCGACCTCAACATGGTGTTCGTCAGCCAGCTTTTTGGCCTGTTCCAGGGTATATTGCTGACTGAAGTCAATGCCGCACTTTTCCTTAATGGCTTCGACCATGGAAACGCGCTTCCAGTGTCCCTTAAGGGAGATCACGTTGCCTTCGTAGTTGAATTCCATCTTGCCGAATACTTCCCCGGCAATGGTGGTGAACATTCCTTCGGTAAGTTCCATCATGCCTTCCAGGTTGGAGTAGGCCAGATAGGCTTCCATCATCGTGAATTCGGGGTTATGCATCTTGTCCATGCCCTCGTTGCGGAAGACCCGGCCGATCTCGTAGACGGCTTCCATGCCGCCGACCAGAAGCCGCTTCAGCGGCAGCTCCAGGGCGATGCGCAGGTACATGTCCAGATCCTGGGTGTTGTGATGGGTCACGAAGGGACGGGCGGAAGCGCCGGTCAATAGCGTGGTGAGCACCGGAGTCTCCACTTCCACGTAGCCCTGCTTATCCATGTAGCTGCGGATGCAGCGCAGGATGGCGGGGCGCAGGAAGGCGACCCTGCGGGAATCCTGATTCATGATCAGGTCGACGTATCTTCTTCTGTAGCGCTCCTCAATGTCGGTAAGACCGTGGAACTTCTCGGGAAGCGGTCTGAGGGACTTGCTGAGGTGGGTATACTTCTGAGCCTTGACGGAAAGCTCGCCGGAGTCGGTCTTGACCAGCTGGCCTTCGATGCCGACGATGTCGCCGACGTCGTTGATCTTGAAGATCTCGTAGATCTCCTCGCCGACCACTCCCTTGTTGATGACGATCTGGATCTGGCCGCTCTTGTCCTGGATGTGCATGAAGCCGAGCTTGCCCATTCTTCTCTTGGACATGATCCGTCCGGCTACGGAGACTTCCAGGTTGAGTTCTTCCAGTTCTTCCTTGCTCTTTTCGCCGTACTGACGGCGCAGCTCTTCGGCGTGATGGGTGACTTGATAAGCGTTGCCGAAAGGCTCAATGCCCAGCTCCTTCAGCTGCTTCATCTTTTCTCTTCTGGCTAACTGCTGATCGTTAAGGTTCTGTTCCATGGTATAACTCCTCTCAGTTCCCTACTATTATACCTTATAATGACAGCTTTTTCACAACGGAATACAGAGTGACCGATATTCGTGAAAGTTTTGACTAGTTTCCCCCTAAAAGATAAAATTAAGATGAAATAACAAGGGGGTGTTCAGAAATGAACACACCGGTGTAAAAGGGGAAAAATAACAGGAGGATAAGTATGAAAGTTGTATTGGCAGGAGCTTTCGGCAACCTCGGCGCCGAACTGCTGAAGAAACTGGTCGCCGCCGGACATGATGTCGTGGCCGCTGACCTCAGGGAAAGGGAGATCGAAGGACTGAAGGGCAGATACCGCTTTGTTTCCATCGACGCTACCGATCCCAGGACCCTGAAAGGACTGTGCGAAGGGGCTGAGGTGGTCATCACCACCATGGGCCTGACCACTTCTTCCGTGAAGTTTACCGCCTATGACATCGACTATCAGGGCAACATGAACCTCTATGAGGAAGCCAGAAGAGCCGGCGTCAGGACCTTCAACTACATTTCCGTCATCGCCTGCGATCAGCCCGGCGCTGAGCAGGTACCGATGCTGCACGCCAAGTACCTGGTGGAGGAAGAGCTGCGCAAGGGCGAGATGAACTACGTCATCTACCGTCCGACCGGCTACTTCTACGACATCGCCAAGGTCTTCAAGCCCTACGTTGACAAGGGAGAGATGCAGTTACTGAAGGGCTATGGCCACGTTAAGGCCAACGTCGTTGACTGCCCGGACTTCGCTGCCTTCATCGTTGAGCACATGAATGATCAGAAGGCCATGTACGAAGTCGGCGGCAAGGAGACCTACACCTACGAAGAGATGGCCAAGCTGTGCTTTGACGCCGCCGGCAAGCCGACTAAGATCAAGTACGCTCCGGCCTGGCTGTTTGGCGTACTGGCCAATCTGCCCAAGATCAAGAAGGAAGGCAAGCATGACATCATCCTGTTCTCCAAGTGGACGCTGACCCACGATCTGGTGGGTAAGGACGTCACCGGAGAAGCCAGCTTTGCCGAGTATATCAAAAACTATTTCAAGGGAGAGTAAGACATGGATACTACCGGATTAATCGCGTCTGCCCCCGCGGCAGTCTTCACCAAGCTGATGCTGTTCAGCTTCATCGTGGCGCTGATCCTCTGTTCGATCGGCTTTAAGGAACTGGTATGGTTCATGTCGGTCGGCTATGGCTTCGCGGTCATGGGCATCGGCATTCTGTTACTGGTCTACGGCATCACCGTCAAGGCCAACGCCTTCACCATGATTTGCTGCGGCCTGCTGATCATTTACGGCTTCCGGCTGGGTTACTACCTGTACCGCCGGGAAAGCCGCAACGCCAACTACCGCAAGACCCTGGCTTCCACCGGCAGCGACAAGAAAGCTCCGATCTTCGTGTCAGTCTTCATGTGGCTGTACTGCGGCGCCATGTACGTCGCCCAGACTTCCGCCCTCAGTTACCGGCTGACCAACGGCGATAAGCTCAACTGGAGCGTCATCGCCGGGGCTCTCGTCATGGCCTTAGGCGTAGCCGGCGAAGCGCTGGCAGACAAGCAGAAGTCTGCGGCCAAGGAAATCAACCCGCACCGCTTCTGCGACAGTGGCTTATATAAGATCGTCAGATGCCCCAACTACTTCAGCGAGATCCTGGTCTGGACCGGCGTGCTGATCTCCGGCATCGGCGCAGTCTCCGGCAAGCAGTGGATCATCGTCGCCATCGGCTATGTGCTGATCTTCATCGTCATGGTCAACGGCGCTCAGAGACTGGAAAAGAGACAGGAAAAGAACTACGGCAAGGATCCCGAGTACATCGCCTATTCCGATAAGACCCCGATCCTGTTCCCGCTGATCCCGCTCTATCACCTGATCAAGGTGGAAAGAGAGAAGAAGTAATGGAGAACAACATCAGCCTGATCATGGCCCTGGTGGACTTCCTGCCGGTCATCTTCTTCTTCATCTCCGCCGTCATTCTCCAGAGAGACCTCTATGACGTGATGTCCAAGGGCCGCTTCGCCCTGCTGGCGTCAGGCTCGATCCTGGTTCTGCTGGGTGGCATCTACAAGGCTGCCTGGAAGATCCTGATCGCCCTGGGCGTCTGCGATTTCCCAGCTCTCAACAACGCCTTCTTCCCGATGCAGGCTCCCGGCTTCATCCTGGTGTTTCTGTCCCTGTTGGGACTGAAGTGGCGCTCCAGCGGCATCTTCGCCGTCGTGCCCGTCATCTCCAGCAACCTCATCTTCATCATCTGCCAGACCGTCGGTCTGGCCGGAACGCAGTTCATCCTGATGATCAAGAGCCTGAAGATGCATAAGAAAGGCGCGGCCGTGATGTTCGTCCTCTCCTTTGTGACCATGCTTGGCATGGGCTATCTGGGAGCGAAGTTCGACGACACCAGCAGGATGCACTGGATGGCTCAGCTGTGCAACATCGTTTCCCAGGGAACTTTCCTGGCCGGTGTGCTGAGCATTCACAGCCTGCTGAAGAAAATGTAGAAATAAGGTAAAATGTCAGTATGTACGCTGGCATTTTACTTTGGTAAAGCACAGTGCGAGGTGAAAAATGAACAAGACCAATGCCTTAAGAGAACTGGATGCCGCCGGCATCGGATATGAAGTCCGGGAATACGAAGTGGACGAAAGCGACCTGTCCGGCCTGCACATCGCCCGGGTTCTGGGGGAAGATCCCGAGCAGATCTTCAAGACCCTGGTGTGCGTCGATGAAAAGGGCGGCCATCATGTCTTCTGCATCCCCGTCAACAGTGAACTGGACCTCAAGAAGTGCGCCCGGGCCGCCGGCAGCAAGCGCATGGAGATGATCCATCTCAAGGACCTTCTGCCCCTTACCGGCTACCTCAGGGGCGGCTGCAGCCCGGTGGGCATGAAGAAGCTCTTTCCGACATTCATGGACGAGACCGCCCAGCTCTTTGAGCGCATCTATCTTTCCGCGGGCCAGCGAGGTCTGCAGATGCTGGTGGATCCTCTGAGGCTGATGGAGCATGTTCACGGCAGCTTCGCCGACCTGGTTAAGTGATGAATTAACCTCTTTGGTATGGTAAAATAATAAAAGACTGGAAGGTGGTTTTATGCAGTATTCGGCAATTATCGTGGCAGCCGGCAAATCGGAAAGGTTCAAGGGAGGCGTCAACAAGCTCCTCTATAAGCTTTCGGATGGCGTCAGCGTGCTTGATCACGCTCTGCAGCCCTTCAGGGACGACAAGGAGTGTCAGCAGATCATCGTAGTCACTTCCGAGCAGACCCTGATGGAAGCCTGCAAGCATCCGGACTGGCGCGAGCTCTACTGCATGGGCGGGGAAACCCGTACCGAGAGCGTCTACCACGGGCTGATGGCCGTCAATCAGGACATCGTGCTGATCCACGACGGCGCCCGCTGCTACCTGACCTCGGAAGACCTCCAGCAGATCAAGGAATCGCTGAAGACGGAACGGGCGGCCCTGCTGGTCAGGGAGTGCTACGACAGCATGAAGCTGGTGAAGGACGGCTACGTCGTCCGCAACCTCAACCGCGACGAACTCAACCGGGCTCTGACTCCCCAGGGATTCAGGACCGAGGACATCCTGACGGCCTACTACCGGGCCTTCAAGGACAACCGCATCGCTACCGATGACGTGGCCATTCTGGAAATGTACAGTGACGTAAAGGTAAAGTGCGTCAACGCCATCGGCGCCAATGAAAAGATCACGACCATTGATGACATCAGATAGGAGAACATGGGTAATGTATAAGACAAGAAGAGAAAAACTGCTGGCTTCCCTGCCCGACAACAGCATCACCGTGCTGTTTTCCGGCCAGGCGCCTTACGCCGTCGGCGATGAGAAATACCGCTTTGAGGTCGACCGCTCATTCTACTACTTCACCGGACTGGACCGCGAATCTCTGGCACTGCTTTTGGTAAAGAGGGGTGACAACACCAGAGAAACGCTCTACATCCAGCCTTATGACGAACTGTCGGCCAAATGGGTCGGCGGCCGCATCAGAGCTGAAGAGGCCAGAGACATCAGCGCCGTTGAGGACGTCCGCGACGTCAGCGCGCTGGAAGATGATGTCGCTTCTCTGCTGATCAGCTACGGCGGAGCCAGCGAGATGATCCTGTGCGGCGATCTGAGCCGTCAGGAACTTGCCCAGCCCCGCCCCGCCGTCGCCTTCTTCAGCCGCATCAGGGAACACATGCCTGACATTCTCTTCCAGAACATCTACGCCGACATCGTCAGGCTGCGCACCTGCAAGAGCGAAGAGGAAGTGCTGAAGCTGCGCCGGGCCATTGAAGTGACCAGAACCGGCATCGAGACGATGATGAGCTATTGCCATGAGGGCATCTGGGAAAACGAGCTGGAAGCCTACTTCGACTTCACCCTGAAGTGCAACCATTGCGGGCACGCCTTCGATACCATCTGCGCCACCGGCCGCAACGCCACCATCCTGCACTACACCGATAACAATAAGCGGGCCATGCCCGGAGATCTGGTGCTGTGCGATCTGGGCGCCCGCTATCAGTACTACAATGCCGACATCACCCGGACCTTCCCGGTCAGCGGCAAGTTCACGGAGCGCCAGAAGGTGCTTTATGACATCGTGCTGCGCGGCAACCGGATGATCGCCGCCCAGGCCCGCCCGGGCGTCACCACCCGCTGGCTCAACGAGCAGCTGCTGGCCTTCTATGAGGCCGAGCTGAAGAAGATCGGACTGCTGGAAAACGGCAAGACGGTCAGAGATTACTACTGGCACAGCGTCTCCCATTACATCGGCCTGGAGACCCACGACGCTACCCTGCCGGATCTGCCCCTGCAGGTCGGCAGCGTCATTTCCGATGAACCCGGCCTCTACCTTGAGGAAGAAGGCATCGGCATCCGCATTGAGGACGACCTGCTGATCGTCGAGGGCGGATGTGAAGTCCTGAGCAGGGACATCATCAAGGAAATCGACGAAATTGAAACTTTCATGGCCGGAAACAAGGACTTTTAAAAGCGCGTGCGTAATATATTATTGTTAACGGATTGACACTTTACAAAGCATTGGTGTTCTGTTAGAATTAAGTGCACGAGTGAATATTTATTGTATTCCTTGCCTGTAAAAAGGCCGCTAGACCAGAAGGAGGTAAAGACATGAGAAAGTATGAAATCATGTATATCCTTAACTCTTCACTGGAAGAAGAAGCCCGTCAGGAACTGATGGAAACCTTACACAACATCATCGTCAATGATGGCGGTACCGTTGATAAGGTCGACGATTGGGGAATGAAGGAATTCGCCTACAGAATCGAAGACATGACCAAGGGATATTACACGGTGATCAATGTCACGGCAGAACCGGATGCCATTAAGGAATTCGACCGTATCTGCCGCATCAACGCTAATGTTGTTCGCACGATGATTGTCAATCTTGATAACCAGTAAGGAGAGATAACATGATCAATCGAGTGATTTTAGTTGGCCGTCTGACCAAGGACCCGCAGTTACGCAAGACGCAGTCTAACATGTCTGTGTCATCATTTACCGTCGCCGTTGACCGCCGCAAGGGCCGCAACGCCGACCCCAGTCAGCCTGACGCTGACTTCATTCCATGCGTAGCCTGGAATCAGACCGCTGAACTGCTGTGCCAGTACATGCACAAGGGCTCTCAGGTCGGAGTCGAAGGAAGGATCCAGACCAGAAACTACGACGACCCCAACAACCCGGGAAAGAAAGTATACGTCACGGAGGTCGTATGCGATAACCTGACTTTCCTGGAACCCAAGAGCAGTTCCGAAGCCCGCAGCTCAGCCAACAGTAACACTGGTTATTATCCGGATGACAGCTACGAAGAACTGGCAGCCCCGGCGCTGAACATTTCCAGCGATGACCTGCCGTTCTAACCAAGAAAGGAAGTAAATTATGGCTTACAAGAAACCGAGAACAAGTCGCAGAAAAGTATGTTACTTCACCAAGAACAACATTACTTACATCGACTACAAGGATACTGAATTACTGAAGAAGTTCATTTCCCCCAACGGAAAGATCATTCCCCGCAGAGTGACCGGAACTTCCGCCAAGTATCAGCGCATGCTGGCCACCGCTATCAAGCGCGCCCGCGAAATGGCCTTATTACCATACGTCGTTGATTAATCAGTCATCATCAAGCAAAAAGCCTCCAGTTATGTGAGGCTTTCTCTTATTTCCGGGAGGGCATATGAGTAACAGAAGAGTTAACAGCATTACTTACGGAGCCATCATCTGCGCTCTGGTCGGAGCACTGCTTCTGATCAACCGCCAGCTGGCGAATTTTCTTGACGTCTACCTGTTCTGGATCATCCCGCTGCCGGTAATCGTCTATTCCATCAAGTTCGGGACCCGGCAGTCGCTGATCATGGCCGTCGCCATGGTGCTGACCGCCCTGATCACTACCGGCTTTCAGATCACCACGCTGTTTTACGTCATCGGCGCCGTTCTGGCGGGACTGGTATACGGCTACGGCCTGAACCATGGCCGCAGCGCCACCTTCCTGATCATGTCGGTCGTGCTGGTTTCCCTGGTGATCGCCATCGTGAGCACCTTCGTCTTCTCAGCCGCCTTCGGCTACAACGTGGCTGAGGAGATCGAATACCTCCAGACCTACATCGTCGAGGCGCTGCAGAAAGTCGGCCTCAATCCCGAAGATCCCAGCTACAAGCAGTTTCTCAATTACCAGACGCTGTTTCAGATCTACATCATCGCCACCGTCCTTACCAGCCTGATGGAGGGCGTGCTGGTCCATCTATTGGCCTACCTGGTCCTAAGAAGGCTGAAGATGACTCTGCCGCCGATGAAGCCGATCTCAAGCATCTACGCTCCCTGGTGGGTCAAGCTGTTTGTCTTTGTGACCTTCTTCGCCTACATGGCTTCCAAGTTCACGGGGATTACACAATATGATAATATAATTACACCGCTGCTGGTGGTGGCGCAGTGCTTCTGCTTCTTCTTCGGCTACATCTTCCTGATGACCATGGCTTCAGCCCTGTTACGGGACAGACGGAAGATCATGCTGGTGAGCTTTCTGGTAGTGGCGCTGTTCGCCGTCTTTGCCCAGATCCTGGTGTTCATGGGCATCTTCGACATCTACAGCGGCTTCCGCAAGCGCTTAGTGGAAAGGGGGAGTGCCAATGCTGAACAGAACGGACAAGGTTAGGATCCTGGCCGCCGTGACCTTCGTCATCGAGCTGGCCGTTCTGATCGTCCTGAAGTTCTTCCTGAAACTCAACGTTGAACTGCTGACCGGGATCTTCCTGGCGATTTCCGTCGCCTGGATCATCTATCTTTTCATCTATTTCGACCTGGAAAGAAAGCGCAATGAGATCAGCATCAACCGGGTACTGGGCACCGAAGCCAAGAACGCCCTGAACTACGGCGAAGTGGGCATCATCATCTACGACAGCGAGAACATCGTCACCTGGATCTCCGATTTCCTGCAGCAGCGCGGCTTCGCCATCACCGGCGAAAAGCTGACCCGGGCCATTGAGGGTCTGGGACCGCTGTTCAAGGAGAACGCTCCCAAGGTGATGCTGCAGAATGACGAGCACATCTACGAGTTCACCCGCAGCGTCAACGAACCGGCCGTCTTCGTCAAGGACGTGACCGAACTCTACAACGTCAGAGAAACCTATAACCGTGAAAAGGTCGTTCTGGGCCTTGTTCACTTTGACAATTATAACGAGACCGTTCAGAAGGAAGACGAGCAGAAGATCGCCGACATCAACACCAAGATCCGCCAGAAGGTGGTCAGCTGGGTGTCCGAGTACCACGGCGTCATCCGGCGCATCCGCTCCGAGCGCTTCTTTGTGGTCATCAACGAAGGCAGCTTCCGTCAGATGCTTTCCTCCGGCTTCTCCATTCTCGATGAAGTCAAGAAGGCGGCTGAGCACCTGCGGGTGGACATCACCACCTCGATGAGCTTCGCTTCCGGCTACAGCAGCATCGATGAAGAGGACGCCATGGTCAACGAACTGATGGAACTGGTTCTGGCCAGAGGCGGCGACCAGGTGGCTTACCGCTGCTTCGGTAAGGAAGTTGAGTTCTTCGGAACTTCTTCCCAGGCTTCCGAAAAGACCTCCAAGGTCCGGGCCAGAGTCATGGCCAAGGGCTTCGGCGGGGTCATTGAGGAATCCAGCAGCGTCTTCATCGTTCCCCACAGTGAGGCCGACCTGGACGCCCTGGGCGGCTGTCTGGGCTTTGACCGGATCGTCCACAACTACGACAAGAAGAGCTACATCGTCTTCGATGACATCAAGGTCGAACCGCGCACCCGGGAGATCTACGATGACAACATCATGAAGCTGATCACCAATCACGTCTTCATTTCCGAAGAGGACGCTCTGAGCATGATGGACGAGGATTCCCTGGTCGTGGTCATTGACCACCACAGTCTGGATCTGACCAGCGCTCCCAAGCTGGTGGAAAAGAGCGAGCGGACGGTCATCATCGACCATCACCGCCGCAAGAACGACAGTACCGTCAACGCGATGATGATCTACAACGAACCCTCGGCATCCTGCACGGTGGAACTGGTCAGCGAAATGCTGCAGTACCAGCCGGTCGATACCGAGATCGATCCCGTCGACGCCACCATCATGTACTGCGGCTTACTGGTCGATACCGACTTCCTGAAGGCGAGGACCACGGCCCGCTCCTTTGAGGTGTGCGCCTGGCTGAAGAAGGAAGGCGCCGATACCACGGCTGCCAACGAATGGCTCCAGGATACCCTGGACGACTTCGTCAACAAGATCGCCATTTCCCACTGCATGGAAGTGGTGGACGGCCGCTTCGCGATCGCCGCCGTTGATCCGGCGGACGGCCGCTTCAACCGCACCACGCTGGCGCAGTCGGCCAACTACATGATCTCGGTGCGCGACATCGAGGCGTCATTCGTCATCGGCGAGACTGAAGAAGGCTTATGCGCGATTTCCGCGCGTTCCAATGGTAAAATAAATGTACAGGTAATTCTGGAGAAGATGGGAGGCGGCGGACATTACAACGCGGCCGGCCTGCAGAAGAGCGGAGTGACTGTCGCTCAGCTCAGGAAGGAACTGCTGGCTGCCATCGCCGATTACCAGCAGCAGGAGGGCAGCGAAGATGAAAGTGATACTCTTAACTGATGTCAAGAATGTCGGCAAAAAGGGCGAAGTCAAGGAAGTGGCCGACGGCTACGGCCGCAACTTCCTGATCAAGAACGGCTATGCCGTTCAGGCTTCGCAGCACGGCCTTCAGATCCTGCAGCAGCAGAAGGATGAAGAAGCTCTGCACTACGCCCTGAACAGACAGAACGCCCAGCAGCTGAAGGAAAAAATCGAACAGATCAGACTGGTCTTTCCGGTCAAGGCCGGCAAGGACGGCAAGCTGTTCGGCAGCGTTTCCACGGCAAGGATCGCCGAGCAGCTGGCTGAGCAGTACGGCATAGAAGTAGACAGACGCAAGTTCGTCGACAATGACAACCTGACCAGGCTGGGACACTACGATGTCCGGGCTGAGCTGTTCAGGGATGTCATCGCCACGATCAGCGTCGATCTGACCGAAAAGTAAAACAGGAGGCTGATTATATGGCACAGCAGGTTCCTGCCAGCATTGAGGCTGAACAGGCTTTACTGGGTTCACTGTTAATGTATCCGCAGACCGCGGATCTGGTATATGAGGAAGGCATCCAGCCGGATGACTTCTTCCTGGACAAGAACAAGCGCATTTTCCGCGAGATCCAGCAGCTTTACAATGAAAAGAAACCGATCGACGTCACCACGCTGATCACCAGGCTGACCGACAAACAGCAGCTGGACAGCGTCGGGGGAGCCGAATATTTCAGCTACCTGACCGACGTCGCCATTTCCTCGACCAACAGCGATTACTACATCTCCATCATTCAGGAGAAGTCGCTGTTAAGAAAGATGATCGAAGTTACCGAGAACATCCGGCTCAAGTGCATGGAAGAGCAGTACGATCCCCTTACCGTCCTCAACGAGGCGGAATCAAAGATCTCCGAAATCTCCCGCAGCCGCCGGACTTCCGACTTTACCACCAGCAAGGTGACCTTTGATGACGTCATCAAGAGGCTGAATCAGGTCTCCCAGAGCGGCGAGATGACCGGCGTGGCTTCCGGATACGATCATCTGGACAACATCACCAATGGCTTCCAGAAGGGCAACCTGATCATCCTGGCCGCCCGTCCTTCCGTAGGTAAGACGGCTCTGGCCCTCAACATCGCTTCCAACGTGGCCTGCCGTGGCAAGAGCGTCGCCCTGTTCTCCCTGGAAATGCCCTACATTGACCTGGGCAACCGTATCCTGGCTTCCAAGAGCACGGTCGATTCCAACAAGATCAGGACCGGCCGCTACCTTTCCAATGACGACTGGGCCAAGATCGACGAGGCCAAGAGCATCATGGAGAAATCGCCGCTTTACATCGACGATTCCACCGGCATCAAGGTCAACGACATCATGGCCAAGTGCCGCAAGCTGCAGTCCGAGCACGGACTGGATCTGATCATCGTCGACTACCTGCAGCTGATCAGCGCCATCAACGTGCACGCCGACAACCGCCAGCAGGATGTTGCCGAGATCGCCCGCGGCCTGAAGCAGATGGCCAGGGAACTGGATGTTCCGGTCATCGCCCTGTCACAGCTGAGCCGTAACGTCGAGCAGCGTGACCGTGAGCCGATCCTCTCCGACCTGCGTGAATCCGGCGCCATCGAGCAGGACGCCGACATCGTCATGTTCATTCACCGTTTCAAGAAGAAGGACGATGAAGCCGACAACGCCGAGATCACCGATCTGAAGATCATCCTGGCCAAGAACCGTAACGGCCCGATCGGCCATTTCTGGCTGGCATTTGATAATAAGACGAATGCGTTCTATACTAAAGAGTACAGGGATGATGAATATGAATAAGAAAAAGCTTATCGTAATACTCGCCGCGCTGGTTGCGGCCATCGCCATCGCCTTCATCTTCCCCTCCAATGTGGGAAGGGCGCAGCAGGTCAGCGACATCAATGTCGAACAGGCCGCTTCCGCCGTCAGTCAGAAGATCGAATCACTGACGATGAAGCCGGTGGAAGTTACCAAGGTCTATTATAAAGGCGATCTGGTTGGCGTTCTGACGGACGGCAGCCGCATCGATCAGGTCATCGCGGAAAAGCAGAGCAGTCTGGCTGACGACAACATCAGCGACTACAAGATCGGCTTAAGCCGGGATGTCTATACCGTCCGGGAAAAGAGTTTCTGGAATTATGAGAACAGGGACGATGAGATCATCAGGTATCTTGACGATCACAGCCTTTTCGTGGCCGATACCACCAAGATCGAATTCCTGCGTGACGACAAGGTCACCCAGACCATCTACGTAAAATCCATCAGCCAGTTCACCGAAGCGCTGCGTGAATTCGTGCTGATGTTCGTTGACAGCGACGTCTTCTTCAAACTGGAAAAGGGCGAGGTCATCCCCGCTCTGACCAGCTACGGAACTCAGGACGTCAACGTCTATCTGGAAGAGGTCATCAAGGCTTCCTCATCCGGCGCCGAGGTCAGCGAGATCCTCGACAGCAAGGAGGCCATCTTTGACTGGCTGTGCTACGGCAAGGAGAAGAACCTGTCCTACTATACGGTCAAGGAATACGATACCGTTCAGGGCATCGCCTCCAGCAACGGCCTGTCTTCCACTCAGCTGCTTTCCCTCAACCGCGACATTCAGGACATCAACCAGACCCTGGTCGTCGGTCAGCAGCTCAACATCACCTACTTCGATTCCCCAATCAGCGTGGTCACCGAATCGCAGAACTATGTCCGCGAGATCACCTATCCGGAATCACCGCTGTACCTCAAGGACGACACCATGGACGTCGGCGAAATCAAGGTCTCCGTGGAAGCCCAGAACGGCTACAACGATAACCTCTACACCGAGATCTACGTCAACGGCGTGCTTTCCGGCTACCGCCAGGAGAGCAGCAAGGTCGTCGAGAAACCGGTCCAGGGCGTCTACCTGGTCGGCTCCCATGCCGTTACCTACACCGGCTCGATCTCCTTCGGCTTGCCGTGCTACAACGCCGCCATTACCTGTGACTACTACGGCTACGGCGGACATACCGGCGTTGACTTCATCAACCCCTATAACCGCTACGGCGAAGTTCTTGCCGTTACCAACGGCGTGGTCACCATGAACGCCCACTCAGCCGCCGCCGGCAACTTCTACCGCATTGACGCCGGAACCGACGAGAACGGCGACAGCTTCATGCTCCGTTACGGCCACATGAAGGTTCCGGGATACTTCGAAGTCGGCACCTATGTCTACCAGGGCATGATCATCGGCCAGATCGGCTCAACCGGCCGGTCCACCGGTCCGCACGTTCACATTTCGGTCTACGTCAACGGCGTTCAGACCAACCCGTGCATCTATCTGCCCTGTGAACTGTGCCGCCGGTACTAGAACATGTATTTCTACATTCTCGCCAGCGGATCAGAGGGCAACTGCGCGGTGGTGGGCAGCGGGGATACCCGCGTCATCATCGACTGCGGTCCGTCGGTCAGTTATCTGAAGAAGTCATTTGAAACCATCGGCGTCGACTGGCAGAAGTGCGACGGGCTGCTGATAACCCACGCTCACACTGACCACATCAAGTCAGTGCGCATGTTCGAGAGACTGCCGGTCTACGCGCCGTTTCCCATCCTTTCCCTGGCTCATGAGAAGATCATCGATCCCTATCAGCCCTTCACCATCGGCACTCTGACCATCGTGGCCCTGGTGCTGAGCCATGACTGCGACATCTGCGTCGGCTATGTCATCAGCGACGGGAAGGAGACCCTGGTGCAGGTTACCGATACCGGCTACATCTCCCGGGCCAACCTGGAACTGATCAGAGGCGCGGACTACTACATCTTCGAGTCCAACCACGACCCGGAGATGCTGATGGAGACCAACCGGCCGGGCTTTTTGAAGAGAAGGATCCTGTCCGACAGCGGTCACATGTCCAATGAATACGCCAGCGACATTCTGTCCCGCTGCCTGAGCGACAGGACGAAGCAGATCATCCTGGCGCACATTTCCCA
>JAFRZA010000028.1 GCA_017442805.1 Erysipelotrichaceae bacterium
CGCTTTTGCATCTCGATGTTTTAGGCTTTTCCACCTTCTTCCCTTTTAGATAGCTTTCTACACAATCCAATTTGAATTCCCAGTTGTACCTAATATAAAAACCCCCTTTACTGGTTGGTCCAGTTTAGGGGGTACATATCATTCCGATTTCAGGGGTTTTTCAATTGATCAGCGTTCTGTCATTTGTTCCAGGGATTATTGGGATCCGGGTCCGTAGGGTCCCAGCCTCGGTTGGGTGAGCTGATGTCGATTTTCTCCAGCCACTGTACCGGAATGGTGTCGGTCTCATCGTCCTTGATGACGACCGTCGTACCAACCGGGCAGTTGTCATAGATCCACTTGGCGTCAATCACTCTCAAGCGGACGCAGCCCATAGATGCCGGGGTACCCAGCTTATTGTATTCCAGATATTCCAGATCATCGGGGCTCTTGGTGAAGTAGGGAACGGAGTGAAACAGGCAGGTATCAACGATCCTGGTGGCGTACTGTCCGTAGACATCTCCAAACAGCCATTTCCAGCGATAGTTTACCGGTGTCTCCCAGGTACCGATGCGCTGAGGCGTGGAAGTACCGGTTGAACAGGTGAAGATCTTCAGCAGATCGTTATAGTTCTTGCCGTCCCAACGGTAAACTCTTACCGTCTGGTTATGAATGTTGACGACCAGCTTGTAGTCGAAACCGTCCGGGTTATGCGGATACGGCAGCCCCAAATCACTGGCCTTGGCGCAGACTTCAAGCGTGAAATCAGCCTCGGATCGATTACCTGATTCATCTTCAGCGACAAACTTCAGATCATAGGTCCCGGCCCTGTTACAGTCATAGTTGCCTTCAAGTTTAAGAACGACATGGTCATCCATGTCGTCCTCAACTATCGCATATGGCAGGATCCCCAGGGTCTCCCCTTTGAGTATCTGTTCACTTTCATGAAGAACCGTTATCCGCGGTGCTCTCACATCAGCAGCGTTGGGATCTACGATGTGGTACCACTGTTCATAGCCATACATCATCTCCGTCAGCAGCGCTCTGGTTCCCTTGGTCTTAGGCTTGAATCTGGTACCGGTGATGCTGCTGATCATGCCCATGTTGTAGCACCAGATGACCGCCTTCTTATTATTGGCAGTCAGGGTATCCAGGTCAGTGAACGGGCAGCTCATGCCAACCGTGCTGGGCTGTCCCGCCATCTTCCACATCATGATGGCCAGCTGCGCTCTGGTGACGTCTCCGGACGGCGCAAAGGTCGTCGGCGAAGTACCGTTGACGATGCCTTCATTGTAACACCAGATGATTCCCTTACGGTTATTAGGCGTTACATCATCAATGTCGGTGAACGGGCACTTAAGACCCGTAGTGCTGGGCTTGCCGTCCATTCGCCATAACATGATGCAGAACTGCGTTCTGGTACATCTTCCTGTCAGGCCGAATCTGGTCTTGTCGTTAGTCAGACCGCTGACGATTTCATTGTTATAAGCCCAGGCTACATGAGTGAAGCTGGTGGTTCCCTCAACAACATCAGAGAACGGATTATAAATCACAGTCAGCTCATCATAATAGTTCTTAGGATTCTGAGTGGAAGAATAGAATGCTCTCACAGCGTATTTGTATTCATAGCCCATGGTCCGGCCAACTTTGTCAAGGTAATTATTCCCAATGACCGTCGCAATCAGCACGTTGTCTCTGTAGATTTCATAATCATAAGCTTCAACATCCGGCCAGATCAGATGAATGCCGTCAGTATCCATCAGTTCAACCTGCAGTATAAATTCAATGAATTCGAATCTCTGATCTTCATAGACCGTTTCATCCTCAAAGACAGCGGTTGCCCTTAACAGGACATAACCTGAGCCACTCTCTATAGTAGCTATCTGACAGTCGACGGTTTCCTGATGACGGTCATCATTCTGACAGGTCCTGACCGCCTGTGCAGATGATGGATACAGTTCATCTGGTCCAGTCTCGGCCCAGAAGAATTCCGGCTCTCCCCAATTGTGGCCAGTGGCTTCTATGGTTTCTTCCTTCGTATCAGTATGACCATCATATGATGCCGTATATGTTCTGATTCCAGTTGTTTCACAGGTCGGCTGAGTGGTCACTTCACTGGTTACCGCTGCTGGATATCTTTCCACATGTTCTTCATCATTAGCGCAAACATAAACCGCTTCGGCAGTATAACCGTTCCATTCAAACTTGCTGAACTGATAGTCATGACCAAGGGCAGAAATCGTTTCTTCCTTTGTATCCTTATGACCATCATATGATGCCGTATATGTCCTTATTCCTGTTGACTCACAGGTCGGCTGAGTGGTCACTTCACTGGTTACCGTTGCCGGATATCTTTCCACATGTTCTTCATCATTAGCGCAGACATAAATCGCTTCGGCGGTGTAACCGGTCCATTCAAAACTGCTGAACTGATAATCATGGCCATTGGCAGCCAGCACTTCTTCCTCAATGTGATTTGCGTCACGGCTGCACACCCTGTAGCGGTGTCCGTCTGTCGTGCAGGTCGGTTCAAGATCAACGATCCATTCTCCATAATCATGGCCCAAAGCGTCCTGGTGAACCGTTCTGATCTGCGTTTCAAAGTGCTCATCAGCAAATTCAGCTCGGTAGATGATTTCTCCGGCTTGAGTGCATGTAGCGGTGGAACTGACACTGCATTGAACTGTCTCACTCAGCACGTGTGACGCATCTCTCTGACAGACAGCTGTCGCACAAACGGATAGACTGTCGCTCGACCATTCATAATTAGGCTGTCCATAAACATGGCCGCCAGGAATGATCTCTGTTCTTGTCCAGCTGCATTTTTCACAGCTTAATGTTTGCTGACCGTCTTCTTCACAGGTGGGTTCAATGCGCGGCCCATAAACATAGTAGTGAATCCTTTCATACTGCTTTGCGCCGTACAGATTATAGTTACTGACTTTCGTGTTGTCACAGAAAATCCTGACCAGAGGAATCCCATTCAGGGAAGTTGGATGCATAGCGGTACTGGTTGGTATGGTCAGAATAAGATTGCTGCAACCGGAAAAGGTATATTCCCATAAACGAACATTCTCAGGTAAAGTCAGAGAATAGAGAGAGGTGCAGTTTTCAAAGGCGTGGGCACTGATCGTTTCCAGACCATTCGGAAGAACAAAATCTTCCAATGAAGAGCAATCCTGAAAAGCAGCATATCCTATCTGTATCAAGCCTTCATTGAAAACTGCTGAAGAAAGATTCTCACAAAGACAGAAAGTATAATTTCCAACCTTAGTGATTCCGCTCTCGATAATCACTTTCAAAATCTGGGACTGGTAACCGGCCCATGGCTGATCGGAAGCACGAAAATAACCTGCCATTTCACCGGAGCCGCTGATAGTCATGATGCCGCTCTGCGGATCAAACAGATACGTCGCTTCTTCACCGCATGAGCCGCTGTAGGCATCCTCCGCAGCGACCGTCTCAGACGGATTGATAATGGCAAATGTCATCACAGTCATAATCATTAAAATCATTGTTTTTCTGAACAGCTTCATGGTCATCGTTCCCCTCTGCTTTCCGGGCGCATTCCTGTTACACCCGGAATTGCCCTGTCATCCAGTATGTTTATAAGTAATATTTTACCATTTTTATTCGCTGATTGCCTATGTTGATAAATCGCAAAATCCATAGGAAAGCACACAAAAGAGGCCTGTCTTTGCAGGCCTCTCCGTTTCTGACTTTCCAGTATCTTCAGGTGTTGCTGTCAGTTGACCTGAATTCTGTCCTAACGGGGAATGTATGAAGCGCAGTTTCCGTTATTGTGCATCGTAACCGTCCAGCTACAGGTTCTCCTGCAGTGACGGCACTGCGCTGCTCCGGCAGCGCTGGCGCGCTGACGTTCTCTTTCCAGCTGGCGCTGCTGATCTGCCTTTTCCCTCTGATACTACCGCTCTCTTTCCTGTTCTCTTCTTCTTTCTCTTTCCTCTTCTTCGCGCTGCCTTCTGTTCTCGCGCCTGATTCTATCTCTTTCGTACTCTTCTTCCTGTTGAAGCTGCTGCTGCAGAAGTTCATTTTTTCTCTGCGCCTCATGCAGGACCTCTCTGTTATGGTCATCGTTCAGCAGAACATTGATGGCTTCCTGAATACCTGAGGCTCTTCCTTCTTCGATGATCTGCGCCAATTCCTCTGCACGGCAATGGTATTTCGGATGTAGCAGGGCTTTTGCGGCTTCCAGATAATCCCGTGAATACAACTTCATTGTTTCAACAGCTGCCAGCATCAGAGCATTCTGACTCTCAGGGTATGACTCTCGGGCTTCTTCCTTCAGTTGTTTGATTTTACGTTCCTTCTCGGCAGTTTTCTGCTTCTGACGTTTGGTGATCCTTGCCACAGCATCTTCATATTCAATCATCTCATTATTGTATTTCTCCAGCGCGATCCTGTTGTTTTCGATCCTCTGCTGTTCCCGCTTTGAATGGTTCAGAAAATAATCGAGGTGTTCTTTTACGTGACTTTCCTTACCTTCAACCAGCAGAATAAAGAGGATAAATGCTCCCGCCAGTAGCACAGCCATGAAAACCAGCTGCGCTTCAACCTTGCGCTCTTCGAGATATCTGCTGATTGGATTGTCGATTCCAAAGAAGCCGATGACACTGATTGCCATTACCGCATATATCACCACATACCCCAGCGATCCGACAATTTCGCTGACGCTCGGCCCGGTTTCCCGGCTCTTTTCCTTCGGAAGAACCGGCTTCACAGGATACGGTTCGTCATCAAAATCATCTTCTTGCGGCGACATGTTGCCGTTAACATATTCCTCAACAAATGCATCTTCACCAAGCTGTAAATTCAGGGCATCGTAATTGTCCTGAACGTAACTGAACGCCGCCACCCTGTTAAGCACTTTGATCAGTTGTTCCTTATCTGACGGTTCTTCATAGAACCATCCTTTCTCCTGGGCTATCTGCTCCAGATCATTCAATACACTGCCAGCCATTATTACATCCTTCTTTTCTTCATCAAAGCTGAATCAGTAATGATTCATGTCGTCTTCAAAGAGATCGACATAATTGGCACTGTCGCTGACGATTTCTACAGGCAGCCGATATTCGGAGGCATCAAAGAGACAGGATCTCCGGTAAGGCGCCAGATAAAGGAACTGGTTTTCATACAGGTTATGCTTTTCATTGGTTATGAACACGCTGTACTGTTTCATTTCCTTAATCGGCGGATCAGTTGGAAAGACCAGTGTACCTTCCAGGCTTTGATCCGTAAACTCCAGACGTACATCTATCCGGTTTATCATATGATGGAACCAGTTAGCCGAGTACGGTGAATTAGGCGGTGAATAAGGCTCCTCCAGTTCCTCAAAGTACGGTTTTTCAACAATGCGCTGCAGATCGGTAAATTCGTATGTTCTTATGATCGACGTACTGTATCTGGTGGAATTGGTGAAAGTCTTCGTTCTCTTGAACTTAGCCGGCTGTTCAACTTCATAGAACCTGATGTATTTCGGCTTCTCATAATAAAGATGTTCTGGACTACAAGGTTTCCACTCGCCATCCCTGTTACCTCTGACGGTTATCAGCCAGTTTCCGTTATCCAATTCCAGGAAGGCATGATCAGCTGACCATTGCAGTTCGTTATCTTTCTTCTTAGAAAACAATCCCATGCATTTCTCCTTTCTGACCGCCGGGCGGTCATAATTTCGTCCTCATCATAGCATCGTGTTACCGTTTCACGGTGCAAAGCTGTTCATTTTCAGACAATAATCTCAAGCGCAGCCCCAATATGTGGGATGATCAGAACACCTGACTCCGTGTTTGCAGGAAAGCGCCTCATTTTGACAGAACAAAACCTTCTCTCCCAACACGAAAACAGGCACTGTCGGTGCCTGCTTTCTGCGTATTTTTAACAATATCATCTGTCAGTGTTTATCTTGTTTCATTCACTCTGACTGACATGTTTCATATTTTCAACAACATGATAGATCTGGTCATACCCAAACAGCATCTCTACTAATAACCCTCTGGTTCCCTTGGTCTTGGGGGAGAACTTGGTGCCGGTAATGCTGTCGATTAGGCCCACGTTGTAACACCAGATGATGGCTTTTCTGTTATTTGCCGTCAGACCGCTGATGTCGGTATACGGGCAGCTCATGCCGGTAACCTTCGGCTGACCAGCCATCTTCCAGACCATGATGGCCAGCTGAGCACGGGTGATGCTCCCGGAGGGATTGAAGGTCGTGGCCGAAGTGCCGTTGACAATTCCCTTGTTGTAGCACCAGATGATGCCCTTGCGGTTGTTGGTGGATACACCATCCAGATCAGTGAACGGACACTCCATGGCGGTGACGCTCGGTTTGCCGGCCATCTTGTAGAGCATGATGCAGAATTGCGCTCTGGTGCAGTTGCCGTTCAGCTTGAATCCAGTACCAATGCCATTAACGATGTCGTTGTTGTACGCCCAGGCTACCCGGTCAAAGTCATCAGTTCCCTCAAAGACATCATCGAACGGATTGAACACTAAGGTCAGTTCCTCACTGAAGTCAGTCCACTCTCCATTTTTATATCCTCTGATCTTATAGGTGTATTCAGTACCCATGGTTCTCAATACTGTATTATCAAGATACGCTGTGCCGGGATTCTGAGGTGCTGCTGTTCCGTTACGGTATATCTCATAATATGCTGCACCGATGTCATTCCACTGCAGGTAGATTCCGGAGGTGGTCATACTTACGAGACTGAGTGTCAGATTGTCTTTTTCATATTCCCTGTCTTCATGGAAAACACTTCCATCGGAGAATTCGGCCGTAGCCCTTAAGGTAATGGCACCTGCTGTCTCAGCTATTGTTGTTATTTCACAGTCAACTGTCTCACTGTGATTAGTGTCTCTCTGACACGTTCTGGTAGCTGTCGCTGATGAAGGATACTCTTCTCCTTCTGCAGGTTCAGCCCATTCAAACACTGGATCACCCCATATGTGGTCTAAAGCATCGATGACCTCAGTCTTTGTATCCGTATGACCGTCATAGCTTGCGGTATAAGTCCTGATGCCTGTGCTTTCACACCCCGGCTCTGTCGTTACTTCGCTGGTCACTACCGCGTCATACTTGACTACATGATCATTGTCGTGTGAGCAGATGTAAACTGCCTTGGCGGTATAGTCTGTCCATTCAAATTCGCTGAACTGATAATCGTGTCCTGTCGGAGTCCCATAAGGTACTTCATGGCTGTCGCTGTGAGCAGTACTGTCTAGACTGTTATTTGCAGTAATACTAGCAACATATGTTATCGTTCCCGGTTTAGTGCAGTTCGGTTCAGAAGTGATTGATGAAGTAACCGTTGCTGACAACTTGACAGTAAATGACTGAGATGCGTTATGATATACCGCATTGGCATTAAATCCATCTTCAGTTTCAATCCATTCAAAACTATCGAACGTACATCTGCACCAGGTGCCAGCCCAACTTGAGGCATTACCCGGATACTGACTCTGCAGTTCTGCCTGTGTCTTGATCAGTTCTCCGTTGGTCCATTTTCCGGTCGGAAGTGGTGCGTCGCTGTTCCACTTAGTGAATCCTGTTCCTAGCTTAATCGTATCCAGATTTGCGGTACCCTTGAACATATTTGCCATGTATATAGCATTTGTAGTGTTGAAATTGCACATATCTAAAGATGTCAGTGAACTGCACCCATAAAACATATTGTCAAAATACTCGACATTTATAGTATTAAAGCCAGATAAATCAAGGTCGATTAATGATGCACACTCATAGAACATGTGCCCCATTTTTGAAACATTTGCGGTATTGAAACTACTAAGGTCAAGTTCTTTTAATGAAGTGCAATTACTAAACATCCACTCCATTGTTGTGACCTTTGACGTATTGAAATTGCTTAGATCAAGTCTCTCAATCGATGGACACATATAGAACATATAAGCAATGTCTTTTGCACTCTCTGTATTGATTTTGCTGATATCAATATCGGTTAGAGAGTAACAATGCGAAAACATGCCACCAAAATCTTCCACATTATTCGTGTCAAACCCTTCAAAGTTGATGTCTGTAAGAGACTCACAGTTTTCAAAGATATCATTTACATATTTGAGATTTTCAGTATCAAACCCTCTTAAGTCAACTACTTGCAGTTTTGTCAACATGTAGAACCAGTGACTCATGCTGGTCGGACAGATGGTATTATCTGGTGCAACACTAACACTCATTATGTCATTTCTGTACCCATACCATGGCGGATTGACGCTGTCTGTATAGGAACCGGTTATATACCCAGAGAACACTCTTCCCGTGTATGTTCTGTTATTGATGTCAGTTACAGAAGTGTAGTTTGTTCCATTTGTGTATTCGTTAAAACTCCTGAAGAATACCAGTTCACCTTCACTCGTCAGGATTGCATATTCTTTTCCATCCGTAGGACAGATTGCCCTCTCTCCACCGCACACTGAACAGATCATGTGAACGGTTCCGTCGATGACGACTTCTTCAAATGTACAGTCTTCAGTCTCAATGTGAGTAGCATCATGACTGCAGATACGTGAATGGGTCAGGTGCTCTTCACCATCATATGACCATTCACCCCAATAATGACCAAAAGCCGGGATGTCAGCCACCCTTATAGTCTGTTTTTCAAAAACGCTGTTCGTGAATTCCTCAGAGACATATTCAGTAATACCGTTTCCTTCACAGGTAGCTGGTACTACGATTTCAGATGAAGCAAGTGCTACTGTCTCAGAAATGACATGTGTATTGTCGTTCTGACAGATCTGTCTGCCCGTTACTTCACTGTAGTCTTCTGCCCACTCATAGACTGGATTGGCATAATCATGTCCTAATGCCGGGGTTATTACTGTCTTAGTCTGAGTTCTGAATATTGAATTGCTAAAGACGGCAGTATAAATGTCCACACCTGTAGTCTCACAGGTTGCTGCCTTATAGGTTGATATGATGACATTGACAGTTTCTTCCAGCACATGGTTTTCATCTCTCGTGCATACTGCCCAGGCAGTAACAGTTCTGTTGTCTTCTGACCAGGTATATGTTGGAGTTCCATACTCATGTCCGAGTTCAGCGATTTCAACTTCTCTGACATCCGTATACTCGATTCCTTCATGAGTGACTGATGCGGTATATATTATCTTTCCCTTGACTTCACAAAGAGGATCAATAGTCTGTGAAGTAACACCAGCTTCCAAAGTTTCAACATGACTGGTGTCTCTCTGACATGTAATGGTTACTGTGGCACTGGCGTAATCTTCTGCCCAGCTCCATTCCGTAACTTCATAATCATGTCCAAAAGCTTCCTGCTCTACATCCACCGTTCTGACACTGAACAGAGGATTAGTAAAGACAGCGGTATAAGTTGTGACACCGTCTTGAGTACATGTCGCCGTAGTCACTGAAGTAGTTTCTACTGTTTCAGTTACTATGTGGCTACCATCATTAAGACAGACAACTGTTGCCGTAGCATTTTGATAGTTGTTGCTCCAGGAATAGGAAGGTTCACCATAGCGGTGCCCAATTGCGGGAAGCACTTCTTCTACCGTATCCGTATGTCCGTCATAAGTGGCAGTATACGTCCTTATGCCAGTTCCTTCGCATGTCGGTTCCGTAGTCACTTCGTTGGTTACCTGAGCCTCAAATCTTAATACATGATCATTGTCATTAGCGCATACGTAGACGGCTTCTGCATGGTGCTCTTCATCCCAATCAAACATGTCAAACCGATAATCATGTTCCATAGCAGGGAGATTCTCTGTCTGAGTGTCAGTAAAAGTTTCACCATCCAGGATAATCGTGGCAGTATACACTTTGGTTCCATCAGTTTCACAGGTAGGAGCCAGGGTGATTTCGCTCGTTATCGTTGCGGCTTTGGTTGTCGTATGGTCATTATCGTTCTGACATACGAAATCAGCTGTTGCACTGTCATATCCTTCCCAATTCCATGAAACATCTTTCCAATCGTGTCCAAGTGAATCAACATCCACAAGTTTTACCTGTGTTTCAAAAACTTCATTTTCAAAAAATGCAATGTATTCATCTAATCCGGCTATTTCACAAGTCGGTTCAAGCAAGACAAGATGTTCAGGAACTACTGTTTCTGTCAAAATATGCTCCTCGTTATAAACACAATGGATAGTTGCTGTCACCGTGCTGTTATCATCATCCCACAGATATGTTAATGATGAAGCGTCCCATAAATGATTTCCTAAACTCTGATAATAGCCGTAGACATTTTCACTGCCACAAACAATACAAGTTCCATATCCTGTAGGATTACATGTTTGATTGTCATCAAGATAGTGAACTGTTTGTATTAACTTAGCCCCATATTTGTTTGACGAATTAATCAGTTCATTATCACAATATACTGATACAGTAGGTACATTATAAAACGCTTGGTTTCCTATCGCTGTGACACTATTTGGAATAAAAACAGACAGTTTAGTGCACCCTCTAAAAGCATTATTTCCAATAGAAGCGACATTGTCATTAAATCGAATATCTTCTATCGATGAACAGTTCATAAATGCTTCTTCACCTATTGCGGTAGTATCTGTTATTGTCACATTTTTTATACTTGAAGGAATATTATAGTAGTATGCCTGTAAGGCATAACCTTTAATACTACTGTAATTACTGCTACCCGTATACTTTATATAAATCGAAATTGAGTCTCCATTGTTGCATGAATACTGCCATACTCCTGATGGAGGATAAAGGATGTATGCTTCATCAGGATACTTTGTTTGATGATAAAGATAGTAGTCGACAAATTCATTGCTGCTGGTTTTTCTTGCAACAATTCTTCCATAACTGTCATAGAATTTGGGAAGATTGAACATAAGGTAAGTGCTTTGAAAATCTTCATCATAATAGTTATATAAAAAAGCGTTAGTAGACCCTGATATGTTATACAACTTTCTGCAATAATATCTATAATTTTTTATATTTGCACTTACAGTACTAAATCCAAAAATATACCCAAACACGCCCTCATAAGCTGTTGATGTTCTGCTTTTCCCAATGAATGGTATTTTAATTTCCCGAACACTATTGCATCCATTAAAAAAGCCTTCACTGATTTCTGTTATAGAGTCAGATACTTCAATGATTTTAATGTTACTCAAGTATTTTGACCAAGGTCTAATATTGGTACTGTATTCTCTTAATGATCCAGACCCATCGATTAATAAAGTATTTGTATCTTCATAATAGTGCCAAAATGCAGAAGAACCACATTGTCCTTCCGCTGTTACCGTAGTTTCGGCTTTTATCATAGAAAAACCATTTGTCAATAATATGATAGAAATAACAAAAATCTTTAGTGTCTTTACGAAATATGACTTCATACTTTATGCTTATCCTTTCGTGTATAAATCATGTTTTGAACTGTATAAACATGATACCTCCCGTACTTTTCCGACATATTTTGAGCTTACATTTTCTTTTTTTATGCACAATTTCCTTATAGAATATATCTTATCAATTAGATTATCCTCTTAAGTCCCCTATCAATACTATACTAATCAAAACTAGTCTTGTTAGCAACCGATTTATATGCTTTGGGTATTACCTGCTCTCTCATCGCGATGACCTGACGGTCTTCATTCTGATTTCTTGTGTTCACTCGCGCATAATCGTAACTTAATGTTGGTGATAGAGCACCTGGTGACGGAGAATACTGTTAAGGAAAATACATTTCGGAGCAGAGGCCTCTGATATAATGCTTGAACTTTACTTTCTGTAGTAAAGCATAAATAATAGATAATAGAAGGGAGAAAGTATGAAGTACTATATAACAAAAGATAAACAGAATGGTGAACATGAAGTTATTAAAGAAGTAAACGGTGATTTTGAAAAAGCTTGTGAAGAATTCGATAAGGCAATCCGAGAACAAAGTCATGAATACCATATTGCAAAAAGTATTACTGAATGGAGAATCCTAAGGCTATTTGATTCTGATTGGAATCAATTGGGGCAAGAGAGTTGATGAAGTCAAGCAATCTAAGAGATTGCTTTATTAAGAGTGGGAAAAATCTATTGCCGAACGCCTGCAGGATGGGGATAAATCTAACCAGTTGTTTTCTTATCTGTAGGTCAATGAAGAGCTGGTAGAATAAATGGTTATAGGTCGATACTGTTACAAGACAGGCTTAGAAGTATATAGTATAAAAAAATAAATTTATTTCTGTCGGTGATATGTCAAAAAGAAAAAACGTTTACATAAAAGAGAAAATGAGGGGCTAATAAATGAATAATGCGATCTTGTTTGGGAATGGTATTAATAGATGTTTTGGGGTAAAGCCCTGGAAAGACATAGTCGATAACATGTCATCTAAGACTTCGTTCAGTACAAATGATAACTTCTTAAATGTATTAACATTTGACTGTCAGCAAATTCAGGCGTCGAAGTATAAAAAGCCAATTGATCTTATTAGTGTGGTCTTGAATGATACCAGATTAAAGGGACAACAACTAAATAGTTGCAAACGCTTATACAAAGAGTTTACTGATTTGCCTATAGATGTATATCTAACAACAAATTACTCTTATGAAATAGAGGCTGCTTTGGGATTTGACACAATAGATGGCAAAATTGAAGACAATTGTACGGATAAGCGTGAGAAAAAGAGCAGTTTCAAAAGAGCTAATGATATTGATGAGAAAAAAGTCTTTCATATTCATGGAGAAGAACGACTAAAAGATAGTATCTGTATAGGATTACAGCACTATATTGACAACATTGCTGTTATAAAAGGGAAAATCAATAGTATTTACAGTTTGAGTAATAATAGTAACTTTGAGGACAATTTGAAGCAGGCACTTAAGGGGAGTTGGGTGGAGCATTTGTTTTTCAGCAATCTATTTATTGTTGGCTTTGGACTTGAAAAGAGCGAAATTGATATTTGGTGGTTGTTGGCGTATAGAGCTACATTGATAGCTCAAAAACTAATCCAAAAAAACAACATTGTATACTATTGTACAAATGATGAAAACAATAATATGTATCCATACTTATCTAGTTTATATGTAGATACTGAAACACTAAATATTTTAAAAGGCAATTGGAAACAGTGTTATTCAAATGTAGCAAATATGATCGGCGGCAGAATATAGAGTCTTTCCACGCTTACCCCGGTGATGTCGCACACTGCTCTGATAGTGACACAGTTTTTCCTTAAAAACAGCACCCGGCTGGTTCAGCGGGTGCTTGTTGTTATTAATGCTTGCGAAGTGATTAATCTTCGTCGTCGTCTTCCAGATGAGCCTCGGCAGCGACCTTATCAGCAATGTTCTGCGGAGCTCTTTCGTATCTGACGAATTCCTGAGTGTAGGAGCCATTGCCCTGAGTCATGCTTCTTAACTCAGTAGCGTAGTTCATCATTTCCGCCTGCGGTACTTCGGCAACGATGACGGTAGTCTCATCATCGATGGCGTTGTTTTCCATGATCATGCCTCTTCTCTTGGAGAAATCGCCGTAGATGGTTCCGACATAATCGTTGGGGATGGTAACCTCAGCCTTGATGATCGGTTCCAGCAGACATGGCTTGGCTAAGGGCATGCCCTTCTTGTAAGCCAGTCTGGCAGCGGCCTTGAAGGCAACTTCCTTGGAGTCTACCGGGTGGTAGGAACCGTAGTGGAGGGTAGCCTTGACCTGGACGACTTTGTAGCCGGCCAGAACGCCCTTGTTCATGCATTCTCTCAATCCTGCCTCAACGGCGGGGATGAAGTTCTTCGGAACGACACCGCCGACGACGGCATCAACGAATTCCATTTCTTCCTGATCGGGGTTGGGTTCGAACTTGATGGTAACGTCACCATACTGACCGGCACCGCCGTTCTGCTTCTTATACTTACCCTGAACATCGGATACGCCCATGATGGTCTCACGGTACTGGACCTTCGGTTCAGTCAGTTCAACTTCGACCTTGTATCTGTTCTTCAGCTTGTTGACGATGACGTCGATGTGCTGGTCGCCGATACCGTAGAGAACCTGTTCCTTGGTCTCAGTGTTCAGAACGACCTTCATGCTCTTGTCTTCGCCCTGCAGCTTGGCCAGGCCGGAAGACAGCTTGTCTTCATCGTTCTTGGTCTTGGGCCAGATGGCCTTGCCCAGCATGCCCTGCGGGAATTCAATGGGCTTGAACTTGATGTTGTTGCCCTTGGTGGCCAGGGTGTCATTGGTTGAAGTATTGGAGAGCTTCAGCACGGCGCCGATGTCGCCGCATTCCAGCTTGGTGACCTTGTCCTGGTTCTTGCCTCTGACGACGACCAGACCGCCCATCTTTTCGTTGGTGTCGGCGGTAACGTTGTACAGCGGAGTTTCCAGAGTCAGCACGCCGCTCATGACCTTCACGTAGGAAGCCTGAGCGAAGTTATCGGTAACGGTCTTGAAGACGAAGGCGCTGAAGGTCTCGTCATTGGTGGTCTTCAGTTCCTTGCCGTTGGCGTCCTTGACGGTGCCCTTGTCGGTGTAAGCCGGGCAGTACTTGATGATGGTATCCAGCAGGACGTCAATGCCGACATACTTGGTGGCGGAACCGCACAGGATCGGCTTGATGGCGCCGGACAGTAAGCCGTTGGCGACACCCTTGATCATTTCCTCATCAGTGAACGGTTCTTCCATCAGGAACTTCTCGGTCAGTTCATCATCGGTCATGGCGACGGCTTCGCACAGTTCGGCGTGGCCGGTCTCAGCCTGATCGGCAAAGGCTGCCGGAATGTCGACTTCGGCATTGCCGACGTGGGCCTTCTTGGTGATGATGTTGACGGTACCGTTGACCTTGCCGCCTTCCAGGATCGGCAGAACCAGCGGAGAAGCCTTGCAGCGGCGCTCCAGTTCAGCGACGACCTTGGCGTAGTCGGCGTTTTCCTCGTCAACTCTGGTGACAAAGAAGACGACCGGCAGGTTGTTGGCAACCGCCTGGCGGTAAGCCTTCATGGTACCCGGCTGAACGCCGTCCTTGGCGGAAACGACGATCAGGGCGGCATCGGCAACGGCTAAGGCAGCGACCTGCTCGCCGGCGAAGTCCATGTACCCCGGGGTATCGATGAAGTTGATCTTATGATCCTTCCACTCAACCGGTACTAATGTTGAGTAGACTGACATTCCTCTCTTTACTTCTTCAGCATCGTAGTCGATGATGCTGTTGCCGTCTACGGCCTTGCCGAAACGGTCGGTGATCTTGTTGTTGAATAAAACGGATTCCAGCACCTCGGTCTTACCGGCGCCGGTATGTCCCATTACGACAACGTTTCTGACGGATTTTCCTGCGTATTCTTTCATATATCCTCCTAAGCCAACTTATCTATCAGTTGTTGATTACTGTTTCTGACGACGTAATAGTCGTAAGCCTTCTTGCCTGACTGGTCGATGATCGAGGGATCAGCCCCGTTATTGAGCAGGATCTCCACCAGTTCGTCAAAACCGGCGTAGGCCGCTCTCATTAAGGCTGTCGTGCCCATCTGATCCTGCAGATTGACATCTGCACCACGTGATAATAATACATCAATAACGGCCAGATTTCCACAAGAACATGCTTCCATCAGGGCACTTCTGCCCTTGTAGTCCTGAACGTTGATGTCAGCGCCGTTACTGATCAGCGTTCTGACCACGTCCTCAAAGCCGTTATGGCTCGCTCTCATCAGTCCGTTGCGGTTTTCGCAGTCCAGCGCGTTGACATCAGCCCCGGCCTCAATGAGCATCTGCACCACTTCGTCATGGCCCTTCTTGCAGGCGCCCATGATGGCGGTATCGCCCTCATTGTCCCGGCCGTTGACGTCCGCTCCGGCGTCCAATAACATCCTTACCACCTGGAGTCTTCCCCGCTTGGCCGCGGTCATCAGGGCCGTCTTGCCGTCCTCGTTGCGGGCTTCCAGGTCGCAGCCCTCATTCAGAGCGCTGCGGACGACGTTGACGTTGCCCGCCGTGGCACCTTCGATGAAGGCTCTTTCCATCTGATTCATTTCAATCATTCCTTTCAAAAAGTAAATAAAAGACGCTCCGAAAAAAATCAAAGCATCTCAGTCATTTCAAGGTTAAAAACAACCACCATCAGGTGGCATGATACCCCCGGGATATGAACAGTTAAATCAGCCTTATTGATTTTCTTCATGACAGCTGACTCCTTTCAGATTCCTACCATTATTTTATCGGTCCAAGGGCCTTTATGCAAGCGTTTGTTATTGATAAAGGAGGCAATGTTAGGGTAATATTGAAGTGTATAAAAGAGGTGAATTTACAATATGAAAGAACCCGCATTAGTTATCCTGGCGGCCGGAATGGGCTCACGCTACGGCGGCCTGAAACAGGTCGATACCGTTGGCAACAACGGTGAAAGCATCATCGATTTCTCCATCTACGACGCCTACAGAGCCGGCTTCCGCAAGCTGGTGCTGATCATCCGCAAGGAACACGAAGATCTCTTCGAGCAGCAGATCGCCGGCAAGCTCAGAGGCTACATGGATGTCTATTACGCCTATCAGGACATCAATGATCTGCCTAACGGCTATCAGTGCCCGGAAGGAAGAACCAAACCCTGGGGAACCGTGCAGGCCGTTCTTTCCACCCGCAACGTCGTTGACGGCCCCTTCATGGTCATCAACGCCGACGACTTCTACGGCCCGGAATCATACCAGATCATGTATGACTTCCTGAAAAACGAAGTAACTGACGACACCTTCGGCATGGTCGGCTATCAGCTGACCAAGACCCTGACCGACAACGGCTCCGTCACCAGAGGCATCTGCGAGACCGAAGACGGCTATCTGACCAAGATCGTCGAGACCCAGAAGATCATCCGCAAAAACGGCAAGCCCTACTCCATCGATGAGGAAGGCAACGAGACCGAACTGGTCGACGGCGTGGTCTCCATGAACTACTGGGGCATGACCCCGGCCATCTTCCCGCTTTTGGAAAGAGAATTCACGGAATTCCTGGCTGAGAAGGTCGACGTCCCCAAGAGCGAACTGGTCATCCCGACTTCCGTTGCCAACCTGATCGCCAACGGCGACATCCGGGTAAAGGTCATGAGCACCAACGCCGAATGGTTCGGCGTCACCTATCCGCAGGACAAGCAGATGGTCACCGACCGGCTTCTGGAATACAAGGCCCAGGAGGTCTACCCATTCCAGCTCTGGAAGTAAACACCGATTCATCATCAGGCAGCCGCTCACGCGGCTGCCTTCAACGCATATTAAGGAAAGGAACAGGCATGGGCAAGCAATATCTTTTCACGATCATCATTACCTGTAATGACGGCCACCGGCATCTGAAGCAGACCGTCAATTCTCTGCTCAGACAGACCATCGGCGCTGAACGCGTCCAGATGATCGCGGTCAGCGACGGATCACTCAAAGGCACCAAAGCCCTGAAGCGGCATGCTGCCGAGCACTCCGGAAGCCTTCTTTTCATTTCAGACGGCGGCAACGGCCGCAACGAAGCACTCAGACATGCCGAGGGCGAATACGTCGGCTTTCTGGACTGCCGGGACAAGCTGGCCGGAGACTGTCTGAAGCGCGTCTGGGATTTTTGCGAGATGCATCATGATGAAACGGACGTGGTCTGCGTTCCCGTATACCTGTTTGACGGCGCCGATGATCCCGACCCACAGAACTTCAAGTTCGCACAAGGTTCCCGCGTCATTGACCTTACCAGGCAGTGGGACAACGCCGAAACCCGGCTCAACTGCTGCTTCATCAGAAGAGAAGCACTGACGGCGATCAGACCATTAGAGGAAAGCCTGACCAATGACGATGACTTTCCCTGCCTTTACCGTCTTTTCCTGGAGAAGCCCAGGCTGGGCGTCGTCGCCGGGACCTCTTACCGCCGCCGCTATGAGGAAGACGGCAGGACGGTCGACTTCGATTCACCTTTCCGCAATGACCCCAAGTGGTATCTTGATACCATAAGGAAACACTACCGGCCCATCATAAAACTGTGCCATGAGAAAAAGGGGGAAGTTCCCCTATTTGTTCAGTATGCCCTGGCCGGGCAGCTGAGCCGCCGGCTCAGCCAGTCCGCCTTCCCTGAGGATGTTCTCAGCGAAGACGATCAACGGCAGTTTCTGGCCGAATGCCGCCAGCTGCTCAGCGAGCTGGACAGCGAAGTGATTGCGGCTCTGCGCAATTCCGATACGGCCGTCAAGCTGTCGATGCTCAGATGCCGACCCGGTAAAGCTGCCGCAGAAACGGATGCTGACGGCGTACCCTGGATCACATTCAACGGACTGAAACTATGCAAGCTGAGCGATGACGTACAGCTGCGCGCTGACTTCATGAGTGTGCAAGAGGGCAATTGCCTTCTGGAAGGACGCTGCTACAGCTGCCTGGATGTCCTGCCAAAAGTCACGGTCCTGGCAGGTGAAACGCGCTATGAAGCGGAGGTCCGGCCTGATCAAAGCACCAGCTGTCTCCTGGAAGCGGAAAACCATTTCGCCAGCAGCTATCGCGTTTGTTTCCCGGTTCATGACCGGGATATCTGCCGGCTGGCCGTTTCCCTTGACGGACAGGAACTTCAGCCCGGGGAACTGACCTACGGCAAGTTCATGCCCATGCGCAAGAAGTTCCCCGACATGTACTCGCTGCAGGACGGCTGGCTGATCCGCCGCGACGGCAGCGCCATCACCTTCCGCAAGAACAGCTTCCTGAGGCATTGTCTGTACGAACGGCGCTTTCAGAAGAACATCACCTCCCCGAAACGGGTCAGGGATGAAGGACTGCGCAGATCAGCCCGTAAGGCCTGCCTGATCAGGCCGCTGGCCATGCTGGTACGCAGGCTGCCTCATAAGGAAACCTGGCTGTTCCGCGACCGCAACTACGTCGCTGACGACAACGGGCTGGTAATGTACAAATATGTCAGGGATAACCACCCGGAAATCAACGCCGTCTTCGCCATCATGAAGAAGACTGCCCAGTACGCCGAAATCGGAGCAAAGGGCAAGGTGGTCGACTCCTTTTCCAAAAAATACCGCTGGCTGTTTCTGATCAGCCGTTACGTCATCTCCAGCGCTGCTGACGAAGACATCATCAACCCCTTCCAGGAGACCTACGAGTTCTACATGGATCTGATGCCCTACTGCCACTACATCTTCCTGCAGCACGGGGTGACCAAGGACGACCTCTCCGGATGGCTCAAGCGCTACAACAAGAACCTGACCGGCATCATCACTTCCTCCAGACGGGAATACGAATCCTTCCTTGCTCCCAGCTACGGCTATCCGGCCGAACGCATCTGGCTGACCGGCATGCCGCGCTTTGACCGGCTGATTGATGAGAAAAAGAAACTCATTACCATTGCCCCGACCTGGAGAAGATATCTGGTCGGCCATCGCGACAAGGCCGGACATTACGAATCGACCGACATTCTCAAGAACAGCAGCTATATCAGGCATCTGCAGTCGCTGGCCGGCAATCAGAAACTGCTGGATACCGCCGAGAAATACGGCTACCGCGTACAACTGGTTATTCACCCCAACATGAGGAACCACGCCCACCTGATCAAGCCGGACAAGCGGATGGAAATGGTCATGGACATCTCCTACAACAGGATCTTCCGGGAAAGCGCCTTACTGGTGTCCGATTATTCCTCGGTCGTCTTCGACTTTGCCTATCTGTACAAGCCGGTCATCTACTACCAGTTTGACCGCGACGTCTTCTTCTCTCACCACACCTACGTTCCCGGCTACTTCAGCTATGAGGATGACGGTTTCGGCGAAGTGGTGGACAACGAAGAAGAACTGGTCTCTCTGATCTGCGGCTACATGGCCAGTGACTGCCGGATGAAGGAAAAGTACGTTCAAAGAGTAAATGACTTCTTCGCCTTCCATGACGGCAACTGTTGTAAGAGAGTTTATGAGAAATTAACGGAAAGGAATTAAGCAAATGAACGTTAAGGAAATGGACAAGCTGACCGAGCACTTCGACCGGTATTTCCAGCAGAATGACTGCGAGGTAATGCATCCGCTGGAACTGGACCCGCACATCGACGTTCTGGTCTACAAACCAAACGAAAAGTATCATTTTTGGAAACTGGCGACCATGGGAGCCAGCGACTACAAGATGAAGGCCAATTTCTCTCTGGGCAACCGAAATGAATACCTGATGTTCGTTGACGCCGATGAGGATCTCGATGACAAAGACGTTCTGCACTGGTATTACACCCAGCTGATGGAAATTGCCCTGTATCCCGTGACTCATGACAGCTATCTGACCGTCGGCCACAGCATCGAATGGAAACCGGAAGAAGGCGAAGAGATGATCGGCGCCTTCATCGACTTTCCCATGATCATTGAAGATACCGGCATTCTGCGCTGCAAGCTCGGATTAATGAAGACTGCCGTCTGCCTGCAGACCGTTCTGCTTAACCGTCAGGAAATGGATCAGCTATTGGCAAGTGACCCCCAGCAGTTCAGCGAGTATCTCTACCCTGAAGACGGCAGCAGAAAACATTTCCTTTCCCAGCGGAAGAGAACTGACCGGTTTTAAGCATTTACTGCCATCATACAGGCAGCAGCGAGATAGCTGCTGCCTGTTTTTCTTTTCTGTATTCTTCACTGACATGCCACCATCGGATTGCATACATAGTGAAAAATAGTGAAGTAACAGTGAAGTTATCGTGGAGGAAAAAGGTGCCCAAATGATTTACAAACAAAACAAACCCTCTGATGCGCGAAAGCCGCTTCAGAGGGTAGTTTTCATTATTAATTATGAACTGTAAGCCTAATTGTAGTGCTCACGGACCAGCTTCATGAAGTCGCTGACCAGTTTGCCGTCAACTCTCTCTCCGGTCTTGAAGCCCCGGCCGACGATTACGGCGTTAGCTCCGGCCTCAAAGTACTGGATGACGTTTTCCGGCTTGACACCGGCGCCGACGATGATCGGGAAGTCACCGATGCGCTCTCTCATTGATCTGACATCGTCAACGGTGATGCGCTTGTTGTCGTCATTTTCGGTGACGATGATGGCGGCGCTGTCATGGTTGATGCAGTTCTGAGCGCAGTTGTTGATCGGCACGTTGGGGAAGCCATAGGTCTCGGCGGTATGGACGTCGGAGAAGATCAGCGTGTCGGAAGGCAGCTGTTTCTGCAGGTCCATCAAACCGGTTGAGCAGGCTTCAATCATACCGAAGGAGCCGGCGCGGTTGTCGCAGAAGGCTTCGATTCTGATGAAGTCAGCGCCGATCGCGTAGGCCATGGTCCATTCCTGGACCCAGGCATTCATTTCGATGTTGACGCCGAAAGGCAGCTTGCACATGTTTCTGATCTCGGTAGCGATCTTCAGCATCAGCGAGTAAGCCGCAAAGGAGATCTCGGTGCTGTACTGCGGCCAGTCATAGAAGTTTTCCACCATGATGGCGTCGACGCCGTTGTCGATCAGCACCTGGGCATCTTCCAGGGCTCTCTTTTCGATTTCGGCGTTGTCACCGCGATAGGAAGCGTTTCCCGGCAGGGGCAGCAGGTGCACCATGCCGATTACTCTTTTCTTATTGAAAAATTCCTTGTTCATTGTTTTCCTTTCTTAACAGGCGGTCTTGCCGCCGTCAACGCAGATGTTGGCTCCGTTGATGAAGCTGGCCTGATCGGAAGTCAGGTAGTAGACCGTATCGGCGATCTCCGCCGGTTCGGCAGCCCGGTCCATCGGTGAAAGCACGAAGTTCACCTTGCCCTGTCTGTCATAGTCTTCCAGGGTCTTCTTCATCATCTCCGTGGCAACCCAGCCCGGGGAGATGGAGTTGCAGCGGACATTGTACTTGCCGTATTCCACCGCCACGTTCTTGCTCATGCCGATGACCGCCCACTTGGAAGAACCGTAGCCGATCTCCAGGGAGTAGCCCCGCATGCCCGAGCATGAACCGAAGTTGACGATGGCGCCCCTGTTCTGCTCTCTCATTACCGGCAGAACCTTTTCCATCATTAAGAAGGTCCCGAAGACGTTGACTTCGTAGATCTTGCGGAAGTTGTCATAGCCGTAGTCTTCGGTGATGTCATAGCGGCCGCAGATGCCGGCCGTATTGACCAGCGCGTCGATGCGGCCGTACTTTTCCCGGACGGCCCGTACCATCTCTTCTACGTCCTTCTCAACGGTGATGTCCAGTGCCCAGCAGTCGCAGCGTTCCGGCGCAAAGCCGAGCTTGACAACCGTTTCCGCCAGCCTGGCGCCGTCCAGGTCGATCATCACGACCTGCCAGTCATTTTCCAGATACCGGCGGACGATTTCCTGTCCGATGCCGCCGACGGCACCGGTGATGACGCAGACCTTTCTGTCATTATCTTTATTACCCATTATTCCTACCTTCGTTTCACAGCTGGCTCATCAGCTCAGCTACCCTGTCCTTGTCGATCGGGTTGAGGACCTTGCCGTCCTTCTTGAAACTGGAACCGATGATGGCTCCGTCTGCCACTTTCATGAACTCGCGGACAGTTGCGGCGTTGACGCCGCTGCCGACGATGACCGGCAGCCCGTGCGACATTTTCTTCATCTTTTCGACATCGCTGACCTCCGGGCTCTTGCCCGTGGTGATGCCGGTACAGATCAGAGCATCTCCCCCGCCTTCGATGATCGACTCGATGGTGAAGTCCACCGGCTGATCGACCAGCGGGAAGGTGTGCTTGACCTGAACATCGCATAATAAGGCGATGTCTTTGGGGTAACGGCCCTTAAGGCGCATCAGCTGCGGTCCGCAGGCCGCGAATTCGCCGTTAGGTCCGACGCGGCTTTCCGCGAAGCACTCCACCCTGATGAAGTCCATGTTGCAGCTGTAGGCTACCGCCCACTCCGCTTCATAATCATTGAACTGGATATTGATGCCCATCGGCATGTCAGTCAAAGCTCTTAATCTGGTCGCAATGGAGGTGAAGGCCGTACAGACAATCAGATCATTATGCGGAGCGTAGGGAATGTCACCGAAGTTTTCGATGATCACCGCGTTGGCTCCGCCTTCGATCAGGGCCTTAAGGTCAGCCTCGGCTGCCCTGTAGATCTCTTCGAGATCGCCGCCGTAATCCGGCGAAGAAGGCAGGGGTTTGAGGTGGACCATGCCGATGACGGGTTTTTCTTTTCCGAATACTCTTTCGTAAACTGTCATCTTACTCACCTAATAGAGCACTTCAATGACGTTGTCTTCCAGCATGATGGCCCGCATTTCCTTGCCGCCCACGGTTGCGGGTTCGTAAAGGATCTCATAGCCGGCCTCATGGCACTTTCTGTTGATTTCTTCGAACTGTTCCCTGCTGTCGACCTTGATGCAGATGTGGGCCCAGCCGGTGCGGTTGCAGTTCTTCGGCAGATCGACAATCTCCGGTTTGGTCATGATCTCAATTCTGGCCACGGTGGGGTCATCGTTGAACTTCATGATGTAGGAATAGTATCCCTTTTCCTCTTCGTTCCAGACGGCGTGGATGACCATGCCGAAATAGTCTTCGAAGAATTTTCTGGCTCCTTCCAGATCTCTGACAAAGAGCCCGACGTTTTTCATAATCATTTGCGTTTGCCTCCTTCAGCAGTCATTTCCTTATCCGGCAGATGCTTTTCAAGCAGTTTCTTCATCGGTTTCAGATCAGGCGTCTCGATGTAGACGTAGTCATTGTTCTTAACGGTGAAGATGGCGTTCTGAACCGCCAGGTTGGTGCGCTTGTAGGACCAGCCGGAAATCTGACGGTAGGGAAGATAGATGCCCAGCTTATCGTTCATGCTCTTATAGGCTATTAAGCCTTTTTCGTAAAAGGCCACGACCTTCTGAGCGCGGTAGATCAGTAAGGCGTACAGACCGCCCAGCGCCGTAATGACGCCCAGGATCTTAGTGATGATGGAGGGGATCAGAAACAGAGCCACGCCCAGCAGGACGGTGATGATTGCCCCGATTACCGGACGGTCATAAAAGACGCGTTCAGCCATACCGCTGACTTCCAGTTCCTCAACCTTAACGTAGTTATCAAGTTCCCTGCTCATCCTTATCTTCCTTTCCCTGAAAAGGAAGGCCGGTTAACCGGCCTTCCTGTATCAGCGTACAATGCTTAGCCTGCCAAACCGAGTAAGCCTAAGACCAGACCGATGGCCATGACGCCGAGAGTGACATGCATGGCGTTCTTGCCCTTCTTGATGGCCCAGTAGACACCTAAGGTAAGCAGAAGCTTCATGGCGTTCGGTAAGATGGCATCGAACACGCCGCTCTGCAGATCGAATACGGTGAAGCCGTCCTGGACGATGGATACGGTCCAGTTGAAGGAGATGTAGTTGCATAACAGCTGACCGGTAACCGCGCAGCCCAGCATGTTGGCAGCCAGGATGACCTTGTCCAGCAGTCCGGATTCCATGATCTTGAAGATGGTTTCGCCGCCGTTCTTATAGCCGACCCACAGCATCCAGTAACCGACACCGTAGAAGATGGCCAGGAAGATGATCGTGTAGGCGATCGGCGCCCAGGTAGCGCCCTGTGCGGCCAGGTTGGTGAAGATGATCGCCAGAATCGGAATCAGAACGACCTGAGACAGGGTGTCGCCGACACCGGCGCAGGGACCCATCAGGGAGGACTTCAGAGAAACGAATGCTTCTTCCGGAATGTCTTCGCCCAGCTTCTTCTGTTCTTCCATGGCGATGCACATGCCAAGGATCATGCCGCCGAAGTCATGGTCGGTATTGAAGAACATTGAATGTCTCTTCATGGACTCGATCAAGCCTTCCTTGTCATCCTTGTAGATCTCTTCCAGAGCCGGAACCATGCCGGTGCAGAAGCCGATGCCCTGCATTCTCTCGTAGTTGTAGAGAGTTTCGCAGAAGATCTGCCATCTGACCCAGCTCTTGACGATGGTGCTCTTCTTGACCAGCTTGAACTGGTGCTGGGAAGCGTTCTCGTCAGCAGCGCCCTTGAAGGCTTCAAAGTCCTCTTCGCCGAAGCCGACCAGCATGATGGCAACGATGCCGAAGATCAGGGCGGTCGGGATGGTGGCCAGACCTAAGAAGGTGGCAGCCAGGAAGCCCAGGAAGAAGAAGTACTTGGCCTTGCCCTTGAAGATCGAGGTCAATAACATGCCAAGACCTACGGCAGCGATCATGCCGCCCATGACGTTGAGGGCGTTGACGATCGGGCCATCGAGCATGGCAACGACCTTTTCAATAGCAGCCGGTCCGTAATACAGGATTACGAAGGACATGGCAGCGCGGTAGATCGTCTTGATGGAATACGGCAGGAAGAAGTCGGCCACCAGGACCAGCTTGCTCTTGCCTTCGGCGATCCACTTGTCAGCGATCTTGACGAAGAAGCACTGAATGGTCATCGTGAAGGTGTTCATGATGGAGCCCAGCAGACCCAGCGGGATGGCCAGGGTGATGGCTTCATTGGTGCTTAAACCGCCGGCTAATGCCAGAGCCGTACCGAAGATTCCGCAGTAGCCGGAGTCCATCGGCAGGGCGCCACCAGCCGAAATGACACCCAGAGTGATGATGTTAATGCTTGCGCCAATCATCGTGCCCTTGACCGGATCACCGAGTACGCAGCCTACGAACAGACCGGCAACTAACGGACGGTCGATCGTAGCCCAGGTACCCATGGAGCCGAACGGCAGCGTTGACTGGGCAAACAGGAAATAGATCGTAATAATTATTGCTTGCAGAACTGTCATTTAATTAATATCCTCCTGTTCTTTTTTACAGCAAACTCTTCAAATCTATCTTGGCGTCAGTGGGAACCATCTGCGCGTAGACCGGCACGCCGGCTTCAACGATTTCCTGGAACTCCGCTACTTCCTGCGGGGAAGCGTTGACGTTCTTGTTGAAGCGGTTGCGGCCCGGACCGCCGCCCATGTTTCCCAGATTGACTTCCTTGAATTCCACGCCTTGCTTTATGGCTGTTAAAACAGGGCCCGGAACCTTTGCCATGACAAATACCCTTTCGTTTTCATGCTCGCCCTTGAGATACTCGATGGCGTCAGCCACGCTCAGGACCTTCATGTCGATGTCCTTGGGAGCGGCCGCGAAGAGAATTCTCTTGGCGAAGGCATTGCTGGCACTCATGTCATCCATGATGACGATGGTATTGGGGCTGGCCAGCTTGAGCCAGGATGTGATGACCTGTCCGTGGATCAGACGCTCATCAATTCTGGTCAGTACGATGTTCTTCATGATAATCACTCCTTTGCCCGGAAACTTGATTATTTCCCTGTGGATTCTATAATAAAAGTAACCGGTAACCTTTGATTATATTATAGCCTCTTTAAGGCTATTTATCATCAATTACATTCTGCCTTATGCTGTTACCGCGTTCAATTAGGCACATATGCGTAACCGGTTACAAAAATGTTATTACCCCTGCTAAGAGGGCACAGGAGGAAGCATGAACAAGACCTTTGACAAGAACGACTATGAAAGCCTGCGCTACGCCTGTACGGCCTTCTTTTCCCACAAGTGGCAGCTGTCGGTACTGACCTGCCTGTTCAGCGGTCCCAAGCACTTCGGCGAGATCCTGCGTCTGAACCCCGGCATCTCCAAAAAAGTCCTTTCCGCCAACCTGCGCAAGCTGGAAAGCAAAGGCGTCATCTCCCGCCACAGCTATAACGAAGGCGCGATTCTGAGAGTGGAGTATGCCCTGACTCCGCAGGGCGAACAGCTCAAGAGCATCCTGGAAGAGCTCACCGTCTGGGGAGCGGAAAACCGGGAGAAAATAACTTCTCAGGACTGATTACAGCAAAAGATACACTGAAGATTACCAGAAGAATCTTCAGTTTTCATATCATCAAAAGCAACTAAAAACTGTGGAATGCATAATTTCAAAATGCTTTCAGCCTGAAACATACATTATTTCAATACTCTTTTGGCTCAAAACATACATAATTTCAACATTTAGCCAAAGCAAAGCCGGCAGCAGGCCGGCTTTTGTGATGTTTGTTTTTTCCCGGGCTTAACCCTTGATGCCGCCGCGGGACATGCCGGAGATGATGTACTTCCGGGTGAACAGGAAGATGATGATCATCGGCAAAACGATTATCGTAGCCGCGGCCATCATTCTTTCGTTGCGCTGGCCGCCTTCGGTCATGAAGATGTAAAGACCAAAGGGCAGGGTGCGGACTTCCTTGGAGTTGGTGGCGATCATCGGCCACATGAAGGAGTTCCAGGTAGCAATCGAGTTCAATAAGATGATGGTCGCCAGCGAGCTCTTGGCCATCGGCACCATGACTCTCCAGAGGTACTTCCAGTCAGAACAGCCGTCGACCTTGGCCGCCTGATACAGGGAATCCGGCACGGAGTCGAAGAAGCCCTTCAGAATGTAGGTGTAGAAGATGCTGGAGGTAAAGGGGATGATCAGCGCCCACAGGGTGTCGTGCAGCTTCCAGGTGACGATGGTGCGGTAGTTGGTGATGATGATCATCTCATAGGGAACCATCATCAGCGAGATCAGCAGCGCGAAGATCGTGTTGCGCCCCGGGAAGCGCAGCCTGGAGAAGGCATAGGATGCCAGGATGGTAGTGAAGGTGCAGACGGTGATGCAGCCCAGCAGAGCCAGCACCGAGTTCTTGAAGTAGATCGCAAAGGGTGCCGTCTGGAAGGCGTAGATGAAGTTTTCCATGTTCAGCCAGTTGCCGGGCGTCAGTAAGGGCGGCAGCTTGTTGACTTCGCTGACGGTCTTCAGAGCGCCGGTGATCATCCAATAGAACGGGAACAGGGCAATGACGGCACCGATGAACAGCACGACGTACATCAGCACGCGACCGAAGGTCAGCCTTTCACGGTACTTTCTGGTTTTCTTCTTTTCAGTCATTACTGATTCCCCCTTTCTCTGTTGGACCAGGCATTTACGGCGCGCTGCAGCATCGTAAAGGTGAAGACGGTCACTAACAGGATGACGGCGGCCGCCGCGGCGTAGCCGTACTTCGGCGGGGTCAGAACGCGGAATTCATAGTAGATGTAGTACACGACGGTGTACAGGTTATAGGCCACTCCCGGTCCGGAGAACAGCGGGAAGAGTTCGTGGAACATCTTGAAGGTGGAGATGCTGTTGATGATGACCACCAGCATGATCGTGGGAGCCAGTAAAGGAACCGTGATCCGGAAGAAGATCCGTAAGGTCTTGGCGCCGTCGACCTTGGCAGCCGTATAGTACAGCGGGTCGATGTTCTGCAGGCCTGAAAGTAACAGGATGATGGTATTGGGCAGAATCGACCAGATGCCGAAGATGACCAGGGCATAGAAGTTGCTGGAGGGATCACCCAGCCACTTCAGTCCGTCATTGCCCAGAAAGGACAGGAAGTAGTTCAGAATGCCGTACTTGTCATTGAACATGAAGCGCCAGGCCAGACCGACGGCCAGCGATGAGGTAACCATCGGCAGGAAGTAGGCGGTCTGGAAGAAGCCCTGGAAGCGGACACGCTGGTTCAGCAGGGTGGCCAGCACCACGGCGATGGCCGTGGAGATGGGAACCACGAAGAGCACGTACTTGACGGTATTGCCCAGGCCCTGACGGAACAGCGGATCGGAAACGACCTTCTGGTAGTTTCCCAGGCCGACGGAATCAAAGGCGCCGGTCAGATGCTTGTAGTTTTCCAGAAAGGACATCCTGATGACGTTGACAATCGGGTAGATCGTGAAGATCGTTACCGAGATGATGAACGGCAGCAGGTAAAGCAGCGGCTTTATCCTTTCGCTGAATGGTCTCTTTCTCATAAGTAACGTTCTCCTGTTTCACGGTCGAAGACGAAGACACCGGTATCCTTGAAGCTGATGCCGATCACCTGGTCGCGCTCGAGAACGGCCTTGGAATCCATGTAGCCGTGGACTTCCTTGCCGGCCAGATCGAAGTTGGTGATCTTTTCCTTGCCCATGACGGAAGTCATGTGGACCCTGCCCTTAAGCGGGCTGTTTTCATTCAGCTCAACGCTTTCAGCACGGAAGGACAGGAAGACTTCGGTGCCGTCCGGCTTGTCGCACTTGACGCCGGAATCGAGCTTCTCAGTGCCCAGCAGGACCCTGCCGCCTTCGATGATGCCCTCGACCTTGTTGATCGGCGGGTTGCCTAAGAAGTCGGCGACGAAGCAGTTGGCCGGCTGGTCATATAGGTACTGCGGAGCGTCGTACTGCTGCAGAACGCCCAGCTTCATTAAGATGATGTGGTCGGAAATGGACATGGCCTCTTCCTGGTCGTGGGTAACGAAGATGGTGGTGACGCCGGTCTCCAGCTGAATACGGCGGATCTCCTCACGCATCTCGATGCGCAATCTGGCATCGAGGTTGGACAGCGGTTCGTCCAACAGTAACAGCCTGGGTTCCTTGACCAGGGCTCTGGCGATGGCGACACGCTGCTGC
>JAFRZA010000029.1 GCA_017442805.1 Erysipelotrichaceae bacterium
CAGATCTGCCACTCAAACTCGAATGATGCATTAAACAGACTGCGGCCGGGCAGCGCACTGCATCCTCTGGCCCATTGGTCTAACTGATTGGAAAAAACCGGCTTTTGGCCGCGGCTGTACTTCTTGTAGCCACAGTGTCCAACGACTTCCGCAAGCCTTCCGGCCTCTTCCACACCGTTTTCCACAAGGTATTCATAGAGGTCTTCCTTGTAGATGTTTTCCAGTTCCGGCATCAGTTTATGATTACAGTTAGGGTGGTCCTTGCGGTAATGTTCCGCAATTATGAGGTATGCTGTCTGAGCATCGGGGGCTTCCTTGATGATTTCAAGCATCTTTTCTTCAAGCGCCGTCAGATCGAAGTAATTAAACTGATCTCTGCGCTTGTGTCTGATCAGTGTCCGGCCTCTGGTTCTCAGGTGTTCCAGAAAGTCCAGACAGTCTTGATAGGTGACATATTCGCGCTTCCAGTCAGGCTTTTTCATGCTTATGCCGTTACGGCTGATGAACTGATCGGTTTTTTTCACAGGTAAACCTCCCCTTTCTTCACAAAACACTCTGCCGCCTGAAACCCTTACTTCAGCGGCAGAGATTCGTAAAGTTTTTCCGACCGGTTTCATGGTCAAGATTGACTCCTTATTTTTTCAACAGGGCAATCATTATACAGCATTTCATAACGGATAACATGATTAATAACGGAATACCTTAACATTGAACACATTCCGGATCATGATCAGTTTTTACTGAATTATAAAAGTATGAAACCGGGCGGGGGAAAGCTTAATTAAATGTCCAGTTCGAATTCGATGGAGTTGTTGGCGGTATCCAGGGCGATCTGGGCTCTGGCCAGCTCGTCGGATACCTTTTCGAAGTCTTCCCTTACCTCGTCGAGGGAATAGTTGATGTATTCGTAGTCGATGATGTTCTTGTTGAAGTTGGTGGAACATCTGGCCTTGGGAAGCCGGTTCTTCATGGTCTGTAGTTTGGCCTTTCGCTTGGTGAGCTGGGGAATGTACACCAGCATCTCGTCAATGGTCATGTCAAACTCTTCGATCCTGGTCGAGGAGTTGAACAGGTTGAGAGCGTGCTTCAGTTTCCTGAGCTGCTCTTCGATTTCATTCAGCCGGTCGCGGACGGCCTTGTAGTCGTAGTCCGGTCTGACCGACTCGGCGTCTTCCCCGACTGAAGCCAGGAAAGTCGAACTGTCTCTTTCGTTCAGTAAGAGCGAAGCGTATTCTTCGTTGAGCTTTCTGAATAACTTGTTTGCCTGTGCTGATGTAACTTTCATGTTCAAACCTCTTCTTTCTTTTTCTGTTCATTAATGTCATTACCGGCAACCCGGGACATGACATAATCGATCATTTCTTTGTGGCTGTGGTATTCCGCACCCAGGGCAATGAAGTTGCGGTAAGTTTCTTTCTCTGCCCCGCTGTCATCGATGAAGACACCGCCATCTTCCCGTGTCTGAGAAGCGTACAAGACGAAATCCCCGATCGGGTGCTTACTGCCGTCAGCCACGCTGATTTCAAACACAAAGTCATCGTCATATCCCAGTACGTGTTCGATCAGTAACATGCGCTGAAGGCCCTTGTACTGACAGAGCCGGCGCAGTCTCTCCAGACACCAGGGGCTGTGCAGGCAGACCTGAACATAGTCTTCTCCATCGACTCTGAGGGGCCGGTAAACGGCAGTCTCGGGACCGGTAATCAGTTTGATTTCCGTAGTGGAAACCGAGCCGAGAAGTAAGGCGCTGTCCATGACCTGCTTGTCGGAGAGAAACTTCGGGATCCTGTCATTGTCATAATCCCAGTAGCGGATGTATTCAAAGTGCTTTCCCTCTTTTCTGATGGGCATGGGATTTCCCGCCGTTTCGTACCAGGGATAAACATTGACATGATTGTCCCGGCTGCTGAGTTCGCTGATGCCGAAACGCTTTTCCAGTTCCAGACACTGCCGGTAGGAGCCCTCGTAATAGATGTCCGGGGACTTCCATGGCTGGTCTCGGTTGATGCCCTTGTAGAGCCTGTTGACGTCGGCCGGTCTTTCCAATAACGGCAGAACGATGCCCTTGAGGCCATAGGGAACGTAGGTCAGCTGACCTCCCTGAGGAAATACGACCTCATCTCTGAAAATCAGAAAGCCGTCTTTTACCCAATATCTCTCTTCCATGTCATCTCTCTTTTCCTGCCTCCCGTAAAATTCTCCGGGGAAGGGAGGCACTCTTCCCCGGAAACGGTTCATTTCGCTTTACGCTGCTGAGACAGCACTCTTGCCGTAGCACTCGTTGCGGATGGCCTGAACGCTGTGGTAGGTGATGGTCTTCTCTTTCATCAGTTTCTTGGCTAAAGCGTCAAGGAACTGACGGTTTTCGATCAGAATCTTTCTGGTCTTCTGGTAGTACTTGCTCATTTCGAAGCATACCAGCGTCTCTTTCTCGCTTCTCATCTTCTGACTGCTTTCTTCATTGACAATGCCTTCCCAGTTGTGAAAACCGTAGGCGCAGTAATCGTCAATGAAGCGGGAAACGATGCTGTAGGCGCGTCGGAGGTCGTCATTACAGCCGACGTCGCTGATGCCGAAGACGATGTCGTTGGCCGCCTTGCCGGCCAGCAGGCACATGACCCGGTTTTCCATGTAGTCAATGGAATTGAAGTACCTGTCTGCCTGCTGATAGGAAGTAAAGCCGCCAACATCCCGGCCGGAGCGGTCGGAGGTGGAAATGATGTTGACGCTGCCGGGCTCCAGGATCTCGGAGACCACGGCATGGCCGGCTTCGTGATAAGCCAGGGTCGGGTCGCTCTGCTCGCACTCGCTGTTTAAGGCCGCCGGGGTATGATAAATGACCTTGAGGGTAGCGTTGATGATGTCGTCATTGGTCATCTTCTCGCGGTTTTCATAGGCGGTCATGATGCTGGCCTCGTTGATGATCGACTCCAGTTCCGCGCAGCTGCTGCCGTTGAGCAGTCTGGTCACTTCTTTGTAGTCGATGTCGTCACCGCACCCCTTGGTGGACAGATAGTAGCGGACGATCTTTTCGGCATCTTCCCTGCTGGGGTTGCCCAGCTTGATGGTCTTGTCAAAGCGGCCGGCTCTGACCAGGGAACGGGGCAGACGGTCAGGCTCGTTTACGGTCGCCAGGGCGAGGACCTGACAGCCTCTGACATCGTCAATGCAGGACTGGATGACGGCATACTCTTCCGGACAACGGTCGTCTTCGTCGGCGAACTTGTCCATGTCGTCCATGAACACGATGGCCGGAGCATTCTTGCGTGCCTCCTTGAAGGTTTCCACGATCTCTTCAATGAAGTCGTCGTTTCCCTTGTCTTTTCTCAGCACGTAGACCGGAACATCGCAGGCATCGACCATGTCTCTGATCATCGTCGTCTTGCCGGTGCCGGGAGCGCCGTACAGAAGGACGCCGTTGATCGGCTTGGCGCCGATTTTCTGATATTTGTCAGGGTCTCTGAACATGTCGATGATGACGCTTAATTCTTCCTTGATGTCTTCATAACCGATGATGTTTTCAAACATTCTGCTTTCCCCCTTTTCTATATTTGCGAATGAATAATAACAGATTCATACTTAATTCTTGGACAAACTGATGTCGTTTGTGATAATGTGTAAATGAATTAATGAGAGGACGGACACATGTACATTGAAGGCCGCCATGACAAGCCGTATTCCGAGAAGCTGCATGACCAGCTGTTCATTCTGGGAATGCTGATCTGGAACAATAACGAACTCCCCGGATATCTTCTTGACAATTACTGTGGAAAATCCGAAAGGACTTACCGGCGCTACTTTCGCCAGCTTCATGAAAGCGGGCTGATCCCCGAAGTGCGGCGCAGCCGCTCCAGGGATCTTAAGGGCGGCGTCAACTGGCGCCTTGCGGTTGCCCAGCAACAGGACGCTGTTGATCTGAATGACTTTCTGGAAGTCTACTGTGCTGCCCGCCCGAATCCCCAAGACCGGCTTTACCGCTGCGGGCGGCTGCTCATCTTCTCGCTTGGGTACTGTTACTACCGGAGCGAAGATGATGAAGAAGCGGGCAGCGGAAGAGACTGGGAAACGGCTGACGGCATAAGTTATTACGTGCCGGTCATCGACCAAAGCGACATGTACGTCTCCCTTTCCCGGCGCTGCCGGCAGCGGGACCATAGGCTGGTCCGGCAGGTCCTGCTGGAAATACTTAAGTCCGATAACTGAAGCTGACTGTCCGGTCAGCTTTCTTTCTGAATGACGCGGGGCTATTGTAGCACCGGTTCTGGAAAAAAGGCAACTTAATATCCGGGCTTTACGTCAAAAGGCTTTCCTAACCCAGATATGTGGGTTGTTTTCAGGCGGCTAACAACCCGCCAGCATTTCCGCAAACTGGCTTTCTGTGATGATCTGCGTGCCCAGGGACATGGTCGCTCCCAGCTTTCGGGCGCCCGGCATGACGCCGACGATCAGGATGTCGGTATTGCGGGAAACCGACTCGCTGACGTTGGCGCCCATCAGTCTCAGCACCTCGGTGGCCTGCTGGCGGGTCATGTTGGAAAGGGTGAAATATTGTGTGATGGGTTTTGGTTGATTGCCGGGTCATTATAACACCGTTTACGGGCATGTCAACTAATAACTCGTAAGATTCTCCAAAGTCAGAAAACAGCCCAGACATCTGGGCTGTCGTTGTCGTATTCCGGTTTTACGGCGGTCAGCTTATCGGCCGGTAGGATTCCGCAAAGCGGCTTACCACCAGGTCTCTCGCCAGCATTCTTTCCTCGTTTTCCGTGAGATAGCGCGGGCTGTTCAGTTCGTACAACTTGCAGACCCTTCTGGCCCGCCAGAGGGCAAACAGGCAGGCCGGGCCGTTGCCCCGGATCCGCCGGGCAGCTTCGGCGCTGTGATCGTCGCTCTGATAATCCCGGATATAGGCGTCCCAGACTTTCCTTTCAGCTGCGCTCAGGTCGTCCGGGGATTTGCGGCGGGAGATGATTTCTAACGACTTCAGCAGCCTGGCCACTTCCCGCCCCAGTTTCTCAGCGTCTTTTCCGTTCCAGTTAAGCTTTACTTCCGCGGCGACGGTATGATGCTGCCAGCCTTCTTCGTCAGTTTCCCGGTCATACTCTTCCTCAAAGCGGAACTCTCCGGTTTCGGCGTACTGAGCATAAAGGGCTTTGACGTAGGTGAGTGCATCAAATCCCCTGAGCAGCCGGAACTCCTGCTGGTCGATGGCCTGACCCAGCCGTTCGATCAGCTGCTGAGCTGCGATTTCTTCTTCCGGCTTTTCCGCCTTCAGCTTCTCAAACCAGTCTTCCTCATTACCGATCAGTTCGCCTTCCGAATCCCTGATGCTGATGAAGAGGTTGTCGTCAAGAGGCTCTTCTTCCGGCTGGTAGAGATTGTGAAGCTTGGCTATCTTGATCTTTGCCAGCTTGGCCTGCGCCTGCGGCCAGATGATCTTTCCCAGCTGGTAATGGGCAAACATGTAGTCAGCCCCGTCACCGTAAATGTCCCGGATCAGCGCATAGGTCTTCTGGCGGCCTTCAAAGGCGATGACGTTGTTTTCGCCGAAGTGGGCTTCCAGCGTCTTCAGACACTGCCTGCCGGAAGCCGGCCGGCCCTTCAGCATGTGAAAACTGTTCTTTTCAATCTGCTGTTCATCCGGCAGTTCCACCAAAAGGTGGTAATTGTAACGCCGGGACGGATTGGAAGTCTCCACCCGGGCCAGCAGGCTGTCGTCGATGTACTGGTAGTTTCTGGCCATGTACATCGGCCGGCTCTTGTACACCGGGTCGACATAAAGGTTTGAAATCTCGCTGATCTTAACCTGCAGAAGGTAGAAATCATCGTTCTGCTGCCAGCCGTAAAGCAGATACATCCGGTGTTTTTTCTCAAAGATGCGGTAGGGACTGCTGTCGACTCTGATTTTCTCTCCGGTTTTGGAATCGGGGCAGTAATCAAAATACAGGACGCTTCCCTTCTTAATGGCTTCATCAATGATCGCGATCTTCTCAGTCTCGGACTTGTCCTTTTTCCCTTTTTTCAGATAAGACCTTTCATTCAGTTCAACGAACTCAGGACCCAGGTAAGAAGAAAGTTTCCGGACAAAAGCGATCCTGTCGTCTTTGGACAGATGTTTATCGTTTTTCAGATATTCAATAAGGTAGAGGATCTCTCCGTTGGTGAAATACCGGGAATTAAGGTAAAACCCGGGGTTAGAACGCGTACCTTTCTTAACGTCATAGCCGTAATCAGGAAGATAGTGCAGGATCTTGTTAATGGTGTTGTGGGTCGGCCCGTAACCGTAACGCCCTTTGATCAGCGCTTCGATTTCCCTGACTCCCAGATGACGGTACTGATCGCTGTATTCCCTCAGGCACTGCAGCACCATCAGGGCATTATAATTGAGCAGTTTTACATCATTCATTTTTTCTGCCATGTTATCTCTTCTCCTTCAGGCAAGATACTACCACACCGATTGAACATTATTACTTAAACAGACAGTCATCCCGTCATTAAAAACATTATAGCCCACATATAAGGGATGTAAAATACCAAGAGTCTGTAGCCGGCATTCTATCATTCCGATGCTATACATTTGGTTTATGCAAATCTGCAATGCGATTATGCATAAGCCGATCACCACGGCTTCATATGATTTCCTCTATTCATTTCGTTTAAAAGACAGCTTTCCCGCAGACATTTTCTCTCTGCCCTGCTGTCTTTTCCCTTGTATTATTTTATGTCAGATCAGCGGATGATCAGTCCGCACGGTACCGCTCTCTCCATTTCGCTGAAGTCGTCAGGGTCACGATCGGAAACCAGCAGTGAACGCCGGTTGTCCAGCAGGATCTGCGCCGACCCGCCGCCGTCCAGATTCACGCCGTCTTTCATGCCGATTTTGGCACATATTATCCCAACCCCGGCCAGTGAAGCCCCCCGGCTTTCCCTGCCGGCCTCGTAACCGAACTTGCCCTTGCCTTCAAACCACAGGATCATCGGCCTGCCGTCTTCATCGGCACCCAGCACGATCCTGGGTGCCCGGTCTTTCTTATATCTTAACGGATACATTGCCGGTGGATAACTTACCGAATTAAGCGACTTGAAATCATAGAAGGATGAAATGAAGCCTTCGGTCGGCTTGCCGTCAATGACGGCGCTGTTTCCCACCTGAATCGCAAAGGCATATTGTTCCATTCCCAGAAAACCGACTTTGCGGTCTTTCAGGGAAATGTCTTCATCAAGCGAAAGGACAAATCCGCCTGAAGGTATTTCAGTATTGCCAAAGCGCCTGATGCCGACGATCTGATCACCGATGATCACGATGTCGGTCCCCGCGGCCTTCGGAGTCATTTTCAGAGCCGGCCGCTGGTAATACCGGCAGTTTTCCCCATGCCGGTAGGCCTTGCCGTCGATTACGGTCGTGATTTCTTCCAGAAAGACGCTTCTGACGGAGGTGCTGCCGTCTTTGTTTACCAGCAGGGCTTCCCGGCCGTAAAGCGGTGGGGAAAAGATCTTTCCGTCCTTTACCCGTAAGCCGAAAGGCACGCCGATGCTGTCGTAGACGCTGCCGCAGTCAAAACGGTCCATGATGAAGAACGACGAATTGACCTTGAGGCGCGCTTTCTCTTCGCACTGCGACATCATTCCGAAGGTGTTGGCGACCGGATAGATGCCGGTCTGGGGCAGCTTGCCGCAGATTATCTTCAGGCAGCCTCTTTCCCTGAGGGTGTTGAAGAATGCGGCGGTGGTTTCGTCGTCGATCTGCGGCTGTCCGTTTTTGCCGATCTTTACATGCCGTTGAAAGGCAATTTTAGTCCTGGCGAGCTTGTCGTAGACCTTGCCGTATTGTTCGTCGCCCTGTTCAAAAGGATCCTGCAGGTCGTCGGGAATGCTGAAGAAGACCATCCTTTCAAAAAACAGCGGAGCGCTGGCGACAAAGAAGTTCCGGTAGAGCTCGGTCAGTTTTTCAAAGGCTTCCGGCGTGTTCTGAGGCGCAAAGAAATCCAGCTGCTCAAAGCTGTCAGCCCTGACGATCTGAACCCTCTGGATCTCGCCGCTGTCATAGCTGGTCTCCCTGATTCTCGACTCGATCATTCAGTTTCTTCCCTCCGGATCTGCTGCCTATATTATAACATCTTCCGCTTAACCTTTTGCCGGCCTGCGGCCAGAAGAAAAGTGCCCGGCTGTTGACAGTCAGGCACCGGTTGGTCTTCAGATTACTGCTTTTCTTGGCAGCGGCTTGCCGGAGGCGAAGCGGTCTCTGGCCGTCTTGACGGCCAGCAGGTTTTCCACCGGGGTATCGCCGGGAATGGTGCAGTCGGCGCCGATGATGAAGCCTTCGTTACCGTTTTCCTCAAGCAGCTGATAGGTGTAAGCCATGATGTCGGCTTTGCTGCCGGCGTGGATCAGGCTTCCCGGAGTCTGGTCGAAGCCGCCGATGACGCAGCGGCAGTTGGTGAAGAACTGTTTGCCTTCCTTAATGGTCAGATCAGTTGAATGAAGAGCCCAGTTGAAGACCGTCGCCGGATAATCACGGTAGACTTCAAAGTCGTTCACCCGGCCCCGGTAACCGCAGACATGGGCGATGTTGACATCGCTGTAGCGGTTAGCTTCTTCAAGTACAGCGATCTCGCTGGGCTTGATGAACTTCTCGTACTGTTCGGCGGTAAAGACGTTGTCGTTATGCAGACCGAAGTAGATGCCGTCCATCCCGCCTTCGCTCATTACCCTTCTGACCAGGATCAAAGCGTCGGCTAAAAGGGCGTTGATGCCGGCCAGAGAAGCTTCGGGATCTTCAGCCAGGTAATCAGGGTACTTCTTGAAGGTGCTGGTACCGTAGAGGTGCTTCTGCAGATGATGGATCGGCGAGGGCAGGTTGTAGAAGATCACGGTATCAGGTCCATAGATCTCCCGTACGCTCTTGGCCTGTTGGACGCAGGCTTCAATGTAGGGATGATCTTCTCCTAACGGCTGCAGCCTGCCGATGTCGGAAGCCTTTTCGATGAGCGGATAGCTGTCATCGGGCCGGTAGAAAAGCCCGTCCGTCATCATCTTGACGAAGTCGGGGTCAAATTCATCTCTGAACTTCCTGGCTCCCTGCAGGTTCTGCTGAAGCAGCTCGGGATGTTCCATGCCAGCGGAAATGACATCGTTTTCCAGATAGTGATGCCAGAAGCCGACCGGTACCCGGTCGACCTTTTCGCCTCTTAAGGCCTTCAATACCCATTCTCTCTTGTTCATGTTTCCTCCCTGAAGGCATTTGCCGGGAGTTTCCTCCCGGCAAATTAACCTGTGCTTATACTGTCGGTTTAACTCTGTTAGTTCGGATACTTGGCTACCCACATCTCGGCGTACTTTTCCAGAATCTTGGTCTTCTGTTCGGCCAGAGCGTCGAGGTCCAGTTCGATCAGGTGCAGAGTTGAGGTTGCCGGCATGGCATCGGAAGTCTTGCAGTCCTTATGCGTGCCGCGGGAAGCGCCTAACAGGTCAAGACGGGCATCCAGGTATTCCTTTGAGCATACCATGTCGATGACAGCCTTGGCTGCCTCGGGGTTCGGGCAGTTGGCAACGATGGCGGAAGCGAAGGCAACTTCAGTATTGCCGTCTTCCGGATAGACGATCTGGATGTTGGTCTTGCCGGCATCCAGAGCGGCCAGCCAGTTCTCTACGCAGGTTGACTCATAGGACAGACCAACGGCGTATTCACCGCTGACAACGTTCTTGACGACGTCAGATGACTTTGTGGTGGTCTTGCCGTCCAGGTTGTCCATCAGCTTGGAAACATAGTCCCAGCCGGCTTCGGAGAAGTAATCCTTGCCGCCGTAGACAGCCAGCATGGTTTCCAGTTCTCTCCAGGCTGAAGAAGCAGCGCTGGGGTCAGCATGCATGATCAAGCCCTTTAAAGCCGGGTTCAGCAGGTCGGCATAGCCCTTGATGGTAACGCCGGCAGGCAGAACGTCGGTATTGACGATGAAGCACATTACCTGAGTGGTGTAGTAGGTGTAGTAGTGCGTCGGGTCATGAGCCAGCTGGTCAGCTTCGTTTACGGAAGTGTAGGGCTGGAACAGGTCATGATACTTGTCACCGTCGGTCTGCTGCAGACCGCCTAAGACAACGTCAGTATCCGGGTTGTCCTTGGCAGCCTTGACAGCGGCCATGGTCTCACCGATGGAACCATACTGGAATACCAGGTCGCAGTTAGGATATTTCTTTTCGAACATTTCTTCGAACATGTCCTGGTCGGCCTGCTTGTGGGATGTGCGGACGACAACCGTTCCGGTGATCTCAGCGGTCGGATCAACTTCCGGTTTCTTCTCGCATCCTGTGAATCCCAGCAGTAATAATACTGATAGCATGCACAATAATAAACGTTTCATAGTTACCTCCTTCTGTTTCTTATTGTATCCGGCTGACGCCGGTTTATGCCTAAAGTCTAACATCCTCAGTTCCGGTGATCCTGATGTATATCAGCAGCACGATGACGGTTATCAGCGTCGTGATCGTCGCGAATACGCAGGGTACACCCAGACTGTAGGAAATGGAAATGTAGGTACCGATGGTCAGGGTCAGGGTCTTGGTGTTGTAGAGAATGACCGCGCTGGAGACCTCAGTAATGATGGCCACAAAGCTCAGAATCGCTCCGGAAACGATGCCGCTGGACATCATCGGCACGGTGGCCTTGAAGAACGTCTTCAGCTTGGAAGCGCCCAGGGAAATGGAGGCTTCCTCGATCGACATCGGTATCTGGATCAGCGTCGCCGTGGCGCTTCGTATCGTATACGGCAGCCTTCGCACGACGCAGGCCACGATCATGATCAGCAATGTTCCGGAAATGGCGATCGGCTTCTTGTTGAATGAAGTAAGCAGGGCAATGCCGATGACGGAACCCGGCATGATGTACGGCAGCATCGACACGGTGTCGATGGCCTCATTGGCAAAGTTCTTTCTTCTGACCGTCAGGTAGGCGATGATGATGGCCAGGATGATGATGATGGCCAGAGCCGCGAAGCCCAGGGTCATGGTGTTCTTGATGGCGCCTATGAGGTTTCTCTTGATGGCTGACTTGTAGCTCTTCAGCGAGAAGCCCGGCAGGAAGAATACTTCGTTGCAGTTGCGGAAGGAACTGTAGATGACGTAAAGCTGGGGGATGAAGGCAATGGCGGAGACGATGTAGCAGTACAGATGCATGGCCAGGCCCTTGATGCCCTTCGGTTCCTTCTTTTCAATGGGGTGCAGGGCGTTAAGGGAGAACTTGTACTTCTCGGTCGCGAACTTCTGGATCCAGAAGATGACGCCGGTGATGACGATGGCCAGGCAGCTGATCGCGCAGGCGAAGCCCCAGTCATCGGCCATCTCGCCGACAAACTGTGAATAGATCTCCACCGGGAAGGTCTTGAAGCCTTCGCCGATCAGCATCGGGGTGCCGAAGTCGGCGAACGCCCGCATGAATACCAGCAGTGCCGCCGCCAGCACGGTGGGCATGGAAAGCTGCAGCACGATGGTGAAGAAGCGCTTCAGACCCGTACAGCCCAGATTCTCGCTGGCTTCCATCAGTGAGCTGTCAATGTTGCGGAAAGCGCCGTTCATGTAAATCAGTACCAGCGGGTAGAACTTGCTGACCTGAACCAGGATGATGCCGCCCATGCCGTAGATGGTCGGGATGTTGATGCCGATCTTGGCCAGAGCCTGGGTGATGACGCCCGAGCGGCCCAGTAACAGCGTCCAGGAGTAGGCTCCGACAAAGGGAGCGGACATGCAGCACATGACGCTGATGATGATCAACAGCTTGCGTCCCTTGATGTTGTAGAAGGAATAGAAGTAGGAATAAGGTATGCCGATCAAAAGGGCGCACAGGGTCGTCAGCGTCGATACCTTGAAGCTGTTCTTGATGGTATTGGTGTAGTAGGCCTTGGAGAAGAACTTGATGAAGTTCTTCATCGTGAAGCCGTTGGCATCGAAGAAGGCCTGCCTCAGCAGGTTGGCCAGCGGATAGATGAAGAACACCAGAAACAGGGCGATGATCACCCAGGTAAACACAGTCCAGATTTCAAATCCCCGGCGTTGTTTTTTCTGCTTCATGAGCCGCCTCCTAGATCCTGTCGTCCTTGACGCCCCTGACGATGTTCTTACAGCCGTCAGCGGTAAAGACGTTGACCTTCTCCTTCTTGATCCTGAGGCGGACATCCGTGCCGTTAGGAATGATCTCATCGATCAGCGATTCCTGGATCAGCTCGAAGCGGTCGTCGTCCTTATCCTCGGTATGGATGCAGTGAACATCGTCACTTAAGACGTAGTAATGGGTGTTCAGGCCCAAAAAGACGGAGTCATCGACCTTGGCGTGGATGCCTTCCTTATCGTTAATGACCAGTTCTTCCGGCCGGATGGCCAGGATGACGTCCTGATCATGCTTTTCTTCATCCAGGATGTTGTCCATTTCAAACCTGTAGCCGTCCGGCAGGCTGACGGTGCACTTGCCGTTTTTGACGGTAAGCTTGCCGTTGACCAGGTTGGTGCGGCCGATGAAGCTGGCGACAAAGAGGTTGGCCGGACGCTGATAGATGTCCTTGGGGGTGCCGACGTGCTGAATGACGCCGTCATGCATGACCGCGATCCTGTCGGATACCGACATGGCCTCTTCCTGGTCATGGGTGACGTAGACGTTGGTAATGCCGACTTCCCGCTGGATCTGCTTGATGACGTTGCGCATCTCCACGCGCAGCTTGGCGTCCAGGTTGGACAGCGGTTCATCCATCAGTAAGACGTCCGGTTCAATGACCAGGGCTCTGGCCAGGGCGACACGCTGCTGCTGGCCGCCGGAAAGTCTTTCCGGCATCCGGTCAGCGTATTCCTCGATGTGGATCTTCTTCATGATCTCATCGGTTTTCTTCTTGATCTCCTCCTTGGGAACCTTGCGGTTCTTCAGGCCGTATTCCACGTTCTTGCGGACGGTCAGATGCGGGAAGATGGCGTAGTTCTGGAAGACCATGCCGATGTTGCGCTTGGCCGGGTTGAGGTCGTTGATCATCTTGTCGCCGAAATAGAATTCGCCGCCTTCAATGGTGTTGAAGCCCGCGATCATCCTCAACAGGGTGGTCTTGCCGCAGCCGGAGGGACCCAGCAGGGTAAAGAACTCTCCCGGTCTGATGTTAAGGGAAAGGTCAGGAATGACCGTGTTATTGCCGTATTTCTTCAAGGCATGTTCGATCCTGATGTTGACACTCATAAGCTTTTTCTCCTTAATCTATTTCCTGGCCGCGGGTACCCGCAGCATGCCGGCGTTTTCGGCGGTGGTGTTCATCTTTTCCAGTGAGCGGCTGTAGTTTCTGATTGACAGGGCGATCGTCAGGGCGTCGATGACGGCGATCCGGGCGACCCGGGAAGTGACCGACTCGATCGGGTACTTGAATTCGTTACAGGTTGTTACCAGCACGTAATCGCAGGGCTCGCAGATCGGACTGTCAGCGTAGCTGGTCAGACAGGCAGTGACGGCTCCCTTTTCCTTAGCGAAATTCATGACGTCCACGGTCAGCTGGGTGCGACCTGAGTCGCAGAAGGCAAAAGCCAGATCCTCAGAAGTCATGTTCATCGCCGAATCCCGCATGGTCGCCGGGTCGGTGATGCACATCGCCGGGTAGCCTACCTGAAACAGCCTATGCTGGAGGTCCTTGGCCATGACCCCACTGGAGCCGATGCCGTAGATGTAGATGTTGCGGGCCTTGATAATGGCTTCAACGATGCCGTCCATGGCTGCCGTATTCAGATGATTCAGAGTATCCTGCAGCGTCTTGATGTGAGCCGAGAAGACCTTTTCGGAGACTGAAAGACTGCTGTCGTCAGCGCTGATGGCTGAGCTGTAGGTCTTTAAGCTGCGGCTGATGTCTCCGGCCAGCGAGATCCTTAGTTCCTTGTAGCCGGAAAAGCCCAGGGACTTGCAGCAGCGGGTAATGGCTGACTTGGCGACCTGACACTTTTCCGCCAGTTCGTCGACGTTCATTCTTACCGTTTCTTCCGGGTTATCATAGATGAATTCGGCGACCTTCTTTTCCGCGCTGGTCAGCTGGTCCTTGCGGTGTTCGATCTCTACTAGGCACGATAGTTTCTGCAAGATATTCTCCTTGTCTTCAGCTGATGGCTGAAGCTTATGCTAAGCGAAAAAGCGAGGCTTTTTCTGATGATTTATGACAGTGATTTGAACTGATTTCATTCTACGGGTTTTCGAAAATACTGTCAATTTTCCAACCCGTTACTCTGTCAGACCGTAATGTCTGAGCATTTCTCTGATCTTCTCTGTGACCTGCTCGTCGCTGACCGCTCTGACCGGCAGCCTCGGGTCGCCGACGTTAATTCCCATCAGGTTTAAGGCTTTTTTCAACACGGCCGGTACCCCAGCCAGTTTCATGGTCAGCCGCAGTACCTCCAGGTCTTCCTGATAATACCGGGCTTTCTCCAGATCCCCGGCAATAAAACTGTCGTAGATCCCGCAGATGGTTCTGGGGATGAGATTGCTGGTGGAGGCGACGGCTCCCACCGCTCCCAGCTGCAGCGCCGTCAGGATCTTGGAGTCGCTGCCGCAGAGCACCTTGAAGTCCTTGCCGCTGGTCTGCTCCAGATAGCCTTTCAGGTTATCCAGATTGCCGCTGCTGTCCTTGATGCCGACGATATAGGGATTATCAGCCAATATGCCAACTGAAGCCGGGTCAATGTTGATGTTGGTCCTTGCCGGGATGTTGTACATCAAGATCGGAGTCTTCAGAGCGTCGGCGACGTCCCGGTAGTAGCCGATCAGTTCCGCCTGGCTTAAGGCCTGAAAGAAAGGCGTTATTACCGTAAAGCATTTCGCTCCGGCTTCCCTGATCATTCTCTTACCGTATCTGATGGTCTGGGCAGTTGAGTTGGAGCCCAGTCCGACATACACCGGCACCCGTTCGCCTACGTATTCAATGACCTGACGGGCGTATTCTACGCCCTCACCTTCTTCAATGGTATAGAATTCGCCGTTAGTTCCCAGAATGAAGATTCCGGAAACTCCGCCGTCGATCGTATAGTCAATTAATCTTTTCGCCTTTTCAATGTCGATCTGACCCTGCCGGTCAAAGGCGGTGACCAGCGCGGGTATGATACCCTTAATCATCTTTCCCAAGTCCTTTCAGGATCTCCGCGGTTGCCATCAGTACCGTATTTCTCTCCGCCTCAGCGCTGCGGGCAGCGATGTGCGGGGTAAGGAAGAAGTTATCCAGCGTCAGAAGCTTTTCGCCGGCTTTCGGCGGTTCGCTGCTGAAGACGTCAAACCAGGCGCTGCTGATCATCCCGTTTCTCAGGGCGAAATAGAGATCGTCCTCGTTGACGATGCCGCCCCGGGCGGTGTTGATCAGTACCGCGGTCTTCTTCATCAGTTTCATTTCTCCAAGCGAGATCAGTCCGGCGGTCTCCTCGTTAAGAGGAACATGCACGGTCACAAAGTCGCTTTTCGCCAGCAGGTCATCCAGTTTTGCGATCCTGATGTTGTATTCTTCTGCGGTCTCTGCGCTGATGGGGAAAACGTCGCAGGCCAATACCTTCATACCTAAGCCGTTGCACATCCTGGCGACTTCCCTGCCGATGGCGCCGAAGCCGACGATGCCGACCGTCTTATCCCTGAATTCGATGATGCTGTTCTTGTTCCAGCTGCCTTGCCGGGTCTCATTGACGTTATTGACCAGGCCGCGGGAAGATGCCAGCATGAAGGTTACGGCGGTCTCGGCTACCGAACGGGAATTGGAACCCGGGCAGCGGCCGGCATAGATGCCGTTTTCCTTCATGTAATTCAGATCGAAGTTGTCCATGCCGACGCCGAACTTGACGACGGCCCTCACCTTGGGGCAGCTTTCAAAGAAGTCCTTGTCGATCCTTTCGACTCCGGCGATCACGCCGTCAGCGTTCTGACATAACCGCAGGAATTCTTCCCGGCCGTAGGACTTGCCGGTGTCGTTGAAAACGACCTCATAGCCCAGGCTTCTGAGATGTTCGATCTGATCCTTTCCCTGATTGGCAAACCCTCTGGGGGTTATTACTATCTTCTCCACCGTCTTTACCTCTTGGTTATTTATTATCCGGTATATTCCTGAGCGATGGCGACCAGCCGCTTCGCTCTTTCCGTCAGTTCCACCCAGTTGCCCTGCTTTCTCAGGTTCTTATCGACCAGATACGAGCTCACTCCGGCAGCCGCGAAGCCCAGCTCCAGATACTGCCGGAAAGTCTCTTCGTTGATGCCCACGGTCGCCAGATAGCGGACGTGGTTTAAAGGAGCCATGATGTCTCTGCAGTACTTGAAACCCAGGGTGCCGGCCGGAAACAGCTTGATGAAGTCAGCGCCGGCCTTGTCAGCCTGAACGATTTCCGTCGGAGTCATGCAGCCGGGGACGGCCATCATGTCCAGCCTAAGCGTTTCTCTGACGACTTCCTCGTCAAAGCTCGGGGAGACAATGAACTGCGCTCCGCATTCTTTGGCGTTTCTGACCTGCTCAACGGTCAGAACGGTTCCGGTTCCCAGCGTCAGGCTGTCACCGAAGCGTTCCTTCAGCATCTTCATGTTCCTTGATGTTGTTTCCAGGGTGTCGGGATCCTTCTGGTTGTAGGTAATTTCGAAGATCCTGATGCCGCCTGCCTGCATCGCCTCGGCGAGCTTCAGCAGTTCCTCATCATAGATTCCCCGGGTGACCAGAAGGAGTTTTTCCTTTTCCAGCTGGCGGATGACTTCTTCTCTTGACATGGTGGTTTCCTCTATTTATTTACTTCCGCCATCAGCTTGGCGGCGTTGGCAGCGATATCCTCCCTGCTGCCCTTGGTCAGCAAGCCGCCGACCGCCAGGCAGTCAGCGCCGTCATCCAGCCACTTACGGACGTTGTCCAGGGTAATGCCGCCGGAGATCATCAGAGGCATGAAGGGCAGCGGCGTCTTGACGATCTTCACCAGATCCGGCCCGTAGAAATTGGAGATCGGGAAGCACTTGATGAAGGAAGCGCCGTATTCCAGAGCTTCCACCATTTCCGAGTAGGAAGTGCAGCCCGGAGCGTAGGGGATCTGATAACGGTTGCACATCAGGGCAACCTCCTTGCTGAAGGTGGGGGCGATGATGAACTTCGCTCCGGCCAGTATCGCATTGCGGGCAGTCGGACCGTCCAGTACCGTTCCGGCTCCTATCAGCATTCTTCCCTTATATTTCTGATTCAGCTGTCTGATGTATTCATCGGCGTTTTCGCTGGTATAGCTGATCTCCATGACGTCAACGCCGCCGGCCAGGCAGCCTTCGCAGATCTCGATTCCTCTTTCCAGGGAATCGATACGGACGACGGCCATGACTCTGGTCTTGGCAATGTGACTTACGATCTCGTTTTTCTGCATAAGAAATTATCCTCCGTGTTTTATTCAGTTCCTTCAGCGCTTTGCGGCTGAAGGATAGGTTTCCTTTGTTTGATCATGTCAGAATACGGTTGGCATTATTGAGTTTTCCTGTTTGCGCCATCGGCGCCTTCTTACTTATATTATATGCCCTCTGAAGCTGACAGAAAAGGATTATTGGAAATATTTTTCTGTTTTTTCTCTTAAACATGGAATTAAATATCACAGTCTGGAAACGCCGGCAGGCACGAAAAAGGCTTACCCATCGGTAAGCCTCGTTTCTTCAATGTGCCCTTGCGGGTTTCTGAAGCTCTTACTGAACTTCTTCTCTCTTTCTTGACAGCATCATGTACAGGATCATCGCGATCATCGCGTAGACGGTGCAGAAGCCGTACAGCTTCAGGCTGCCGTATTCGCCGGTCGGCGGTGTGCCGTGGTCGTTGACGAACTGTACGATCAGTCCTTCTTCATCCAGGTCTTCCAGAGTCGTCGTGAAGGTCTTTGACTTTCTGGTCTTGCCGGTGAAGTTGTCCTTGTTGGTGGTGTCATAGGTCTCGGCGCCTTCCTCGGTTACGGTGACGTTGAACTCAGCTCCCTTGGCCAGACCGTTGATGGTGATGCTTTCACCGTCATACAGGTAGACGGTCACCTCGGCTCTGCCGGTTTCATCAGCCGCAAACGCGCTCGGGTTGCCATTGCCTTCCACATTCGCGCTGGCCTTGGACAGGTCAACGGTGTAGACGGCTTCCGGCTTGCCGTTGATCACGATCGTGAAGGTGAAGTACTTCTCTTCCACGGTCTCGTCATAGTTTTCGACCTTCTTGGACAGTACCATCTTATACTTGCCGTCGTCGGTCATGCTGACCAGCTCAACGGTGTCGTCATCGATGCTTATCGTACCGTCCATGTTGACGGTGAAGTAAACATCGTCAGCCGGGAAGTAAGCGTCATCATCCGGTGTAGCTGCTTCGTGCAGGTAATAGTTGCCCGGAGTCAGCTGCAGGACGGTCGGTTCGGTTCCGGAGGTGAATTCCGCAACTACCTCGCCGTCTTCGCTTAACACCTGTAAGACGGCGCCGGCTAACGGCTTGCCCTTGTCATCGACCTTCAGGAAAGGTACTTCGTAGTGTTTCAGCACGTCGGTCATCTTAACGGACACGACATCCTCGCCATCGACGGTGACATCGCTGTTCATCTCAACGGTGAAGTAGACGTCTTCAGCCAGTTCGTAGCCTACCGGAGCTTCCGCTTCGTGCAGGACGTAATCGCCCGGGTTAAGAGTCACGTAGACCGGTTCGGTTCCGGAGGTGATGGTCATCAGCGGTTCGTCTTCGCCGAAGACATAGATCTCCAGCACGGCACCCGGTACCGGGTTGCCTTCTTCGTCGACCTTGATGACCGGAACGGTGTAGTCCTTCAGGATATCAACCATTTCGACCTGTTCAATGACGGTGTTGCCCTTGGTTATCGTGCCGTCCAGGCCGACGGTAAAGTCGATGTCCTCGGCGGTCTTGTAGCCCTCAGGTGCCTGTTCTTCATGCAGGGTGTAATCGCCCGGCTTCAGTTCAAACACCTTCGGCTCAGCGGTGGTTGTCCATTCATAGAGGACTTCATCGCCCTGCTTGATCTGTAACAGTGCGCCTTCAACGGGCTGTCCGTCCTTGTCGACCTTCAGGAAGGGGATCTCGTAAGTCTTCATGACGTCGGTCATCGTTACCTGAATAAGAGTATCGTCATTAGCGGTGGTAAAGGCTACCGGATCAGCAACCTCATATCCTTCCGGTGCTCTTAATTCAACCAGCACATATCTGGTGCCCGGTAACAGGATGCCGGTAACGTCTTCAGCAGAAGCCTTGGAAATGTAACTGTAGACCGGATCACCGGTGTATTCCGTTCCGCTTTCGCTGGTTGCCAGGTAAACGGCCATGGTCGCTCCTTCGAGCGGGTTGCCGTCTTCGTCAACCTTCAGGATCTGAACGTTGGTTGGCGGGTTGACGACTTCGATGAAGCTGACCTTGCCGCCTTCGACGGTAATGCTGCCTTCCTCATCAATGGTGAAGGCCACGTCATCAGCTGCGATGTAGCCGTCCGGTGCGCTCACTTCATGCAGGGTGTAGGTACCGGCGGCCAGTTCATACTGGACCATGCCGTCAGACGGGCTGGTGAATTCATACAGCACGGTGCCGTTTTCGTCCAGGATCTGGAACTCGGCTCCCGGCAGGAAGTCACCCTTGTCGTCAAACTTGGCAAAGGAGATCTTGTAGAGCTGGGTGGTATTGGTGAAGGTTACGGTGACATCCTCACCCTCATCAACGGACTCGGTCCTGATGGCCAGTTCACTGTTGGTTGTGGTATTGCTGCCGGAGGGGCTGACGATCAGGTCAAGTCCGGCACTGTCGGTAACCTCATAGGAGGCCTTGTAGCCGCTGGCGGCTTCGGTGATGGTGTACTTGGTTCCAATCGGCAGATTGTCAAAGACAACGCTGTCGCCATCGCCCAGTTCAAGGTCAATCACCAGGTTTCCGGTGCCGTTGGAAGTATAGGTCTCACCGTTGAAGGTGTATTCCGTATTGGGCTTCAGACCTTCCAGAACGATCTGGAAGCTGAACTTCTCATCGGTCTGTCTGCCGACGACCTTCTTGACCAGCGTGAACTTGCCGAAGATCTCGTCGACCGGCTTGTTGGTGAAGGATACCGCAATGGTCTCATCAGTGACGATGACGCCGCTGACATTGACATCGAGGTTTTCCAGATGCTCATATCCGTCGCGTTCCACCTCGGTCACGGTGTATTCGGTGCCGGTCGGGATGCCCGGAATGGTTACCGTCTCGCCGGCCTTGACGTTGATAGTGGCAACGCCGTCCGTGAAGGCGTAGTCGCCGAAGACCTGCGTGCCTTCAATCAAATCGCCGGTTAAGGTAACGGTGAAGGTGAAGGTGTCTTCGCACTGCTCGTCATCCTGAACGACCTTGGTGATGGACAGTGAGCCGACCTGCTTGTGGTTGGTAACATAGATTTTGATCAGGTTAGTGTCCTCAATCGTTCCTTCGGCGTTCTCATAGCTGGCCGCAAACAGCGGATCACCAATTTCCACGACACTGTAGGCCGATCCAAGCGGCAGGCCTTCAGCTGATACGGATTCGTTGGCCTTGATGGTCACGGTGGCCGTTCCGCCGCTGAACTCCATATCACCATAGGTGCCGTCTTCAATTCCGGCGACTGTTACGGTGAAGGTGAATTCTTTTCCCAGATCTTCGTCGGTGTAGTCGCCTTCCAGCTGCTTGTAGATGATCAGCTTGCCGTCTTCGCTGTTGTCCTTGTGGTTGACGATGGTGACGTTGGCGTCCTGCATGCCCTGCAGGTACTCCAGAATGATGGCGTTCAGTTCATCTTCCAGCCACCAGTAACCCGTACATTCGGATTCCCAGATGTAGTATTCAGCGTCTTCATCAAAGATGTGGAACCGGTAAGTCCAGGTGCCGTCGCCGTTATCGATCCAGCAGTCATAGGCATTGTCCGGATCATCACCGTCATACATGGTGCTGTTGGTGGTGGACTCGAAGATGTAGACATCCACACTGTCGCGGTCTCTGTCGTTTCTGCCGGCTTCCTTTGCGGAAACTGACGATTCAACAGTGTCCGGCGTTTCAACGGTAATGCCGTTGAGACCGTTGCCGTTAGTGGGAGCAACATATTCCTTATATGTCAGCAGACCGCCGACTTGCCAATGGGCGACCGTCTTGTCATAGACTTCTACCTGAGCATAGGTCGTTCCGGCTCCGCCAACAAGCTGACTGTCCCGCCAGAACATATTTTCATGTTCAGTGACCCGACTGGTATTCCAGCGGTCACTGACGTAAATTGTCTTAAGCTTGTACATGTCTTCAAACATTCCATACATGTTCTCTACCTTTGAAGTGTTAAAACTGCTCAGGTCAAGTTCCGTCAGATTACTCGTTTGGTTAAACATGTATCGCATGCTTGTAACTTTGGACGTATCAAATCCGGTAAGATTCAGCTCACTGATCGACAAACCGCTGAACATGCTTCCCATTTCCTGAGCATTTGAAGTGTTGAAGTGCGATACATTCAAGGACAGAAGTGATTTGCATGATTGGAACATACAGCCAAAGTTAGTGACCTTTGAAGTATTAAAACTGCTGATGTTAAGAGTTTCCAGGGCGTAGTCCATCTGGAACAGGAACTGCATTTGAGTGACATTTGAAGTGTTAAAACTGCTGAGATCAAGAGACTTCAGTTTTCTGTTGCCACAGAACATCGTCCGCATGTTTTCGTTCTGCTGTCCGCCCCAGTTGCCGATGATTATGCTCTCGACGTTATCTAAGGAGAAGAACATGTATGCGGTGGTCTTTACCACCGGGAAATTGAAGCTGCTCACATCCAGTGTGGTAAGCGAATCGCAGTCGTGGAACATGTTTTCCGTTGTTGTGACCTTGCGGGTGTCAAAACTGGTGACGTCAATGTCAGTCATGCTCTTGCAGTTTTCAAACATCTCAACCATCTTGGTGACATTGAAGGTGTTGAAATTGCTGAGATCGAGGCTTGCCAGACTTGTGCAGTCATCAAACATGTGTGACATGTCGGTGACCTTTCTGGTGTCAAAGCTGCTGACATCAACGCTTACCAGCGCGGTACAGCCCCAGAACATGCCCATCATGTTCGTGGTCTTGGAGGTCTTGAAATCGCTCAGGTCAAGGGCTTCCAGATCCGCTGCCTGATAGAACATGTAGGAACTGTCGGGTGCCAGATAGACGATTTCCGCGTCGCTCCACCAATAGACGGTGTCTCCTTCCTTCCAGGCGTAGATGCTGCAGGTGGTGGTGTCATCGTCGATTTTCACTGAACCGGAAATGGCCTGAATCTGTTCCAGGGTCTTGCCGGTGTCATCGTGCACGAAAGCGGTCGCCTCGGTGAGCATGCCGTTATAGAACGGCAATAACTCCTCGGCCCATTTATTCCGGTCAATGGTGGCTATGGGAAGGTCTTCAACCGGGTCTTCGGTCGAGATGTGAATGACCGGAATCGGCCGGTTGTCCTCATCGCCGTTGTCATCCCAGACCTTGGTAATGGTCAGCACGCCCTCATAGAGACGCTTGTTGGTCAGGGCATAGTAGCCTACGTAATCGCTCTGCTGTCCCTCAGGAACATAGGGAGCGTAGTCTTCCAGACCTTCGATCGTACCGTCTTCGTGAATGACGATGACGTGTCTGGTCTCATCGAGTTCGTAGTGTTCCGGAGGAGTGATTTCCTGCAGAATGTAGGTGCCGGCCTCCAGATGGGTGAACTCCACGGTTCCGAACTCGTCAGAAGTTGCCGTCAGGTCGACCTGCGTCTGCACACCCTCGTCGAAGGGACCGGTCAGTGAGAAGACCGCGCCTTCCAGGGTCCGGCTCGGATTGACTTCATCGAGTTTCTTGAAGGTCAGCTTATGGTAGGGCTCATCGTAGATGGTGAACACGCCGCTGGAGCTGTCCGCTCCGGAAATGCTGGCACGGCCAGTCTCGTCGATGGTCACGTACCAGACTTCATCGGAAACCTGCCAGTCATCAGGAGCGCTGATTTCCTTCAGGGTATAGTTAGTGCCCATTTCGATGTTATGGAATTCCACCACGCCGTTACGGGAAGTGGCGGTAAGTTCAATGTTGTTGCCGTAGGCGGATTCGCCTTCGATCTTGAAGACGACGCCGTCAATCATCGGTTCGGTGCTGTAGAAGTCGGTGACGCCTCTCTTGTAGAACAGCAGATCGCCGTGAACACGCGGATCATCTTCAATCAGGTAATAGATCTCATCAACTCTGACACCGTCGACCCAGGTCACGCCGTTTTCGTCGATTTCAACATGCCAGGTGTGGGTGTTGATCTGATAGTCATCAACGGAGATGATCTCCTGCAGGATGTAGCTTCCTCTTTCCAGATCCTTGAAGTTTATGATGCCGTCGGAGTTGGTGTCGACCTTGATGCTGACTTCCGTTCCGTAGAAGGATTCACCCTGCAGATAGAAGGTGCAGCCCTGAATCGGCGTTTCGTGGTCGGAGCTGTCCAGTTTCCTGATCTTCAGATCGCCGACCATGCGGTAGCTGATGATTGTGAAGTCCTGGTTGATGATCTCCGGATCAAAGGCTTCGCCGCCGTCGCTGACATAGGCCTTATGCAGGTAGACGTTGTTGTAGGCATTGGGGGTGACCAGCGTGCTGTCGATGGTCGCCGGTGCATGCATGTAGACCGTGCAGGAGATCGACTGGCCCTTGTCCAGAATGAAGTCACCCAGATCGATCGCAAAGGCGGTTACGCGGGAAAGATCATCACCATAGCCTTCAGCGGCAACCCAGAAGCTGGAATGAACGTCGCTGACGTCATCGATGCTGACACCGGTGGGATCCTGCTCGGAATAGTAAATGGTCGGGTTAGCGCCTTCATTTACCATGGTGCTGGTGTCGATGTAAAGCAGCGTGCCTCTCCAGTCGGAAGTCGCGCCTTCCTTGGTCTTGTAGGCTTCCAGGAAGTCATAGATGACCAACTGGGTCAGCCTGGTTTCCGAGTCGGTCGCGAATCTGATCTTGTAGGAGTAATCGCTGTCGGAGTTGACGGTGGTCTCGTAGCTGTAATCGTCGTCCTTTTCCGACTTGACCTTCTTGTAGAGGCCCAGCGAGCCGGTGGTCAGAATGGTGAGGTCCTGCTTGCACTCGGTGTAGAGGAACTTGTCGGCATTGGTGTCGGGATCCAGGTCGTTCATCAGATCGCTGTAGGTGACCTCGCCGCCGTCATCGGGACGGCCGTCACCGATGTTTTCGTTGCCGGTCTCATAGGCTACGGTGTTGATGACCGTGTTGTCATCCTTGAGCACGTCGGTAACGTCGTCCCAGCTGAACAAGCTGGTGTAGTAGAACATGTACTTGTCGCCCGGAACGTTGAATCTTACGATCAGCAGCGTCCGGCCGGTGTTGTTGTAGTTGGTAACCGTTTCGACTTCGAAGGAGCCTTCGTTGATCTGCTCACCGTCAACATAGGCTTCCACGGAGCCGTCCTTGTAGCTGGCCGCTACCGGCAGCAGGTCGTAGAAGACGCCGCTGTTCTGAGTGACCGGCTTACGGCGATTGTCGATGTCCATGAAGTCTTCATAGGCAATGATGCGCCATTCAACGCTGAAGAGGCGGTTGATCTTGTCGTTGCTGTAGGAGGTCAGGTTCTTTTCCAGATGACCGTCTCTGACGATGCCGACGGCATAGTCGAGGCCGTATCTGTCAAAGGTGATCAGTTCCTGCGGCTCGTCAAGGTATTCGTAGTAATAGTAATTCGGGTTGGAGGCGGTCGGAGCCTTTACCTTCCTGATGTGATCATAGACAGCGGAAGAAGCGTCGTTGCGGACGACGATCTTGCGGGTACCTTCGTCATAGGCCTTCTCCACAAACTGGGTGACCAGTGATGAACGCTTCAGCTTGATGGAAGGATAGGCGCCAAGACGGGTGTAGTAGAAGGCGTTGGTGTTGGTCAGCTTATAGCCGGTGACATTGGTGCCTTCCTTGAAGTAAATCGTGCTGCCGACAAATACGTCAATCAGATCTGCGGCGCTGGAAGAGAATTCCGAAAGCAGCGGCTTCCAGGTGCCGATGGGAATGTACTCACCGGAGTTGTTTAGTTCGGCATAGACGACTACGACGACGGAGTCCTTGTCACCGTCAAAGTCCTTTTCCTTATACAGGCCGTGTTCTGCGTCGTATTCGGCGTCGATGATGCGGAAGTCCAGTTTCAGGCTCTCCAGTTCATAGTCTTCAGCGCTCATGACCTGCAGGTCAGTGCTGGATTCTTCAGCTATGGTTCCAACCGAGAACTTGTTGTCGGTCAGTTCCCAGTCAACCGGGATCATGCCGTAGGCTTCCGGCATGTTGGCGTCAGCGCCGTCGATCTTGCCGTCGCCATTGGCGTCGCCCAGGGTCCAGGGATAGGGATAGCCATGAACATAAGTATAGAATTTCAGGTCGCCCATCGACTCTTCACCGCCCTGATCCAGCGGATCATGGAGCAGACCGAGAGCGAAGCTGCGGATGTCGTCAGAGTCTTCCTGGCGGATGCCGCGGTAGTCCAGGCCCCATTTCCACATGTAGAAGGAACCGGTCGGGTGTTCGAAAACCGGCTGCTCATAGGCAAAGGTCTTGGTGGATGTCTTGACCGTATCGCCGTCAACCTGGTCGACCGGATCGACCGTGGCAGTGATCTTGTTGGTCAGGGAGTAGCCCGGCGTCGTCAGCTCATCGTCATGAGCTTCGATGATGGCGTCGTAGGTGCTTCTCTTGTATCTGGTCAGAACGTAGTCATAACGGCCGTACTCATAGGATTCCGTGCAGTTATATTCGGTGTTCTGGGATGTGAATTCCTGGGAACCGGAGTTGGCCAGGCAGTAGCCGACCACTTCGGCATCGGTTTCGTTGAAGTTATCGACCAGCGTGAAGTCGTACATCTGGGTCGGGTTGGTAATGAAGCTTCTGATTTCCCAGACGATGTAGTAGTAATCGTAGGCATCAGCCGGCTCTTCGCCCCAGGAGGACTGCCAGGTCGTGTAGCGTTCCGGAAGTCTCTTTTCGGTCTTGTCAAGAACCGCAGAAGTGTTGATGTAAACAGGGGTTGGATCACTCTCAGCGCTGTCGCTGACATCACCCAGGGAGGCGTTGATGGTTGCCTTGAAGGGCTCGGAGGCACCCTTGGCGTTTATGTGTTCGGATTCGGGCATGCCATAGTCGGGGTAGTAGAAGGTCCGCTTGGTAGTCGTGTAGCCGACATCGATGTAGCCGGCATGGCCCAGCGGGACGGTAACGCAGTTGGTAATGATGATTTTATCGCCCTCTTCATGGTAGGTGAAAAGAACGGAATCAGGGAGATTCGTTTCGCTTTCATGCGGCACTGACAGATCATAGGTGTCAGCCGGCTGGCCGTCCTTATCCCGCAATATGCTCTTGGGTACGGTGATGATGACGGTTTCCGGTTCAAAATCGTAGGTGCCGGAAAGGCTGAAGTTGAGCCGGAAGGAGAACGTGTGTCCGGCACTGCTGGTGTCAGCGGTCCAGACATAGTCGTTTCCGTTCCAGCGTCCGCCGGACTGCGGTTCGGCGACGAAACTGTTGATTTCAACAATGATGTTATCGGCCTTTACGGTCTTTACGCTGTCCAGAAAACTCAGGCTCAGACAGCCCAGTGACAGTAAAACGGCCATGATTAGTTTTGTGATTTTTCCAACTGCTTTTTTCATAATTCTTCTACTCCCGAAAACATGCCAGCGCACGGCAAAAAGAGTTTGCCGACACTGAGGCAATAATATTATAGTACAGGTAGCGCTTACATGAAAGAAAAAACAAACTGATTGATCAATCAATTTGTTTTTTTGAACATATCTAGTCTAAAGTGTCTATTATTCTGCCGTGAAAAATCTCTCGTTATAGCTTCAGTTTCATGGCCCTGATCCGGGTAAAGCCGACATCCGGCTGACCGCCCTGTTTCAGACGCTCAAGTTCTTCCTGACTGAGCATGACCGTCATGTCCCGCGGATCGGTTTCATTGGCCTTCAGGAAGTCTTTCAGACTGATACCGACATAATCGCCGCCTTCATCCAGCATGATCATCTGGACCCCCAGATGCGCCGCCATCGTAAAGACGCCGTACAGACCGTAACCGGCATTTTCGACCATGCCGATCAACCCGTGACCGTCATCGGTAACGTGGCGGTAATGGTTCATCCAGTTAAATGCCAGATCGCCGTCGCTAAAGACATAGAGAGACGGCTGGCCATTGAAGTCCTTGGTGCTGACAAGGGGCTTACTGGTGGCAGTAACGGGGTCATACTCATTGCGGGACAGGGCAAAGTAAAGTGCCGGCTGGCCGTAAACTTCCTTCATAAGCAGTTCATATGCGCTCCGCCAGTCTCCACCGTCTTTCCCGGCTTGTTCCATTTCTCTCTTCAGTTCTTCGATCCGCTGATTCATTATTCCTTATTTCTTTCTTCTGACCGGGATCCAGATGGCGCTGTGGTAATCCGGATCCGTCTTTTCGCCGTTAATGCAGTCATACCATTCCACGCTGGCATTGCCGCAGAGTTCATACTCATCGTTGCCCGGCAGCCATTCCGTATAGATCCTGGTGTTGACGCTCTGCAGCGCTTCGGGAAGCGGGCCGATGCAGTCGAAGACTGCCCACTCGCCCCGGGGGAATTCATAGAGGACCATTCCCTCCGGAACCTCCCCGCCGGCGTATTTCCCGGCGATCAGATAACGGAACCGGTCGTCACCGAGGTCATCGATGCAGACGCCGTACTCGCCGATGCAGTTGTCCACCAGAGCCTTTTCATAAGGGTTGGCAGGCTCATTGCCCGCATAGACATTATAAGCATACTTCTCGCAGATCTCATCCCAGTACTTCGGGATCTGCTGGTAAGAATCCTCATTGCGGAATTCTCTCTGGAAGCCGATGAGCTTAAAAGGAAACATCGGCACGATCTTACATTTCATTTCACTGCCTCCCTGCAGCTGAACGCTGATATTCAGAGGAAGAAAGACGCGGACGGTTCCCTGGCCGCTTCTGAGCTGGGAAGGGGTACAGCCGTGAAAACGGGTAAAGGCCTTGGTAAAGCTCTCCGGGGTGTCATACCCGTAATCCAGAGCCAGATCGATGATTTTCTCATCGCCTTCCCGCAGTCTTCTGGCCGCCTCATACAGCCGGCGGTTACGCAGGTATTCACCCAGCCCATAGCCGGTCATCAACGAGAATCCCCGCTGCAGGAAAAACGGCGAAACACTGACCTGCCGGGCGACATCCTGTACACTGATGTCATCCTGCAGGTGTTCTTCCATGAACCTGATCGACCTGCGTACGCAGCTTAACCATTCCATTTTCTGCTTTCCTTTCTCTGACAGCTTTATTCTATCCGCTCAGCTTATGCTGTTCCTGTCAGTTATTGTCCTGATCTGTCCGCTTTCTCATTCTTATCATAGCATCATTCCTGCTCTTATCTGTTAGAATTGAAGAAGGAATGGAGGTAAGCCTCATGAACCTGATAATCCATGATCTTGACGACAGACAGTGGCAGAAGATCGCCGGTCAATATGAAGGCTGGCAAATCGTCCGGGGTGACGAAAACACCAGACCGTGCACCGGCTGTTTTAACTGCTGGAACAAGACGCCCGGTCAGTGCGTCATCAAAGACGGCTTTGACAACATGGGCTATCTGCTGCATCACGCCGAAGAGATCGTGATCATCAGCCGCTACACCTACGGCGGTTTCTCCGGCAGTGTCAAGAGCGTCATTGACCGCTGCCTGGGCTATGTGCTGCCGCACTTTGAACTGGTCAACGGTGAAACGCACCATCAGAAGCGCTACGACGAAGACAAGGCCATTACCTTCATCTTCTACGGTCATGATCTGACTGACGAACAGAAGAGATGCGCCGAAAGATACGTTCAGGCGGTCTGCACCAACATGCGAACTCATGTCAAAGAAGTCATCTTCCGCCAGTGTGAAGAGAAGATTGAGAACAAGACCCGGCAGGGAGAATACGAAAGCGAAAAGACAGTGCTGATTAACGCCAGCCTGCGCCATAAGGATGGCAACACCGCCAGGCTGGCGAAAGAACTGACCGGTAAGCTGAACGGCGAAGCGCAGATCGTCAATCTGGCGCTTTACCGCAGCAAGCCCGAAGAACTGATGGACATCATCAGGGAAGCCTCCACGCTGGTGATGTGCGAGCCTCTCTATGTCGACGGCCTTCCTTCCCTGATGATCAAGATGATGGAAAGGGTGCAGAAGCAGTACGAAGGACCGGCCAAGCGCGTCTACGCCCTGGCCAACATGGGCTTATACGAAAGCCGGCAGCTGATCAACCTGCTGACCGCCATCCGGCAGTGGAGTCAGGAGATGGGCTTTGAATACGGCGGCGCCCTGGGCGTCGGAGCCGGCGAACTGGTCGGGGGACTGATGGCAGTCGAAAAACTTACCAGCTGGCCGCTGGCCGAAATCGGTCAGGGAATGAAACGGCTGGCCGAAGCCGTCAACAATAAGGAAAGCGTCGAAGACATCTACGCTGAGACTACCGGCTTCCCCAAGTGGCTATACATGGCCATTGCCAACAGCGGCTGGAAGCGGATGGCAAAGAAAAACGGCATTGAGCCCAGAGAACTCTTCCGCCGTTTATAACAAGCATACCTGAGACCGCGTTCCGGAACGCGGTTTTCTTATGACCCTGTCCGGCAGACGATCAGTTCAGCCGAGCCTTCTTCCAGACAGTTGTACTGATCCAGATGAAAGTGATCGCCCGGCTGCTTCTGAGCCAGAGTGATCAGATGGCTGGCCAGGGAAAGCAGGCCTTCCTGGTTGGCAGCGATGCACACTTCGTTTCCATTCTGAATTTCGACCTTTATCTCAAATCCGTTGATCCACCTGAATTCCATTATCGATCACATCCTTTTCTCTTGATCTGATTATAACATTTCCCTTCCGCTTTCCTGTATAATGGTAATAACATTTTTAACGGAGGTATCATGACATGTTCATCGACGTAAACAACGTACAGCTCTTTTATGAAACCAAGGGGTCGGGCAGACCGCTGATCATGATTCACGGCAACAGCGAAGACCACACCATTTTCGAAGAAGCCAGCGAAGTACTGAAGGACCATTTCCAGGTCTACCTGCTGGACTCCCGCGACCACGGCCAGAGCACCAAGGTCCCCGAGCTGCACTATGACGACATGGCTGACGACATCGTCGCTTTCCTGGACGCTCTTGATCTCAAGGACGTCGTCTTCTACGGTTTCTCCGACGGCGGCATCATCGGCCTGCTCTCTGTTGGGAAGACCGAGCGCATCACCAGGCTGATCACCAGCGGCGCCAACATCACTCCCGAAGGCGTTAAGCTCTCCCTGAAGGCTCTGGTCAAGGTGCTTTACTTCTTTACCAGAGAAAGCAAGCTGAAAATGCTCCTGAAGGAACCCAACATCTCCACTGACACCCTGGCCCAGATCAAGGTGCCCACTACCATCATGGCCGGAGAAAAGGACGTGATCAAGCAGCATGAGACCGAACTGATCGCCGCCAGCATTCCCAACGCCAGGCTGCGCATCATTCCCAAGGCCGGCCACGGTTCCTACATCGTCCACAAGACCGAGATCGCCGACATCATCCTGGAAGAGACCGGAGCGTAAGCCATGCTTTTCGCTAAGAAGAAAGACCGGAAGACCTACGACTCCGGGCAGGTGCGCCCGGTCATCCGCTGCAGCATCTGCACCGGCGAGAAGGTCGCCGGCTTTCAGAGTCTGAGCACCAGGTCATTTCAGGAGATCATGCTGATCAGAAATGACAAAGACCTGCAGGATTTCCGGGAAACCTACGGGATAACCGGAGAGATCGCGACGATCTACTGACATCACGGCACATAAAAGGTCTGCCCATTACGACAGACCTTTTTTCATTGTGCTCTTATCTGTTCAGGATTTCTTTTTCCGCTCCCTCAGCAGCATCTTCAGATGCTCTTCGGAAAGCTTGCGGTATTCCTCAGCCTTCTTCTTACTGCCCTTGTTTTCGTAGATCCTGGCGATCAGCGCCTCGTTGGATCCGCGGTGGCTTTCCGGCAGCTTTTCGTTCTGCTCAAGCAGACGCTCCAGCATGTCGCTCTTATTGTCAATGTAGATGTCGTAGCTGTCGTTGACCAGCTGCTTGATGGAACTCAGGTCTTCCTTCTTGCTGGAGAGAGCGTTGATCTTCTCCCTGTAGAAGAGGCAGCGTTCCCGGTCCTTCTGACCCAGGAAATAGTCAAAGGCCTCCAGATAGACCTGCTTTGCCTGGGCGTAGTTCAGCCGCTTGTTATTGAAACCGTCGTAGCACGCCGTGATCTTCTCGCGGTCGCCTTCCAGGCTGTAGCGGTTGAGCTTCAGGTAGTCGACGTTGAAGGGGGCGATGACGTACATGACGTACCACTTGTCGATCAGCCGGTCAAACCCGTCATAGTCGCCCTTAAGCAGAGCCGTGGTCAGTTTGTTGATCAGATGCCTCTGCAGGTAGATCAGGCCTGCCTGGATGACCATCGTCAGTACGATGACGGCAACCATCATCTTCATTTCCTTGCTCATTAGTTATTCCTCCTCTTGCCTATTCATGATGACAGAAATCACTGTCCCTTTTCCCTTACGAATCTTTCCCTCACCAGGGAGATGAAATACAGCGAACCGGTGATGATCACCGTTTTGCCTCTCTTAAGCGCCGTGTCAACGGCCTCTTTCCAGTCTTCGATGACTGTAACATCTTCCAGACCCTCGGCCAGCTTTTGGGCCGACTGAGCCCGGCTGTTTTCAAACTGGGTGATGATCAGTTCGCCCTGATCCCGCAGTTTCTCCAGCATCCGGCCGTACTCCTTGTCCTTCAGGGCGGAGAAGACGATGACCCTGTCTTCCTTCATGGCCTGAAGCGAATGGCAGAGGGCGTCGATGCCGTTTTCATTGTGGGCGCCGTCCAGGATGACCTTCGGGTTTTCCCTGACGGTCTCATAGCGGCCGGCCCAGTTGGTCTGCAGACCTTCCAGGATATCCCGTTTAGTCAGCTTTACCAGACCCTTTCTTCTAAGACGCCTCATCAGGGCGATGGCCGCCGAAGAATTGAGGATCTGATACTCCGCCGTCGTCGGCAGAGTGACGTGGTAGGACTGATAGTCGTATTCAATGTGATTGCTGATGACCACATTTTCCGCTTCTCTGGTTCTGATGAGCCTGGCTCCCTGCTGCCGGCAGACTTCCCTGAAGACCCGCAGAGCTTCCGGCTTTTTCTCAAAGGTCACCACCGGCAGGCCTTCCTTGATGATTCCGGCCTTCTCCCGGGCAATCTCCTCGATCGTGTCGCCCAGCAGTTCCATGTGGTCCATTTCGATGTTGGTGATCACGGCTCCCAGGGGCTTAATGACGTTAGTGGGATCAAGCCTTCCTCCCAGGCCTACTTCATAGACCGCCCAGTCGACCTTCTCATCGAGAAAGTACAGAAAGGAGATGACGGTGTCGATCTCAAACATGCTCAGGCCGTAAGCTTCCCAGTCCTGCTGATGATCATTGACGGCCTTCAGGAAATAGCCGTCCTTAATGTTTTCATCGTTGATCCGGATGCGGTCCAGATGGCTCATCAGATGCGGTGAAGTAAAGCTGCCGGTCTTATAGCCGGCTTTCTGCAGGATCGAACGCAGGTAATTGGCGGTCGAGCCCTTGCCGTTGGTCCCGGCCACGTGCAGGCACTTCAGCTTCAGCTGGGGGTTGCCCAGATATTCCAGATATTCCCGGAAGCGGGAATTTCCATAACTGCTCTTGCGCCGGCTCATCACCCACTGCATCGCTTCATTGACGCCGGAAAACATCTCACATCCTCCAGTCAACCGGCTCGCAGCCGTGCGCTTTCAGAAAGTCATTGGCCGCTCTGAAGTGGCCGCAGCCGAAGAAGCCGCGGTAGACGCTCAGGGGTGAAGGGTGGGCGGAAGTCAGGATCAGGTGATTGGGGTTGTTGAGAAGAGCCTGCTTGCTTCGGGCATTGGCTCCCCATAACAGGAAGACGATCGGCTGATCCAGGCTGTTGAGCTTTTCGATGACGTGATCGGTGAAGATCTCCCAGCCCTTGTCCTTGTGGGAATTGGCCTGGTGGGCCTGGACGGTGAGCACGGTATTCAGTAACAGCACCCCCTGCTTGGCCCAGGTGACCAGATAGCCGTTGCGGTAGTTCATGGTAACGTTCATTTCCTCTTCGATTTCCTTGTAGATGTTGATGAGTGAAGGCGGCAGTTCGATGCCCGGCTTGACGGCGAAGCACAGACCGCAGGCCTGTCCCGGTTCATGGTAGGGGTCCTGGCCCAGGATGACGACCTTCACCTTGTCGAGGTCGGTATAGTAAAACGAAGAAAAGACTTCCTGCTTGGGCGGATAAACGGTCTTCTCTTCGTATTCCTTCTTCAGAAACTGCGACAGCTGCCTGAAGTAAGGCTGCTGAAACTCATTGTTCAGGAACTCATCCCAGGTCTTATTGATCATCCTGTACGCTTTCTAACACCATCACGGACAGCGGTTCCACGGTCCAGGAAGCGGAAACTACCGGATCGCATTTGCCCTTGCGGTCCAGCAACAGCCGCTTGCGGCGGGCAAAGGTGTACAGCTGACTCTGAGCTGAGGGGTTGATGATGACCAACAGGTCATCAACGCTGTAGAGGATGACGCCTTCGTCATTGATGAAGGAGACCCGGCGGTTTTCACCGATCCCCTTTTCATTCTTCAGGGCGATGACGTCGCGGACGTAGTCGATGACTTCCTGATGCTTCTGCTTTCTTTCTTCGGTGAGCTTATTGATCTCATCACCGGTGTTGTAGTTGTTGTGGAGGCCGTTCTTGCTCATGCAGAACTCCTGACCGCCGTGGATCAGGCTGATGCCCTGGGAAAGCAGCACGACGGTGGTGATCAGCTTCTGCCTTTCCGTCCGTTCGTATTCGCTGTCGTCCGGGCAGCACTTGACCAGCTTGTCGTAAAGGGTCAGGTTGTCGTGGCATTCCACGTAGTTGACGGAGCGCCTGCGCTCCTCAAAGCGGTCGCCCCTGATGGCCTTGATCATCTGATCGGCCAGCTGAATCTCGCCGCTGCCGTAGCCCCGGGCCTCATCGTCAAAGGTCGAGCCCTTGAGGACGTCGCGGTAGAAGTCGTTGAAGAAACCGACGCCTTCAAAGAGCCGGTAGTTATCCATGCAGGCTTCCTTGCTGCGGATGGCGGTATTCATGTTCCAGCCTTCGCCGTACATCATGATGCCGGGCTTGATCTCCGTCAGCTTTTCCCGCAGCTGCTTCATGGTCTCCACGTCGATGAAGCCCATCAGGTCAAAGCGGAAGCCGTCGACATCGAACTGCCGGACGTAGTAGAGGCAGGTGTCGATGATGTACTTGCGCACCATCGCCATTTCGGTGTCGACCTCGTTGCCGCAGAAGGTGCCGGCTGCCAGCCGGGCGTCCTGATAGCGGAACCAGTAATAGGGAACGGTGCGGTGGAAGGGACTGCGGGATACCGCGTAGACGTGGTTGAAGACGACGTCCAGGTTGATCTTCAGGCCCTTCTCATGGGCTTTTCTGACCAGCCGGGTGAAATCCTCGACGGCGGCCGCCGGATCGCTGACATCGCTGCTGTAGCTGCCTTCCAGTACCTGATAGTTGACGGGGTCATAGCCCCAGTTGTAGCTTAACTCCTTATGAAGTTCGTTGACGCTGCCGAAGTCATTGACCGGCAGAAGCTGAATGTGGGAAACCCCAAGATCCTTAAGATAATCAAGATGCTCACTGAAGCAAGCGAAGGTCCCCTCTTCGGTATAGTCGCGCACGGAGACTTCGTAGATGACCGGTTCCCTTCTCTTCGCCTCAATGCGGTTATGCGCCTGAGGGAAGATGACCACGCTTTCCCGGCTGTCGGGCAGACTGGCTCTGGCGTAGGGGTCATTGGCCATCAGTACTTCCCCGCTGACGCAGACCAGGTAGTGATAGTTCTTGCCGGAAAGATCGCCCCTGAAGGACTGGCTGTAGACGCCCCTGTCCCGGCGGACCATCTTATGATGCTGGCCTTCCATTACCAGGGTAACCTCGCTGCTGGTAGGCGCCCAGAGCCTGAAGACGGTATTGCCGTCTTCAAGGCGGCAGCCCAGATCGTCGCCGTCATAGTAATACTCGTTGTTGAAGCGCTCGCTCTTGACGATGAAGCGGTAGACCAGCTCCACGGTGTAGCCGTTAGGCCCCATGACCTGGTAGCTCTGGCCCATTTCGATGTCGGGGCAGCTGAGGGTGTAGATGACATGGTGCTCGCTCTCCCTGACGCTTTCGATGGGAAGCGGCCAGATGTCTTCACCACGTAAAAGGGTAAAGCGTTCCGCCTTGCCCTCGTTAAAGTCCCTGCCTATCGTGCAGGTTATCTGATTGTAGTCGTCTAAAAAGGCATTGACAAGAAGCCGCATGGCTTACCTGATCTCCTTAAGATGCCAGATGTCTCTGTTGTAGTCGCTGATGGTTCTGTCGGAGCTGAAGTAACCGCTCTTGGCGATGTTGATCAGGCACATCCTGCAGAACTGCCGGCGTTCCTTGTAGAGATGATAGACGGTCCGCTGGGCTTCGGAATACTGTTCGAAGTCAGCCAGCAGGAAGTATTCGTCGTTGCGGTAGAGGATCTCGTCGAAAATCGGCTTGAACTCATCCTTATTCTCATGCCAGGTGCCGTCAACCAGGGAATCAAGCACATCGTGGATGATTTCATTATTGCGGTAGAGTTCCATGGCGTCATAGCCGTTGTACTTCAGCGAACGCAGTTCGTCGACATTATGACCGAAGACGATGATGTTGTCGTCACCGACCAGTTCGGCAATCTCCACATTGGCCCCGTCCAGGGTGCCCAGGGTAATGGCGCCGTTCATCATCAGCTTCATGTTGCCGGTGCCGCTGGCTTCCTTGCCGGCGGTGGAGATCTGCTCGGAGATGTCGGCCGCGTTCATCAGGATCTCGGCGATCGAGACGTTGTAGTTGGGGATGAAGACGACCTTCATGTAGCGGGAGACCTCGGGGTCATTGTTGATGACGGCAGCCAGGCGGTTGATCAGCTCGATGACGTTCTTGGCATAGACGTAGGAAGGAGCGGCCTTGGCGGCGAAGATGAAGGTGCGCGGGTAGATCGTGAAGCCCGGTTCCTTCTTGAAGCGCTGATACAGGGCGATGATGTTCATGCAGTTGAGCATCTGACGCTTGTAGGCGTGCAGTCTCTTGGCCTGAACGTCAAAGATGGAATTGATGTCGATGTCGATGTCCAGTTTCTTCTTGATGTAGTCAGCCAGAATCTGCTTGCGCTGTCTCTTGACTTCCATGAAGCGGTTGATGGCATCGTCATCCTCAACGAAGTCCATCAGCTTTTCCAGCTGCTGGGGATCATCGATAAAACCAGGGCCGATCTTGTCAACCAGCAGCTGAGTGAGCTGCGGGTTGGAGTATAACAGCCAGCGGCGGTGGGTGATGCCGTTGGTCTTGCTGTTGAACTTCTCGGGGTAGGGATAGTAGAAGTCCTTCATGACGTCGTTCTTGATGATTTCGGTATGGATGCGGGCGACGCCGTTAATGGAAAAGACGGTATGGCAGGCCAGGTTGGCCATGTGGACCTGGGAATCCTTGATGATGGAGACGCGGTTGGTCAGATCGGGATCCAGGGTACGGTTGTATACTTCCGCCTTCTTGCGGTTGTTGATCTCCTTGATGATCAGATAAATGCGCGGCAGCAGGGTGGCGATGTGCTTTTCCGGCCACTTCTCCAGGGCTTCCTGCATGATGGTGTGGTTGGTGTAGGCCACGGTGCGGCAGACGATGTCCCAGGCGACATCCCATCTGTAGCGGTAGTCGTCCATCAGGATGCGCATGATCTCAGGGATGACCAGCACCGGGTGGGTGTCGTTTAACTGAATGACGACCTTGTCGGGCAGGTTGTCAAAGGTATGATACTTGGCGTAGTGATCGGCCATGATGGTCTGCACGCCGGCGGAAACGAAGAAGTATTCCTGCTTGATGCGCAGGATTCTTCCTTCTTCAGTGGAGTCGTCGGGGTAGACGTTCTGACAGATCTTGTTGACGTCTTCGATGTAGGCGATGAAGTCCTTGCCGGCCGGCGCCTTGTCGGAAGCCTCGGGTTTCCATAAGCGCAGATTGTTGACGCAGACATTGCCCTTGCCAACTACCGGTACGTCATAGGGTACGGCCTTGACGACTTCGGCGTCGACATGCTTGACGTCCATGTTGCCGTCGGTATTCCAGAAGGTCTCAACCTTGCCGTAGAAACGGACGTCAACGGCGTGCTTGGTCTTGCGGACCTCCCAGGGGTTGCCGTATTTCAGCCAGATGTCCGGTACTTCGACCTGCTTGCAATCGACGATCTTCTGTTCGAAAAGACCGTATTCGTAGCGGATGGAGTTGCCGTGGCCCGGTAAGCCCAGGGTAGCCAGGGAATCCAGGAAACAGGCCGCCAGACGGCCTAAGCCGCCGTTGCCCAGACCGGCGTCCTTTTCGACGTTTTCGATCACGCCCAGGTCAATGTCCAGGTCGGCCAGGCCTTCCTTGATGATGCTGTAGATGCCCAGGTTCATCATGTTGTTGGTCAGTAAGCGGCCGATCAGAAATTCCATGGAGAAATAGAAGAGCTGCTTGTCTTCGTCACTGGCGACTTCTTCCTTGCTCTTCATCCAGCTGAAGTTGGCGTATTCTCTGACCATCTGGGCCAGAACCAGAAACTGGTCTGAGCGGTCAACCTTATTCACTGCCCGGCCGTACGTCTGAATGACGCGCTGGCAGAATTCTTCCTTAAAACTGTCCTTGTTTTCAAACATATAATAATCCTCTATCTCATTTTCGCTTCCAGTATGATGCCGGCATACGGGGCTACCCGTACGTCGAGATGATATTTGAAGCCGTTGCACTCGCCTTTTCTCGCCTGCACCTTGTGGAAGTTGCACATGTTGCAGCCGCCGTAGATGTCCTTCTCCGAGTTGATGACCTCAGTGAAGTAACCGTAGGTCGGTACGCCGACCCGGAACTGCTCCCAGGAATTGGGCGACATGTTCAGCAGTACGATGTAGCACTTCTCATCATCGTAGCGGATGTAGCTGTATACCCGCGCTGCCGCGTTGTCGGCGTCGATCCACTTGAAGCCCTTCCAGCTGTAGTCGTACTTCCAGAAGGCCTCGTTGTGGCGGTAGACCATGTTGAGGTCGCGGATCAGACGCTTGAAGCTGTCGTGCAGCGGGTACTTGAGCAGGAACCAGTCCAGTTCCTTCATCTCGTCGAACTCGCGGAAGCTGGCGATCTCATTGCCCATGAAGTTCAGCTTCTTGCCCGGATGAGTATACATGTAGACCATCAGGTTGCGGCACTGACGGAACTTGTCTTCATAGCTGCCCCACATCTTGTCGATGATGGTGCCCTTGGAGTGAACGACCTCATCGTGGGAGAACGGCAGAATGAAGCGCTCGGAGAAGAAGTAGGCCATCGAGAAGTTGATCAGGTTGTGATCGTAATGGCGGTACTCCGGGTCTTCCTTGTAGTACTTCAGGGTATCGTTCATCCAGCCCAGGTCCCACTTGTAATCGAAACCCAGACCGTCGGAGGGATCGCCGGTCACCTTCGGGTAGTCGGAGGAGTCCTCGGCAATGGTCATGGCCGACGGGAAGTTCTGGTGGAGATGGTAGTTCATGCGCTTGATGAAGCTGATGGCTTCCCGGTTTTCTCCCTTGGTCTTGTCGCCATGGAAGTATATGAGGTTGCTGACGGCGTCAACGCGCAGGCCGTCCATGTGGTACTTGTCCAGCCACAGGCCGGCGCTGCTTAACAGGAAGCTCTTGACGATGTTCTTGCTGAAGTCGAAGTAGTGGGTGCCCCACTGGCTTTCGGCATAATTGGGGTCGCTGGATTCATACAGCGGCGTGCCGTCGAAGTTACCCAGGCCGAAGCTGTCCTTCAGGAAGTGGACGATGACGATGTCCATGATGACGCCGATGCCGGCGTTATGACAGGCGTCGACGAATTCCATCAGCTGTCTGGGACTGCCGTAGCGGGAGGTTATGGAGAAGTAGCCGAACTGCTGGTAACCCCAGCTCTGGTCCAGCGGGTGCTCGTTGAGCGGCAAAAGTTCAATGTGGGTGTAACCCATTTCCTTAACATAGGGGATCAGCACGTCCTTCATTTCGCCGTAGTTGAGCCACTGGTCAGCCCAGTTGTGGCGGAAACCGCCCAGATGAACTTCATAAATGTTCATCGGCTTTTCAAAGTTGCGGTCGCGATTGGCCATCCAGTCGCCGTCCTGCCACTCATGATACAGATTAACGACCTTGTTGCCCCAGTCGGGCCGGTTTTCGTTATAGAAGCCATAGGGATCGGCCTTTTCGACAAATTCACCCCTGGCTGATTCGATCACGTATTTATATCTGGCGTATTCTTCCAGATAAGGAATCTTGGTTTCCCAGAAGCCCAGATCACTCTTGTAAAGATAGTTCGCTTCACGGTTCCAGCCGTTGAAATCGCCGATGAGACGGACGCTCTTGGCGTTGGGTGCGTACAGGCGGAAAATGGTGCCTTCCTCCGTCATGTGGGCGCCGAAGATCTCGTAAGCATTGATGCTGTAACCGTCGTAGAAACTCTGAAGTGCGTTTAAATCCATAGAAACCTCCATAATGTATTTTACTAGAAAAGGCGTCTCCTTAACAGTATTTTTTATCTTTTTGCGTCATTATCGAAGCTCTTTTCCGCCATGAAAAAAGCGGGCTTTTCCGCCCGCTTCCTTCACAGTTTAATGGTCAGACAATGAACTTTTTCAGCATGATCTCCAGAACTCCCTGATCGATCATCCCTTCCAGGTTTTCGTTCAGGTGTTCCCTTATGTAGGTTGAGGAAACGTCTTTCACCTTGCGCATGATCAGGTAATTCTGCTTATGCAGTTTCTTCATCGCCGCTTCAATGTCGACGTTGTTTCTTTCCACCACGATGAAGGGATAGCCCAGCAGTTCCTCATAGTTGACCCACTGGTCGAAGCGAATCAGGCTGTCAGCCCCGATGACGAAGTAAAGTTCGTCTTCCGGGTAGTCCTGATGCAGCTGACGGAAGAGCTGGTAGGTCTTCTCGGTGTGGTTGTGCACCTCGTCGATGATGATGTTCTCATTGGCATACAGTTTCAGCATCGCCAGCCGTTTCTCCAGGGGAAGCAGGTCCTGCTTGCCCCAGTATTCCATGGTGGCCACCACGATGACCTTGTCGACCAGGTTTTCCGCCAGCAGACGGTAGACGATCTGCATGTGACCCCGGTGAACAGGGTTGAAACTGCCGAAATAGACTCCTAATCGCATTTCTTATAGTACGGGGTATGGAACTTGTGAGCGGCGTTGCGGTGCAACTGCTCGATGCGTTCCTGCCCTTCTCCTTCCTCACCGTTGATGACCTTGGCGATTTCGGAATACCTGACGCCCATCTTGTCCTCGTCGGTCTTGGCGGACAGGCCGTCATTGGGAGCCTTGTAGAGCACCGGATCGGGCACGCCGATGTAGGCGCCTACGGCGATGACTTCCTCGACGGTCAGGTCATTGAGAATGCCGATGTCATAGGTGCTGTCGCCGCCCTTGGTGAAGTAGCCGACATACAGCTCGCACTTGTTGGAAGTGCCGGCCACGATCCAGGTACCGCCTCTGACTTCGCTCATCAAGGCGGCGATGTAGTAGTTGGTCGCCATCCTCAGGCGCGGCTTGAGGTTGATGTTGGCGTTGGACAGCGGATTGGAACAATCGGCGATCTTACCGGCTTCCGCCACGAAGGCGTCATAGGTACTCGTCAGGTCCATGTTCAGCATCTCAAAGCCGAACTTCTCAGCCACCAGGTGCGCGTCGCTCTTGTCGGTCGGGTTGGAGTGGCAGGGCATGGTGATGCCGATGACGTTCTCCGGACCTAAGGCCAGTGAGCACAGACCGGCGACCACGCCGGAGTCCTTGCCGCCGCTGATGCCCAGCACGATGCCTCTCAGGTTATTCTCCCGGAAGTAGTTTCTGATGAATTCAATGATTCCTTCGGTGTGTTTCCTTACATCAAACTCTCTGCTCATGTTCTCTCCTCCAATTGATGCTTCTTTCCAGATATTCCACGTATTCCGGGTTGCGGCACATGCCCTTGCCGGCGACGTCGGACAGCTTGGCAACGTCCTGGCCGTTGCACAGGACGGTCTTCATGACGATGTTCAGCGACTTCTCATCGGTATCGTTGGCGATGTAGGTGCCGATGCCGAAGGCCACCTTGGCGCGGCCCTTGAAGTGCTCGCGGATGGCATTGGCCTTTTTGAAGTCCAGGCTGTCGCTGAACAGCAGGGTCTTGGTCTTGGGGTCAATGCCCAGTTTCTGATAGTGCTCGATGATCTTCTCGCCCCATTCGATCGGGTCGGCGCTGTCGTGACGGACGCCGGAGAACAGGGTGGCGAAGGTCAGATCGAAGTCCCGTAAGAACATGTCGGTGGTGACGGTATCGGTCAGAGCCGTACCGTTCAGAACGCCGTACTCATCGACCCAGCTTCTTAAGGCGAAGAAGTTGGAATAGGCGGGGTTGAGCCTGTGGTTGCCCTGACCTACGCACATGATCCATTCGTGAGCCTGGGTGCCCACCGGGGTGACATTGTACTTGCGGGCCAGATAGACGTTGGAAGTGCCCAAGAAGGATGAATCCGGATATTTCTCTTCGCTCAGTCTCTTTACGGCAAGTTCCTGGGCTTCCGCCGATAGCCGTCTTCTAAGGCCGAACTCCGAGAAGGAGCCGAGGTTGCAGGAGCCGTCCTTCAGCCAGCCGATCTTCTCTTCCAGCCTTCTCTTGAACTGCTCATAGAGCCGGTCATAGTCGAAGTTCATGCGGAAGTAGACTTCGTTGACGATGGCCAGCGTCGGGATCTCATACATCGAAGTATTCAGCCAGGTCCCCCGGGTCTCGATCCGTAAGCCGCAGGGTGACTGATCGTCGATCAGGAAATCATCATAATTGGGTCTCCATAATCGTAAGAAGTTTACGTAGGAGCCCTTGATCCACTTGATGCCGTCGAGATAGACCAGCTCGTCTTCGCGGAAGCGCAGATCGCAGTAATCCCGGATCTGTTTTCTGATCTCCTGCAGCATCTCCTTGGTGAAATGGACATCGGTATTGCGGCACTTGAAGTCCCAGGTGGTCATGTATTCCGGATACTGGTGATAGATGGCCTGGCCCATGGAGAACTTGTACATGTCGGTTTCCAGTAGACTGGTAATGATCTGTTCCATGGCTTGCTCCTTTCAGATGATGTCGATCTGGCAGCTTCTCATCGTTTCAATGGCTGCCGCGTGCTTTTCGGGGGTGACGCCGGCACAGGCCTTTTCAATGACGTGAACCGGAGTTTCCGGGTTGCCGGCCTTGATCAGCAGGGCGTTGGAGATGACGCAGATGTCGGTGCATAAGCCGATCAGGGTAACGTCGTCATAGCCTCCGGCAATGCCGGCCAGCTTGATGGATCCGAAGGTGTTCTTTTCCACGACCCTCAGTTCTCTTCTCTGCTTTCCGGCTTCCTCGACTCTGTAGTTGAGCTGCCAGCCGCCCGTGTCCTTGACGCAGTGGACGACGGGAAGATTGCGGCCTTCCTGAGTCAGCAGATAATCTTCGAAGTGGGTGTCCTTGGTGAAGATGACGTCGTCATACTGCTCATCCTCAATGGCGGCCACCACGTTGTCAATGATGCCCTGGGCTTCCTTTGTTCCCAGGGAACCGTCGACGAAATCGTTCTGAGCATCAACAACTACCAGCAGTTTCTTCATATCAATTACCCTCCATGTTAACGTATAACGGATTAAATCTGTAAAGCATTGCCGCCTTGCGGCCCTGACGGTATTCCCCGGTCGCAATCAGCCGGGAAACGATGCCGCGGCGGAAGTTCGGGGTGTCCACCTTCAGTCCGCTGACCGCCTCATAGGCTCTCTGCACTTCCTTGAGGGTGAACTTTTCCGGCAGCAGGTTGAACAGCAGGCCGGACGAGATGGCGTTACAGCGCAGCTGATCGACGGCCATGTTGACCAGCTTGATGTGGTCGGCAGCCATTTCCTCCTCGCTCAGCAGCCGGGAAGAACGCCTGATGTAATTGCCCTGAACCGTTTCGGTTATTTCGTAATTTATCTCGACTTCCCCCTTAAGGCTCAGTAACGACACCCTTTCGCTTTCCTTCAGTTCCACGGTCTTCTTCTCGACCGTAAACCAGGCCGCTTCCCTGGCATCATCACCGCCCCTGACGTCCTTCAGATTTTCTTCAGGGCTCAGTGACAGGTAGGCGGTGGAAATGGTGCGGCTGCGGGGGTCACGGTCGACCTTGCCCAGAGTATAGAGCTGACGGAAGTAAGCCGTGTCGGAAACGTTGGTTTCCTCCTTCAGTTCCCTTAATACCGCGGTGTCGAGATCTTCGTCGTAGTTGACGAAGCCTCCCGGAAGAGCCCAGCGGTTGATCCAGGGGTGATTGCGCCTTTTTATCAGCAGGAGCTGAAGGACTCCGTCCCGGACCGTGAACAGCAGCATGTCCACCGTGTTGTTGGCCTTGCGGTACATGCTGTCATCGTAGGCGGCCAGAAATTCCTTTTCGCTCTGTCCTTTTTCGTTGAGGATCTCCATCTCTTTTCTTCCTCCCATAAGCATTATAAAACATTATAGTCATTTTGACTATATAAATTTTACTTTTTTCGCAGGAAAAGGATCCTAACGATCCTCTCATTGATAATTGACTTCCGTTCAGTGCTCCACGCCGATCTCCCGGCAGTAGGCTTCCATTCTCTCCGCGTACTTGGCCGGTCCTTCCTTTTCCAGAGTCGAGGGTCCGGCGACCAGCGAATCGGCGCCGGCCTGGACATATAGCCGGCCGTGCTCGGGAATGATGCTGCCATCAACGGTAAGATCGATGTGATGATCGGCCATGTCGCAGATCTGACGCAGCCTTTCCAGTTTCTCTATGGCGTTGGGTACCATCGGCTTGCCGAAGAAACCGGGGTTGACGGCCATGAAGTTGACGAAGTCCAGTACCGGCAAAGCTTCCCTGACGTAATCCATGGTAATGCTGGGGCTGATGGTATAGCCGGTCCTGACGCCCTTTTCCCTGAGCTCTTCCATGACCCGGTAAGGATGGGCGGTGGTCTCCGGGTGAATGCTGACGCGGTCTCCCGCTCTCAGCTCGTAGCGCTCGATGATCCTTTCCGGCTCATAGGCCATGACGTGGAAGTCCAGCGGGATGTTGGTGAGAGAATGCCATAAGGGGGCTTCATCGACGCCCATGGCGAGGTTGGGAACATAGTGGCCGTCCATGATGTCGAAATGCAGGCCTTCGGTATGGGTCTCTTCAAACGCCTTGACGTAGTCCAGGATCTCCCAGGGCTTCAGAGCCCAGATGTTGGCATAGAAGTTGATCTTCTTCATTTTTCTTCTCCTTTGTTTCTTCTGTATTCCTCCATGAAGCGCTCGGCGGCGTTTTGCCAGTCAGGCATTTTTTCATGGAACAGCGACTCATAGGTCAGCGAGATCAGCGGCGAGTAGCGCTGTCTTCTGGCAAACTTGATGGTAGCGGCCTCGACCGGATTGACCAGATCTTCCGAAAAGCCGGCCAGCACGCAGAGTTTCTTATAGAACTCATAGCGGGATGCTTCTCCGCTGTTGACGACGTGGTAGGTACCGTAGGCTCCGCTCAGGGAGATCTTCACCAGTGCCTCAGCAAGGTCGTGGGTATAGGTGTTGGAACACACCTGGTCGATTCCGGCGTCAACCACTTCTCCCTTTTCCCATCTTCTGATCAGGTTAAGGGCCATGTTTCTTTCCGGATGACCCTTCAGGCCGAACTGCAGGCCGGTCCTGATGATGTAATACCTGGAGCACAGGCTCTTGATCTCGTTCTCTCCGGCCAGCTTGCTGAAACCATAGACGTTGATGGGCCCGGTCTGGTCGTATTCATGATAGGGACTGCCCTTTTCGCCGCTGAAGACGGCGTCGGTGCTGATGTACACGATGGCCGCGTCGGCTTTCCGGGCTGCCAGAGCGACGTTGCGGGTCGCCAGGGAATTATTGACGAAGGTGTATTCCGGATTTCTTTCCGCCTCATCAACGTCCTTCAGGGCGGCGGCGTGAACGATGATATCGGGATTCTCCGACACGATGCGGATGATGGTTCCGTTAATGTCGGTAAGATCCAGATCCTTACGGCCGTTGAGCCTGATTACTTCGTGTCCCTTAGCGGCAAAGGCGTCGGCGATGTCGCCGCCAACCAGTCCGGAAGCTCCGGTGACAAGTACTTTCATATGTGTTCCTCTCTTTTCTTCTTTTTATCTTTTAGCTGTCTGAAATCAGCTGAATTCATGTTCCCGGGCAAACTTCTCAAGTTCTTCAAGACCGACGCTGCCGGCCATGCCGCCCTTTTCGGTGCAGCAGTATGCCCCGGCAATGCTGGCATAGCGGAGGGCATCCTCATGGCTCATTCCGCGGTGCAGACAGGCCAGAAAACAGCCGGCAAAACTGTCACCGGCGCCGGTGGAGTCCGTGACTTCCACCTTCATGGCCGGCTGGAAACAGGTTCCTTCCTGACAGTAACAGGTCGCTCCCCTGTTTCCGGCGGTGACGCAGACGAAATCACAGCCTCTTTCGAGCAGTTTGTCCTTAGCCTGACAGCCGGCTGCTTCACACAGCCGCTGGTAGGCTTCTTCATTCAGGAACAGGCCGTCGGCCAGTTCCATGATCATTTCCTTCTCGTAATCTTCCCTGTACTGACAGCCGCCGTCAAAGATCAGCCTGGCGCCCTGACGGCGCGCTTCTTTCAGCGGTTCCAGGTCTCTGAAAGAGGCCTTCAGGATCCTTGCCAGAGAATAGATGTATTCGGCATCGTTCAACAGCTGCCGGAGCTTTTCATCAACTTCAAAATACGGCCTTTTCGGGTCAATGACGTAGATGCATTTCTCACTGCCGCACTGCATGATCAGACAGCTGCCATTGACGGCGTCTTCACCCAGCTGAACATGACTGACGTCCACATTTTTCTCTTTCAGGGTGTCCAGTAAGAGCTGCGTTCCCTCGTCGTCTTTCTTCAGGTAATCCAGAACCCGGCAGTTCAGACCGCCGGCCTGAGCCACGGCGCCGACGTTGAGCACGCAGCCGCCCACCTGTTTCCCCATCGGGGTACAGATGCAGGCGTCTCCCGGCTTCAGGAAGGTTTCGATCTGATAGAAGTAATCAATGTCGCTGCCGGCGATGGCCAGAAGATAATCACGCATTTTCCGCCGCCTCCAGCAGTTCTTCCGCTGTTTTCCGCAGGTCGAAGCCGTTGACCCTGTCAATCGTTCTTAACATTTCCTCATCGTAATAACCGTTCAGCGTTCCGGCCATAGCGCCGACGATGGTCGCGACGGTATCGGTGTCGCTGCCGGCATTGACGCCCATGATGACAGCCCTTAACGGATCCCCGTCACAGGCTGCCAGGAATCCGAAGGCGCTGGGTACCGCTTCAGCGGCGGCCAGGCCGGTACCGATGATGCCGGTCATCTTCTTCATGACCTTCAGGTCATCGCCCTTATACTTACGGCCGATCTCAACGGCCAGCTTGATTCTTTCGTAAACGGAAGGATTGGCCAGCCTGACGCCGTGCTTTTCCCCTTCCAGAGCTCCCTTCAGTCCGGCTTCAATGACGGAATCAACACTGGCGTCTTCACGCATGGCCGCGCTGACGCCGGCGGCTACCGCGCAGCCGGCCGAAAGGGAAGTGGAGTTGTTGTGAGTAGGAGTGCAGATGATGATGGCATCATGAATGGCCTTGTCGATGTTGCCGTTGCTGAAGAGACCGACCGGCGCGATCTTCATGGCGCTGCCGTTGGTGCCCTTGCCGTTGTCGTTGGCCGGCATGAAAGCCGGCTTTGGCGTCTCAATGCCCAGCAGCCGGTCAACGGAGGCCTTGGTCGTCGGACCGGACATCACGAAGAAAGGCGAAGCCGCCCACTTGAGCAGGGCGTCCGCCGCGGTCTTTTCGTCAATTATCCCTTTGGCGTCGATGATGGCCCGGGCCGTGAAATAAGCCAGCGAAAAGTCATCGGTCACGCTGCCCGCCGGAAAGCCATGGGCAAAGACGTCTTCCGGTGGCGTGATGAACGTGGTCACCAGCCCGCCGAATTTTTCGATTATCTGCTCCGTCGAGCGCGTTTCGGTCGCCGCACCCAGGGCATCGCCGACCGCCCCTGCCAGCAGCCCGCCCAGCACCTTATCGTACTTATTCATGATTGTCTGCCTCCTGTACTGTCTACATTATAACCCAAACCGGCCGGCCTTTAAGACCTCTTGCCTGCGGCGGGTTAAAGTGGCTGATGAAAGCGCGGGAATTATGATATACTTATACCGTAAAAAAGCGAGATGGAATTATGGAAGAAGTAATTAAGATAAACGGAGGAAAGCTCCTCGACGGAAACATCAAGGTATCAGGCGCCAAGAACGCGACCGTGGCTCTGATGCCGGCGGCCGTACTGGCTTACCAGCCGGTCAAGATTGCCGGTTTGCCCGACATTTCCGATGTCGATTCCCTGAAGGAGATCCTGCAGTTTCTTAACGTAAAGGTTAACGAGCTTAACGAAAGCGAGCTGATCATTGACCCCAGTGAGATGGAAAACAAGGTCCTTGACATTGAGGCGGTCGGCAAGCTGCGCGCTTCCTACTACTTCATGGGCGCCCTGTTAGGCAAATACCACAAGGTCGTCATGCGCATGCCCGGCGGCTGCCATCTCGGTCCCCGCCCCATCAACCTGCACCTGAAGGGCTTTGAGGCTCTGGGTGCCAAGGTCGACGATAACGGCGAATTCATTTCCATCACCGCTGAACAGCTCACCGGCACCAGGATCTACCTGGACTTTGCCTCGGTAGGCGCCACCATCAACATCATCATGGCGGCGGTCTATGCCAAAGGCCGGACGATCATAGAAAATGCGGCCCGCGAGCCCGAGATCATCGATTGCATCACCATGCTCAACAAGATGGGCGCCGTGATCAGAGGCGGCGGCACCAGCAAGATCGTCATTGACGGTGTGGAAAGACTGGGCGGCTGTTTCCATGAGATCATTCCCGACCGCATTGAGGCTGGGACCTACATCATCCTTTCCGCAGCCATGGCCAACCATGTCTGCATTGAAAACGTCATTCCCTACCACCTGGATTCGCTGATTTCCAAGCTGAAGGAAATGGGCGTCAACATCGTGACGGCTCTGGACCACGTCGATGTCTACTCTTCCCCCAGCCTGAGCTGCGTTGACATCACCACTCAGCCCTATCCGGGTTTCGCGACCGACCTGCAGTCTCCGCTTTCCGCGCTGATGACCAAGGCGCAGGGCACTTCAACCATTCTGGAGACCATCTATCCGGAACGCTTCAAGGCCTGCGAACAGCTGGAAAAGATGGGCGCGACCGTCAAGGTCGACATCCCCCAGGCCGAGATCACCGGCAGCTGTCAGCTGCACGGCTGCGACGTTACCGCCACCGACCTGCGCTGCGGCGCTGCTCTGGTCATTGCCGGCCTGATGGCTGACGGCACGACGACCATTCACGAGATCAAGCACATCGACCGCGGCTACCAGGACATCGTCAGCAAGCTCCGAAATCTGGGTGCCGACATCTGGAGAGAACACATCGACTGATTTAAGACAGACCAAAAAAAGCGCCGCCGGCGCTTTTTTATTTTCCGTTTTTCAGATTGGGCTTGGTCGAACTCTTTTTCAGCGAGATGTCCAGCCTTTTCAGTTCGTTGTAGACGCCCTGGACCTGCCGGCTGACTTCATCAGTGTCCACACCCTTATTGCGCAGATCCCGGAAGATCTCCTTTACCGCTTCGCTGTACCTGTTCTTGTACTGGGTGTTCAGCTTTTTCCAGTTGATGTTCTTGAACAGCATTGCCGTGGAAGCGTCATAGGAAAGCAGCCCCTGCAGCATCAGCACCGCAATGATCGGATAACCGGCATAGGACTGCCAGTAGGAACCGTTGTCGTTGGAACTGTAGACCCGGTTATTAAAGGTGACAATGTAATCCTTCGTTCTGTCTGAGGATGTCACCTCAGCGTAGTGTTCGTGCATGTTTACCCGGCCGTCAGCGATGGCGCTGTAGGCCTCGTAGATCTTTTCGATCGGCGGAAGTTTCTTCATCATCTGGCTTGCCCTCCCTTTCCATTATATCAGCTTACAGTGAATAAGGCCGTTAAGCAGTCCGTCATCATCGATGCCGGTGGTTATGAAGTCGGCCTTTTCCTTCAGCCTGGGTGAGCCGTTGCCCATGGCGACGCCATAGCCGGCCGCCGCGAACATGCTGAGGTCGTTGACCCCGTCGCCGAAGGCAAAGGTGTCTTTCTTTCTGATCTTCAGTGCCTTACGTACGGTTTTCAGCGCGCTGCCCTTGTCATGGCCCAGCACCGTCACGTCAGCGTGGGGCAGAGGCCCGTGTGGGTTGATGACGCACTTACCTTCCAGCGCCTTTTCGGTTTCGTAAAGCGTCTGCCGCTGGTGGAAATACATGTTGAAACAGTAGGCTTTCATGTCTTCGCTGAGGTGTCTGTTTATCAGTTCAACCTGTTCGTCATTCCTAAGCTGTTCATATTCCTCATCTGATCCGTAAAACCAGCCCTCATCGCGACCGTACCAGATCACGGCATTGCCGCAGCTTTCCGCTATGGCGGTCAGTTCATCGATCCTCTCCCGTTCGATCGGATGGTCGTAGAGTACTTCTTCTCCCATGACCGCCAGCCGTCCGTTATTACAGATGAACCCGTCAGCGTACTGACCAAAGTAGCGCCTGACATAATACATCGATCTACCGGTGCAGATGAAAACCAACGCTCCGCTTTGACGCAGTTTCCTGATTCCTTCTGCGGCACTGGCGGGAACGTCCAGTTCCGTAGCCAGGGTACCGTCAATGTCGATGAAGACAGCTTTCATAACGACCTCTTTTCAGTTTGATTATACAGAAAAACCGGTTGCCCGGTTCTTCTGAGTATTCATTTTCTTAACTGAATTATTCTGCCAGCTTGTCCATGGCGGCGTAGTAGGCCTTGCGCTTTTCCTCGACGTCGTTCTGGTCGGCGCCCTTGATGCAGTAGTAGAACTTGCACTTGGGCTCGGTGCCGGAAGGTCTGACGGCGATCCAGCTGCCGTCCTCCAGGAAGTACTTCAGAACGTCGCTCTTATCGAAGCCGACCAGGTCAGCTTCCCTGCCGTTTTCGTAGTACTTCTGAGTGCCGAAGTCTTCATATCTGACGACCTTTCTGCCGGCGATCTCGCTCGGTACTTCCTCTCTCAGGCCCTTCAGCAGAGCGGCGATCCTGGCACTGCCGTCGGCGCCCGGAAGGGTGAGGGAAGTCTGGGTCTCCAGGAAGGTGCCGTGCTTCTTGTACAGGCTCCTTAAGACATCCATGAAGGTCAGACCGTGCTTCTTGTAGTAGTTGGCGGCTTCGGCGATCAGCAGGCAGGACTGGTTGGCGTCCTTGTCTCTGACGAATTCCTTGATCAGGTAGCCGTAGGATTCCTCATAGCCGAAGACGAAATCCTTTTCATGGGTAACTTCATACTTGGCGATCTTGTCGCCGATGTACTTGAAGCCGGTAAGGGTCTTTTCAATGTCGACGCCGTAATCCCTGCCTACCAGTTCACCCAGATCGCTGGTAACGACGGTGTTGAACATGACCGGATGAGCGGGCATCAGGCCTTTCTGTTTCCTCTGGGAGAAGACGTATTCCAGCAGCACTGAACCGGTCTGGTTGCCGGTCATCAGCACGTACTCGCCGTTGTCCTTGACGACGACGCCAAGGCGGTCGCCGTCCGGGTCAGTCGACAGCACGATGTCGGCGTCAACTCTCTTGCCGTATTCGATGGCCAGTTCGTAGGCTCTGGGATCCTCGGGGTTGGGGATGATGGTGTTGGAGAAGGCCGGGTCGGGCGTGCACTGTTCCTCAACATAGGTGCAGTCGTAGCCGACTTCCTTGAACAGGTACTGAATGGCCTTCAGGGAGGTGCCGTGCTGCGGCGTGAAGACGATCTTGTAGTCTTCCTTGCTCAGATCGGGGTTGAGCTGAATGGTCAGGACATCCTTGTAGTAGGGAATGTCGATGTCTTCGCCGATGGTGACGATCAGCTTCTTCTGTTCCTCAGTCAGGACCGGTTCCTCAACGAAGGTCTCGTCGATGTTGTCGATCTCCTCAATGACATGGCTGATCAGATCAGGTATCAGCTGGCAGCCGTTACGGTCATAGACCTTGTAGCCGTTGTATTCCTTGGTGTTATGGGAAGCGGTGATCATGACGCCGCCGGTGCACTTCAGGTATCTTACCGTGAAGGAGAGCTCCGGGGTTGAGCGCAGGGACTCGAAGACGTAGGTCCTGATGCCCAGGCTGGCCAGGACCTTGGCGGTCTGATCAGCGAATTCCGGTGACTTGAAGCGGTTGTCATAGGCAATGGCGGCGGACGGATGTTCGTCCTGGGTCAGCAGCCAGCGGCCGAAGCCCAGCGTTGCCTTTCTGATGGTGTAGACATTGAGTCTGTTGGTGCCGGCGCCTAAAAGGTTACGCATGCCGGCGGTTCCGAACTTGGCATCGGTGTAGAAGGCGTCAGTCTTCTGCTTCTCATCCATTGCCTGAAGTTCTTCGCGCAGGTCCTCATCCATCTGGGGATGATTCAGCCATTCCAGGTATTTTTCTTCTATCATATTCTTTCCTCTCCTAAGGCAGACACCTTAGATATGTTCTGTTATTATTCTAACACATTAATGTTTATTTTCCTAAATGACCGAAAAGAAAAGTATCACCGTGAGATGATACTTTGACATTGCATTGGTTAAACTACTGCTATGCTTCTTCCGGAGCTGCCTCGGCTTCCGGTCCTTCGATAACCTTCTGAGCAACCAGAGTCTCAACGATGGACTGGAGAGCAGCTTCTTCTTCCTCACCGTCACAGCTGATGACAACTTCTGACTGAGTGGGGATACCCAGGGACATAACACCCATGATTGACTTCATGTCCATTGAACGGCCATTGAAGGAAATGGTAACCTTGCATTTGCACTTGCTGGCAGCATGAACTGCGACGGTTGCCGGACGGGCATGTAATCCAACTGGATCAACAACAAGAACCTTAACTTCTGTCATTTGAATTATCGACCTCCTAAACTACTTGTGATTGTATTGTATACCTTTTTGCAAGGGTTTTCAATAATAATGCGCACAGCCATAAAATACGGATATTCTCCTATCCTTTCAAATTGAAAGGACACGGTTTTCCGTGTCCTATTTGTGATATGTCTCGTTATTGGCGATCTTGTAAGCCCGGTAGATCTGTTCCAGGATGATCAGCCTGGCCAGGTTGTGGGGGAAGGTCATGTCAGAGATCTTCAGGCGGTAGTCAGCCCGGTCAATGACCTGCTGGCTTACGCCCAGTGAACCGCCGATCACGAAGGTGATGTTGGAGCTGCGGTAGGTGTTGATCTCCCCGATCAGTTTGGAAAACTGAACGGAGTCGATCTCCCTGCCCTTCAGATCCAGCAGGATCACATAGGCGTCGTCCTTTATCTGCTTCAAGATCCGCTGCCCTTCGACTTCTCTGACGTCATTGCGGTCATTGGCTTCATCAGCCACCTCAATGATATTGATCTTCGTGTAGCCGGAAATGCGCTTGAGATATTCGTCGATCAGCGCCTGAAGGGACTTCTCCTTGATCCTGCCTACGGCAACGACATTGATCACCGGATATTGGCTCCGTCTTCCACTTCGCTGACGCTGACGACTTCCAGGTTGCCCTTTTCGTCTTCCGCTGACAGGATCATGCCCTGAGACTCGACGCCTCTGAGCACGACCGGCTTGAGGTTGGCGATGAAGGCGACCTTCTTGCCGATCAGCTCTTCCGGCTTGTACCATTGGGCAATGCCGGAGACGATCTGACGGGTATTGGTGCCGCACTTGATCTTGAAGACCAGCAGCTTATCGGCCTTGGGATGCTTTTCACACTCCAGTACGGTACCGACGCGCAGATCCAGCTTGTCAAAGTCGTCGTATTCGATCTCATCCTTGAAAACCATCGGCTTAACCGTCGGATATTTTTCCTCCAGATAAGCGTGGATCTCATCCAGCTTGGCGGCGGCGTCGATTCTCGCAAACAGCGGATCAGCCTTTTCCACGACCTTGTTGTTGACCTCATAGCCTCCCCAATGGGCAAGCGAATCCAGCGAAGTGTTCTTCGTATTGATCAGCTCAAAGACCTTCGCGGAAGTATCAGGCATGAACGGTGCCAGCAGGACGGCCGCCGTGCGGATGCCTTCCATCAGGTTGTAGAGAACGGTGTTCAACCTGTCGTGCCTGGCTTCGTCCTTGATCAGCAGCCAAGGCGTGGTCTCGTCAATGTACTTGTTGCATCTTCTTAACAGATCCAGAATGGCTTCCAGGCTGTCGCCGACCTTCAGTTCTTCCATCTTCTGACTTACTCTGGCAACGGTATCGGCAGCGACCTGCTTCAGTTCCTCATCAACAGGCTCCTCGTCGCGCTTATCGCTCAGGACACCGCCAAAGTACTTGTTGGTCATGGAGACGGTACGGCTGACCAGGTTGCCGTAAATGTTGGCCAGATCGGAATTGTATCTTTCAATGACCAGTTCCCAGGTGATCGAACCGTCCTGGGCAAACGGCATTTCGTGCAGAACGAAGTAGCGTACGGCGTCGATGCCGAAGAAGTGGACCAGATCATCGGCGTAGATGGCGTTGCCTCTGCTCTTGGAGATCTTGTCCTCACCCACCAGCATCCAGGGATGACCGAAGACCTGCCTGGGCAGCGGTACGTCCAGAGCCAATAACATGATTGGCCAGTAGATGGTGTGGAAGCGGACGATGTCCTTGCCGATCAGGTGCAGATCAGCCGGCCAGTATTTCCTGTACAGTTCGCCATGGTTGCCGTCAACGTCATAGCCCAGACCGGTGATGTAGTTGCTCAGGGCATCGATCCAGACATAGACGACGTGCTTGGGGTCAAAGTCGACCGGAACGCCCCAGCTGAAGGAAGTGCGGGATACGCAGAGGTCCTGCAGACCCGGCTTCAGGAAGTTGTTGATCATCTCATTCTTGCGGGATTCCGGCTGAATGAAGTGCGGGTTGTCCTCGATGTACTTTTCCAGCTTCTTCTGATACTTGCTCAGCTTGAAGAAGTAGGACTCTTCCTTTTCCCGGTGAACTTCCCGGCCGCAGTCGGGGCACTTGCCGTCAACCAACTGGCTTTCCGTCCAGAAGG
>JAFRZA010000005.1 GCA_017442805.1 Erysipelotrichaceae bacterium
GGATTGGTGCCGTTGATCGAGGCATACAGTTCGGTCGTCAATACGAAGTATCGCACCGGCAGACCCAGAAACTGCGGCGTGGCAAAGGAAGCCATCGCACCGGAGAAGACCAGGATGATAGTACTCAAAACTACAGGCATGACGATCGGGATCGTGATCCGGGCAAACATCCGCAGACGATTGGTCTTGAGGATGATGGCCGCCTCTTCCAGGTTGGCATCCATGTTATGCAGGATACCGCCGATCAGGATGTAGGCGAATGGCGCATAGTGCATGCCGGTCACGACGATGATCGGGAACTCTCCATAGGCAAACCAGGTCGGGACCTGGATGCCGGTCAGAGAATAGAAGATGCCGTTAGAACCGGTGATCTCGATATTCTTGAAGAAGTTTTTCCACGCCAGAGCTAAAGTCCAGCTGGGCATGATGTACGGGAAGATGAACAGCTTGGTAAGTAAGCTCTTCCAGCGCATGTCGCTGCGGGATACCAGCCAGGCGAAGGAACCGCCGATCGCGATCGATACCACACAGCTCCAGGCCGAAGTCTTGATGGAGTTTTTCAAAGGATCCCACAGCAGGGACTTGGAGAACTCCGATCTGAATAGCCTGTTCCAGTGGTAGGTCGTAAAGCTTCCCACGGCCTGATGGACTCTGGCCTTTTCCGACGAGTGAACGATGAAGGTATCTCTGATGATAGATACTAACGGAATGACGACCAGAAAGCCCAGGACGATCACAAAGAGTACTAAAAGAACATTGTATGGTTTACTGAGAAATGTCTTTATTCTATTCCAACGTTTTTTCACGTTCTTTTTCCCCCTCTAACAAAAAAGGGAATGGGCCTTTAAAAGCCCAAGCCCTTTTTCAAAAAATCACAAACTAAAACTATTTTATCAGCTGGATGAAGTCTTCAACGTCTGCTCTGTATTCGGCAGCCTGCTGCGCATCTTCCTGAACCAGGATCTTCTTCCATTCAACAACGCTCATATCGCCATCGGCGATCGGGTTGGAAGTGTTACCGGAGTAGTCGCCATAACGGCCTTGCATGCCTTTGTAGACGGAATCATCGTCACAAGTCATTTCGCCATCGCCATACCAGCCCTCTTCAGAGTATAACCAGATCAGGAAAGCCTTGGCCAGTTCGGGGTTGTCGGCATTTGCGACCTGCAAAGCATAGATCGGATAAATGAAACCGGCGACCGGGTTGACATCGTTAGTCGTGTATAAGAGGTTCCAGGTCGTACCATCTTCACGGGTACCACGGGACTTCAGATACTTGTTCAGTGTCAGCAGACCGCTCATCGGTTTTTCAGCAGCTGCGATATCCTTGGCGATCGTAGAGTCGGATGAACCTAAGACCATGCCGTTCTGATAGATCATCTTGATGAACTGATAGCCGGCATTCGGACAATCATCGTCCAGTACCAGATCGGTTCCGTAGTAATCTTTGTAAGCAGCTTCCAAAGCCGCTGCATTCTCATCGGAAGTCAGGTTGACTAAGAAGTTCATGTTGACACCTTCAGTTGTCGGGTCTTTCATGCAGAAAGCATTGGCATTGGCCGGATCGGTGCAGTACCATATGTTAGTGATGTCACCTTCGTTATAAGTGAAATCGGCACCGTTGTTGTACATGATGACCTTGTTGCAGTAATCCCATACCAGCAAAGGTTCGCAATCATCGCCAACCAGGGCCTTGATCTCATCGTTGTACCAGTTGTAGACATAGCCTTCTTCGACCAGGTCGGTAAGGACACGGGCACCATCCTGAATGAAGATGATATCAGCGCCGCTGACACCTTCCTTGACTTCCTGAGCGACCTGCGTTACCTGGTTGGTATCACCGATCTGCGTTCCTTCGTATTCAACTTCCGGAGCGTACTTTCTCATGAAAGCCTGGAGGGCAGAGACAGTTACGGAGTGCGTAGAATAGATGGTCAGCTTATTGCCGTTGGCAATACCGGCAGCCAGCAGTTCCTCAAAGGTCTCTGTGGCAGCCTCAGTCGGCTCATCAGCAGGTTCTGCCGGTGTCTCACCGCCGCCATTGCTTGAGCAGGCAGCCAGTGAAAGGCACATCAGAACGCTCAACAGTAAAATAAACAGTTTTTTCATTCAATTGATCCTTTCTGTATTACTGTCAATACCGGATATACCGGTACCATAATAATATTATAATGGCGCCGTAGTCGTAGAGCATCTTCACGTTGTCGCGCAGCTGGGTGCCACGCACGATGCTGTCGTCGCAGAAGGCCA
>JAFRZA010000030.1 GCA_017442805.1 Erysipelotrichaceae bacterium
CTCTCGCATTACAAAAGATCCGGTGATTATAGCGAAGTGGTCACACCTGTTCCCATCCCGAACACAGAAGTTAAGCACTTCATCGGCGAAGATAGTTGGGCCTGCCCCTGCAAAAATAGCAAGTCGCCGGTTTTTTTGTGCCTTAAGGGCAAATGATGTGTAGTAAGCTGCTTATGCGGTTATCATAGAGAAGAGGACATGACTATGGAAAAACAGCTTAACTGGGCGGTCATCGGCACCGGCGTGATCGCCAATGAAATGGCAAACAGTCTTCCCAAGATGGGCAGAAAACTTTACGCGGTAGCTAACCGCACTCATGAAAAGGGTGTAGCCTTTGGCCGGAAGTACGGAATAAAAAAGGTATATGACACCATTGATGAAGTGTTTGTAGACCCCGATGTCGACATCATCTATCTGACCACTCCGCACAACACCCACTACGGCTTCATTAAGAAGGCTCTGGAAAACGGCAAGCACGTGCTGGCCGAGAAGTCCATCACCCTAAACAGCGATGAGCTGAATGAACTGATTCAGCTGGCTGAAGACCGGAATCTGGTCTTGGCCGAAGCGATGACCATCTGGCACATGCCCTTGTATAAGGAACTCTGGAAAATCATGGAAAGCGGTGACTTGGGGAAAGTGCAGATGATCACCGTCAATTTCGGCAGCTACAAGGAATACGATATGAACAACCGCTTCTTCAGCCGTAATCTGGCCGGCGGTGCCCTGCTGGACATCGGTGTTTACACCCTCAGCATTGTCCGCAGCTTCATGGAGGAGAATCCTGAGATGGTCGTCAGTCAGTGGAAACCGGCGCCCACCGGTGTGGATGAACAGGCTTCCGTTCTGCTTCAGAATAAGAAAGGCCAGATGGCAACCGTTGCCCTGACCATGCATTCCAAGCAGCCCAAGCGGGCGATGATCAGTTTTGAGAAAGCTTACGTGGAAATCATGGAGTTTCCCAGGGCTGATAAGGCAGTCATTACTGACGCCGTCAGCGGAGAGAAACGTGAGATAACCGCCGGAAAGACTTCCGACGCTCTGTGCTATGAAATGCAGGACATGGAACAGGCTGTTCTGAGCGGAGATTCCAATGTGATGAAACTGGCATTTTCCCGTGATGTCATGAACATCATGACCGCTCTGAGAAAAGAGTGGGGATTGACGTATCCGGAAGAAGAAGGAAAAGAATAACTGATATATCAACGGAAAGAGTACGGCCGGTCGCTGCGCTCTTTTTGTTTTGGGAGAATCATTCTTATACATGGCGAAGTGGTCACACCTGTTCATGCCGGAATACCAAAGTAAGCACTTCATCGGCGAAGATAGTCAGGCCTGCCCCTAAAGAATTACATGTCGACGGTTCTTGTTAAGGTGGTAAAATATAGATGTTACTTAACAGAAAGGAAACTGTGGCTAATGAAGAAGATAATAGTATTTTTCGTGCTACTTTTATTGATGATTAGCGGCTGTTCTGACAAGCAGGATGAAATACAGATATTCAATCCTGGCGAAGTTGTATCATCAGATATCGTTGATTTCAAACTGAATGACGCGCAATTAACTTATTATGCCAATGCTCACTTCGATCCTAAGGTATTTGGCTTACCGGCTGACAACGAAACAGAGGCGTTTGTTGCGGAAGAAGGACATATATTTGTGGTGATGAGTTTCGCATTCAGAAATAACGGAAGAGCTTCCATAAGGGTTGGTAACGATGCAGAAAGCACGTATAATCTGCACTTCACTGTAAACTACGACGGAAAGAAATACAGAGTAAATGGACATGAGTCAAATCCGGCAACCGGGCTTTCGATGGAATGGTCCGTAATAAGCAGAATAAAGGGGATTGACCAACGGATATGTATATCGGAATCGAGCGTTTCAGTTGAATCGGAGGAAGTGTTGTATGTGAGAATGATCGGGGTCGCCTCATTTGAGCCAGGAAAACTGACAGATTCATTTGAGCTGACGGTTAATGTGATCAATTCTCAAGGCGGGTATGAAGAGTTTACATATAACATTCCGTCTTCTTCACCAAATGATGACAAGGACTTTTAAACAAAGGGGGTAAGTGGAAATGACTAAGACTTTTGACGAAACTTTACAGGAAGACCTTAAGGATCCGGAATTTAAAAGGGAATGGGATCTTCTGTAGCCTTCTTATCAGATAATCAAGACGATTCTGAATGCCAAAATCGAAACGGGAATGATCGAGAAACAGCTTTCAGAGAAAACCGGTATTACTCTGGCCAACATCAGCAGGCTGGAAAACGGTACGGCCAACCCTTCCATAAAGACGCTGCAGAGACTGGCGGAGGGTCTGGGAAAGACGCTGGTAATTGAATTCAAATGAGGGAAAGATGAAAAAAGGGAACAGCTCAGCTGTTCCCCGTTTTCGTAATGATCTGTTTTACTCAGCTGCCGTAGCGCATTCTTCGGGCCTGCTTTTCCAGCAACAGGCAGACCGGAAGGCTGATGACGATCACGAAGGCATCGGCAATGAACGATGAGGTGTTCTTGACGAAGCGGACCGCGAAGGGCTGGCTGACCACAAAGCTGTCGACCAGCGACTTGACCAGTTCGATGCCGACAAAGGATGCCGCGACGGCTACCAGGGCCATGGCCAACAACTGAAGACCTTTTGATCTGATCTTCTTTACCTGCTTAAGGGCCATGCCCATGATCAGGCCGATGGCCACATTACCTAAAGCCCATCCGGGCATGCCGTTGAAGCCCAGCGAACCGACGACACAGTAGAGAATTACGCCCACAAATCCGATTATCGCTCCTTCGTACCAGCTGAAGCACCAGACGTAGACGGTCATGACGATGTAGCCCAGGCAGAGATAGTAGTTATCAAATACCGGGACCCGCAGGCACATGGACAGAGCGACAAACAGCGCTATGCCCATCGCGATGAATGTAATGTCTCTTGTTTTCATTTATTCTTTCTCCCCTAAAACGCGAAAAGGAGCAGAGAATGCTCCTGTTCTGTTTTATTTCTTGGCGTTAGCCTGGTTGGCGACGGCATTGACCTTGGCAGCAATCTCGTCAGCATTTCCCAGGTAATAATGGGTAACCGGCTGGAACTCGTCGTCCAGTTCGTAGACCAGCGGAACGCCGGTGGGGATGTTGAGTCCGACGATCTCCTCATCGGAGATGTTGTCCAAATACTTGACCAGAGAACGCAGGGAGTTGCCGTGGGCTACGATGATGACCTTCTTTCCGGCCTTCATGTCTTCCTTGATGGTTCCTTCATAGTAGGGAACGACTCTGGCAACGCAGTCTTTCAGACATTCGGTCAGCGGCAGATCGGCAGGATCGATGTCCTTGTAGATCGGCTGGTTGGCCGGGTTGCGCTTGTCATCGGGTTCCAGCGCGGGAGGCTGGACGTCGTAGGAACGTCTCCATAAGGTGACCTGATCCTGGCCGTACTTGGCGGCAGTTTCCGCCTTGTTGAGGCCCTGCAGGGCACCGTAGTGTCTTTCATTGAGTCTCCAGTGCTTGATCACCGGGATCCATTCCTGATCCAGTTCAAACAGAACATGGTTGGCGGTATGGATGGCTCTCTTCAGCACGGAAGTGTAACATACGTCAAAGCTGAAGCCGGCTTCCTTCAGAAGCTTGCCGCCGTTGGCCGCTTCCTGGTGTCCGGTTTCGGTCAGGTCGACGTCTGTCCAGCCGGTGAAGAGGTTCAGCTTGTTCCATTCGCTTTCGCCGTGTCTGACTAATACTAACTTATAGGTCATAATATCCTCCTGTATAATCCTTTCTCATTATAACATTGTTTTCAGGTGCTCAACTAGAATTTGAAGAGATTGAGTCCGGTCACCGGATCCCTGAAGCGGTCGACGGTACCGTCGAGCACGTAGATGAACATCTCGCAGGTGGCTGAGACGACGGCCCGGTTGAGGTGGCCGCCGAAGGCCTTTCCTTCTTCGTCAGCGGCACACATGTGCAGATGGCTGTAGTATTTGCCGTCCATGGTGTTGATCGAGCCGGTCAGCGAGACGATCTCATAGGCTCCCTTAAAGTCATTTTTGAAGTACTGCTGCTTTTCCACGTTGTAGACGCCGACGGTAAAGTCGTCGACGGCGCCTAAGGCGTTGATGTTGGCCAGTCTGATGTTTTCCGCCCGGGCGATCAGACCCAGGGCCTTGACGATCTCTTCGCCCCGGTCGATGCGGGCAATGATGACATTATCGATGCGCTTGTATTCCATGATGCTTTCCTTCCTTTTTCTTTATTCTATCATAATAATCAGCCGGTAAAGAAAAAGCGGCTTTCTAGTAGAAAGTCGCTACTTCATTCTGCGGTTTCTCACAGCGTCTGGCCTCGATGATCTCCAGCACCGGTCCCATGCCGCCGTAGCCTTCGGAGTACTTCTCCACGACTTCGGCGACGACGTCATACCAGCAGCCCATCTGCAGCTTTTCAGGGGTCCTGTTTTCACACATCAGTCCCCGGAAGGTGATGTCGGCCACGCAGCAGGTCATGACCTGCCGGCCGATGGTGTACTGCTTGCGGGTGTAGACGTTTTCCACGATCATCGCCTGCAGGTGCACCTTTTTGCCTTCATAGCGGGAATAGTCGTCAGCAATGTCACGGTACCAGACGGCGTAGTCTTCCAGATCGACGTAGATGTCGTCCTTGCTGAAGTCGAAGGGCAGTTCATCGACGGTATCGTCGTACTGGGTGGTGCCGTCAGGGTATTCATAACAGATCTGCCTGCGGCGGTTGACCGCCCGGATCATGGCGTGCAGCAGGGTGATGTCCCTATTGGGATCGACGCGGTTGAAGATGACCAGTTCGGTGTTGTTGATCTTGTCGACCATCAGATTCCGGAACATCTGGTTGTAGGCTTCATAAGTCGTCGAGTCGATGAACATCATCGACTGGTAGATCAGCCAGTGATCGGGCTTGTTGTCGAAAAGGCTCTGCAGGAGCCACATGCCGTTGTATTCGATCAGGATCTGGGTGGCCTGGTACCTGTCTTCCAGTTCAGTAAGCTTTTCTGCCGTGAGGTCGGCTTCGCTGGTGAGATATTCCAGATGACAGCTGTCCATGTACTTCTCGTCGGGCTCATATTCGATCTCGCCCTGTTCGCAGACGATGATCAGGGTCGGTGAGCCGTCGTTGAAGGACGGGTCATGCAGGGTATCGATGATGAATCTGGTCTTGCCGGCTTCCAGGAAACCGGTGATCAGATATACGGGTACTTCTCTTCTCATCATGATGCCTGTCCGCCAAACAGTTCCTCAAGGGCGTCAAACTTCATCTCGGCGCCGATGACGCAGAAGCGGCCGCGGCTGATGGCGCTGCCGCTACGCACGCTGATCTCCTCAGGCACGTAGTCAAAGTGGATCCAGCTGCCGTCCTTGCCGGCCACGATGCCCTTGGCACGTAAGATGAAGCCGAAGCGCTCACGGTCGTCCAGCTGCTTCAGGATCTCTTCGATCTCCCTTACGTCATACTGCCGGCTGGTCTCATAGCCGTAGCTGTCGAAGATCTCGTCAGCGTCGTGGTCGTCATCCTCATCGCCATGGTGATGATGGTGGTGATGA
>JAFRZA010000031.1 GCA_017442805.1 Erysipelotrichaceae bacterium
ATCATGTTCTTGATATAGTCAGCATGCCCCGGGCAGTCGACGTGTGCATAGTGTCTCTTAGCTGTCTGATACTCAACGTGAGCGGTGTTGATGGTGATACCACGAGCCTTTTCCTCGGGGGCACCGTCAATCTGGTCGTAGTTCTTAACTTCAGCAAGACCCTGCTTAGCTAAGACCTTCGTAATTGCAGAAGTCAGAGTGGTTTTGCCATGGTCGATGTGACCGATGGTACCGATGTTAAAGTGTTCCTTACTTCTGTCAAACTTTGCTTTTGCCATCGAAATTTCCTCCTAATTTTCTTCACTAGTATAACACTAATATTCTATAGCAAATCCTTTATCAAAGCAATAACAAGTAAATTAACCGAAATTGCTTTTGATGATGTCCTGGGCAACGCTGTAGGGGACCTTGGCGTAGTGGTCCATCTGCATCACAAAGTTGCCTCTTCCCTGGGTAAAGCCTCTTAATGAAGTGGCATACCCAAACATTTCCGAGAGCGGAACCATGGCCTTGACGGCGATGGCGTTGTTGCGCTCCTGCTGGTCAACGATCTGGCCTCTCCGCTGCGTGATGTCGCCCATGACCGAACCCAGGTATTCACTGGGAGCGATGATCTCGACATTCATGATCGGTTCCAGAATGACCGGTCCGCACTTTTTCGAAGCTTCCTTCAGTGCCATGCCGGCCGCGATCTTGAAGGCGTTCTCGTTGCTGTCGACTTCATGGTAACTGCCGTCAAACAGCGTCGCCTTGATGTCGATGACCGGATAGCCGGCCTGTAAACCGCCGCTTAAGGCAGCGATGAGGCCGTCTTCGACCGGCTTGATGAATTCCTTGGGGATGACGCCGCCGACGGTAGCGTCAATGAACTCAAAGCCCTTGCCTTCGTTAGGCTCGAAGCGGATCCAGACGTCGCCGTACTGGCCGTGTCCGCCTGTCTGTCTGACGAAGCGTCCCTCGACTTCACCTTCCTTGGTGATCGTCTCGCGGTAGGCGACCTGCGGCTTGCCCACGTTGCACTCGACGTTGAACTCCCTGCGCATTCTGTCCACGATGATGTCCAGATGCAGTTCGCCCATGCCGGCAATGATGGTCTGACCGGTTTCCGTATCGGTGTAGGTCTTGAAGGTCGGATCTTCCTCAGCCAGCTTGGCCAGAGCGAAGTTCATCTTGTCCTGGTCGTTTCTGGTCTTCGGCTCAACCGACATGTTGATGACCGGATCGGGGAAGATCATTGACTCAAGGTGCAGTTCATGGCCTTCGCTGCACAGGGTATCACCGGTAGTGGAATACTTGAAGCCGATGGCGGCGGCGATGTCGCCGGCATGGACTTCGGTGATGTCCTGCTTGTGGTTGGCATGCATCTGCAGAATGCGTCCGAATCTTTCCTTCTGCCTTCTGGTCGCGTTGTAGATGTATGAGCCGCTCTTGGCGCTTCCGGAATAGACCCGGAAGTAGGTCAGTTTGCCGACATAGGGGTCGGTCATGATCTTGAAGACCAATGCCGCAAACGGTGCGTTGTCATCGGCATGAACTTCGATCTCCTCACCCTTCTTGTTGGTTCCCTTCATCGGCCTGACGTCGACGGGGGAAGGCAGGTAGTCGACAACGGCGTCAAGCATCTGCACGACGCCCTTGTTCTTGTAGGCGGCTCCGGACATGACCGGGAAGAACTCGCCTGAGATCGTCGCCTTGCGGATCGTTCTCTTGATCTCTTCCACGCTTACGTCCTGGCCTTCCAGAACCTTCATCATGAAGTCGTCATCGTAGTCGGAAATCATTTCCAGCAACTTCTGACGGAACTCCTCGACCTGCAGTTCCATGTCTTCGGGGATCGGGATCTCCTGATCCGGCAGGTTGATGTCCGGCGAAAAGCTGTAGGCTTTTCTTTCGACGATGTCGATGACACCGTCGTAGTGGTTTTCCACGCCGATCGGCAGCTGTATCGGGCACGCCTTTGCGCCTAAACGATCTTTTATCGTATCGGTTGACATATAGAAATCAGCACCTGTGGCATCCATCTTGTTTACGAAAACAATTCTCGGAACGCCATACGTAGATGCCTGACGCCAGACAGTCTCTGTCTGCGGTTCAACACCAGCCTTGGCATCAAGCACGGTAACAGCACCATCAAGCACTCTAAGCGATCTTTCAACTTCTACAGTAAAATCAACGTGCCCTGGAGTGTCAATAATGTTTATCCGGTTGTTGTTCCAGGTGGCGGTGGTGGCGGCAGAAGTTATGGTGATGCCGCGCTTCTGTTCCTGTTCCATCCAGTCCATGACCGCGTTGCCGTCATGGGTCTCGCCGATCTTGTGAGTACGTCCGGTATAATACAGTATTCTCTCGGTTGTTGTTGTTTTTCCTGCGTCGATATGCGCCATTATGCCTATGTTGCGAGTATGTTGTAAATCAAACTCACGCGGCATAATTCACCTCTTACCAGCGGAAATGAGCGTAGGCCTTATTGGCTTCGGCCATCTTATGAGTGTCTTCACGTTTCTTGCAGGCACCGCCGATACCGTTTGAAGCATCGATGATCTCGTTGGCAAGACGTAATTCCATGGTCTTCTCATTACGCGTACGGGCGTAGTTTACCAGCCATCTCAGACCTAAGGTCAGTCTTCTCTCTGCTGATACTTCAACAGGAACCTGGTAGTTGGATCCGCCGACTCTTCTCATCTTGAGTTCGAGAACCGGCATGATGTTTTCCAGAGCCTTTTCGAAGACTTCCATCGGCTGCTGACCAGTCTTTTCCTCTACGATGTCAAAGGCATTGTAAAGGATCGTTTCAGCTGTTCCTCTCTTGCCATCAAGCATAATACGATTGATCAAGCGGGTAATCAGCTTTGAATTGTAAATGGGATCCGCTAAAACGTCTCTTTTAGCAATGTGTCCTTTTCTTGGCATTTAATTTTCCTCCTTTTCAATGATTTATGCTTTTGGCTTCTTGGTGCCGTATAAGGATCTGCCCTGATTGCGGTTGGCAACGCCGGCGCAGTCCATGGTACCGCGAATGATATGATATCTGACACCTGGCAGATCCTTGACACGGCCGCCTCTGATCAGAACAACGGAGTGTTCCTGCAGGTTGTGACCGATGCCGGGGATGTAAGCCGTAACTTCCATGCCATTGCTCAGACGTACACGGGCGTACTTTCTTAATGCTGAGTTAGGCTTCCTCGGAGTCATGGTACCAACACGGGTGCAGACGCCGCGCTTCTGCGGTGAGCTCAGGTTGGTGACCCTGCGCTTTAATGAGTTGTATCCTCTGTTTAAAGCCGGTGCAGTCGATTTCCACTGCTTACTTTCGCGTCCCTTATGAACTAACTGGTTAATTGTAGGCATATGTTTCTCCTTTCTCTCTTTTTTTCTACTTGTGCACACACGTCTAGGTGTGCCGTCACTCAGATTTTATACAGGCCTTTTCAGGCCCTCAATCCGCTCATTTATACTACTTTAATTGCCCTGCCCTGTCAACACCTTTTTGTCATTTTTTTCCTTAAAATCAAGGCTTTTTTCATCATCATAAAAGAAGGCTTCTGCCTTCTCTGATTTATTGCGGTTTGTTCTATTGCGGTGCCAGCCAGCCCTTCTCCACCGCCTGTTCAATGTTGGCCTGAATCCACTGATAGACTTCCGGCATGAAGTCCCGGACGACCGCCATCCGCTTTTCCACGGCAGAACGGGACACCCGACCGTTGCCCCAGGTGTGGCCGTCGGTCAGCGTGTTATGCAGAAACGGCTGCAGGCGGTCCATGCAGGCAGCGTATTTCGCTTCCGGCGTTTCCATGGCGTCGAACTCCTCCCAGAGGTTCCGGATCAGTTTTCCCTGATCCTCTGGCAGCTTGCTGAAGAGCTTGTCAGCGGCTTCCCGTTCCCGCTGGGCCTTGCCGAGGTTGCCCTGAACGTCATAGGCAAAGGTATCGTCCGCTTCGATCTCAACCAGATCGTGGACGACGCACATCTGAACGGCTTTGCCGATGTCGAGGGGCTCTGAGGCATACTCACTGAACAGCAGCGCCATCATCGCGATGTGCCAGGAGTGCTCGGCGTCGTTTTCCCGCCGGCTTTTGTCAATCAGCAGCGTCCGTCTCAACACCGCCGTCATCTTATCGATCTCCGCGGTAAAACGCAGCTGCTGGTTAAGACGGTGATTGTTGCTTTCAAGGAAATCCTCAATGCTCATGTGTTCATCGTGATTGCTATTTATCCAGGAATCTCTTAATCGCTTCCAGGCTGGTGTCGGAAATGACGTGTTCCATGCGGCAGGCGTCTTCAATGGCGATCTGAGGATCCACGCCCAGCTGGATCAGCGCTTCGCTGAGCACCTGATGTCTTTCGTAGATCTTCTCCGCTACTTCCTTCCCGGTTTTGGACAGCGTGACGTAACCGTTGCGGTCGATGACGACGTAGCTGTTTTCTCTCAGTATCTTCAGACCACGGGAAACGGAAGGCTTGGAATAACCCAAAGCCTCACCGATGTCAATGGCCCTGACGTTCGCCAGTTTCTGAGAAAGGATCATGATGGTTTCAAGATACATTTCACCGGATTCCTGCAGACGCATAAGCAATTTCTCCTTTGATTCATTATACAACAATAAGAGTGTCAAAAGGAAAGCCTCACGCAGGTGAGGCCTTCCTTTTCGTTTTTTCAGCATAACCGCCTGAACAGCTGGCCTGCTGTTTCGGAAATTCTAACGGATGTATTTGATTTCGATCTTCTGACCGGCCGGGGTCTTCAGCGTTATGTTCGCCGGGGAACTGGACGCGGTCTTGGAATAGCGGCACCCGATGTCGAAGTAGGCCGGCTTTCCGGCTACAGGGGTCGGCGTCTCCGTGGAAACGATTGTGAGGTTGCTGCTGTGATCCCAGCTGGCCAGTTTCTGGTTGGCTTCAATCACAAACTCATGCGTTCCGGCTTCGGCCGGTAAGTGGTATTCTCCCTTACCGGCATCATAGGTGCCGTAACCGTAGAACTTGATCTCCAGCATCGGCTCAACGACGATGTTCAGAGTGTCTGACTTCACCGTATGGCCGTCATAGCTGTAGGTGAAGTAAATCGTCATCGTCTGCGTTCTGGGCAGGTTGGCGGTCGTACCGCGGTTAGTACAATACAGTTCGTTGTTCGTACCGCTGTAGTAAAGGATATCGTTAGGAGTCACCAGTTTCAGCTTTGAAGTATCAACTGAAGTTGGGACTTTCTTTCCGTTTACTGAAATGCTCAGGTCAGTCAGCTTGTAATACGGCCGGTTGTTGGGCGTGTAGTACAGATAGAAGGCAGAAACGCCATGCTTCTCATAACTCACGTTCAGCTTGTATTCACTGACCGTAACTCCGCAGGAATCCTGCTTGCCGTTGTCCGTGGAAACCGTGACCGTAGCTGTTCCCGGGCCGACGGCCGTGATCTTGCCCTTGCTGTCAACGGTAAAGACAGAGGTGTTGCTGCTGGTATAGGAAACCTTGGAAGTGGTGTCTTTGGGCTTTATCTCCACGTATTTGGCGAGATCATAGGTCTCACCTTTCTCCAGTTCGATGTTGGAAGCGTTGATGGTCACGGAGGTAGCCGGGTTGGCTACATGGACCGTGATGGTCGCCTTATGATCACCGCATTTCAGAGAGATGGTCGCCGTTCCGTAGGCAATGCCGGTAATGCTTCCCTTTCCGTCGGGCTTGACGACACTCTTGCTGGAAGTGCCCCAGCTGATGTTCTCAGTCGTGTCGGCCGGATCGATGGTGTATTCAAGCTTGACGGTCTCGCCCTTGTTGATGGTGATCTCACTCTTGGCAAACTTGACGGACTTGCAGGTGATCACTACGTTGATTTCCGTCTTGGCTGACTTGCCGCTTTCCGTCTTGACGGTAATGACAGCCTTGCCGGGCTTCTTAGCCGTTATGACGCCGTCAGGAGCGACTTCCGCCACTTCGGCATTGTCAGACGAATAGCTCAGCCACTCAGCCCAGTCGGAAGGCTGGATGACCAGCTTGGGTTTCAGCGTGCTGCCCTTTTCCATTGTATAGGCTGACTTCTCATACTTGATTGAAGTTACCGGTCTGAAGACCTTGTAGTTGGCTTTCAGAGTAGTGTTGTCAGTGAAGACAAAGTCTTCCGCAATCTCCGCCATGTCGGAAGCGTCCTGCCAGCCGACAAAGGCATAGCCTTCCAGTACCGGGGCTTCCGGGAATTTGACGTGACCGTCAACGATATGTTCTTTCGCCACTTCCTTGCCTTCAGCCATGAAGGTGACGTACTTGTAGGGATCCCAGTGGGCTTTCAGCGTGATGTTGTCATTGACCGGCAGATTGAAGTCATACTCCTTGTCATTGAGATACCAGCCAAGGAAGTCATAGCCTTCCTTCGTCGGGTCAGCCGGTTTGGCAATGTTTTCGCCTTTCTTGACGGTAATGGAATCCATGGCCGCCGTACCGCCGTCGGGATCGAAGATCACGGTCTTCTTGCCGCCGCTCAAAAGCAGCACGCCGGCAACAGCGCCGATCAGAAGCAGGGCAATCAGCGCGATGATCAGGCCCTTTTTATCCTTCTTTTCTTCCTTTTTCTCCGGCTCCGGATCTACCGGCGCCTCTTTTTTGACTTTGGTCTTGGTTTTTGGAGTTTCTTCTTCCTCAAACTTATGACCGCACTTGTCACAGAATTTGGATTCGTCTTCCTCGACGTTTCCGCAGGCCGGACATACCTTGCTCATATTATTCCCTCCTTTTTTCTTCAACCATCAAAACCAGCACACCCTTACGGATGCTGGCTGCTATTTTCTGCATGGATGGTGAATTTGTTTATCTATTATCATTATATCAAGATGTGTTGATAAAACAACTTATAAAGAAGCGAGTCTTTCTGCCGAACGTCGAAAAACGGTCCTGTCTCCCAGCAGAGCGGAAAAGGATTTTCAGGCTGATCGGATCATTCTTATCTTGCTTACTATCTTGTACATTCATATGCAAAAGCAGAATTAAAGAGGCCTTTCGGCTGCAGTAATGATTAAAGCCAGGGCTTCTGCACGCACAAAAAAGAGGTCTTACGACCTCTTGTCTGTCAATGGTGGAGCATACGGGGCTCGAACCTTTACTTCAGAAAAACGCTTGTTTTACTATGCGTTTTGATGATTACCTGTCACTAGCCCCACTTTTAACCCCACCTGGCTTTTCATTGACAAACGAAAACATGCGAATCTCTTAAACTGAATACCCCAAATTAATATCAAAAGGAGCAATCAGCAGTTTTTGCAAATCTTTATTGTAATTTTCAAAAAAGATTTTTATAGCCTTACCATAGTTTTCTTTTGTGTCAAACTCCCAGTATGAGTAGTACTTTACACACTTTACAATCTTGGTTAACTCTCTTGGAGGCTCACCAGGTTCGATTCCGTCTATGGTATAAAATCTCTTGAAATACTTAAGAGATACGCATCCTTCGCATGTAAGCTGATTTGCGGACATTTCCTCAATCTTTGCTTCAAATTGCTCGAGTCTATCGGGCTTTACCTGAAATAGTTTCATCTCAATAAAGGTCTTTTTCATCATGCATCCCCCCAAAAGTATCTTCGCTTCTATGCAAATCCCGATTTGTATAGATAATTATACAATTCAACATGAATGATAGCAACAAAAAACAATCTCTCATATTTAGAAGAAAGAGAGGTTTTTCTGATTTGATGTTGAAAAGCCGATAAGCCTTTTATTTCAAGGCTGTTTAGGGCAAAAAATAGGATTGCTATCTTGTTAAAATAGCAATCCTATTCTGGTGGAGACGGAGGGATTCGAACCCTTGACCTTACGGATGCGAACCGTACGCTCTCCCAGCTGAGCTACGCCCCCGTGAACGCGAAGCAAATTATACCACATCTTTCGGATTTGTAAAGAAGATTTTTCTCCGAATAGCGTGTCAGGCGATTTCCTATTGTAAAATCCTGCAAAACGTGTTATTATCCTCTTTCAGGGAATAGATTTGAACTGGCCGCCGCGGGCGGTACGACCATGAAGGAGAGGATCCGGTATGTCATACTTTACCGCAATCTTCCTTGGACTCGTGCAGGGGATCACGGAATTCCTGCCGGTTTCCAGCTCCGGCCATCTGGCGGTGCTGCAGAACATATTTCACATGCAGACGGCGGAGGACGGGCACATGTTCTTCGACGTGCTGCTGCATCTCGGCACGATCGCCGCGGTCATAGTGGCCTACTGGAAGGATATCGTCTTCATCGTCCGCGATTCGGCCGATCTCGTGCGCCAGTCGCGTTTTGTCCCGCCCGAACAGCGCACCCAACACCCCGGCGCCCGGCTGCTGCTGATGCTGTTTTTCGGCACGCTGCCGCTTTTTGTGATCCTGCCGTTCCATGACCGCCTCGAACAGCTC
>JAFRZA010000032.1 GCA_017442805.1 Erysipelotrichaceae bacterium
CGGGCGATGGCGACGCGCTGCTGCTGGCCGCCGGAAAGCTCCTTGGGCAGACGGTTGAGATAATCATCGATGTGAACCATCCTGGCGTATTCCTTCGCCTTCTCGATTCTTTCCTTTTTGGGGACCTTCTTGATCTTCAGCGGGAAGCAGATGTTTTCCAGAACCGTCATGTGCGGATAAAGAGCGTAGTTCTGGAATACCAGGCCTACCTCACGTCTGTCCGGCGAGAAATCAGTTACGTCAACACCGTCAAAATAGATCTTTCCTTCCGTTACGGCCAGGATTCCGGACAGCATGTTGAGCATGGTGCTCTTTCCGCATCCTGACGGTCCCAGAAGGGCGATCAGCTTTCCCGATTCAAAGGTGGCGCTGACATGATTGACGGCGGTGACGTCGTCAAAGCGTTTCACTAAATCAACAATCTTTACTTCCATAATCTTTCTCCATCGGTCTTATGAAGACGTTTCAGACATCCTTAAAAAATGTCTCAAGCCTCTTCATAAAAATCAGGGAACCGCATTAAAGCGATTCCCTGACATTAGTGTTCTGTAATTACTGTTCGAGAGCAGCCTGAGCTTCCTTGAAGAAGTTGGCGGTTGCCTCGGAAATCAGAGTAGCAATGTCCTTGCCGCTGTCATCTGCAAAGCTGGCATTGACAGCCTTGCCGAAGGCGTTTCTGACTTCGTCAGCGCCGGCGACTGAAGGTACCCAGTTAATGCACTCGGTCGTTTCGATCAGAGCGCGGGTAACGATGTCGTTGGCAGCCTGAGCCTGGAAAGTAGCGGTAGCGATGGAGCTCTTGGTGCACGGTGCGGCGCCGAACTCGATGGCCCACTTGGCCAGAGTCTCATCATCAAGGCAGTACTGTAAGAACAGGTAGCTGGCCAGATTCTCTTCCGGAGTCTTGTCGAAGGCAACTAATCCGCCGCCCCAGGCAGGAGCGAACTTGACATTGCCTGACTGCGGGATCAGAGCAACGCCGACTTCGAAGTCAGCATACGGTAAGACGTAGCCGCTGCCGGCGCTGGAGCCGATGTAGCTGGCGACATTACCCTGGGTGAACGGTCCTGAATGATACATGTCACTGCCGGCCAGACGGAAGTAGCCTTCCTTTAAGCCGGTGAGGTACCATTCCAGAGTCTGGGTGAAGGCCTTTTCGTCAACGGAGACCTTCTTGTTCTTGGCATCGATGAAGCCGCTGCCCAGCTGAATGACACGGTCGATCATGGTATCGGTCTCGGAGTCTGAACCCCAGCCCGGGATACCCTTCTTCTCATAGATGACCTTTGAGACTTCCGTCAGCTCTTCCCAGGTAGTCGGGACAGCCAGACCAAGTTCATCAAATAAGGTCTTGTTGTAGTACAGTACTTCGGAAGTGATGATGATCGGGAAGACGTAAACGGAATCCTCACCCCACTGAGTGATCTCTTCGTAAACCTTGCCGACCAGGTTTTCCTTGAAGTTCTTGATGCCGATCTTGTCGTTGTTGATATACGGCGTCAGGTTTACCAGCAGGTTTTCCTCAATGTAGGCTGCAGCGCTGCTGGGATAACGGTTGCTGATGTTCGGACCGGTGCCGTTACGGACTGCCAGCAGAAGGTTGCTGTCATAATCCTGATAAGCCTGCGGTTCGTAGACGACGGTTACCTTATCCTGGCTCTTGTTGAAGGAATCAACCATTTCCTGGAAGGCTTCCTGCTGATGGTAGGTATAGGTATTCCAGACCTTGATGGTGACCGGTTCGGTCAGTTCGGTCAGGATGTCATCCTTTCCACCGCCCTGGTTGTTGCCGTTTGAGCAGCCGGTGAATGCCAGAAGCATCAGGACGGCCAACAGCAATGTCAACAGTTTCTTCATGTTTTTCTCCCTCCTCACAGTATTCTGTGAATCATCCCCTGCGGGATTTATTGTTTTCATTATAACCCCATACATAGGTGATTTCTACTACTGACTGTCAAATTATTTGGAAACGCAACTAATTCACTCAGTTCATTGTCATGTTGAGCACATGAAAAAGGCGGCCATAGCCGCCTTTGCTTCATTGAATCAGCCTTTCTTATGTCCGCCCTTTTCGAAGATCTGCCTGTAGACGTCTTCCATGGTATGGACGGGGATGAATCTGATGTTGTCCTTGACCACCTGGTCCACTTCATCGAGGTCCTTCATGTTATTTTCCGGAAGGATGATGTTGTGAATGTTGCAGCGGTAGGCTGCCATGGTCTTTTCCCTTAAGCCGCCGATCGGCAGGACGTTTCCTCTTAAGGTGATCTCGCCGGTCATGGCCAGATCGCGGGAGACGGTCTTGCCCGTCAGCGAGGATATGATGGCCGTAGTCAGCGTGATGCCCGCTGACGGGCCGTCCTTGGGAACGGCGCCTTCGGGAGCGTGGATCTGAATGTCCTGAGTCTCGAAGAGCTTGCTGTCGATGCCGTATCTTTCAGCGTTGGCCTTGACATAGCCGACCGCGATGGTGGCGGATTCCTTCATGACGTCGCCGAGGTTGCCGGTGACGATCAGGCCGCCCTTGCCGGGATAATGGGTGACTTCGATCGGCAGGATGTCGCCGCCAAACTGCGTGTATGCCAGTCCGGTGACGATGCCGACTTCGTCCTTTTCCTCTTTCTTGCCGTATTCATAGATCTCCTTGCCCAGCCATTCGTTGATGAGCTTATTGGTGATCCTGACGCTCTCTCTCTCTCCCTTGGAGATGGAAAGAACGGTCTTGCGGCACAGCTTGCCGATGCATCTCTGCAGCTGTCTGACGCCCGCTTCTCTGGTGTAGTAGCGGATGATGTAGAGGATCTCCGGCTCTTCCAGTTTGAACTGCGCCGGCTTGAGGCCGTTTTCCGCCAGTTCCTTGCGGATGAGATGCTCGAGGGTGATGTGGACCTTCTCGTCTTCGGTGTAGGAACTCATCTCGATGATCTCCAGACGGTCCTTGAGGGCGTCGGGGATCGAGGTGATGTCGTTGGCCGTGGCGATGAACATTACCTTGGAGAGGTTATAGGGCTCTTCAAGATAGTTATCGGAGAACAGGGAATTCTGTTCGGGGTCCAGCACTTCCAGCATGGCGCTGGCCGGATCGCCTTTATAATCGGCTCCCATCTTGTCCAGTTCGTCGATCAGGAAGACCGGGTTGATGGTGCCGGCTTTCTTCATGCCCTGAATGATGCGTCCGGGCAGTGAGCCCAGATAGGTCCGGCGGTGGCCTCTGATCTCAGCCTCATCGCGCACGCCGCCCAGGGAAACCTTGACGAACTTGCGGTTGAGGGCCCGGGCAATGCTCTTGGCCAGGGAAGTCTTGCCGACTCCCGGCGGACCGTAGAGGCACAGGATCGGAGCGTTGAGCGTACCGGTCATGTTCTTGACGGCGATGTATTCCAGTACCCTCTCCTTGACCTTCTTGATTCCGTAATGGTCTTCGTCCAGGATCCTGGAGATCTCATTGATGTCGCTGCTGTCTTCGCTTTCCTGCCAGAAAGGAACTTTCTGCAGCCAGTCGAGATAGGAGCGGATGACGGCGGCTTCCGAAGACATCGCCGGCATCATTTCATACCGCTCGATTTCTTCCCTGGCCTTGTCCTTGATGTTGTCAGGATAGGGATTGTTCATGAACCAGTCCAGAAGCGAATCGGATGAATCAGGTGAATCATAACCTTCTCCGAGTTCTTCCTTGATGGCCTTGAGTCTTTCCCTCAGGAAGTATTCCTTCTGGGAATCGTCGATGGACTCCCTGACTTTCTCGGTGATCTTGTCATCGAGCTGCTTCATTTCACGGTTAAGTTCAAACTGCTTCAGCAACAGAAGCAGACGGTCGTTGACGTTGACCGCTTCCAGCAGATCCTGTCTGGCGGACAGGGTCATCGGCAGAAACTGCGCCAGCTGGTCGGCCAATGTTGAGGCATTGACTCCGTTGGTCAGCTGGGCAAGGAACTGCTTGGGCAGCGGCTTGCCGTTTTCGGCCTGGCTTTCAAACTCTCTGATGACACGGTGGATCAGCGCCAGTTCCTGCTGGGAATCAGTGTTCTCGACATCGACGACGCTGATGTTGGCCACGAACATGGTACCGCTGTTCCAGATCTCATTGGCTCTGGCGCGGGCGAGACCCTTGATCTTGACCTTTAATATGCTGGCTTCCTTGCGGACTGATGTGATCTGACACAGGGTTCCGAACATGTACATGTCAGAGGGCTGGGGCTGCTCAAGCATGATGTCCTTCTGCGTGGTCAGCCAGATGAGCGACTTCTTCTCGTTCTCTCTGGCCGCGTTGAGGGCATTGACGCTGATGTCGCGGCCGACATCGATCACGATCTCCTGTTCGGGGAAGATGATCACGCCTCTGGTACAGATAACCGGATATTCTACGTTCTGATTCATATCAGCATAAATACTCATCTCTCATACCTCCCGAGATGGATTATTCCTTGTCAGCCTTTGCCTCCTTGTTGTTCTTCTTCAGGGTGTCCAGAGTCTTCTGCATCCGGACGTCTTCGGAAAGCATGTCGGCTGAGATCAATTCCTTGATCTTTTCGACTTCCATCTTATATTTCTCACTCATGCCTTTGTATTCGGCTTCAATTTCCTCATCGGTGACCTTGACCTTCATGTCTTCGCCGATGGCGTCGAGGATCAGTCTGATCCTGACTTTCTTGTCGGCAACTTCACGCAGGGATTCCCTGAACTGGTCTCTGCTCTGGCCGATGATCTTCAGATAATCTTCCAGTCTCATGCCGTAGGAAGCGATCTGTGACTCTCTTTCTCTCAGGGTCTCTTCCAGTTCTCTTTCGATCATGACTTCCGGAATGTCAACCTTGCAGACATCGCATAAGCCGTCCAGCATCTCGTCGGTAGCCTTGGATTCAGCTTCTTCGGTCCTCTGGTCCTTCATGGCCTTCTTGATGGTCTTGGTCAGATCCTCAACGGTCTTGACCTCATCGCCGAAATCATCGAGATCGGCAACGAACTCATCGTTGAGCTCCGGCAGCACCTTTTCCTTGATGCCGTTGATCTTTACCTTGAAGGTAGCGTCCTTGCCGGCCAGTTCCTTGGCATACTGCTCGGGGAAGGTGACGTTGACGTCCTTCTCTTCACCGGTCTGCAATCCGATCAGCTGATCTTCAAAGCCGGGAATGAAGGAACCGGAACCGATCTCCAGCGGATAATCGGTGCCCTTGCCACCTTCGAAGGCGACGCCGTCGACAAAGCCTTCAAAGTCGATGACGGCGATGTTGCCCTTCTCGACTTTGCCCTCTTCCTTGAGGACTTCAGAGGCGTTGCGCAGACGGAGCTGTTCGATCTGCTGATCGACTTCCTTCTTGCTGACGGTCACCTTGGCCGGCTTGAAGGCTACGGCCTTGTAGTCTCCCAGTTCGACATCGGGATAGACGGTCAGAAGGAACTTCAGGGTAACTTCGCTGTCGCTGATGTTCTCGATGTCCAGGGACGGTCTGTCGACCAGTCTGATGTCCTTATATTCATCAAGGCCGAATTCCAGAGCCTGCTGAGCAACGTTCTCGGCTGCTTCCAGCATTACTTCGTTTCTGTTGATGTATCTCTCGACCATGGCCGCAGGGACGTGTCCCTTGCGGAAACCCGGAACCTGGATCTTGGCCGCGACTTTCTTCATGGCCTTTTCCTGAGCTTCGGTCCACTGCTGACCGTCGACAGTCACCTTTAATTCGGCATTGCTGCTTTCTTTCTTTTCATATACTGCTTTCATACAATTCTCCTTTTTTCGCCCTAATATATTACCACATTTGTGGTCTTTGTTTCTACCTAAAAACTCAACTCCATCAGGGCCGTTTCATCGACTCCCTGGCTTTCCGCAAACTGTTTCCACTGCTCATTTTCACCGTAGCAGCGATACAGATAACGGATGATGCTGTAGGTGTAAGCACTCACCATTTCGTGTTCAAGTAGTTCCGGAAACAGGTCGTAGGCCAGATTAAGCGCCAGGATCTGCGCCTGCTGCAGGAAACTGGGGTTTTTGTTCAGCAGTTTATCCAAAGCTTCCATCAGCTCATTCAGGACCGGCTGACCGGAAACCTTCGGCAGCTGCGCCGGAATGACCGTGATCATCTTTCCGTCACGCTCAAAGTCCAGCTGCTCATCGACGTTCTGCTCCACCAGCACTTCCAGAACCATCGCTCTGATGACGTGGTGAATATCAGAGTCCGTCAGGCACTTGCGGATCTGCTCAAGATAATTGCGCGCGTTGGCGCTTCGGAGCGACCTTAAGGCGTTGTTGGCCTGCTGGTAATTGCCCTTCAGCATTCCCTCAAGCTCTTCCGGCTCAATCACCGTAAGCGGCTTCTCTTTTCTTAACAGCACGTCAAGCTGTTCACGGTACTGCTGAAGATGCTTTAGCACTTCCCCGGGAACATAGGGCATCTTAAGTTCAGCATCCACCAGTTCTTTGGCCCGCTGATAGTTTCCCTGTTTCATGCACAGAGCGATGTCATTAAGAAGCTGGCTGTAGTAGTTGTCTTCCATACGCATTCCTATCTTATTATACACAGACGGTTAGCACTGTCAACCTTAAAGTGCTAACCGCATGACTTATCCTTATTTATTAACTCCAAGCGTCCGGAAAAGGTATTCCCTGAACTCGGCGCTTTTCAGCTTTGAACAGACGGCGACATTCGCGCTTTGGCCGGTAAAGCCGTAGTAGTCCAGCACCACTGAGCCAAATGACGGTCCTTCTGCCGTTTCGATCTCAGCGTAGTATCTTTCGCAGCGGTCAATGCACTGCGGATACAGCGCTGCCGCCATGGCAGCGGGATCGGCCATGTCCAGGCAGTCACGCCCGAACCGGCGCTTATTGAGGCTCATCAGCACGCGGTTGGAGTCGATGCAGAAGCGGCCCAGTTCGGAACTGTTTCTGATCATTTCGATCTCCCTTTCATCAAGAATGGCGTCGCCCAGACAAGCGTCCCAGCCGACCAGCATCAGGTCATCAAAGCCGGCTTCCAGAACGATCCTGGCGGCGTGAGCGTCCTGCCAGATGTTGAACTCGGCGGCCGGAGTAACGTTGCCGTGACCCAGCCCGGTCGAGCCCATTACGACCACGCGCCGCGCTCTTAAGACTGTGTCCCGTTCCAGCCTGATGGCCATGGCCAGATTGGTCAGCGGTCCAAGGGTAACGATGTCGATGCTTCCGGCTTCGTTTTCTCTCAGCGCTTCCAGGATCTTAAGAACCGCGTGTCCTTCCCTGGCTTTCAGCCGGGTGCTGTGGAATCCCAGATCACCCATGCCGTCATCGCCGTGGGTATCCCGTGACCCCTTCCAGGGTGCCAGAAGCGGCTTATCGCATCCCCGGTAGACATCGGGGAAATAGGTGTTGCTGTATTCGAGAGTCGTTAGCGTGTTTTCGGTGGCCTGCTGTATCGGTACGTTACCGCAGACGGTGGTTATCATGATTACTTCATAGTTTTCGTCATGAAGGGCCATGGCTATCGCCACGGCGTCATCCGATCCGCAGTCGGTATCGATGATCAGTTTTCTCTTTTCGCTCATTGTCATTCCTCAATTCCGTCTTAATTCTAGCAGTTGTTAACGAAAAGTTAAAACGGACAGCCGTTTTAACCTTCTTCTTCCATTTTCTTCTTTTCGCGGAAGGCCGTCTTTCTTTCCAGATCAGTCAGCCAGCGCTTTCTCAGCCTGATGGCATCAGGGGTGACTTCCACCAGCTCGTCGTCGCCGATGAACTCCAGCGCGTACTCGAGGGTAAGCTGGATGGGCGGCGTCAGCAGCATCGCGTCATCGTGTCCGGTGCTTCTGACCGCGGTCATCGTCTTGTTCTTGGTCGGGTTGACCGGCATGTCCATGTCCTTGTTACAGACACCCACGATCATGCCTTCGTAGACTTCCGTCTGCGGGCCGATGAAGAACGAGCCTCTCTCCTGCAGGTTGAAGATCGAGTACTTCATTGCCGTGCCGGTGGCATTTGAGACCATGACGCCGTTACTGCGGGTATTGATCTCTCCCTGATAGGGTTCGTATCCATCGAAGAATCTGATCAGGATGCCCTCGCCTCTGGTGAAGTTGATGAAGTCGCTGCGGAAGCCGATCATGCCTCTGGTGGAGACCTTGAAGATGACCGTGGAGTAGTTGTTGTTCTCCTGGACGTCGATCATCTGACCGTTGCGCAGGTTGAGTTTCGCTATCGTGGTGCCTTCGTACTGCTTGGGCACTTCGCAGATGACCTTTTCCATGGGCTCGCAGCGCTTGCCGTCGATGTTCTTGTAGATGACCTGCGGCTTGGAAATGGCCAGTTCGTAGCCTTCACGCCTCATGTTTTCAATCAGAATCGTCAGACCCAGCTCACCGCGGCCGGACACCTTGAAGGTATCGGTGGTGTCGGTCGGTTCAACCTTCAGGCCGACGTTGACTTCCAGCTCCCTTTCCAGTCTTTCCTTGAGGTTGCGGGAAGTGACATACTTGCCGCTGCGGCCGGCAAAGGGTGAGGTATTGACCATGAAGTTCATCGACAGCGTCGGTTCGTCGATGTGAATGGGCGGCAGGGGATCAACGAAGTCGCGGTCGCAGATGGTCTCGCCGATGGAGATGTCGGGGATGCCGGCGATGATGACGATGTCGCCGCTCTGGGCTTCGGTGATGGCCTTGCGCTTGTTGCCTTCGTAGTTGAACAGCTTGGTGATCGTGCAGCGCTGCTGTTTGCCGTCGTTCTTGCACAGGATGACCTGCTCGTTGGTCTTCAGGGTTCCCTTGTAGACCCGGCCGATGCCCAATCGGCCGATGTATTCGTCATAGGCCAGATTGGATACCTGCATCTGCAGCGGCTGATCATCCAGGTTTGGATAGGGTTCAATGTACTTGATGATGGTTTCAAACAGCGGTCTGATGCCCTCATCGGGATCATCTTCGTGCAGCTTGACGATGCCTTCCTTGGCGATGCCGTAAAGGATCGGGAATTCGATCTGCTGCTCATTGGCGTTGAGGTCGAAGAACAGGTCGTAAACCAGGTTGATGACTTCCTCGACGCGGGAGTCCTTCTTGTCGATCTTGTTGATCAGCAGGATCGGTCTCAGTCCCAGTTCCAGGGACTTCTGGAGAACGAAGCGGGTCTGGGGCATCGGGCCTTCAGAGGAGTCCACAAGCAGGATGACGGTATCGACCGTCTTGATGATGCGCTCCACTTCACTGGAGAAATCCGCGTGTCCCGGCGTATCGACGATGTTGATCTTGTAGTCCTTGTAGTTGATCGAACAGTTCTTGGAATAGATCGTAATGCCTCTTTCTCTTTCCAGATCATTTGAATCCATGACCTGTGCCACGACTTCCTC
>JAFRZA010000006.1 GCA_017442805.1 Erysipelotrichaceae bacterium
GTCACGGAGGAGATCGCGAGTTCGATCCTCGTCTGGACCGCCACTCAATGCAGGTGTAGTTCAATGGTAGAACGCGACCTTGCCAAGGTCGACACGGGGGTTCGATTCCCCTCACTTGCTCCATTAAAGACAAAAGCTCCGCAGGGAGCTTTTTTCGTGTCCTGACAATGGTATTATCCCTTTTGCGCCGGGATGCCATGGTGTACAATAATGACGATAAGGCGGAATGACATTATGACGATCGTAAAGTATATCCAGTGGCTGATCGCGACGCTGATCGGCTTTGCGGCAGTTGCCCTGATCAGCAGCATACCCTTCCGGAAGATCTGGCCCAGGGTCATCATTTTCATCCTCAGGTTCATGCTGATGACCTACATAGCCTACAGCTGCATCGCTCTGGCCAGTCCCTTTCTGTGGAAATACAATTACCTGCTGATGGGGCTCTACATTGCCTTACTGGCGGGCTGCTTTACCGATGTCGTCATGCTGATCCGCCGGTTCTTCACCGGAAAGGACAGCCGGAAGACCGGCACGGTCATCCTGGCCCTTTTTACCGCCGTCATCTTCATCTACGGAACGCTTAACATGCAGGTGATAAGACCTCATCAGCTCAGTTACCGGTCTGACAGAATCTCTGAAGAACATGTTTTTATTTTCATCTCCGATCTGCATATCGGCTCTTCCCAGAGCATTTCCACCATCGAAAGGGCTCTGGACGAAATAAAGGCGCTGCAGCCACAGTTCATTCTGCTGGGCGGCGATCTGACCGACGAACATACGGAAAAGCAGGAGATGGAATGGCTGTATGAAAAACTGGGAAGCATGGGCGTTCCGGTTTACTTCATCTACGGCAATCATGACCGCCAGGATCGAGCCTGGATGACCGCCAGCGGTCAGAAGTTCACGGAGCAGCAGCTTGAGAAAACAATAAAAGACAACGGCATCATCATCCTTAAGGATGACTATGTGATAACAGACGGCAACATCGCCATTCTGGGCCGGGAAGATGTCAGCCGCCAGGACCGCAAGGCCGTAAGCCAGCTGCCCGACCGGCCGGAAAACAGCTATGTGATCTGCGTGGACCACAGTCCCTACCAGAACGACGACATCTTAAGCCAGAAGGCTGATCTGCAGCTGAGCGGCCATACTCACGCCGCCCAGTTCTGGCCGATGAAAATGGTATACGCTCTAGCCGGACTGAACGTGGAGGGAAACTACCGGATAGGAAATACCGATCTTTATGTTTCTCCCGGCATCGGCGGATGGTATCTTTCGTTCAGGACAGAGTCTCACTGTTACTATGAAGTGGTAACTCTCAGGCCGGCCGACTGATAATCAGACAAAGCTCCCGCAGGGAGCTTTTTTGTCGGATGATATTTCCGTCACAGCGATGCTGATGTGCTATAATGATATCACGCAGGTATAGTTCAATGGCAGAACACCAGCTTCCCAAGCTGGGTATGGGGGTTCGATTCCCCTTACCTGCTCCAAAAGAAAAAACGCCGCCGAAGCGGCGTCAGACGACCTGATTTTCGCAAATCAGGTTTTTCTATGCCCGTCACAGGAAGGGACTGCCGGCATGGTGACAGTTGCAGAAAGGGGATCACGCAGTCCCTTCTTGACGCTGACGTTTTTCTCTCAGTCCTCCTTTCGCTTGTTCAGGATGTACAGAGACATCCCGTTGACGGACACCAGCATCATGGCCAGATACAGCGGCATGCCGCTGGGGTCAGCGGTCTCAACCGTTCCTCTGGGCTGATCTTCCATTTCAATCGTCAGTGTTTCTCCCTGATAATCGCCTACGGTAAAGGTGATGTCATCAGCCGTCCGGAAGCCTTCAGGGGCTTCCGTTTCCTTCAGCACGTATGTCCGCCCCACGGACAGCCAGATGACAAAGGGGGAATCGGAACTGATCCATTCGGCGATCAGATCATCCTCATCATCCCACAGCTGCAGGTGCGCGCCTGCCAGCGGCGCCCCGGCCGAGGAATCGACCTTCAGGATCTCCACCGGAGCCAGAGCCGGATCATTCAGGCATTCCAGTTCCAGTATCTCGTCAGCGATGATTTCCACCTTATGAACCTCTGAGGAAAGCAGATAGTCCCGGGGAGCCAACGTTTCCATGACGTAATAGGTGCCGACCGCCAGTTCATAGGTTTCGCTTTCGTTCTGCTCGCCGATGAGCAGCGTGGCTGCCAGTCTGGTGCACTCCTCATCCCGGTAAACGGAAAACTCCGCGCCGGCCAGGGAATGCTCTTTCCGGTAGTCTTCCACGGAAGACTTCTTGATGATCTTCAGTTTACCGGCGGCCGGATCATCCGAACACTCCACCGTCAGCGTCTCGTTTTCCACGACGGTAACCGTATAGACCTTTTCATTCAGCTGATAGTTCTCCGCCGGCCTGCTTTCGCGCAGATAATAGGTGCCGGGCTCCAGTTCCACGGTATTTGATTCGTTGTTTTCGCCGATGATCAGTTTTTCACACTCCGCCTTCCGGCTGCATTCCTTATCCAGATAGACCTCATACTCGGTTCCGGCCAGGGAATGCGACTGGCCGAATTCGCTGTCTGACGACGTCTTGATGACCTTCAGAAAGCCGGTCGCGGTCTCTCTGAGGTCATAGCCGCTTTCCATTAAGGCACTGATCTGGGCAGTTCCCTGAGCGTTGTATAGCACGGCCTGTGAGCCCCTGACCTTGATCAGCAGAATAGGCGCCTTGGTGTAATGAGCGGGAATCAGCGTTTCCTCAAGAACATAGGTGCCGTCGATCAGCACTTCGTTGCCGTCCTCATCCTTAAACAGCGCATCGCCGCTGATCAGATGATCGCCGTCATAGCGGATCCGTCCGTTGCCGTCCGTTTCCAGTACCCAGCTGAAGGCCGCCTGATGACTCATGGCTTCAGCTGCTGAATCGTATGAAGCGTTGTAGTAGGACAGGGTGAACTGAGCGCCGGTCACGGGTAAGCCCTCCCCGTTCTTCTTGGTCAGGATCAGGGTGAAAGGGTCAAACAGCGCGTCATCGCTGACCTCCAGAAGCGCCGGATTGTCCGAGGTGTTGGCGGAAGTGATGGTCAGCGTATGAACGGTATCATCCAGACTGAAGCCGGCCGGCGCTTTGGTTTCCCTGACATAATAGGTACCCAGGGGCAGCCGCAGCTTTGCCCTGCCGTTCTTATTGGTCACAAACTCTGCCGGCTCACCGTCGGAATCCAGAGCCTGCAGGCTGCACTCATAATCGGTATAGACTCCGTATCTGGCTCCCTTAAGCGAGTAGAACTCGCTGCCGGCCAGCCGACAGAGCTCAGCTCCCGAGCCGACGCTCTTGACAAGAGTGCCGTAGCCATCAGGCTGCGTCATCCGGTAAGCCGTGTAGAGATTCTGCGAAGAACCGGATGCCTTATCGCCTTCTCCGGAAGGCAGGTCAGCTTCACTGTCATTAAGCATCGCCTGATAGCTTTCCGGATCAGCCGCGGAACTGGAGGACAGCGACTGTCCGACCAGCGCGTCAAGGGTGATCAGTTCCGGACCCCGGCCGGTGACACCGGAATGAAACAGGTAATGGGTGCCGTTGTATTTTCCGACATAGATGGCAACGTGCTGATAGGTATCATCGGGCGCCCACATGCAGACGATGTCTCCCGCAATGAGTTTGTCATTGAAGGCTTCCAGGGTCTCCGCAGCGTCTCTTTTCTCCTTGCCGAGCACCCGCATGCAGTAATCGGGGTAGCGGCTGATGTAGTCATCAAGCGTTCTGATCAGCCGGTAGACCGAACCGAAACCGCCGACGGCGCCGTTTACGGTAACTGCCGTGCGGTTGGGAAGGCCGGGGAACGAGTAGCCCAGCTGATCGACCAGATAGCCGAAGACGAAGTACTGGGCTGCCTGCGAGCAGTTGAATCCGCCCTTGGCGTAAACCGTGTCGCGGTCAGCCGGGTCAATGACCTGAGCGGAACTGCCGGTGAACTCCTTATAGTCCAGCGTCTTGCCGTTATACCGGGGCCGGCAGCTGCTCCAGTAGCTGGAAGCCTTCAGTTTGGCTCCCACATAGTTGGGATTGAAGGTCCAGCCGTTGCTTTTCAGGATCCCGGCGCTGTCGTAGCCCAGGTATTCCAGAGCCCGGTAGGCAACGCTGTCATACATCTGCTGAAGCGTCATTGACGTGCTTGCCGATACCGTTTCGCTGCTGCCGGCGATCATGGCCGGAAGCAGGGAAAGAATCAGCGCCAGCGCCAGAAGAGGCTTCATCATTTTCTCAATCAGTCTTTTCATTTGTTCTTCCTTTCCGTTTTTATGACGCCGGGCAATGCCGGCGCAAAAAAGACTGTCCCTCAAACAGTCTTTTTCTGTTTCTTACTGCTGGATTTCCCAGTGGCCCTTTTCCGGTATTTCGGGAATCAGGCGCTTTTCCCAATGCCCTTCTTCAGGACGCGCCGGCTGGTCAATTACCCATTTCTTCTTCTCCGCTCTGGCCGGCACATCGACGACCCACCTTTTTTCCTGATGCTCAGGCTCATCGACGATCCACTGATTCCGGATAACCGGCGGTTGATAGGGCACGTCGACGACCCAGACTTCTTCATCATAAGCCGGACTGTCAATGACCGTCCGGTAGCCTTCCAGCCGCCTTTCCATTTCGCTGTGCCAGCGGCCGGTAACTCCGGGGTGAGCGTCTTCATAGCGGGCCGCGTACTGTGTCGCTGTCAGGCCCAGCTCATCCAGTTCATACTGGTAGACCTTGAAGACCTGTCCGTCGGAGAACTCGAAGATCCAGTACTTATATTGGCGGTAAACCGGTTCCTGATGACTGACGGCATCATGGTGCACGGTTTCCCAGTGGCCCTGTTCCGGTACTTCCGGACTGATGATGACCTGCTGCCAGTGACCCTGTTCGGGGACCGTTACCGTTTCATAGTGTCCCTGTTCCTGAACTGCCGGTTCCACGATTTCCCAATGTCCCTGTTCGCCCTGGGCTGGACGGTCCACTATCCAGACATCAATGGTCCTCTCCGGCTGATATGGTTCATCGATGACCCAGATCATGTTCTCCGTTGTTACCGTCACTTCAAAGCTCTTTTCACTTGTCACCGTTTCGTTCCCGGCCCTTACCGTTACGGTAACGCTGCCCGCTTCCGAAGAGTCGATGGTCGCGGGAGAAATCGTAAAGGGATAACGGCAAATGATATTGTCCTTCAGATCATACGTCTGCCCGATGCTCAGAAAGATCTGCGGACGGATGACGGTTATCAGCGGTTCAATGACCGTCAGTTTTCTTTCCTCACGCAGATCGCCGCTGCCGGAGGTAAAGATCACGGTGGTTTCGCCAAGGATCCTCAGGTCGATGCTTTCCGGGCTGGCGGTAATGCCGCTTTCCGGCGAAAGCACCAGAGTCAGCGGGTCAAGGAAGCCTTCCTGACTTTCCCGGATCCACTGCTCTTCCGGCTTGAAGATGATCCTCAGTTCTTCATCATTCTGATGAAAATGACAGAAGCATAACAACAGCGCCGCTGACAGAAGCAACGCGGCCATCAGCAATGTCCTTTGTCCTTTCTTCATCATTCCTCATCTCCCTGACCGGACAGAAAGATCCGTCCGATCCTGACATTGCGGCAGTCAGTGCCCGCAATGACATTGATTCCCGCTGCTCTGAGTTCTTCAGTCTTCCTGAGCCATGTCATCCTGTCGTCAAACACCTGATAGCCGTTCTGATCATCCGTCAGCCAGTAAAAGGTGACCGGCCGGTAAACGTCCTGCCAGTGACCTTCTTCACGCTCTTCAGTTTCTGAATCAGTTTTCCTAACGGCATCATCAGCGTCATTGAAGGGCTGATCGCCGTTCAGCGCCGGGCGCAGGGGCAGTTTTTGGACACAACTGACGGCGGAAGCATGACGCTGCGCCGTCAGGCCCTTATCAAGAGGCAGAAAACTCACGCTTTTTTCCTGTGATCCGCAATATACGGCCGCATAGCTCAGCGCGGCCAGCAGGATCAGCAGAATGACGATCCTCGTTTTTCTCATACTATCAACCTACCACGTTATTTCCGTCGCTGCACTGCTGATAACTGCCGTCCTGTGCCGCAGCGCTGTCATTGAGCTGCAGAACGCTGAAGTTCTGCATCAGCGCGGCAAAGCTCTCCCTGACTTCCCGGCGCAGGTGGTAGGTTCTTTCCACCGACAGACCGATGCGGTCGGCAATATCCTTGAAATTGCGGCGGCCGTGCAGATAATACTCGATCGCGAAATCCCGCCGCGACTGGCCGGGCAGAGCCAGCAGATAGTCCAGCAGCGCCATGCTGATCTCCTGACGGTTTCTCTTCAGCGTTTCCAGGCGGTTTTCCAGTGACCACAGCTGATTGAAGTGCTGGACCTGCGGCCCTTCGCCGCCGGGGCGGCTGACGCTTCTGTTCTGATAATCGATTCCCCTGGTACCTTCCTGACGGCGCAGCCGTTCCAGAAGCGCGGATAGCTTATTGATCCTTTCCGTTACATCCTCAAGCTGAATGAGGGTATCCTTGTTTACCTGATACATAACCATGCTTCCTTCCTTCAATAGATTATTGACCGTCAGCAACGCAAATCCCTAAAAGTCCTCCCGCAGGTTTCCTCTATGGGAAATCCGTCCGTTTTGTGGTTTAATGAAGATGCACCAGAGGAAAAACGGATATGAAGAAAATTGAATTCACGCCCTTTGAGAAGGCCTACATCATCATCGGTCTGATCATCAACACCGACATCGCCATCGCCACCAGAGCTCAGCTCATCAGCACGCTGTACGCTTACTGCTGCCTGCTTGGCGGCATCATGCTGACAAAAGCGAGGGTAGAAGGTTACCTGCTGCAGTGCGGCATGGCCGTCTTCTATGTCTTTCTGGCCTGGCAGCAGCGTTATTACGGCGAGGTCGTAAACGCTCTTCTGGTCATTCCCGTCACCGCCTACGGTCTGTACAACTGGCTGAAGAGCCGGAACAGCGCCGCCAATACCGTGGATATCGTCGAGCCGACAAAAAAAGAAGTAATTCTGCTGATCATCTCGCAGCTGCTTCTCTTTCCACTGTACTATTATCTGCTTTCCCTTTTCGAAAATGAACTTCTCTTTGTTCAGAGCCTCTCACTGGCCCTGAGCATGATGGCCTTCTACTTCTGTGCCCGCATCAGCGTGCTGACCTATTACTGCTTCATCAGCAAGGACATCATTTCCACCGTGCTGTGGATCTTCCCGCTGCTTGCCGGTGACGCCTCAGCCTGGCTGGTCATCGTGCCCAACCTGCTGTTTCTGGTCAACGACATCTACGGTCTTTACAACTGGAAGCGCCTGCTTAAAAACCAGAACGCCGGCTGATCGCTCAGCCGGCTTTTTTCATTTAATCTTTCCCTTGGTGAATTCGTAGAGGGCAATGCTGACGGCGTTGCACAGATTCAGCGAATCGATCACCGGGTAGTGTCTGATCAGTACGGACTGGCCGTAATGCTGATACTCGGGATCCAGGCCCCGGGCTTCGTTGCCGAAGACCAGCGAATACTTTTCCGGTATTTCGATCTCATCCAGCTGCCGGGCGCCGTCCAGCATGAACGTAAAGACCTTTCTTTCATCAGCCTTCTTCAGATATTCCTCAAAGCTGTCGAAATAGGTAAAGCGCAGCTGGAAGAAGGCTCCCATCGATGCCCGGATAGTCCGGGGATCGAAGATGTCGACACCGGGCGATATGATCGCGATGTCCTTGATCCCGAAACCGATGGAAGTGCGGATGATGGTGCCCAGATTGCCGGTGTTGGCCGGATTGACCAGCACTACATGATTCCGCGTGGGATCGATGTCAGCCTGATACTTGTCGAACAGTGCCATGATGTAACAGTTCTCCTTGTCGGAGAGAATGTTAAAGATCCGGTCGTTGCGGATGACCTCAATGTGATTATCCCGGGCCAGCTGCTCGATCCGCCGGCAGATCTCGTTGTCATTCTGCCGGGAGTGGATGTAGACGCTGCGGACCTTGTCGGGATGATCAGTCAAAAGCTGCAGCGTCAACTCCGTGCCCAGGGCATATGAATAATCAGAACTCTTCCTGTATTTCTGCATTTTTCCTTCCTTCAGAAATAGCCCCGCGGGGCTATTTTCTTTTTCCTATTCGTAACGGCGGTTGAAGAAGTCGGAAGGATCATCAGGTTCGGGCATCTTTTCCTCTTCCTTCTTTTCATAGCGGTCTTCACCGAAGATCACGCCGTACTGCTGCTCTTCCTCAAAGCCGGTCGCAATGATGGTGACCACAATGGAATCGCGCAGCGCGTCATTCATGACCAGACCGAAGTAGATGTCGATGTCATTGCCGGCCACCGACTTGATGTACTCGACCGCGCTTCTGGCGATGTCGATCGTCAGCATGTCGCCGCCGGAAACATTGATGATGGCATTCTTGGCGCCCTGGACATTGGCTTCCAGAAGCGGGCAGGTAATGGCGTTCTTGGCCGCTTCCTTGGCCATCTCGGTGGGATCCTTGCTGGTCATCTCCTCGCTGGAAGCCTGGCCGACGCCGATGAGCGCGGCGCCCTTGCCGGCCATGACGGCTCTGATGTCCGCGAAGTCCAGATTGATCTGGGCGTTGTAGGATACCAGGTCGGTGATGGTCTGAACGGCCTGACGCAGAACGTTGTCAGCTTCCAGGAAGGCCTGCTTGATCGGTAGGGAACCGAGATAGGAATTGACCTTCTCGTTGGGGACGATGATGATCGAGTCGACATTCATCTTGAGCTCGTCGAGTCCGCTGATGGCCTGCATCATTCTCTTCTTGCCTTCAAACTCAAACGGCTTGGTAACGACGCCGATGGTCAGCGCTCCGGCTTCCCGGGCGCACTGGGCAAAGATCGGTGCCGCACCGGTTCCGGTGCCGCCGCCCAGTCCGGCCGCGATGAAGATCATGTCGGCTCCGGCCATGGCAGCCTTGATCTCTTCACGTGACTCTTCCGCGGCAGCCTTGCCGACCGCCGGGTTTCCGCCGGCTCCCAGGCCGTGGGTGGTGTTGTAGCCCAGAAGGATGCGGTTTTCGCATATCGAGGCATCCAGGACCGCCTTGTCGGTATTGGCGACATAGAACTGCACACCTGCCAGTTCAGCTTCGACCATCCGGTTGACGGCGTTGTTGCCGCCGCCGCCGATGCCGAAGACCTTGATTTTCGTAACTGGATTAAAGTTTGTCATCTCATCTCACCTCAACTATTCTCATCGTCATCTTCATCATCTTCCACAAACAGCTTGTCTGTTATGCTCTTAAGTCTTCCGGTAATGGAATTCTCATCTTCCTGATCCTCTTCTTCGGGCAGCAGGTGCTGACGGTAGACGTCAATGTCCAGGCTGCTCTTCCGGCTTTCCGCAATCTTCTCGTTTTCCTTGTATTCGTAGAAGATGCCCAGCAGGGCCGTCCATCGGGTTTCCCTCACGCCCAGCTTGTCGGGGCAGTAACAGACGACATCCCTTTCAAAGTTCTGCTGCAGCACCTTGTCGAGATCCTGCAGGGAAGCTCCCTGACCGGTGATGATCACCGAGAGATCATCGAACTTCGCGATGTTGCGGCAATAGGAACAGATGTTGTATACGAAGCTTTCCGCGGCTTCCTGAATGCATTTCTGCAGTTTGTCATAGGTTATCGAGTATTCGACGTCTCCGTCTTTCCAGCGGTTGATCAGCCGGTTCTCGCCGCTTTCCTGTCCAATGTGCCCATAGCGGAAAAGCAGACGGGAGGCTTCGCGGTAAGACAGGTGATACTTGTCCATGATCGGTCTGATCAGGCTGTTGTAGCCCTTGTTGACGCTGAATCCGGCAGCCAGACGGCCGTTGCAGATCAGCGAATAGACGCTGTGGCAGCCGCTGATGTAGATGTTGACGACATAGCGGTTGAAACTCTGCTCAAAGATGGCTGCTTCCCGGCAGCCGGCATAGCCGTCCTGACAGATGTCCATGACCTTCAGTCCGGCCTTTTCCACCAGCATGACGTAGTCATGAGTGATCAGGCGGTCGCCGCAGATCAGATCGACTTCGCTGCTGAGCATGTCGCCCTTTTCACCCAGGGGAATGCGGGGATAGGAAATGGAATTGATCTTGTAGCTGGCGGAAGTGGCGTTGATGATCTCATAGTCGCTGCCGACATTGGTGCGGCAGGCTTCCCTGATGATCTTGCGCACGTCGCCGTAGCCGACGACGTGGTCTTCCAGCAGCAGATCAACGCTTCTCTTTTCCTTCTTGAAACGGTGGGCGGGGATGATCAGCAGGACGCTCTGCAGCGGCGCATTGAGTTTGACGCTGACTTCATTGACAGCGCTTCTGATGCTCTCAACGGCCTTGGATTCGTCATTGATGCTGATGCCGTCCATGCCCCGGCAGACGCCGGTATGGCGCAGCAGCACGTTGAACGAGTCATTGAAAAACTGTCCGACCAGAATGCGGATCTCGCTGTTTTCAATCTGTAATGCGGCAATTACCTGATTGTCATCCATACTCATTCTCACCCTTTATATTATTTTATCATCATATCGGTCAAATGTAACCACTTTGTGAATCAGCGCACGGCCTGAAGAACGAATTTTTCAATGGCTTCGGCCACACCGCTGTGATCGCAGTCGCCTTCGGTCACGTAATCGCACAGGGGCTTCATGCTTTCGACCGTATTGCCGACCCCGACGCCCAGTCCGGCAGCCCGGATCATGGAGAGGTCGTTAATGTTGTCACCGATCGCCATCGTTTCGGAAAGATCGATGTTCAGAAGCTCTGCCAGTCTTTTCAGGCCGTTGCCCTTGTTGACGCCCCTGTGGTTGAATTCCAGATAGCGGTTGGAGGAATAGGAGACGTCACAGTCACCGGTCAGGTCACTGACCTCCTTTTCCACCATGTTCAGATAACCGTAGTCCGGATTGGTATAGAGGATCTTGACGATCTGCTGACCGCGCAGAAAGCTGAGATCCCGTTCAGAGATCTCCGTCACTTCCATGCGGTTATTCAGATACTCCCGTTCATTATGGGCAAAGTTATACACATAAACCATGTCAGCGCTGTAGACATGAATGCAGACATCGTAGTTCATTCCCCGCTTATACAGGGCCTCGACCGTCTCAAAGGGCATGCCCTCGAAATGAAGAAGCCGGTTGCCGCGGTTTTCCGTAATGGCGCTGCCGTTGAAGGACATGACGTATTCGTCTGGCTGATCAAAAAGGCCAAGTTCTCTGAGCGTACCCTGAACGCTGGTGTAGGGACGGCCGGTAGCCGGAACGAACTTGACGCCCAGCGGCCTTAAGGCCTTGATGGCGTCGATGTTGCGCCGGGTTATCGTTCTGTCCAGGCAGATAAGGGTTTCATCAAGGTCGCAGACGATCAGCCTATACATGTCTTCCTCTCTTTCTTGTCTTTCATTCTACCCTTATTTTACCTTAACGGCTGCCTTTATGCATCAGTCAGTTTCCAGTGGGGGCGTACGGTTGGGAAATAGCCGGAAACACTGTCATGGCCGCTGTTTTTTGCCTTTTTTCCCGCTCTTTTCTTCTTGCATTTTAAAAACAATAATGTTATTATAATCAAGCGTATGATTGAAAGGGGGTCTAGTTAATGTCTAGAAAATGTGCCATTACCGGTAAGGGACCTTTGACTGGGAACAGACGTTCAAACTCCATGAGAGCCACTAAGCGCGTGCAGAATGTTAATTTACAGAAGGTAAAAGTCATGATTGATGGTAAACCGCAGACCGTCAAGATGTCTACGCGTGCTTTGAAAACACTGAAAGCTCAGCAGATGTAATTAAAAAGTCAGGAGCTGACTTTTTATTTTTATGGAAAAGATAACATCATTCGCCTTTGCCCTGGATGCCCTGAAGCAGTGCGAGGTGCTCTGCAGCCGCAGCGGCGGCTCGCTGACCCGTTACCGGCTGAAAGGCGACAGGATCTCGGTGAGCGGCGAAAACGCTCATTACACACTCTCAATCAAGGAGTTCGCCGAACTCTTTGCCAGGGAGACCTTCTACATCTATGACCAGTTCCAGCCGACCATTGATACCGAAAAGGACGATGAGTACTACGCCTGGAAGAACCGCAGCACCAACTGAAAGCATCCCATCGGGATGCTTTTTTCTAACAGTCGTCGCAGCCGGGAGCAACCTTGCGCACCATCTCTTCCAGATAAGTCCGATAGATGTCCGCCAGTTCACCCGCCTGATCTTCAGTCAGCGGCTCGTAGCTGTCCAGATGGCTTTCCACGGTGCGCTTATGGGCGCCGATGATTTCGCCTTCCTTAATGAAGAAGACCAGCGATGACGGTATCTTCATCGTTCCGTCGTCATAATGGCTTACTTCACCGCTGATGTCGTAATCGTCAAGTTTCAGTTCCTCCACGATGTTCAGGTAGACCTGAGCCAGTTTCTCATCGCTGCCATCCTCAAAAGCCTGCCGGGCGTCTTTCATGTTGAAATAATAGACAGAGATGCCGGAATACTGTCTTACGGTACTTAACAGCACTGGCAGCATCCTCCGGCACCAGCCGCACTGCGGCCAGCCCAGGTAGATGACATGGGTGCCGTTTTCGAAGGCTTCGCAGATCTTCTCTTCATCGACATATCTGACGGTGTTATCTTCCGGAATGGTTATTTCCGGATACGGCCTGCCGTTTTCGTCCTTCTGGCCGTTGAGCTGTTCGTATTCGCTCTTAAAGCGCAGCGCCTCGCTGCTTTTTTTCTGACAGCCGCAAGCAGCCAGCAGCAAGAAAGCAGCCAGCAGGGCAGTCAGGATCCTTCTCATAAGGCCAGTAAGCTGTCGACCGCCTCGTCAAAGCTCAGAACGCTGTTGGCGAAGCAGTAGTTGCCGGCGACCAGCGCGTCGCAATGGTGCTCAACGGCCAGTTTGCCGGTTTCGCCGTTGATGCCGCCGTCAACCTCAATGATGTAGTTCAGATCATGATCTCTGCGGTACTCATGCAGCCAGTCGCACTTGCCCATCATGTCGGGCATGAACTTCTGACCGCCGAAGCCCGGTTCCACGGTCATGACCAGTACCAGATCGACCTTGTCCAGTAACGGTTCCAGAACTTCCACGGGAGTATTGGGCTTGACGGAAACGCCGGCCTGGATCCCCTTTTCGTGCAGTCTGTCGATGACCTTGAGACACTCTTCGTCATTCTCACAGGCTTCGTAATGGAAGGTGATCAGATCGGCACCGCAGCCGTCGAAGTAATCAATGGCCTGCAGGGGATTGGCAACCATGATGTGGACATCCAGGAACTTGTCGGTGGCGGTGTTGACCTGCTTGAGGATCTTGGTGCCGAAGGAAATGTTAGGCACGAAGTTACCGTCCATGACGTCGTAGTGCAGCCACTGGGCATTGGAACGATCCAGCATCTCCACATCCTGCTGTAGATGCAGGAAATCGGCGGATAACAGTGAAGGTGATACAATTGTCATAATTCCCACTCCTTTTTCTTATTGCATAGTTCCGTAATAGCAACATAGTTGTCGTAACGGTATTTTGATATTCTTCCTTCCTCAACGCCCCTGATGATGGCACATCCCGGTTCGTTGAGATGATGGCAGTCGTTGAAGCGGCAGGGCTCAGCGGTTTGGAAATCCTTGATCTTGCCCGCCATGGTCAGCGCGTCGATGCGTGAGAAGTCCAGCGAGGAAAATCCCGGGGTGTCCGCCAGCCAGCCGCCGGCCACTTCATACAGTTCGGTATGCCTGGTGGTGTGCTTTCCGCGGTTGAGGGCCTTGGAGATCTCCTGAGTGGCCAGGGCAAAGTCCGGATCCAACTTGTTGAGCAGACTGCTCTTGCCGACTCCCGACTGACCGGCCAGCACGGTGACCTTATCCTTAAGGGCCGCCTTAAGTTCGTCAAGTTCGTAGTCATGACCGACCAGGATGACCTGATAGCCGCTGTTGCGGTAGTCTTCGATATAGCCGTATACCGGATCATCAGCTGAGGTCAGGTCCATCTTGGAAACGACGATCAGCGGTTCGATGTCGCTGTATTCGATTAGGAAGACCAGTCTGTCGACCAGCACGTTGGAGAACACCGGGTCGACGGCGCTCATGACGATCATCGCCTGATCGACATTGGCCACGGCCGGCCGGTAGAGCCGGTTGCGGCGCGGCAGGATCTTCTCGATGCAGTAGCGGCCGTCATAGATTTCCACGTCCACCTCATCGCCGACCACCGGTTTGTCCTGCTTTCTGACCTTGCCCATGGCCAGAGCCTGCAGGCGGTTGGACTTGTGGTCGATGATGGTGTACTGATTGGATACGATGCGGATGATCTTGCCCTGCATGCTAGTAGTAATATAGCGTCAGCACTGCTCCATCAGTCTGACGGTAGACGCTGTTGATCATCGGGTCGGTCTTAACCACGGTGTTCAGAGGATTGATGTAGTTGTCCTGAGCGTCGATGTTGTTCTCGATGTCCAGCTGGCTGAGGATCACCACGGCCCCCATGTCCTCCAGCATGGCCTTGGCCTGCTGAACATCCATTCCCTTAATCGTGCCGGGAATGGTGAAGGTTGGGTAGTCGGCAATGTTGAAGGTGATGGTCCGCATGCTGTTGCCGGGCTGATATACGGTGCCCGGGGTGATGTCCTGGGTGAGGATGGTGCCGTATTCGCTGTGGCTGTTGTCCTCAACGTAATAGACGTTGACCCTGAAGCCTTCGCCTTCCAGCAGCGGCTTGACTTTTTCGATGTTCTGGCCTACATAGTTATCCACGGTAAAGCTCTTGCCCAGCGATACCGTCAGAACCACCTGCGAGCCGCGGCTGACCGGCGTACCGGCAGCCGGGGAGACAGCCATGACTGTTCCCTTGGCAAATTCATCGGAGGCCACATAGTCGATCCGCTCGATGCCCAACTCCAGGCTGGTAAGCCTTTCCCTGGCTTCGTTGAGATCATACATGTAGATGTCGGGAACATTGACCTTATTGCCCTGACGTCCGGAATGGATGGCCACGGAAACGGCAATGATCATGAACAGCAGCGCTGCGGCAATCATGCCGTAGATCACGATGCGCCGCTGGCTGTCATCCCGGATCCGCTGAGCGCGGGTCTCGTGACGCACCTCTTCCCTTTCCTTCTTTTCCCTTTTCTCCTCTTCCGCTCTTCTGTTCATCGCCGCCACTTCGGAAACCAGGTCGATTTTGTCTTCACCGGTTCTGGTAAGATCCAGGCAGGTGACCAGATCGTTGTACATCCTGTCGGCGCTGTCATAGCGCAGAGCCGGATTGCGGGAAGTGGCTCGGATGATGATGTTTTCCACGGACTGGGGGATCGTGGGGTCGAAACGGCGGACCGGCGGTACGTCGTTATGCATGTGCTTCAGAGCGACCTCGACAGCCGTATCGCCATGGAACGGCACGTCTCCGGTCAGCAGTTCATAGAATACGATGCCTAGGGAATAGATGTCAGACTGGAAGGAAGCCGGCTTGCCGCCGGATACTTCCGGAGCCAGATAGTGAACGGAACCGACCACGGTCTGGGTCTGCGTGATCTGCTGGGCCTGATCGCCCATCTGGGCGATGCCGAAGTCGGAAAGCTTGACCGTGCCGTCATCCTTGACCAGCACGTTCTGCGACTTGATGTCCCGGTGAATGATGCCCTGATGATGAGCATGGGCGGTCGCTGAGACCAGCTGCTTCATGATTTGACGGCTTCGTCTACGGGGATGACGCCTCTCTGGCGCACCAGGTTCTTCAGGGTGCGGCCGTAGACGTATTCCATGACGATGTAGTTCTTCTCGCCGTCCCTGCCCACGTCAAAGACCTCAACGATGTTGGGGTGGGAAGTCGAGGTTATGGCCATCGCTTCGCGCTGAAAGCGCCTGAGCGATACTTCGTCGGTAGCCAGATCGGAACGCAGTATTTTGATGGCCACTTCGCGTTTGAGGATGGTGTCAATGGCCAGATAAACGGTGGCCATGCCGCCTTCGCCGACCTTGCGGACGATGATGTAGCGGTTTGATAACATTTCACTCGCCATCTTCATCACCTCGCAGGATCACGGCCGTGATGTTGTCCCAGCCGCCAGCCTCATTGGCCATCTCGACCAGCTTCTGACCCTTCTCATCCAGAGACATCCCGGGATCGTACAGGCAGTCGCTGATGTTTTTTTCTTCCACATATCCGTGCAGGCCGTCGGAGCACAGCAGCAGATACTGATACTTATCAAGTTCAAAGCAGTCGCCGACAACCACCTCATTGACGCCGATGGCTCTTGAAATGACGTTACGTCCCACCAGGGAACAGGCAAAGTCATAATCAAAGCCCTGGGACTTGACCAGTTCATTGACCAGGGTATGATCTTCGCTTACCTGGATCATCTGACCTCCGGTCAGATGATAACAGCGGGAGTCTCCGACATTGATGACCACGGTCTTTTCATCATCGGCAATGAAGCCCACCAAGGTGGTACCCATGCCGGCGCATTCGTCGTCTTCCAGTCCCTTCTGGTAGACGCTGATGTTGACCAGATTGACGGTGTCCAGCAGCCACTGCTGCCAGTCCTGGGCAGGATCGAAGAACTGACGGAACTGTTCCGTCATGATGTCGCAGGCCATGGCCGAAGCCACGTCCCCGGCCCGGCCGCCGCCGATGCCGTCGCAGACGACGCCCAGAAGACAGCCGTCCTTTTCTTCAATGGCGAAGCTGTCCTGGTTATTGGTGCGGCAGATGCCCTTGTCAGTTATGCCGAAGCAGTTATTCATGCTGATCATTCTTTCTGCCTCCTTCATACCTGCTGCGCAGCTGGCCGCAGGCCGCGTCGATGTCATCGCCATGCTTCTGGCGCAGCGTGCAGCGCACGCCCCGGTTCATCAGCTTGTTGTAAAGCTGCATGGCGTTCTTATAGTCGGTGGAAACGTAACCGTGTTCGTCCACGTTGTTGTAGGGTATCAGGTTGACGTAGACGTCAAACTCCCTGGTCAGCTCAGCCAGCTGCTCAACGCATTCATCAGTGTCGTTGACGTCCTTGAGCAGAATGTACTCGAAGGACAGCCGGCGGTTGTTCTTCTGGCAGTAGTAGCGCAAAGCGTCCATCAGCTGCTCCAGCGGATAGGCCCTGTTTATCGGCATCAGCTTACTGCGCAGCTCATTATTGGGGGCGTGCAGTGAGATGGCCAGGTTGTACTGGGTCTTCTCGTCCGCGAATCTTCTGATCATCGGTACCAGACCGCAGGTCGAAATGGTGATGTGACGGGCTCCGATGCCCAGTCCCAGATCGTGATTGGCGATCCTCAGGAAAGTCATCACGTTGTCGTAATTGTCAAAGGGCTCGCCGGTTCCCATCACCACGATGTGGGAGACCCGGACGGACAGTTCGTCGATGTCCTTCTGGACGCTTAACAATTGACCGACCATCTCTCCGGCCGTCAGATCGCGCTGCTTCTTAAGCAGGCCACTGGCGCAGAAGGTGCAGCCCATGTTGCAGCCGACCTGGGAAGTGACGCAGATGGAATCGCCGTAGTCGTAGTGCATCAGCACGGTCTCCACGGAACTGCCGTCGGCAAGCTCAAACAGATACTTCCGGGTGCCGTCCCGGCTGACCTGCTTCCTAAGGATCTTAAGCAGGCCGATGGAATAGTTTTCCGTCAGAAAAGCGCGCATTTTGGCGGACAGATCGCTCATGTTTTCAAAGCTGGTCTCCCTTCTGCGGTAGAGCCACTTGAAAAGCTGGTCCGCGTTGTAGCGCTTGAAGCCGTTATCCAGACATAAACTGACCAGGGAATCATGGTCAAGATCGTAGATCGTTTTCATAGTCCTATTGTAGCACAATACCTTTTCTTTTTCTTTCAATCTCTGGTCAGCCTGGCCCAGTAGAAACCGTCGGAATCATAGTCCATCGGAAAGACGGTTTTCTGATCGTCGAGATGGAAGTCCGGGTGCTCTTTCAGGAAAGCTTCCACCTGCCGCTCGTTTTCCTTCTTATTGAGCGTGCAGGTCGAATACATCAGTATCCCGCCGGATCTTACCATTCTGCCGGCAGCCTCAAGCAGCCGCTTCTGCAGGATGATGAGATAATCAATGTCCTTATCGGTGATGGTCATCTTGATCTCCGGCTTATGCCTCAGAGTCCCCAGACCCGAACAGGCGCCGTCCAGCAGCACGGCGTCAAAGCTCTGTTGCGGGTAGTACTGATCGATCTGCGTGCCGTCGTGACAGCAGACCTCAATGTCAGTCAGGCCATATCTTTCCGCATTCTGTCTGATAAGTTCACAGCGGAAATCGTAAAGATCATTGGCCACGACCGTGCCGGTATTATTCATCTTCATGGCCAGCTGAACGCTCTTGGAACCGGGAGCGGCGCACAGGTCCAGTACTCTCATGTTCTCCTTAACAGGAAGATTGTTCACCACTTCCTGGGAAGACTCCGACTGGATGATCACCAGATTGTCTTTATAGTAATCCGACTCCAGGATATTGCCGTCATAGTAAAGCGCTGAGCTGAGCTGACCGACGGTAAACCGCGGGTCCTTCAGCAGTTCTTCCCGGCTGGTCAGTAATTCATTAGTTCTTAAGGCCACCCGGGGCTCCTCGATATTCTTGCGGCAGATCTCCGCGGCCTTCTCTTGGCCATAGTGAGCCTGCCACATCCTGAGGAGCCAGTCAGGATGCGAGGTGGCGATGGCCAGATCAGCGGTTTCCAGATCAGCCTTGCTGAGCCTGTGGAGAACGGCGTTTACCAGTCCCTTGCAGGCTCCCTTTTTGAGACCTCCGGCGATCTCTACCCATTCATTGACGGCCGCGTAAGCCGGTGTTTCCATCAATAAAAGCTCATAACAGGCCCCGTCCAGCAGAACTGCCAGCCTGTTGGGCACTTTCTTTTCTACGTGTTTCCTCCAGGCTTCTCTTACCAGACGGTAATTCCGCAGGGTGCCGTAGACCAGCTGCGTGATGAAAGGGGAAGTCTGCCGCCCGGCCCTTAAGACCAGGTTGGAATACTTCCCGTCAATGATGATCTGACAGAGATTCTGATAGGCAATTTCTCTTTCCTTCATAAGCTAATCCAGGATATAGGGGTCGACATCCACCTGAATGGCGACCTGATGGCGGTTATAGGTCTGCTGATCGTACCATTTCCACAGTTCTTCCAGCAGGTAGCTGCGGTCCGCGCACTTGAGCACCAGACGGTAGCGCGATTCGTCCTTGCGCTTGAGCAGTTTGGAAGGTCCCAGCGTCCGCAGTCTGTCATCCAGCCGGAAGTGCTCAGCGGCCTTGAAGGCAGCGTCTTCCAGTAACTGCGGATCCTTGCCGGCAAACATCAGCGCGATCATGTAGCTGTAGGGCGGGTAGAAGCCGCTGTGGCGGTACTGCATCTCGTTGTTGAAGAAGGCGATGTAGTTCTGTCTGACGGCCAGACGGATGCCGTAATGGGAAACGTCATAGGCCTGGACATAGACTTCGCCTTCAGTCTCCTTTCTTCCCGAGCGTCCGGAAGCCTGGACGATCAGATCAAAGGTCATTTCCACGCTGCGGTAGTCCATCCGGTTCAGCGGCCCGTCAGCGTTGAAGACGCCCACCAGGGTGACGTCAGGGAAATCCAGTCCCTTGGCGATCATCTGGGTACCGACCAGGATGTCATATTCATGAGCGCGGAAGGCTTCCAGAATTCTGCGGTGAGAATCCTTCTGGGTGGTGGAATCGGCGTCCATGCGCACGATGCGGGCTTCAGGATACAGCCGGTTGGTCTCCTCGACCAGCCGCTGGGTACCGATACCGTAGTTACGCCATTTCCGGCTGCCGCACTTGGGGCAGGCGACGTCAGCGCTCTGGCTGTAGCCGCAGCAGTGACAGACCAGCTTATCCTCATCCTTATGGTAGCTCAGAGTAACGTCGCAATGCGGACATGTCAGTACCTCGCCGCATGCAGCGCACTTCATGATCGGTGTGTAGCCTCTTCTGTTGAGCAGCAGGATGACCTGCTGATGGTTTTCCAGTCTCTTGCCGATGGCTTGGGCCAGCGGCTGGGAAATGATGAAGTTGCCCTGGCGCACCTGACGGTTCATGTCCACCAGATGGCTGGTTGGCAGCTGCTGGAAGATGCGCTCATCCAGGGTGATCAGCTGATAGACGTTCTTGACCGCCCGAGCGTAGGATTCCAGGGTCGGGGTAGCCGAGCCGAGGATGACCTTGCAGTGATGGTACTGGCTGCGCTTTATGGCGATGTCACGGGTATGATAGCGGGGCGTGGAGTCCTGCTTGTAGGAGTTGTCGTGTTCCTCATCCAGCACGATCAGTCCCAGATCGGCAAAGGGCATGAAGACGGCGCTTCGGGTGCCCACCACCAGGGAGGCCCGGTTCTGACGGACCAGCTGATGCTGCTGATACTTCTCGGTGTTGGAAAGGCCGGAATGGTAGACGGCGATGCTGTCGCCGAAGCGGCTGCGGAAGCGCTCGATCATCATCGAGGTCAGCGAGATCTCGGGCACCAGGATCAGCACCTGGCGGCCCTGTATAAGAGCTTTCTGGGCCAGCTGCATGTAGATCTCGGTCTTGCCCGAACCGGTCAGACCGTGCAGCAGCACGACATTATTATCAGAGACCTCAATGTCATCAAGAGCCTTCTTCTGTTTTTCGGTAAGCTCATAGGGCGTCGGATTGATGCGCAGCTGTCCGCTTTGAGCCTGTTTCACGCGGTCTTCGGTATGCAGCAGAGCAGCCTTGCGGTATTTACTGTAGCGGTAAGTAGTGCACTTCTGCAGAAAATCCTTCAGCAGCATCTCATCCGCTTCAAATTCCTTCTTCAGCTGCTGGTCGTCAATGACTACCCATCTCTCCTTAGCTGCCGGCTTATGGGAACTTGACGGTTTCAGCGCCGCCGGCAGCATGGCCTGGAAACAGGAAATGACCGGGGAAACGGTCTGATAGCTCATCCACAAGCCCAGCTGATAAAGTTCCTCGTTGAGCAGGGGCTCTGTATCGATGATTTCCTGAATCTCCTTGAGCTGATAGTCCAGCGTCTTCTGATAGGCTTCGATGTCTTCGACTTCTTCCACGGAATCGACAAAGCCGACCAGCGGCCGGCCGTTAAAATCAACCTTTACCCGCATGCCCCGTGCTAAATAGTCCTCTCCCTTAAGTAAATAGTGGAAAGGACTGTTCAGCTGCATGACGGGATGTTCGATATAGACGCTTACTACTCTCATTGTGATCCTTGCTGATATTCAGCAGCAGGCGCCTAACGGTAGAGCGGGTACTTTTCCGTTAAGGCTACTGCTCTTCTTCTTAATTCTTCCTTGTGTTCTTCAAAGTCTGGCCGGCTGGCTTCGCAGATCAGTTTTCCGACCTCCAGGCAGTCTTCCTCTCTGAAGCCGCGGGTGGTAATAGCCGGAGTACCGACGCGGATGCCGGAAGTAACTGACGGCTTCTGCGGGTCATCGGGCATGGCGTTCTTGTTGACGGTAATGCAGATCTCGTCAAGTCGGGCTTCCATTTCCCTGCCGGTAACGTTGGCCTTGCGCAGGTCCACCAGCATCAGATGGTTGTCGGTGCCGCCGGAAACCAGATCCAGGCCGCCCGCCATGATGGTCTTAGCCAGCACCTGGGCGTTTCTGATGATCTGTTTCTGGTATTCGACGAATTCCGGCTTCAGCGCTTCGCCCAGGGCGACGGCCTTGCCGGCGATGACGTGTTCCAGCGGTCCGCCCTGGGAACCGGGGAAGATGGCGCTGTTGATTTTCTTGGCGATCTCTTCGTCGTTGCTTAAGATCATGCCGCCGCGCGGACCTCTCAGGGTCTTATGGGTCGTGGTGGTCACCACGTCGGCGTGGGGGAACGGTGAGGGATGAACACCGGCCGCGATCAGCCCGGCAATGTGGGCCATGTCGACAAACAGATAGGCGCCGTTTTCGTGGGCAATCCTGCCCATTCTTTCAAAGTCAATGATGCGCGGGTAGGCGCTGGCGCCGGCGATGATCATCCGGGGA
>JAFRZA010000033.1 GCA_017442805.1 Erysipelotrichaceae bacterium
ACGGCTATAGAGTCACCAGCGGCGACCCGATCCATGCCATGATGCCTTATCTGCTGGGAGAACGGGCTGACAACGAAGCCGTTCTCTACGACACCTTTGACATGTCGGAAGTAGATAAGTATCTGGAAAGAAAGAACGGCGAAAAGCCGGAACATAAGTATACCTATTTCCATGTCATCCTGGCCGCGCTGGCCAAGGTCTGTTACATGAAGCCGAAAATGAATACCTTCATCATCGGTAACCGTTACTATCAGCGCGACAACATCTCCTTCACCTTCGTTGCCAAGAACAAGATGACCGAAGGCGCTCCGGAATCGGTGCTGCTTCTGAAGGCTGATGACGACGATACTCCCATCTGCCCGCAGATCCACGACAAGATCTGCGCGGAAGTCTACAAGATCAAAAATGACGTTGCCGTTGACGACACCACCCAGCAGCTGCAGTGGATCACCAAGATCCCCAGGCCAATCCTGAAACTGTTCGTCAGGCTGCTGTTCTGGCTCAACGCCAATGACAGGCTGCCCAAGGCGCTGGCTTCCGTTGACCCCTACTGCACGTCCTGCTTCGTTTCCAACCTGGGATCGATCAAGATGTCAGCCGTCTATCATCACCTGATCAACTGGTCGACCAACTCCCTCTTCTGCCTGATCAACCAGGCCAAGAAGGTTCCCTTCTTCAACGACGACGGCAGCTATGAAATGCGCAACGCCATTTCCATGGGCTTCACCATCGACGAGCGCGTCGGCGACGGTTTCTATTTCGCCCGGGCTCTGGAATTGCTGAAGGACATCCTCCTGCATCCCGACATCCTCGATGAACCGCTTTCCGCCCCCTATACTCAATCTGACCTGCCGTAAATGAAAGCTCCGCACATCATCGACATGCATTGCGACACGATAACCGCCCTTTACCACAGCGGCAAGGACTTCGTGGACAATGACCTGCACATATCACTTAACCGACTGGAGAAAAGCGGCTACATGGCCCAGTGTTTTGCCATGTTCGTCTACCTTGAAGGCAATGAACATCCCTTTGAAACCTGTAACCGCTACATCGACAGATACGATGAGATCATGAACTCCAACAGCGGCCGCATCCGCAGAGCCCTGAGCGCCGAAGACATTGAAAGAAACGCGCGGGAAGGTTTCATCAGTGCCGTTCTGACGACCGAAGAAGGCGGCGTTCTGGAAGGAAAGCTCGACAACATCGACCGACTCTACGAAAGAGGCGTGCGGATGATGACGCTGACCTGGAACTTTGAAAACGAGCTCGCCTATCCCAACTACCTCAGTGAACAGCTGATCAAGGCTGACACGGAACGGGGACTGAAACCCTTCGGCTTTGAAGCCGTTAACCGGATGTGGGACAAAGGCATTATCGTCGACGTCTCCCATCTCAATGACGCCGGCATCTATGATGTTCTGAAGATCGCCCGCAAGCCGATCGTGGCGAGTCACTCCAACTGCCGGGCCATTAAGGATTTCCCGAGAAACCTCAGCGATGACATGATCCTGAAGCTCAGGGATAACGGCGGGATCATGGGGCTGAACTTCTGCCCGGACTTCATCAGCGATGACATTGAAAGCGATCAGATCGCCGACATGGTTGCCCACATCAGACATGTCCGGGATCTGGCCGGCATTGAGACCATGGCGCTGGGCAGCGACTTCGACGGCATCGACACCCCGAAGGGTCTGAACGACTGCGGAAAGATGCATCTTCTCTTTGACGCCCTGGTAAGGGAAGGCTTCTCGCAGCGGGAGATCGACTGTCTGTCCCACGAAAACTTCCTGAGGGTATTCAGGGCCAACGAAAACAGCTGATAAGCAGAGAAACGGAAACATGTTTCCGTTTTTTCATGAGAAAACCGCCGGTTGGCGGTCAGTCCTCAAAATAGGTATAGTCTTCGCTGGCCATGGCCTTCAGGTATTCGGACATGATCGTTCTGAGCTGGGCCATCGTCGACATGAAGTTTATCCTGGCCTTGACCCGGTTGGCCTTGGGCAGACCGTCGATGTACCAGCAGGCGTGTCCCCGCATCTCCTTGATGCCGGCTTTTTCGCCCTTGAGCTCACATAGCCTTTCGGCGTGCTGCAGGCACTGTTCGATCCTTTCATCCGCCGACGGCGGATCGATCCGCGTTCCGCTTTCATCGTATTCCACCAGCTGCCTGATCAGCCAGGGATTGCCGAGGCAGCCCCGGGCGACCATGAAGCCGGCGCAGCCGGTCTGCTGCTCCATTCTGAGCATGTCGTCAAGACTGCGGATGTCGCCGTTGCCGATGACGGGGATCTTAACGGCTTCCACGACCTGCCTGATCAGATCCCAGTCGGCCTTGCCGCTGTAGAACTGCGTCCGGACACGGGGATGAATGGTCACGGCGTCGGCGCCGGCCTTCTCCATCAGCACCGCCATCTCCACGACATTGACGCTGTCGGCGTCCCAGCCGGCTCTCAGCTTGACGGTCAGCGGCTTTTCAATGCTTTCCTTGATGGCTCTGACCAGTTCATAGGCGTGCTGCGGGTCCTTCATCAGGGCCGAACCGCCGTTGTTGCGGACGACCTTGCGGACCGGACAGCCCATGTTCAGATCGATGATGTCGCAGGAAGTCTGCCGGTCCATGTAGACGGCGCCTTCCACCATGGTATCGATGTCATAGCCGAACAGCTGCAGCGCCATCGGCCTTTCCTCTTCCAGGACCTCGCACATCTTCAGGGTCTTCTTGTTCTTATAGTGGATGGCCTTGTCGGAGATCATTTCCGATACCGACAGCGCCGCGCCGAACTGCTTCATGATGCAGCGGAAAGACTGGTTGGAGATTCCAGCCATCGGTCCGACTATTATCCGGTTAGCCAGCTGCTTTCCGCCGATCTGCAGTTTCATGACGCCTTCTTCTTCAGAGCCTGATGGGCGTTGACGTAGCCCTGCAGGGTTTCTTCGCTGAACTGATACTTCTTTCCGCAGAACTTGCAGGCGACCTCGCAGCCGTGATCCTCGTCGATCATTTCCTGCAGGTCCTTTTCCGGCAGCTTGGAAAGCACGCGGGCAAAGCGGGCGCGGGAGCACTCGCACTTGAACTTCAGTTCTCTGGTCTCCAGTTCCTCGTAATCGCCGAAAATGGCCCTGGCGATCTCGCTGGGATCCTTCATCTCATCGATGATCTGACTGATCGGCTTCAGGTGGGTAACGATGTTTTCCACGATCTGAATGTCGGTCTCCACGGCGCTGGGCATCATCTGGATGATCAGCGCTCCGGCCGACTTGATGGAACAGTCGGTATTGACCAGCACGCCGACACTGACGGCGCTGTTGGTCTGCTCGCTTTCAGCGAAGTAGTAGGCGAAATCATCGCCGATCTCTCCGGACTGCAGCGGCACTTCGGAAATGAACGGTCTCTTCATGCTCAGATCCTTGACGACTCGTAAGACGCCGTCGGTTCCGACGGCCTTTCCGACATTGAGCTTGTGGTTTTCCTTTTCAAGCTGAACGTGTGGGTTATCGACATATCCGCGGACGGTGCCGTCATAATAGCCGTCCGCGACGACCTGGCCGATCGGCCCGCTGCCGTCGATGACGATCTCCAGTTTTTCCTTTTCGTCCTTCAACATGCTGCCCATGATGCAGGCCACGGAAAGGGTGCGGCCTAAAGCGGCCGCCGCGGTGGGATACAGGTCATGCTTACTGGTGGCTTCCTGTACCAGATCGGTAGTATTGCAGCAGAAGATCCTGACGTTGCCGTTCAGAGCTGTTCCTCTTGATAATTTATCCATATTTACTTCCTCCTGGGAAAAACAGCACTTCCGTGCTGTTTTATTCGTTTTCCGCCTTTTCGGCCGGCGCGTTGACCGTGCCGTACTTGACGATGTTCTCCAGATCCTGCTTGGTCAGGGTTTCCTGTTCCTCCAGGGATCTGACGATGTTGTCGAGCGTATCGCGGTGTTCGCTGATGATCTTTTGAGCTCTCTTGTAGCTCTCATTGATGATCTTGCGGACTTCCTGGTCGATCTCATAGGCAACCTTGTCGGAATAGGTCTTGTTGGTTGTATAATCGCGGCCAAGGAAGACGTTGCCGTCCTGCTTGGAATACTGGACCGGCCCGATGGAGCTCATTCCGTAGGCGTTGACCATGTCCTTGGCGATGTCAGTCGCTCTTTCGATGTCATTGCTGGCACCGGTGGAGATCTCACCCAGGACCATTTCCTCGGCAACGCGTCCGCCCAGCAGACCGACGATCTCGCTTTCCAGCTGGCTCTTGGTGTGCAGCATGTTGTCTTCCTTCGGGGTCATCAGGTTGTAGCCGCCGGCCATGCCGCGCGGGATGATGGTGACCTTCTGGACTTCATCAGCGTCTTCCAGGAACAGGCCGATGACGGCGTGTCCGGATTCGTGAACGGCAACCATGTGCTTTTCCCGGTCGCTGTACTTGCGGGACTTCTTGGCCGGACCGCCGATGACGCGGTCAATGCCTTCGTCCAGGTCACTCATCTGGATCACGTCGTGGCTGTTTCTGACCGCCATGATGGCGGCTTCGTTCAGCACGTTCTCCAGGTCAGCTCCCGAGAAGCCCGGGGTGCGGGCAGCCAGATGCTCGAGGTTGATGTCGTCCGCGAATTTCTTGTTGCGGGCATGGACCTGCAGGATGGCCAGACGGCCCTTCTTGTCCGGCATGGAGACGGTGACCTGACGGTCGAAGCGTCCGGGTCTCAGCAATGCGGGGTCCAGAACGTCAGGACGGTTGGTCGCCGCGATGACGACGATGCCCTGATTATCCTCAATGCCGTCCAGTTCGACCAGCAGCTGGTTGAGGGTCTGTTCTCTTTCATCGTTGCCGCCGCCCAGACCGGCGCCTCTCTGGCGGCCGACCGCGTCAATCTCGTCGATGAAGATCATGCACGGTGCCGTCTTCTGCGCCGTCTTGAACATGTCTCTTACCCGGGAAGCGCCGACGCCGACGAACATTTCAACGAAATCGGAACCGGAAATGGAATAGAACGGGACATCGGCTTCACCGGCTACCGCCTTGGCCAATAAGGTCTTGCCGGTACCGGGTGCGCCGACCATCAGAATGCCCTTGGGTATTCTGGCTCCCATCTTGGAGAACTTGTCGGGATCGCGGAGGTAATCGATGATCTCCGCCATCTCTTCCTTTTCCTCATCGCAGCCGGCGACGTCATCGAAGGTGACCTTGATGTTGCCTTCCAGACGCGCTCTCGACTTGGAGAATTCAAAGGCCTTGGCATTGCTGCCGGCGTTCATCCGGCTGATCATGTAGATGCCGAAGCCGACCAGCAGGGTCAGCGGAATGAGTTCCGCCAGCGCCTGCATCAGATAGTTGGTCTGATACGGGTTCTTGATCGTGATGTTGGCGTCCTTGACCCGGGAATGCAGAAGTTCCATCAGTTCGCCGTTCTGCGCTTCCGTATTGGGCACGCTGGCGACGAAGATGTACTTGGCTTCATTTTCGGTATAGACGCCGGTGATGTCGATGACCGTGGTATACATGGTCAGCGTTACTTCGCTGATGTTCTTGGTCTGGACGATCTTCTCAAAGGAACCGTAATTCAGGGTCTTGGTCCGGCTGTACTTGGTATAGGAAAACAGAGCCGTGATCAGCAAGGCCGTTATGATATACGGTATGACTCCCATCAGTTTACTTTTCTTCAACTGTATTCACACTCCTTAATACAACTCATCCTTCAGCACGCCGACATAGGGCAGATTGCGGTACTTCTGGTTGAAGTCCAGGCCGAAGCCGATGACAAATTCGTTGGGGATCTCAAAGCCCAGATAATCCGCCTGAATGTCGTTGACTCTTCTTTCCTGCTTGTTGAGCAGGGCCGCGATCTTGACGTCATGCGCTCCCTTATGGTAAAGCAGGCTCTTGATCTCCTTGAGCGTCAGGCCGGTGTCGATGATGTCTTCCACCAGGATGATGTCACGGTCAACCACGGAGCAGTCCAGGTCCTTGATGATCTTGATGTCGCCCGATGACTCGGTACCGTCGTAGCTGCTGGCGGCAATGAAGTCATAGTAGACATCGATGTCAACATGCTTGATGAGTTCCGCAAAGAAAGGTATGGATCCCTTCAGAATTCCGACAAAGAGCAGGTCGTGCTGATTGTCTCTGTAGGCTTCGGAAATTTCCCTGCCCATCTCCCGGCACCTGTTTCTGATGTCTTCTTCACTGAACAGAATTTTCTTGACGTCCGGATGCATAAGTTACCCCTCCTTTTTTGCGTTATAACATTTCTATTTTAGCATATACACATAATCAGTAGAACAGAAATGATTGCGCTCGCAGCCGATTGCCGGCACGAAAATGACCTCTCCCCGGCAGTTGAGAACCACCGGCCAGAGCCGTCTGCGTCCGTGGGGAATCTTGCGGTCAATGAAGAAGCGGCTGAGCTTCTTGGTGCCGTAACGCAGAAGGATGCTGTCAGAGTCTTCGGCGGGGCGGATGAGCAGCGGCCATTCGTCTTCATTGACGCCGATCCTTTCGATGAGTTCGCCCTCTTCCGCGATCTCAAAGTAAGGTGTTTTCAGATGCTGGCCTTTCTGCAGCCAATATTGATATGTTTCCTTCATGTCGCACACGTAGAACTCTCCGTAATCCAGATACAGGACGTAGCGTTCGGACAGACGTATGTGAATGTTTCTTCCGGCGCTGATCAGTGCCCGGTCGGTTTCCCTGATGAAGTCTTCGGAAGGACTGTCAGCCAGATAACGGCTTAACAGATGCCTCAGGATCAGATGCCGCGTTCCGGCATCTTCCTTCGCGTACTTTTCCAGGCTGACCGGCTCCTTGTGATAAGTCGATTCAATATAGTCGATTATTCCCTGCTGTTTCGCGTTGAACTCGCTGATCTGCCGGCACCACTGCTCGATCTGTTCATCGTCAGCCGTTTCCACCAGCTGATGGCGGACGCGGTTGCGGCTGTAACGGTCGGTAAAGTTCGTTTCATCGTCGCCGAAGGGAATCCCGTTAGCCAGACAGTATTCCCTGGTCTGCCGCTTTCTGACTTTCAGCAGCGGCCTGATGATCTTCATGCCGTGATGGAAGCTTTCCCGGCGGATACCGTAGTACCAGCTTCGGGAATGACGCTCCAGCGCCATCAGATAGTTTTCCACGTTATCGTCCTTCTGATGACCCAGCAGCAGCGCCCGGCAGCCTTCCTTTTCATAGATTTTCTGATAGAAATCATAGCGGACTTCCCTGGCCCAGTTCTGGAAGTTGCCCTTTTCTTTTTGGATGGGGTAATCGGTATAAACCCGGATTCCCTTTTCGCGGCAGAAGCCGGTGACGATCTGTTCGTCACGGTCAGCGGTTTCCCTGAGGCGGTAATTCACGTGGGCAGCCACGACGTCATAACCCTGTTCAAGGCATAAAGAAAGAAGTGCCATTGAGTCACTTCCTCCGGATACACCGATCAGATATCTGCCATTTCGATCAAGATTCAGCCTGACTTCCATGGCTTCATTTTAGCACAGTCAGTTCTCTTCTTGAATACAGGCGATGAAGCGTTCCCTGATCTGCTGAAACAGCCGGCTCTGGGTATCGAGATGCGCCTTGATGTCTATTATCCTGGCCGTGTTGATGAACTTGCCGTCATTGAGAAACAGGATCGAGTACCTGTATAATCCCTCGATCTTTCCCAGTCTCATCAGATGCCGCACTCCTTCCGGATTGTAAAGGGGGTCATAGGCCTTGCGGAAGGCGTTGAAACTGGAAGTCATCGGGATCACCAGCGCCTTGGCATCAAAGACGTTGAGCACCAGACCGAAATGCTGGTAACCGGCTTCCTGCTTGTAGGCCTTCCCGAAATCAATGTAACAGATGTCGCCCGGTCTGACGATGAAGCCGAAGCCCCGGCAGGATTTCAGCTGGCTGCGGTTCTGATAGTTCAGATCGCTCAGCAGGGTGTCCGCCGCCCGCTTGACCGTCATGTTTTCGTATTCGCTGCGCAGCGCCTCCAGATAGTCTTCCAGCGCGTCCATCAGTATCGGCGATTCGCTTGCCAGGCCTTCCTGCTGCTTCTGCAGGTATAAATCTTCTATTTCCATTTTTCCTCCCAGTTAATAACTAGTCGGAAAAACCGGCAAATCCTGAAAACCCGCGAAAAAAAGAGGCTTTATTCAGCCTCTGAGATTTCTTCTTCTGCTTTCTCCTTTTTCTGGCGGGCTTCCTGCAGCTGCTGCTCAGCCTGCAGTTCTTCCGCACTGTAGGTGTTTTCGCCGTTGAACTGCGCTCTGAACTTGTCCAGCAGGTTGAGGATCGGCCGGTACTTCGGTGAGATCATGCCCGTGTACTCGATGAACATGTCGAACAGGACCATGATGATCACCAGCACGCACAGCGCCACGCTCTGATTGATGACGTACAGATAGGCGGTGAAGCCGAACAGCGCGGTAACGAAGTAGATTACCAGAACGGCGCCGACCTGACCGAGACGCATGTTGTTCATCAGCATGTGGTGCAGATGGCCCTTGTCCGGAGACGAGATCTTCTGGCCTCTCAGCTTGCGGCGAATGATGGCCAGGAAGGTGTCGGAGATGGGGATGAACAGCAGCAGGATCGGGATGAACAGGGTAATGAAGGTCGTTCCCTTGAAGCCGGAAAGGGCAATGGAAGCGATCATGTAGCCCAACAGCTGCGATCCGCAGTCGCCCATGAAGATCTTGGCCGGATGGAAGTTATAGAACAGAAATCCCATGGTGCTTCCTGCCAGGATCAGACAGATGGGGATCATCGTGGTCTGATCGACCTGATTGCCCAGCAGGCAGATGGTCAGCAGAACGATGATGCTGAAGCCGCCGGCCAGACCGTCAAGACCGTCGATCAGGTTAACGGCATTGGTGATGCCGATGATCCACAGATAGGTAACAATGTAGCTGAGAATGTCAAAGTCCAGAACGATGCCGAAGGGCAGGTTGATGGTCGTCAGCGCTACCTTGCCGATGAAGATGACGGCGGTAGCGGCCAGAAACTGACCGACGACCTTCAGGATCGGCCTGAGGTCAAAGGCGTCATCCAGAAATCCGAAGATGAAGATGATGGTTGCTCCGATCAGAAGACCCTTGAAGTTGCTGACATCCTTCAGCAGAAACAGGGAACAGCCCATGAAGGCCAAAAAGATGGCTACGCCGCCGATCCTGGGGATATTGCCGTGGTGAACGGTCCGGTTGTTTTCCCTGGCGTAAAGGCCGAACTTAAAGGCGATCATCCGGACCGGAATGATCAGTATGGCGGAAACAACGGTTGGGAAAATGAAATACAGAATCTTACTCATGTTATCACCTTAACTACTATATCATACTTTTCAGAACTGGTACAAAATGGCCAGAATGAACTGAGCGCTCAGATAGCCTAACGCCAGCGACATCAGGATCAGCAGCAGCTGCGCCTTGACGGTGCGGTTTTCCACCGGCAGGATCAGCTTTCCCAGATCCAGTGAACTCAGCGCGTAGAAGCTGAAGCCGAACATGGCAAAGTGCAGAAGTATTCTGGCGATTTCGCTGATATTTATTCTCATACGAGCCTCCCTTCAGTCCATAAGCCGATTATAACAGAAAAGCGGCCGTTTTGCCTGCCGCTTTTCCTTCTAGAAAGGAGGTACAACTATTTAATGTCAATGTACTTCGTCTTGTCTTCTTCCGGCAGTTCGTCCTTCGGAACGCTGATCTCCAGAATTCCGTTGTTGAAGCTGGCCTTGATCTGAGTCTGATCTACGTTGCCTACATAGAAGCTTCTGGACATGGAACCGCGGTAGATTTCCCGGCTGATGTACTTGCCGTTGTCTTCCTTGTTCTCGGTGTTCTTGCTGGATTCAATCTTCAGATAGCCGTCTTCAAGGGAGATCTTGACATCATCCTTCGTATAGCCGGGCAGTTCGGTTTCGAGCAGGTACTCGTTTTCCTTTTCGGTAATGTCGGTATGCATTCCGGAGAAATTACCATGATAGAATGACGGAGCGAAGAAATCATCAAAGAAACTTCTTTCAGCGCTCTTTCTGGGGTTTAAATAATAATTCAACATCATAATCACTCCTTTTCTTCTTTTGATTAGCACTCTCTTTTCCTTAGTGCTAACTATATTATAGCCATCTTTTTAGCACTGTCAACACCTGAGTGCTAAATATTTTATTTTTCTTCTTTTGACAGAGTGCCCCTATGAGTATAATATGAGGTAGTAAATCTTTGGGGCAGAGTGCAATTCTCTACCGGTGGTGACAGTCCACGAGCCATTTATGGCTGATCCCGTGCAATCCGGGAACCGACGGTAAAAGTCCGGATGGAAAAAGATAACCGTTTTACTTCCTGTGCCCTGAGATTACGGAGCACTTTTTTGTTCATGGAGGTTAATATGACAGAAAGAAATTCCCATCTCAGCAATACCCGTTACGTTACCGGCTGCTCGCTGCTGATCGCCCTGGCCGTGATCCTGCAGTACGTCGAGTTCGCCATTCCGCTGATGCCCTCGTTCATCAAGTTTGACTTCAGCGACCTGCCGGCCCTGATCGGCGCCTATGCCTACGGCCCGCTGGCCGGCGTGGTGATCTCCCTTCTGAAAAACGTCATCCACATGCTGGCGTCGCAGAGCGGATTCGTCGGTGAACTGTCCAACTTCATTCTCGGAGCCGTCTTCAGCGCTCTCGCCGGCTTTGTCTACAAGATCCATAAGAGCCGCCTGACGGCTCTGGCCGGAGGAATTCTCGGCGCTGTGGCCATGGCGGCCGTCAGCTACCCGTCCAACCTGTTTCTGATCTACCCGCTCTATTACAGCATCCTTCATTACCCACAGGAACTGGTCCTCAAGGCCTATCAGGCCATCCTGCCTTCGGTCACCAGCATCTCCCAGTGCCTTTTGATCTTCAACGTTCCCTTCACCCTGATCAAGGGACTGATCGACGTTGTCATCTGCATGCTGATCTACAAGCGCATCAGCCGCATCCTGAAGGGAAATTAGGATGATCAGAAAGGACATCAAGAACGGGCGGGTCCGCCAGGTCAGCAACCAGCTGGGTCACGCCTATCAGATCACCGGCAAGGTGGTCAGAGGCCGGCAGCTCGGCCGTACCATCGGCTTTCCCACCATCAACGTCAGCTACGGCAGACAGCTTCTGCCCGCCGACGGCGTCTACAGCGTGCTGGTCTATCACGACGGTGCCTTCTATCCGGCCATGGCCAACGTCGGCACCAACCCGACCGTCTCTGACGGCAGCCGGCGCACCCTGGAGGCCCACATCTTCGATTTCGACGAAGATCTCTACGGTCAGCAGGTGGCGGTGAACTTCATCGACTTCATCCGCAAAGACAGGAAGTTCGCCAGCGTCAGCGAGCTGACCGAACAGCTGAAAAAAGACCGTGAGGCCGCCCGGCAGACCCTGTCAGACAATCTCAGATAATAAGACAAAAGGTTCTGAGCAACAACTCAGAACCTTTTATTCTACATGTCTCTTGACGCCAGCATGTCCTGGCCGCTGCCGGCGATGTCCCTGACGATTACCTCGCCCTTATGGACCGGGGAAGCGACCTCCACGTCCTTCAGCGCCTTGACGGCTTCCATCAGCAGGGCCTTTCTGATCGGACCGCTGCTCTTGACCGGCAGGCAGCTGTGGATCGCGCCGGTGATCCTGACCGTGCTGGTCAGAACCCGGGTGGGATTGGTCAGTTCGTTCCTTCCGTATTCGGCTCCGACCGGACAGTTGTTGCCGCTGACCGCGTAACCGTTCTGCTCGTCAACTTTCAGGTGGCAGCCTCTCGGACAGCCGATACAAATCAGTTCGGTCATTTCTGTTCCTCCGTGACCTTAACGGTCAGATATTCTTCCCTGCCCTCCAGAAGCTTGCCGGGAACGGCGATCTTCTGCAGTTCTCCCGGGGTGATGTATTCCCGCTTGAAGCGGCAGACGGCATTGCCGTCCTTATCGACAACTTCAACGGCGCACTGGCCGAAGACGCGGTTGGTGCGGAAGGAGATCTCCACCAGCTTGTCGGTGACCGGCAGATGGATCCGCTGCGGTACCGTATAGGTGACGTTGCCGGCGGTCTTCACCGTCAGCTCGCCGGTGTGCGGCTGATTGTCCTGCACATAGCGGGCCGCCGCCACCGCCGCCTTGCGGGCTTCGGCAGCCACGTTGTCCGCCAGGTCGTGGACCTGAACGACGTTGCCGCAGGCGAAGACGCCGTCAATCGAGGTTTCCATGTTCTCCCAGACCAGCGGGCCCTTGGTGCGCGGATCGATGACGATGCCGGCCGCCCTGCTGAGCTCGTTTTCCGGGATCAGACCGATGGAGAGCAGCACGGTGTCGCAGTCGAAGGTCATTTCCGTGCCCGGGATCGGACGGAACTTCTCATCGACCCTGGAGACGACTACCTGGCTGACCCGCGGATAGCCCTTGATGTCGGTAATGGTATGAGAGAGATAGAGGGGAATGTCAAAGTCTTCCAGGCATTGCTTGATGTTTCTCTGCAGGCCGGAAGAATAGGGATTGATCTCCACGCAGGCTAGCACCTTGGCGCCTTCCAGCGTCATGCGGCGGGCCATGATCAGGCCGATGTCGCCGCTGCCCAGAATGACAACGCGCTTGCCGACCAGATAACCGTCCATGTTGATATAGCGCTGCGCCGTGCCGGCGGTATAGACGCCGGATCCCCGGCTTCCCGGTATGGCGATGGCGCCTCTGGTGCGCTCCCGGCAGCCCATAGCCAGAATGACGGCCTTGCCCTGTACCTTCTGGTAGCCGTGAGTATTGATGAGCGAGACTTCATGGTCGCCGTTGATGTCCAGTACCATGGTATCGCTCATGACTTCCACGTCGGTATCCTTTAACATTTCAATGAGCCTGCCCGCGAATTCCGGGCCGGTGAGTTCTTCCTTGAAGAGGTGCAGGCCGAAGCCGTTATGGATGCACTGGTTGAGAATGCCGCCCAGTTCCCGGTCTCTTTCGATCAGCAGGATGCTCTTGAGGTCCGCCTGCCAGGCGGAGACGGCGGCTGACAGTCCGGCCGGACCGGCGCCGATGATTATCAGATCATACATTTCCGTAATCCTCCTTCGCCTTCTTTTCCAGAACCACGGTTCCTTCGCGGTCCTGCAGGATCTCATCATAATCAAGACCGAGCTCTTCCTTCAGGATCATGGCAACTCTTTCACCGCAGAAGCCGCCCTGGCATCTGCCCATGCCGGCATTGGTGCGGCGCTTTACCGCGTCGATCGAACGCGGCGGGATCGGCGTTTTGAAGGTCGCCCTGATTTCTCCCTCGGTTACCGTTTCACAGCGGCAGATGATCCGGCCGTAGGCGGGATCTTCTTTTATTATCCGGTTCTTCTCTTCGTCGCTGAGCTGCTTGAATCTGATCTTGCGGCGGCTGTCGACGTAATCTTCCTTTTTCGGATACGGATGCTTGGATAACACCCATTCTCTGGCGGCGATGCCGATGGCTGCCGCGGAGCTGAGCGCCGGGGAAGCCATGCCGGCCAGGTTGAAGAAGTCGGGAACGCTGTGGCTTTCCTCAATGATGAAGTCGCCGCGGTCGCTTCTCGCCCTTAAGCCGGAGAAGTTCCGGATGTTTTCCTGGTAGTCGATGTCCTTGATGGACAGCGAGGCGGTCTCACGTACATAGCTGAGAATGTCCGCCGTGGTATCCAGATCTTCGCCGTTTACTCTGGTGGCGTCCGGACCGACGATCAGGTTGCCATGTACCGTCGGGGTAACGGCGACGCCCTTGCCCCTTTCACTGGGGCATTGGAACAGCGTATGTCTGGCCTTGGGGAACTGCGACTTGTCCAACAGGAAGTACTGTCCCCTTACCGGCGTGATGGTGAACTCCTTCTGACCGATCATCTCATGCACCTTGTCGGCATAGATGCCGGCGGCGTTGATGACGTAGCGGCCTTGGTATTCGCCCTTTACGGTCGTTACCGTAAAGCTTCCGTCTTCGTTCTTTCTGATTCCCGTAACTTCGTTGGAAAGCTTCAGGTCCATGCCGTTGCGGACGGCGGTTTCCGCCAGCGCCAGGCAGTACTCCCAGGGGGAGATGACCGCTGAAGTTCCGGCGTAGAGCGAACCGTAGACATTTTCGGAAATGCCCGGTTCGATGTCCTTGGTTTCTTCATAGTTGAGCAGCTTGAGCTGCTCGACGCCGTTGGCGATGCCCCGGTCATAGAGCTCCTTCAGGGTCTCAAGATCTTCCGGGGAAAAAGCCAGAACCAGAGAGCCGTCATTTACATAGGGAACGTCCAGCTTCTTTGCCAGTTCCCTGGTCAGTTTTGAGCCTTCAACATTGTATTTGGCCATCAGGCTGCCCGGTTTGGGGTCATATCCGGCGTGAATGACGGCTGAGTTGGCTTTGGTGGTTCCGTCAGCGACATCGTTAAACGCCTCCAGCATCAGAAGCTTCAGATCATGCTGGGACAGATAATACGCTGCCGCGCTGCCTACGACACCGCCGCCGATAATTATTACATCGTACATATTCTCTCTCTTTTCCTTTATTTCATTATAACTTCTTTCCGCTGTTTTCGGGCGCCATATTTCCGCAATTTTCCCTTTTGACGGCGGTTATGCTACAATAACTGAGCGGTATTTCCGCCTTGCAAGGAGACAATTATGACTGAAGCCATATTCAATTTCTTTTCCGGACTGTCCAGGGAATTCGCCCTGTTCATGATCTCGCTCATCCCCCTGATCGAAGAGAGAGGGGCGCTGATCTATGCGGCCGCCACCGGCTTTGAGTGGTATAAGGCTCTGCCCATCTGCATCTTCGCCAACATGCTGCCGGTACCGCTGCTGCTGGTGTTCGGCATGAAGATCGTCCGCTGGCTGAAGACGACTAAGACCTTCGGCAGCTTCTTTACCCGCTATGAGGAAAAGCTGAACGCCAAGAGCGAAAAGGTCGCCAAGTACGGCTTCTTCGCCCTGACCATGTTTGTCGGCATTCCCGTTCCGGGAACCGGCGCCTGGAGCGGTTCGCTGGTCTCCACCATCCTGGGCTTTGAGCCGAAGAAGGGCTTTCTGTCCATTCTGCTGGGCGTCATCATGGCCGGCGTCATTCTGACCGTCGCCCTTTACGGCTTAAGCGCCATCATCACCATGCACTGAAAGATGCCGCGGCATCTTTTTCGGTCGGCGCAGGGCCGATGATATATAATTAAGACAGGTAATCAACATGGAAAATAAGAGAACACTGGGAAAATACATCAGCGAGACGCGCATCAGCCGCGGACTGGCCAAGGTCGAACTGGCTGAGAAGATCGGCGTCAGCGAAAATACCATTGACCGCTGGGAAAGCGGAAAGAGCCTTCCCGATCTTGCGCTGGCCATCAAGCTGGCAGACGTCCTCAACGTCAGCATCGGCGATCTGCTGGAAAACACCGAGCACGGACCGCTGCCTCAGAAGTCGGAAGACCTGACTTATGAGCAGCAGGCAGACAGAACGGAAAAGCGCCGCTTCGGTCTGCTTACCCTGCTTCTGCTGGTCGCCTACGGTATTCTTTATCTGCTCGCCACCCGGACCGACATTCTGGCCGGCATGTTCCCGGCGATGATCGCTTTGACCATCACCGTGATGATCGTCGGTCTCTACAACATGTTCAAGGCCTTCCACGGCAGCCTGTACGGCAAGATCGAGCCGCACCGCTATCTGCTGGCCGGTTTTTGCCTGCTGGTCGTTCCGCTGTCCTTCTTCGACTGGATGCATTATCAGATTCAGCGGGAAAGCCAGGGAAAGACTAACGTCGAAGTCAACGTCGAGACCGTAGAAAGCTATGTCGAACTGGATCTCAGCAATGCCGAGGTGACCTTCAGCTACGAGAACACCGGGTGGTTCGGCAACGGTACGCGCGTTTATGTCTTTGCCGATCCTCAGGGATCCCTGGAAAAGCAGATCGAAAGCCGGGAAAACTGGCAGCCTCTGCCGGCCGGCGCGGACTTCCTTAAACTGGTCAGTGAAAACATCGTCTACGGAGACAACATCGGGCTTCCCGAGGTTGCCGAAGGCTATTACTACATCGCCTGCAACACCGGCGAACAGGTCATCTACATCGCCGACCCCGAAGCCGGCATCCGCGACTTCATCGCCGCCGTCTATGATTCCGTCAACCGGATCCTCTACATCGCCCGCTATGCATCCTGAGCACTAAAAAATCCCGGATCTCCGGGATTTATTCTTCTTCGGTTTCTTCCTCCGGCTTTTCGTCTCTGTCGCCGGTCTGGGCGGCGTGATTGAGTCTGAACAGGAAGAAGGCGTTGACGAAGCTCATGCCTGAATTCTTGATCAGGCTGATCAGCGTCTGGGCCATCAGCCCCTTGGTGTCCCTGTCGTAATTCATGAACTTCCGTACCAGCCGGATCAGGAAATCGGCTTTTTTCTTTTCCAGATCGCGGATGGTGCTGCAGCCCAGTTCCACCATGGCGTCATAGGACGTGTTGATGAAGACGATTTTCTCCTCAAATGAGAGATCGCGGAACCAGCCGTTCATGCTGTCGTTGATGAACCGGCTGAAATCGCTGAAGTTCTCCGCCTTCACGAAGTGGCCGCCTTCGCTCTGCCAGCTCAGGAAATCGTGCTGCCTGACCGGCCCCTTACCTTCTGAGCTGACGATCACCCGGTCGATCCCGCTGTTCATCAGCGTTCCGATCACCGAGCCGGAAGGCAGATAGGTGATCATGCGCTTCAGCATGGCCTGATACTGCGGCTTGGCGGTATAGCTTTCCGAAAAGCCCGGACCGTCGTTGTTGTAGACCCGCACGATTCGCTCGCTGCTCAGTTCCACCGCGGCGTAGACGGCCAGGTTGCCGCCCTTGGAGTGACCGCCGAGCAAAAAGTTTCCCTTTCTCTTCTTCAGCTGCCTGCTGACGTATTCCAGTGCCTGTTTCTGAGAAGGAACCGGCGTCATGTAAGCCATGTTGAAGTCTTCCTTCCAGCTGAACAGCATGTTGTCGGTGCCCTCAAAGGCAATGTAATACAGATTCTTGCCCAGCTGAACCGTTATGGCGCCGAACTGCTTTTCATCAGTCCAGTCGTCATCGTTGACATAATCCATCACCAGCAGATCGCGGTAACGCCGGTTGTTGGCCATCAGCGAAAGCGCCAGCCGGTCGGAGGCCGAATCGCCCACCTTGGCAACGCCGCCTTCTTCGCCTCTCATGAAATACTTCTCCGCCGCCTCCTGAAGCCTCAGCGGCTTTTCGCCGACGATGTCCTGCCACTCAATGTAGGAAAGCTGACACATCAGGGTGTTGTCAACTTCGTTGAACGGCTTCTGCTCAAAGGTATAGATGCCGTTGTTCACAATGTAATCAAGCGCGTTCATTCTTACCCCTTTCTTTGAAAAAAGCGAGTTGCCTCGCTAATCATCTAACGGAGGGAAATAGTAAATCTGTTCGTTATCCTTGGAGAACAGATACTTGCCCCTCGCGACATTGGAAACGTAGTTTTCGTCCGTCAGCTTTTCCTTCTGATTTACCAGACTGTCCCTTTCGGCTTCCAGCGCCTTCAGTTGCTCCTCGTAAACCTTCAGGTCAGCTCTCAGGGAGAACGTGGTCCTGATTTCCCGGTTCGCGTTCATGACAAAGTATATGATTCCCGCTATCATGGCTGCGCAGATCACAAACAGGATGGTATAGCGCAGTGATTTCTTCAGTCTTTTTTTCTTTTTCGGCATGATCCGTCTGCTCCTTTCATCAGGCAAATGATATTATAGTAAACCTTCAGTCAAGATTCAAGCGGTCTTCTTCCGTCAGAAAATACTCGTCCAGCACTTCGTAAAGGCCGGCCGCCTCGCCTTTTTTCACGACCGGGCTGACGTCCAGAACGCGGACCTTCAGCACTCTTTCGCCGTAAATGACCTCGATGATGTCGCCGGCACTGATTTCCCTGGCCGGCTTGGCGATCCGGCCGTTAACCAGCACGCGCTGATTGGCAGCCAGCTGCTTGGAGATCGTTCTTCTCTTCAGGATCCTTGATACCTTTAAGAATTTGTCCAGTCTCATAGTTTATCCACTTCCTTCAGTATTTCTTCCATTCTGGCGTGATAATTGCGGTTCTTGGGAATGGTTATCGTGATCTTTCCCTTGAGATACTTCAGCCTGATGTCCGGAGAGATCTCATACATCCGGCCGAAGAACTGAATGCCGTCGACCTTTCCTGAGGTTTCCGGAGTCAGCACGATGCCGTTTTCCTTCGCCAGTTCATAATAGTCTTCGATTTTATGGTTGTTAAGCAGCAGTTCGATCCTCTTCTTCACGAACAGGTTGTTGATGCTCACCGGCAGCTTTCCGTAGTAGTCCTGCTGCTGCCGGTGGAATTCTTCCAGTTCTTCCTGCGTGGTGATGGCGGCCAGTTGCTGGTAGATGCTGAGCTTTTCGTAGTCCCGGCTGACGAACTGATCCGGGATGTAGCCGTCGACGTCGTGGGTTCTGAACTGCGGTTCCTCGACGATCTCCTCAGCCAGGCCCTTGCGCCTTCTGATGGCGTCGTTCAGCATTTCCAGATACAGGCTCATGCCGATGGTATTGATGAAACCGGCCTGCCGTTCACCCAGCAGATCTCCGGCGCCTCTGATGGTCAGATCGCGCAGAGCGACCTTGTAGCCGGAGCCCAGCTCCGTGAATTCCTTGATCGCCTGCAGTCTCTTCGATGCCGTCTCGGAAAGCTGGCGGTTGTTGTCATACATCAGATAAGCATAGGCGATCCGGTCGCTGCGGCCGACCCGGCCTCTGATCTGATACAGCTGAGCCAGGCCGAAGTGCTCGGCGTTTTCGATCAGCACGGTATTGGCGTTGGGGATGTCGATGCCGGTCTCGATGATCGTGGTGCAGACCAGCACGTTGTAGCGGCCTTCAACGAAACGGTACATGACGTCTTCGATCTCTTCCCTGTTCATCTGACCGTGGCCGATGGCGATGTCCGCCTGGGGAACCAGGGTCTTGATCTTGCGGGCCACATCATAGATGTCGGAAACGTTATTGTGGAGGTAAAACACCTGGCCGCCCCGGGCCAGTTCCCGCTGAATGGTTTCCCTTATCAGGCTGTCATTCTTTTCGACCACGTAGGTCTGAATGGCCATGCGGTTCTGCGGCGGAGTGTTCAGCTGGGAAAGCGACATGACGCCGACCAGCGACATCTGCATGGTCCGGGGAATCGGAGTAGCGCTGAGGGAAAGCACGTCGATCGTCTTCTTGAGTTCCTTGATCTTTTCCTTGGCCTGAACGCCGAAGCGCTGTTCCTCATCGATGATCAGCAAGCCCAGATCGGCGAACTGCACGTCCCTGCTTAGGAGCCGGTGGGTGCCGATCAGGATGTCGATCTTGCCCTCTTTAAGCCTTTTCAGGATGTCCTTCTGCTCATAGTCCGGCACATAGCGGTTGATCAGCTCCACGCTGAAGGGGAAGTCCTTGAATCTCTCCTTAAAGGTGTTGTAGTGCTGACGGGAAAGAATGGTGGTCGGGCAGAGATAGGCGACCTGCTTGAGGTCCTTGCAGGCCTTGAAGGCGGCGATCATCGCCACTTCCGTCTTGCCGAAGCCGACATCGCCGCATAACAGCCGGTCCATCGGCTTGGGCTGTTCCATGTCGTATTTCACCTCGGCGATTGCCTTGATCTGGTCGTCGGTCAGCACATAGGGGAAGTTTCTCTCAAACTGCCGGCTGTAGTCATCGTCCTTGCTGAAGGCGAAGCCGATGTTCTGCTCGCGGGCAGAGTAAAGGTCCATCAGCCTTTCGGCGATGTCATTGACTTCCTGGCTGATCTTTTCCTTGGTCCTGTTCCAGCGGTTGGAACCCAGTTTGTTGAGCCGGATGCCGACCCCTTCAGCCGCCAGGAATTTCCGGACCAGCTTGAACTGTTCCAGCGGCACCAGCAGGGCGTCGTTGTCGCGGTAGCGGATCTGAAGGTAGTCCTGATGATGTCCGTTTATTTCCCGGGTAATAATTCCCTCGTATAAGCCGACACCGTACTTGCTGTGGACGACGTAATCGCCCTTCTTGAGGTCCTGGTAACTGTCCAGCACTTCCGCTTCGCGGAACTTGCTGTCGAAGCGTCCCCGGATCTGCTTGATGCCGAAGAGTTCCTTGCCGCTGAGATACATTTCCTCGTGATAGATGAATCCCTCAGTAAGCTCTTCGGGGCAGACCTTCAGGTAATCGCTCATCTTCAGCTTGCGGACGCTGAAGTGATTTTCCAGCAGTTCCAGCTGTCCCTCGTTCAGGGAGACATGGATGTGATAGTTTTCCGAGAGCCGGATGATCTCATCCACCGCCTTATCCAGCGGCAGAAGCGGGAAATAGGAAAGCCGGATGTCCGATTTGATCGCGTTTCCGCTTTCAAAGACCCCGGAGATCCGGTAGGGACGGAAGCGGGAGACCTCTCTTTCAAAGTCGGCGAAGACGCTGTGATAGTTCAGTCCGCGGTTGTCCAGAAACAGCTCGGTCAGGTATTCGTCGTTTTCCCTGATGTTCATCTCCAGACTGCTTTCAACCGCCTCTTCGGGATTGATGATGACATCGGGATCGTCGATGTAATCCAGCAGGGTAGCGCAGTTGCGGAAGAAGGCCTGGTAGCGGTAGAGGTATCTCTCGCTGATGTGGTTTTCCAGATAATCCAGATCCCTTGCGACAGCTTCGCTGAGCAGTCCGGAATCCGAAGCCTTTTCCCGGTCCCTTTCCAGCTGGGCGGTAATCTTTTCCTTCAGATCGGAAAAGTCTTCATCATAGATGAGAGCGCTGGCCGGCACGATGCGGACTTCTTCAGCCTTTTCCACCGTGCGCTGAGAGGAGATGTCAAAATAGCGGATCGAATCGATCTCCTCGTCGAAGAACTCGATCCTGACCGGTCGGTCGTTCTGAATGGAGAAGACGTCGATGACGCCGCCGCGCTGCGAGAAGGTCAGCGGCTGGTCGACCCGGGCCGTCTGCCGGTATCCCGAAGCGATGAGTTTTTCCTTCAGCTGTTCCATGCCGAAGAGCTGACCCCGGCGCAGATCAAGGACGTGGTTCCTGAAGGTCTGGCGGGAAGGCAGGTAGCGGATCAGCGCCATGCCGTGGGTGACGATGACCATCGGTCTTTCTTCCAGGCACAGGGTCGTCAGCACGTTCATCTGGTTGGCGTAGTTGCTGGGAGAGGCAGCCACCGCCTCCACGCGCAGCGATTCCTCCACGCTGAAAAGCAGCACATCGTCTTTCAGCAGGGGGTATAGCCTGTTGTAAAGCTGCTGTGCCGTGTAGACGTTTTCCTTTACCGCTACGATTTTTCTCGGGTGCTGACGGAAGCTTTCCGCGATGATCAGGGTCTCCTCAACATCGCTCAGACAGTTCAGGCCCGGCTGGTGCCGGTTAAACGCCTGTACTGCCGGATCATCTGCCATCAGCCGGAACAGTTCATCCATTTTTCTCCTTTACGTTATAGATGTTCATCACCCTGTCAAAGGGGGTATCGATGAATTTGATGGCTGCCTCCGCCGCCTTGGCCAGAGCGGCTTCGTAAGCCGGCCGGTCCTCCTTGCGGACCTTGCCCAGTACGTAGTCTATGGTCTGAATGCGGGGGCTTTTGTCAATGCCGATGCGGATGCGGTTGAAGTTGCGGGTCCTCAGATGAGCGATGATGCTCTTGAGCCCGTTATGGCCGCCGTCGGAACCGGTGGTACGCAGCCGGATGCTGCCGACGGGGAGATCAAGATCGTCATAGATGATCAGGATGTCCTTTTCCTTGTCGAGCTTGTAATAGGCCGCCGCCTTGCCGACGGCGCGGCCGGATTCGTTCATGTAGGTCTGCGGCTTCATCAGCACGACCGGTTCACCGTTGACCGTTCCCTTGCCGATCAGCGCCTCAAAGGCGCGGCGGGTCACCGGAATGCCCAGCTGCCGGCTGATGATGTCCATGGTCAAAAACCCGGTGTTATGCCTGGTGTTTTCGTACTTCTCTCCGGGATTTCCCAAACCGACAATTAACTTCATTTCCTGCCTCCGGACTTTTATTCTGCTCTAATTACTCTGCTTGTCAATGATTCCGCTTACCACCCATTGGGCGCACAGAATGCCGGCGCCGGCGGGGACGAACATCATCGATCCCAGCACTTCGGAGCTTCTGTTCAGCGGCTGTTCGCCGCTGAAGACCACCGGCACCTTCAGGCTTAAGCCGTTCTTGCGGGCGATCTGCCTTAAGGCCTTGGCCATCGGGTCGTTTTCCGTCTTTTCCAACGTTGTTATCTTCAGCTTCGTGAGGTCCAGCTTCTTGGCTGTGCCCAGACAGCTGATTATCTCAATTTCATTTTCCTGACAGTACTTCCACAAAGCGACCTTGCTGGTGAGCGTATCGATGGCATCGACCACATAGTCAGGCTTTCTGACAAAGAAGCTTTCCAGATTATCCGCGGTCAGAAAACAGTCATAACAGATTACCTCGGCCTCGGGATTGATCTTCGCTGCCCGGCGGCGGAAGACGTCTGTCTTCTTCTGCCCCAGACTTTCTTCATCAGCCAGGATCTGCCGGTTGAAATTGGAGTATTCCACCGCGTCATGGTCGATCACGATCAGCGTGCCGACGCCGCTGCGCACAAGCGCTTCTGCCGCGTAGCCGCCGACTCCGCCCAAACCGACAACCATCACGGTTGCTTCTTTCAGTTCCCGCAGGTTCTGCTGACCTATCAGGGTCTCGGTACGGATGAATCGTTCATTCATGCAGAAAAGCCTCTATTCTTTCTTCAATCCTGTTTTCGAAATCGCTGTCTTCAATGTCAAACCAGTTCACGTCCATCTGATGGTTGAACCAGGTATACTGACGCTTGGCAAACTGCCTGGTATGCGTCTTGATGAGTTCCACGGTTTCCTGTAGCGTCTGAACGCCGGCAAAATACTCTTTGAATTCCTTATATCCGATGGCCGTGAAGCAATGCAGAGCAAATGAATACTTATCGTGAAGCCGTGTAACTTCCTCAGCCAGACCGTCCCGGATCATTCCGTCAACGCGATCAGAGATCCGCTGCTTCAGCTTTTCCCGGTTCATGGTCAGACCGATGATCAGACCGTCATAAACGGGCTGATGCTGCTGAGCGGCTTCCAGCTGGCTCTTGCTGGTGCCGGAAGAAGCGATCTGCAGGGCCCTGATCACCCGCTTGCGGTTATTGGGGTGGATCGCTTCAGCGCTGACAGGATCCTTTTCCTTCAGAATTTCGTGCAGTTCGGAATTACTGAAGGCGCTGTAATCCGCCGTCTGCTCATTATCAGACGGCCTGAAGTCATAATCATAAAGCATGGCCTTGATGTAGAGCCCGGTGCCGCCGGTCACGATTGGCAGTTTCCCCCGGGATAAAACCTCGTCGATCGCCTGACGGCAGTCTTTCTGAAAGCGGGCCACGCTGTAATCTTCGCTGACCTCAACGTAATCCAGCAGATGATGGGGAATTCCCTTCTGTTCTGCAACGGTCGGCTTGGCGGAACCGATGTCCAGTTCCTTATAAACCGCGATGGAATCGCCGTTGATGATCTCGCCGCTGTATTTCTCCGCCAGTCTTACGGCCAGTGAACTCTTCCCTGAAGCCGTCGGGCCGGTGATGATCAGCATCTTAGACACGCTTGAACTCCCTGTCCAGCTGACGGTCGCTGATCGCCAGCATGGTCGGCCGGCCGTGCGGGCAGTTAAAGGGCTGCGCGCACCTTGACAGCCGCTGCAGCAGGCGCCGGCTTTCCTCAACGGTGAGGAACGAATTGAACTTCACGGAGGCGTGGCAGGCCATTGAGGCGATCTTTTCCTTGCGGATGTCCAGAACGCTCATTTCCCTGTCATTGGTTATCTGATCGATCAGTTCCCTGATGAACTTTTCCTCATCTCTCTCGATGAAGACCGGCAGTTCGTGAACGACTACGCTGTTCAGGGAGAACGGTTCCAGTTTCAGATTTATGCATTCCAGCATCTCATTTATCCGGTCCAGCTGATTCATCTGCGCCGGGGTTATCTCGATGACCAGGGGGATCAGCAGCGGCTGACAGTCGACCTTCTTTTCGGCGATCTGCTGCTGGATCTCCTCGTACATGCACCTCTCCATGGCGGCGTGCTGGTCGATGACGTAGATGTTCTCATCGTCATAGGCCACAATGTATCTGCCGTGATACTGCGCCAGGTAGTTGAAGCGCTGCAGGGTCTCTTCGGTTGTATAGGTCATCTGCTGCTCTTCAAAGCGCAGGTCCGCGGGTATTGAAAGTTCGGCCGCCGGCTGTGTCTCCGCCGTTTCACTGCGGCTGTATTCCAGCAGCGTATCTGCCGGCCGGGTCGCTTCCTTCAGCTTCTTTTCGATGTTTTCGCTCAGCAGGCTGTATAGGGCCTTTTCCTTGGAGATCCTGATCTCCCACTTGCTGGGATGGACGTTGACGTCAACCAGCTGAAAATCAGCCGTGATGTTCAGGACGACGATCGGAAAGCGGTCGGACATCATGAACTGGCGGTAGCCTTCAATGACCGCCTTCTGCAGCGGCAGGCTGCGGATGATGCGGCCGTTCATGCTGACGTTGATGTACTGACGGTTGGAACGGGTGATCACCGGAGAAACCAGATAGCCGTCCACCCGGAAATCATAGTCGGAAAAGCTGATGGGAATGCTCTTGCGGGCCACTTCCAGACCGTAGACGGCCATGATGGCTTCCTGCAGGGAACCGGAGCCGTTGGTCTGAATCTTCAGCCTGTCGTCGCTGTAAAGCTCAAAGGCGATCTCCGGATGAGCCAGCGCCAGCTTCTGAACCAGATCAAGGATCATGTTGGCTTCCACGTTGGCGCTCTTGAGATGCTTGAGGCGGGCCGGAGTCTTGTAGAACAGCCCCTCAACCAGAATGGCGGTGCCCTGATTGGCCGCGATCGGTCTGGCTTCCTTTATCTGGCCGTATTCAATGCGGACCAGGGTGGAATCGGTGCCGTCGCAGGTAATCATGCGGACCTTGCTGACGGAAGCGATGGAAGGCAGGGCTTCGCCGCGGAAGCCCATGGTCTGAATGCTCCAGAGGTCCCGGGTCTCGTGGATCTTACTGGTGGCATGGCGCTCGAAAGCCCTTGTGGCGTCGACCTTGTCCATGCCGCAGCCATCATCGCTTACTTCAATGCTGTCGAGTCCGCCGTTGACGATCCTGATCTCAATCTTGCCGGCTGAAGCGTCAATGCTGTTTTCCACCAGCTCCTTGACGACTCCCATCGGTCTTTCCACGACTTCGCCGGCCGCAATCATGTTGGTCAGATGCTCGTCGAGAATGCCGATCTTACTCATCTTTCAGCTTTCCTTTCAGCTGAGCAACCAGCTGCAGCGCCTCTATGGGCGTCATGTTGTTGGGATCAGCGTTTTTCAGAACGTCCTTTATCTCCCTGACGTCGTTGGGAACGACTTCCATCACGACGATCTGGGACTGGTCGTTGTTATGCTTCCGTTTTTCCTCAAAGCCCTTCAGCAGGCTCTTGGCTCTTTCGATGACCGCTTCCGGCAGTTTGGCCAGGGCAGCGACATGAATGCCGTAGGAACGGTTGGCCTTACCATCCTTTACCTTGTAGAGGAAAGTGACCTTGCCGTCGCTTTCTTCCACGGCCACGTTCTTGTTGCGGACGTGTTCCATGTTGTTTTCCAGCGAGGTGAGTTCGTGGTAGTGGGTACTGAACATGATCTTGGCGCCGATGGCTCCGTCGATGTATTCCAGAATGGCCTGCGCCAGCGCCATGCCGTCATAGGTCGAAGTGCCTCTGCCTATTTCATCAAAGATGATCAGAGAGTCCTTCGTGGCGTTCTGCAGGGCGTAGTTGGCTTCCGTCATTTCCATCATGAAGGTGGACTGTCCGGCCAGGATGTCATCGTTGGATCCGATCCTGGTGAAGATCTGATCGAAGATGGGAATAATCGCCTTCTTGGCCGGCAGGAAACAGCCGATCTGGGCCATGATGGCCAGCAGCACGCACTGTCTCATGTAGGTGCTCTTGCCGCCCATGTTCGGGCCGGTGATGATCAGAGAGCTGATTTTTTTGTCCATGTAGATGTCGTTGGCGACATACTTGACGTCCTTGAAGGAATCCAGGATCGGGTGACGGCCGGCCCTGATGTCGATGACGCCTTCATGGGAATATTCAGGACGTACATAACCGTGGCCGCTGCTGATCACCGCAAGGGCGTAGATGCTGTCGGTAACGGCCAGGGCGTCAGCCAGGATCTGCAGGCTGGCAATGCGCTGCTTCAGCTTATCAACCAGCTGAGCAAACAGACTGCTTTCCAGCTTGACCGCTCTTTCCTGAGCGTGCAGGATGATGTCTTCCTGTTCCTTCAGCTGCTGGGTAATGTAGCGCTCGCAGGTCGTCAGGGTCTGTTTCCGGGTGTAGCCCCATTCCTCCTTTACCAGAGGAACCTGGCCCTTGGATACTTCAATGTAATAGCCGAAAACCCGGTTGTAGCCGATCTTCAGATTCTTGATGCCGGTCTTTTCCTTTTCCTGCTGTTCCAGGCCGGCGATCCAATTCTGCCCGTCGGAGGTTATCCGGTGATATTCGTCCAGCTGTTCGTTGTAGCCTTCTCTGAAGACGCCGCCATCGCTTAATAACAGCGGCGGGTCTTCTACCAGGGCGTCCTGAAGTAGGGCGCAGACATCCTGACAGCGGTCGATGCCGTCATATTCCGGATAGATCCCGCTTTCCCTGACGATGTCAAGGATGCCGTCCACGACTTCCAGGCTCTTTCTCAGTCTGACGCAGTCCTTCGGATTGACGCTGCCGTAAGCAATACGGGCTGAGATCCTTTCAATATCGTAAAGCTCACTGAGCTTTTCCTTCAGTTCTTCTCTTTTAATGAAATTGCGGTTCAGATACTCGATCATGTCCAGCCGCTGATTCAGCTTTTCCTCACTCCTTAACGGACGGCTGATCCAGCTCTTCAGCTTTCTTGATCCGATCGCGCTTCTGGTCTTGTCCAAAAAGGAATACAGGGTAATGGCCCTGAGGTTGCTGCGGGAAGGCTGAATGAGTTCAAGGTTGGTGATGGTGGAGTAGTCCATGCCCAGATACTGGTCATTTTCGCTGTAGCGGAACTGCCGCAAATGCGACATGCTGCGCTTCTGGGTAGTCTGGAGATAGTTCAGCAGACGGCCGATGGCCTGGCGCAGGTGAACTTCCTCGATCTGAGCGCATAAGGGCAGATACTGTTCGTCGATGTCCGTCTGGTCGCAGACGGAGACAGTGATGGTCGTTTCCTTCTCAATGTCCCTGACCAGTTGCTCATCGGCATTCTGATCAGTCACTAATTCCCGGACGCCGTTGCTGATGAGGGTCTGAATCAGCAGGGAAGGGTCATGCTTGAGGCTGATGACCGCGGTCTCGCCGGTCGTCGTTTCGCAGATGGCCAGACCGTAGCCGTAGTTATAGTCGCTCAAGGCGGCCAGATAGACACTGGCTCTCTCATCGGTAAGTTCGTCCATGATGGTTCCCGGAGTAACGACCTTGATGACGTCTCTCTTGACCAGACCGACGGCGTCAGCCGGATCTTCCAGCTGTTCGACGATGGCGACCTTGTATCCCTTGTTGATCAGCCGCTGAATGTAGCCCGTCACCGCGTGGAAGGGAACGCCGCACATCGGCACCCGTTCTTCCGCTCCGGCGTTGCGGCCGGTCAGCACCAGATCGAGTTCGTGAGACGCCGTTTTGGCGTCCTCAAAGAACATTTCATAGAAGTCACCAAGCCGATAAAAAACCAAAGTATCTGGATACTTGGCTTTTATTTCTAAATAGTGCTGCATCATCGGGGTATACTGCTGAGTCATTCTTATGCCTCTCTGTGGTATTCCTTACACTCTGCTAATTCCTTTGCCTCTTTTTTGATCATCCGGCACAGTGCCGTGCTGCCCGGACCGTAATCGATGTGATAACCGAAGTACCGCTCCTTGACCAGATAGGCTCTGGTTTCCAGCAGCGCTTTCGGATCAAGTTTCTCATTGTCATGCAGAACGACGATCACGCTTACCGGTGAAGAGGTGATCATCTTGATGTTGTCGACGCCGCCCAGCGCTCTGACGAAATCCTTCATCTCATTCTTGCCCTCATCGCTTTCCAGGAAATCCTGGGACATGAAGCGGTAATACAGGAAGATGATGATCTGATAGACGACAAAGCTGATGGCTCCGACGATCAGGACCTTCAGGGCCACGGAATGGAGGGAAGCGGTCCGGAAATACCTGATGAAATCCAGCAGGGTTCCGGCGCTGGCATAGCCGCTCTGAGCGGACAGGGTAAAGCCAAGCTGAACGTTCATCATCGCCAGAGCCATGGAGGTCAGCGATGAAAGAATGACATGAACCATCAGCAGTCCCGGAGCGATGAACGCCAGGGAAAGTTCCACCGGCAGGGCGCTGCCGGACAGAAGCGAACAGATCAGACCCAAAAGACAGGTCCCCCAGGCTTTTCTGAGTTCCATCTTGTCGCGGACATTAAGCAGGTAGCCCACCAGCAGTGAAGGTATCATGAACAGGTTAACGACATAGTAATTGGTGCAGAAGCGGCCTACGCCCTTGCCGAGGCTGTCTGCCGCCAGCTGCGCGTTCCAGATGTTGGCGTCGCCAATGAAACTGACGGCTTCGCTGTTGACCCAGCTGCCGCCGTATTCGCCGAACCAGAAGCCCTTTTCCACAATGCCGTGCAGTCCGGTAAGGCTCATGACCTTATCGTAGAGGCTGTAGAGGAACAGGCTGGCCGGATTGGTATTGTTGATGGCGACAAAGCGCATGCACTTGACCACAAAGCGGGCGATCGTGGGATACTGCCAGACGATCAGGGCTCCGACGATCAGGGTAAAGAAGACGGCTTCGATGAAGAACCAGACATCATTACTGATGAAGGGGAGCATGCCGTAATTGTAACGCTTGCGGCTGGAACGGTAGGTGATGTTGATGATGAAAATGACGATGACGGCGGCCAGTAGGCCCATGTTCAGCGGACGGTAAAGCGTGTCGGCGTCATAGCTGAAAGTGAAGAGATCGGTATAGAAATAGGAAGCCAGCGAACTGCGGCTGAAGAACATCGTCATGACGTTGAGAATCAGGTAACAGATGATTCCGACATTTACCGGCGCAGAATCCTCGTACTTGCGGCCGAAATAGGCGATGATCACGATCAAAGGAAACAGATCGACAATGACATAGCCGATGTATACCAGCGTCTGCAGCGCCGTGCTTATGATTTCGTTCTTTACGGTTATAACATTCAGCCCCATCAGCAGATAGCCGACGAGAAGCACCGCCAGCGGTAACTTCATGCTGTCAAGCAGGGCATACCAGTTTTTCTTCATAGTTTTTCCCCCTGACTGAAACTAATACAGCTGTTCCAGGTGGCCGACCCAGTCCGGTTCATGGTAGTGGGCAAGCTGAACTTTGATATCGGATAACGAGCAGACAATGGTCTCGTTTCTGGGAAGCTGGATGGCGTAACGGTCAAATCCGAGAGTGGCTTCGCTGAAGTCTTCGGAAGTAAAGGTGACCGTGTTTTTCCCGGAAATGATCAGCGGATTTCCCAGTGAGCGGTAATGGCGATGGTGGATGCCGGCCAGTTCGCTCAGCTGCATGACCTCAAGACCGGGTTCAACGACGGCGCCGCCGATGGAACGGTTATACGCGGTCGAACCGATCTGCGTCGAAAGCAATAAGCCGGTGCCGTGGAAGGTTTCGAGTTTCCGGTCGTTGATATAGACATCGATGTGCTGGGTATGAGCCCGCTGAATGAGCAGTTCGTTTACGGCGTAGCAGTCCTTGTTGATTGAAGAAAGGTGGATCTTCAGAAGGGACCGGCTTTCGATCTGCGGAGTACCGCTGACAATGTCGCTGACGAATTCATCCATCTGCTTTAAGGTGTAATCGGCAAAAAAGCCAAGCGTTCCGGTATGAAGACCAACGAAGACGATCTGGTTCAGGATGCTGATGTACTTGTGAATGGCTGACAGGAACGTTCCGTCTCCGCCAATCGTGCAGACAATGTCCGGCCGTTCCTCGCTGTATTCCATTCCCGCAGCCAGAAGCTGGTTCTGAATCGTTGCGGAAATCTTAACGGAAACGTCATCCTCGCGGGAAATGATTGCGAACTTCTTCATTGGCTTCTTCCTTTCTCTAATAAAGTATTGTATCATATTCAGCGGTGATTATTCCATATGAAAGGTCAAGTTGAATTAGAACTGAAGACACTGGTAAGCCGGCAGAAATTTGAAAAACTGGCCGCTCATTACCAGCCGCTGACCTTCGTCAGACAGACTAACACTTACTTTGTAACCGGTGATCCTGACCATTACGCCTTCCGCATCAGAGAGCGTCTCGGCGAAAAGCTGTTTACGCTCAAGCAGCATCGTGACGGTCAGGTAATTGAATATGAGAAGCCCTTTTCCGGCAATTTCTTTGACGATCCGGAGATCCGGCAGACGCTTGCCGACTTCGGCATAACCCCGCCTTATCAGCTGCTTGGCTCACTGACAACCGACCGGGCAGTCCATTACGACGGACTCGCTGAACTGTGTTTTGACATCAACAGCTACAACGGCATCACCGATTACGAGATCGAATATGAAGTCAAGAAGGATCACGACCACGAAAAAGCCTTCCGGCAGATCCTGGACAGGGAAAACGTCAGCTATCAGAAAAGCTGGGGTTCAAAGTACAAGCGCTGTCTGAAAACGAAGAATCAGTACTGAAGCAGAGTTATCTCTGCTTTTCTTTACGAAAAAAGGCAGTCGGGCTGCCTTACTCATAATTGCTTTCGTCGATGTCCGTGATCTCAAACAGATGCAGACTCTGCCGCTTATCTTCCGGCGGCGGGGTCATGTAGTCGCCGTACTGCGTCGTCAGGATCTGATCATAGCCGCAGGGGGCCATGAAGTGGTGCCCCTCAAATTCGACTTCCACAGCGTTTTTGTAACACTCAACCGGATTAGCTGACTGTCTGGCGCTGGAAGAGGCGTCAACCAGACAGCCGGCGATGCGGCTGGTTTCATCAGCGCTGCCGCTGACCGCCTTTTCAATTCTCTCCGCCCACTTGCGGGCTCCGGCGATGCGGCCAATCGGCCGCAGGATCTTCTTCAGAGCGACGTGTCTTTCCTCGGAGGAGAAATAGCGGTGATTGGCGCTGGTCCTTAAGGCGTTCATCAGCGCCACTTTCCGGTGAACCAGTTCCCGCTGCTTTTCCGTTTCGGGGAGATAGTCGATGGGGAAGATGTCGACGAAGACGCCGATCTGACCGCCCTTTTCCAGGAAATCGTTTCCGCCTCTGGTCCGGCTGTTGTATACCCGGGCCCAGGGCATGACATAATCAGAGTCGTTCTGCAGGGAAGCGATCTTGAACTTGCTGGAGGTATCGGCATTGACGATCTCAATGAAGCGCTCATACTGACTTCTTTCCATCATGACATCGGCATCATCGTCCCAGGGAATGAAGCCCTTATGCCGTATGGCGCCTAAGAGCGTTCCGTAAGCCAGAAAGCCGTTAAGGCCGTTTTTGCGGCAGGTCTCATCAATGTATTCCAGCACTTCCAGCATTTTCAGCTGCAGTTCTCTCGTCGTGTACTTGGACATCTAATCACCTCCTCAATAATTATAACTTATCCCGTTTTCTTTTACATCTGGGCGAAAAAAAGAGTATCAGTAGACTCTCTGATACTCAACTTGATTATCATTCAAGCATTTTATCTGACGTTCGTTCATGTCCGTAAAGGACAGCACGATGATCTGAATCTCTTCGTCAAAGCTCTGTCTAAAGCTTTCCCTGAGGAAGATCATCTCTCCCAGCAGTTTATAATAGTTTTCCTTTTCCGCCTTTGCCGTGCTGTCATAGAGGAAGTACAGGCGGTTGACGCGGTCCCTGATCAGGAAGCAGTTGCGCCGGCTGTTGATCCACATCGGCTGTTTTTCCTCGAAGACGGAGAAGATGTGTTCCGCCTTTTTCGGCGAGATTTCCCGTTCACTGTCCGTGCTCTGCAGGATCGTCGAGATCTGGTGCTTGACCAGCTGCTGCTGGAACAGCTCGTCGTTCATGTTCTCGTTCTCCATGGCGCTCCAGCTGTCCAGGCCGATTTCCCTGACCGCGTTGAGGATCTTCAGTGTCTGCTCGCCTTCGTCCCTGTCCAGATAGGTGAAACTTTCAAGATTGCTGGGAATCTGGTAGCCCAGGGCGGAGAGGTATACCGGACTCTGGAAGAAGACCACATTGTCGAGAATCAGGCAGCCGATCTTTTTAGGGATCTCCTCTGTCTTGCTGCTTTTCTCAATGGCTTCTCTCAGTTCCCTGCGGGTGTTGTACCCGGTCTGCCTGCCGTAGTTTTTCCACATCGTGTCAACTGACAGGCTGGTCTCGCTGACAAAGCAGCCGTATCCGGTCAGCCCTTTTTCCCGGCGCCGGTTGTTTTCGTCTCTTGCCAGGAAGAACAGCAGGTCGCCCGGCTTGAAGTCGGCAAATTTCTTGGTGGAAAGGCGCCAGAAAACGATGGTATGAGAACCGTTGAAGCGGTGATACTCCAGCATCTTTTCATCTGATACGTAAGCGATCGCAGCCATGCCTTTCCCCTTTGTCAGTCCTTACTGTTTTATTCTTCCCGCCATTGCCCTTGACAGGGTTATCTCATCGGCGTAGTCCAGATTCCCGCCCATCGGCAGTCCGGTAGCCAGCCGGCTTACCGTCAGATGCGGATGGTCTTTCAGAAGTCTGGTTATGTACAGGGCGGTCGTGTCGCCCTCAACGGTTGAACTGGTGGCTATGATGACTTCCCTGGTGTTCTCGTCAATCCTGTCGAGCAGGGAAGCGATGTTCAGATCTTCCGGCAAAATGCCCTTCATGGGAGAAATGGCGCCGTTGAGCACGTGGTAAAGGCCCCTGTATTCGCCCATCTTTTCCATGGCAATGACATCCTTGGGCTGCTGAACAACACAGATCATCGTCCGGTCGCGGCTTTCGTCGCGGCAGATCTCGCATCTGTCCTCCTCAGTCAGGTTGCCGCAGACAGAACATCTTCTGATCTTTCTGCGGACAAGCTGCAGCTGAGCGGCGAAACTCTCCACGTCTTCCGCCGGAATCTCCAGCATCTTCATGGCGTAGCGTTCCGCTGTCTTCTGTCCGACAGACGGCAGCATTTTAAAATAATCGATCAGTTTTTCCAAAACAGGTGGATACATGTTACTCCTCTACGATGTCAAATCCGTCTTTTCCGAACAGGCTTACCAGCTTTTCGTCGCTGCTCACCGGCTCCGGCTCCGTTTCGGCCGGGGCCGCTTCCGCCGGCTTTTCCGGCTGATTCTTATGAGCCTTGAAGTAGTTGATCATGTAAGCCTGCTGATCTCTGGTAATGGCGTAGAAGTCCTTCGGACTGCCGAAGCAGCCGGCGAACAGTTCTTCTGCCTTTTTCTTGTTGTTCTTTTCGTTAACGGTGTTGGCTTTCAGCCGGTCATCGACGACCAGGATGACGTTCTGCGGCGAGCTGGCCATGATGTCGGCCCCCTTGATCAGTTCCGCCAGCCGGCTTTCCTCAAACGGCAGATCGGCAAACATGACCGCCGCGATAGCCGCACGATCCTCTTCCTTGATGGCCTTGTTGGCCGCCTTCAGGATGTCATAGAGCCGCTCGTCGCTGTATTCGACGTACTGCGGATCCCTGACCGGTTCTTCCGGCACTGATACCGGTGTCTCTTTCTCCGCCGGGGCCGTCTGCACGGTTGCTGTGCTGACAGGCTCCGGAACGGATTTGTTCTCTTCGCCGTCCATCATCCTGAGCAGCGCGACCTCAAAGTAATTCAGGGAATTACTGGCATCGCGGTATCTGCTCTGCGCATCAACCAGACAGTCAATGAAGCTCAGCAGTCTGGCGGACGTAAATCTGACCGTCATGGTTTTGGCCTGTTCTTCGTTCAGCGTGCTTAGGGCCCCGCTGTCACGGCAGTAACTGTATATCAGGGCATCCTTGGCGATGTTCAGAAGATCCATGGTGAGTCTCTGGATGTCCAGGCCTCGTCCGGATATTTCGTTGACCTTGTCAACAAGGCTGCGGGCATCCTGTTTTCCGATCAGATCAAACATTTCCAGTTTCTCGCTCAGAGACGCCACGCCGTAGACTTCGCCGACTTTTGCGGCGGTGATGTCGTCACGGGCATAGGCAATGCACTGGTCCAGAATGCTCAGAGCGTCCCTCATGCCGCCATCAGCCAGTTCGGCAATCAGCCTGATTGCCTCTTCATCACAGTTTATCTTTTCCCTGTCGCGGATCTCTCTCAGTCTTCCTTCGATGACCGCATGATCGATTTTCTTGAAATCGAAGCGCTGGCAGCGGGAAATGATAGTCGGCAGGACCTTATGCGGTTCCGTGGTTGCCAGAATGAAGATGCAGTATTCAGGAGGTTCCTCCAGGGTCTTCAGCAGCGCATTAAAGGCGCTGGAAGTCATCATGTGAACCTCGTCGATGATGTATACCTTATATTTCCCGTTAAGAGGAGCGTACTTTACCTTTTCGATTATCTCCCGGACTTCATCAACGCCATTGTTGGTGGCGGCGTCCAGTTCAATGACGTCGGGATAGGTTGATTCCTGGATCTCCCGGCAGTTCGCGCATTCACCGCACGGTCTCTTACCGTCAGACGTGCAGTTAATCGTCTTGGCAAGCAGTTTGGCGACCGTTGTCTTGCCGGTGCCCCGCGGCCCGCAGAACAGATAGGCATGGGCCAGCTTGTTATTTTCAACCGCGTTTAAAAGCGTTGTTACGACGCTCTTCTGTCCCACTACCTCATCGAAGGTGCCTGGGCGGTATTTTCTGTATAAAGCCTTATATGCCATCTTATTGTCCTCTATATCATTATACTATAATTCGTCAGTCCTTTTTCTTCTTTTATCGCGCATTTTCGCAAAGAAACTGTCCATTATATTCTTCGCCTCACGGGCCAGTAAACCCTGATGAATTATCGGATAACTGCTGAAGCCCTGCACAACCGAGAGGTCGAACACGCTTCCCAAAGCGCCGGCCTTAGGGTCTTCCGCCGCGAAATACACATGGCTGATCCGCGCCTGCATGATCGTTCCGGCGCACATCGGGCAGGGTTCCAGGGTCACATAGATGGTGCAGTCGTCCAGCCGCCAGCTGTTCAGAAAGGCGCAGGCCTGGCTTATCGCCGTCATTTCCGCATGGGAGCTAACCTGCTGATCCCGCTGTCTGGAATTGTGCCCCCGGCCGATTATCGTGCCGTCTTTTACGACGACTGCGCCGACCGGAATTTCCCCCAGTTCATAGGCCTTCCGGGCTTCGATAAGCGCTTCTCTCATGTATTCTTCATCCATAGCCTGTTCCTCACAAAAAACAAAGGTACACACACGATTTGTTTACGTGGCTGCTACGTTCCCGTCCTGACCAAATTAAAACTCCTCATGTTGTACCATAGATATTTTATCAGTTATCCGCGTCCGTTTCAACATTGTTTCACGTGGAACATGGGCAGGGCTCTCTGCGACGTTGTTTCACGTGAAACAAAACCCGCAGGCGTCTGCGGGTCCGTTCATGTTTCACGTGGAACAATCGTGCTGTTTACCTGCCTTCTATGAAGAAAGCGTAGTATTCGTCGAACGTGATGCCGGTCTCGTGAATATACTCGGCAGCCTGGGCTCCGACATAGCGGAAGTGCCAGCGCTCGTAGGTATAGCCGGTAATGTCGGTCTTGTCGTCCGGGTAACGGACGATGTAGCCGTATTTATAACAGTTCTCTGCCAGCCAGCTGAAGCCCTTGGCCTTCTTGTCGACAGCCAGGTCAACGGCCAGGCCGGTCTGATGCTCACTGTAACCTGGCTGAGCGGCTCTCTTTTCGCCGTCTTCGCGGCCCAGCATCTTGCAGTAGTAGTCATACACCGTCTTCTGATAACTGTAGCTCCGATAGCCGTTGTCGCCGTTAATGGTGACCTTGTAGCCGACCTTCTTCGCTGCGTCAGCCATGGCGACCAGATTCTCATAGGCTTCGGTGTTCATACGGGCTCCCTTGCTGGAGAAAGCCTTGTCAACGTCAACCAGATTGTCCGGCACATAGGAGTCCGCGATATCGTAGTAGTTGTTTACCAGAACCAGGTATCCCTGGCTGGGATCGGCGTGGAAGTCGCCGTTCTTGGGAATCATGTCAAGGTTGCAGTTGACGCGCTCGACCAGCTGCCGGGCCGTCAGCTCTTCTCCGGCGTGTTCTGCGTCATACTCACAGTATCTTGTTACCCTGTTCCAGAGGAAGTAGGGGTCGTCGAGAATTGCTATCAGTCTTTCGCCGTACTCGACATCGGTCTGGTCAATGTCGTGATTTACCAGTCCGACGACGGTTTCCTCGTCGGCTCCGGTCTTATCGCTGTAGGCCAGATACCTCTGAACGGATTCTTTCTCATAGCCTTCCACGCTGAGGAAGCCGATCAGCCGGGGGTCATATCCCGTTTCCAGCTGATCAAGGTCGTTGTTTACCAGCGCCAGCAGTTCGGTGACGCTTACCTCGCTGTTACTGTCGTAATAAGCGATGTAACGCTCGTTCAGTTTGCTGTCATAACCCTGTTCCGCCGCAAAGGCCGCAACGATGCGGCTGCGTCTTTGATGCTCGGTTACGATCCGGTAGCCGATATAGGAACCGGCGAGAAGAACCAGGACCGCCAGAATGGCGACCATGATCTTCTTGATCTTAATGCTTTTGTTCATCTTTCAATGTCTTACTGCTTGGGAACAAGCTTTTCCTTGCCGCCCATGTAAGGCTGCAGAACTTTCGGAATGTTGACGGAACCGTCTTCGTTCAGGTTGTTTTCCAGGAATGCTATCAGCATTCTCGGCGGGGCAACGACGGTGTTGTTAAGCGTATGGGCAAAGTACTTGCCTTCCTCGCCCTGAACTCTGATGCCCAGTCTTCTGGCCTGAGCGTCGGTCAGGTTGGAACATGAGCAAACTTCGAAATACTTCTGCTGTCTGGGGCTCCAGGCCTCGATGTCGCAGGAACGGTACTTGAGGTCTGCCAGGTCGCCGGAGCAGCAGACCAGCTTTCTGACCGGAATGTCAAGGCTTCTGAACAGTTCAACGGAGAAGTTCCACATTCTGTCATACCAGGCCTCGGAATCTTCCGGCTTACAGACGACGATCATTTCCTGCTTTTCGAACTGGTGAATGCGGTAGACGCCCCTTTCCTCGATGCCGTGAGCGCCTACTTCCTTACGGAAGCAGGGAGAATAGGAGGTCATGGTTATCGGTAGTTCGCTCTCCTTGAGGATCTGATCCTTGAACTTGGCGATCATTGAGTGCTCGGATGTGCCGATCAGATAGAGGTCTTCGCCCTCGATCTTGTACATCATGTTTTCTTTTTCCGCAAAGGACATGACCCCGTCAACAGCCGCGCTTCTGATCATGAACGGTGGGATGCAGTAGGTGAACCCCTTGTCGATCATGAAGTCGCGGGCATAAGCCAGGACAGCGGAGTGCAGACGGGCGATGTCACCCATCAGATAGTAGAAACCGTTGCCCGTTACCCGGCCGGCCGCGTCCTTGTCCAGCCCGTTGAAACGGGCCATGATGTCGGCGTGGTAGGGAATGTCAAAACTCTTGACTTCCGGTTCGCCGAAGCGCTGTTCCTCAACGTTGAAACTGTCGTCCTTTCCGATCGGCACGTCATCCGCGATGATGTTGGGAATCATCATCTGGATCTTGCGGGCCTTTTCAAACAGCTCGTCTTCCTTCTTTTCGTTTTCCTGAAGGGTCTCGTTGATCCGGCTTACCTCCGCCTTGGCCTGGTTAGCCTCGTCGATCCTCTTCTCCTTCATGAATCCGCCGATCTGCTTGGAGATGGCGTTTCTCTGAGCTCTCAGATCATCGTCCGTCGTCTTGTACTGACGGTACTGTCTGTCCAGCTCAATGAGCTCATCCACCAGCGGAAGCTTCTGATCCTGAAACTTCTTTCTGATGTTCTCCTTTACCTTGTCAGGATTGTTTCTGATAAATCCCATGTCCAACATAATATCACTGCTCCTTTTCCCTGAAAAATAAAAACATCATCCGTAAAGGGACGATGTCTCGTGGTGCCACCCTTCTTATCCGGCCCAAAGCCGGCTTCTTAATTAGATAACGGTCTTACCCGGAAAGCTTTGCTTTCAGCTCCAAGGTGGATTCCGCAGATCTTCCATGACGCCTCGCACCGGCCGCCGCCTCTCTTGAATGGGACTGATCTGCCTACTTGTCCTCTTCACAGCTGTTAAACAAATTATAATCTAACCGAAAATACAATTCAACGGCTAGTTTCTGATTGAATGATGGAACACCGGTGAGCTGTACGTCATTGGCAGAAAGACATAGCCGTTAGCCAGTCCCCAGACGATGATCCGCTCAACGGCGTCAACGCTGTAACCCTTGATGTCGTGCTGAAGAACGATTGACTCATAGTGTCTTCTGATTCCCCTGATGACGTTTTCCGCCACCTTGGTGGGATCCTCGGTAGATCCGGCGTCTCCGCTGGAAACGTTCCAGTCGGTATAGCGGTAGCCGTTTTCGTTCAGCGAGTTGCAGATCTCGGTTATGATGCCGTTGGCGTATTTCCTGCTTACGGTGTTGGAACTGCCGCCCGGCAGTCTGACCAGATGCGAATAGGAACCGGTCAGTTCATAAATCATTTCATTGACCTTGTTCAGATCCTTCCAGTAATCCTCCAGCGACGTGTAGCATTTCGCGTAGCTGTGACTGTAGCTGTGCGCGGCAACGGTATGTCCCCTTTTGGCGGCCTCCGTGATGCAGTAGCGGTAATCCTCGCGGTTACCGGTTACGAAGAAGGTAACCTTGACGTTGTATTTGTCGAGAATGTCCAGAAGCTTCATCGTATAACAGCCCGGTCCGTCATCAAAGGTCAGATAGACGATGCCGCCGCTGGTGCTGACGTGTTCGCCGTTTTTCTCATAGACGGAAACGACCCGCACCGCTGTCGCCAGGTTGCCGGCAGCGTCCGCTACCGAGTAGGTCAGCGCGTAGGTTCCTTTTTTTGCGCTATCTACCTCTCCGCTGATGCTTACCGCTTCGCTCAGATCACCGTCATGACGGTCCGTTGCCGTATAGCCCGGTTCCTCATACTTTCCGCCCAGTTCAACGCTGATAACAGTCTCGCCATTGAGAACGATCTGGGGAGCGGAGATGTCCCGGTAGACGATTTCCCGGCTGACCGTGGCGCTGTTGCCACTGGAGTCGCTGACGGTATAGTTCACCGTCGTGCCGTCGCTTTCAACCTGTACCCTGTCCGTCAGATCGCCGTCATGGGCGTCATAAGCGCTGTACCCTTCTTCAGCATATTCTTCGCCGTAGTCGGTATAGTGCTCGCCAGACTGCACCAGCGTGATGACCGGAGCCGTCGTGTCAACGATGTTGACCTTTATCGTCAGCTGTCCTTCCCGGTCTTCATATCCGGCCTTCCACTTCAGCTCATAGCTTCCCAGCTGTTCGCCGATTTCCCCTTTCTTTTCCGTAATGGGGATGTCTCTGGTAAAAAGGCCAAGCATCTTCTGATACTTAGCCTTTACTTCCGGCAGTTCGGCCTTTTGGCTGTATTCGAAAGTGAATTCCTGGTTATCTCTGACATTGAAGACGATCCTTCCACCGCCAAAGGCGAGCAGCCCTGTTACCAGCAGGGCTAAGGAACCGATCAGGAATGCTTTCAGATAGCCTTTATTCTTCATCCTTCTTTTCTTCCTTTTCGCCTTCCTCGTCCTGTTCAGGAGCGATCACGGTGACCGTCGCTACCTTGGAATCGCCGACATTGATGAGTCTGACGCCCTGGGTATTACGTCCGTATAAGGCAACATCGGACAGCGAGATTCTGATGATCGTTCCCTCGTCAGTCATGACCAGAGCGTCTTCATCGCCGTTTACCGCCTTCATGCAGACGAGCTTACCGTTCTTTTCGGTGATGTTGATGGTCGTTACGCCCTTGCCGCCTCTCTGAGTCAGACGGTAGTCGCTCAGCGGAGTCTTCTTTCCGTAGCCCTTTTCGGTGATGGAGAGTACGTACTCGCCCTTGCGGTCGGTTGCTACGCCGATGACCTTGCCGCCATCAGTGTTGAAGCCCTTGACGCCGGCAGCGCTGCGGCCCATCGGCCGTACGTCCTGCTCATTGAAGCGGATGGCCTTGCCGTTATCGCCGGCGATGATGATCTCGTCATTGCCGCTGGTCAGCTGCGTCGCAAACAGGGTGTCGTCTTCCCGTAAGAAGATGGCAACCTTGCCGGACTGTCTGATGGAGAGGAATTCCGACATCGGTACTCTCTTGACCAGGCCGTTAGTGGTAACGAAGAACATGTATTCATGCTCCAGTTCAGGGTCAGCGGTCACGTCGATCATGGCCTTGACCTTTTCGTTCTTGCTGAGGTTAAGCAGATTGACGACCGGGATGCCCTTGGCAATGCGGCTGGCGTTGGGAACCTTGTAGCCTCTCATGCGGTAGACCTTCCCCAGGTCAGTGAACAGCAGCAGGTCGTCATGGGTCGACATGTTGATCATCTGGTCGATCATGTCGTCGCTGTTGACCGCCATGCCTCTGATGCCCTTGCCGCCGCGGTTCTGAACCTTATAGGTATCGATCGTAGTTCTCTTGATGTAGCCGTTGGTTGTGATGCAGACGGTGACGTCCTCAACCGGAATCAGCGACTCATCGTCGATGTCGCCTTCGTTGTCGTTGATCTCCGTCTTACGGTCATCGCCGTACTTGGCCTTGATCTCATCGAGTTCGCTCTTGATGATGGCCAGAACACGCTCGTGGTGAGCCAGAATGTCGCGATAATCGGCGATCTGTTCTTCCAGAGCCTTGTATTCTTCTTCCAGCTTCAGCCGGTTCAGACCGGTCAGTCTTCGTAACTGCATGTCCAGAATGGCCTTGGCCTGGATCTCGGACAGGCTGAATCTGTTCATCAAACGGCTCATGGCTTCATCGTCGTTCTGCGAAGTTCTGATGATGCTGACGACTTCGTCGATGTTGTCAACGGCGATCAGCAGGCCTTCCAGGATGTGGGCTCTGTCGAGAGCCTTCTGCAGGTCATACTGCGTCCTTCTGGTGATGATGTCGATCTGATGGTCGATGTAGACCTGGATCAGCTTCTTCAGCGGCATGACCGTCGGCGTGTTATTGACCAGTGCCAGCATGTTGATGCCGTAGGAGATCTGCAGCTGGGTGCGGTGATAGAGCTGGTTCAGCAGAACTTCCGGCTGGATGTCCTTTCTGACTTCGATGATGATCTTGATGCCGTCCATGTTGGACTCATCAGCCATGTTGGTAACACCTTCGATCTCCTTGTCTCTGGCCAGGGAAACGATGTTGTTGTACATCGCCTTCTTGTTGACGCCATAGGGGATCTCGGTGATGATGATCTCATGCTTACCGCTGGGCAGCTCGTTGATCTCCGCTCTGGAGCGGACATAGATGGTTCCCTTGCCGGTCTCATAGGCTCTCTTGATGCCGCTGCGGCCCAGGATGATGCCGCCAGTCGGAAAGTCCGGTCCCTGGAGACAGGTATTCATGAGTTCGATTACTTCAATGTCGGGGTTGTCGATGACGGCCTTGATGGCGTCGATCGTCTCGCCGATGTTATGCGGCGGGATGTTGGTGGCCATGCCGACCGCAATGCCGGTAGAGCCGTTGATCAGCAGATTGGGGATGTGAGCCGGCAGAACGACCGGTTCCTTTTCCTCACCGTCGTAGTTGTCGATGAAATCGACGGTTTCCTTCTGAATGTCTCTCAGCATTTCCATTGATATCTTGGCCATGCGGGCTTCGGTGTATCGCTGGGCAGCGGCGCTGTCGCCGTCGATGTTTCCGAAGTTTCCGTGTCCTTCAACCAGCGGATAGCGGTAGGAGAAAGCCTGGGCCATTCTGACCATGGCCTCGTAGATGGAACTGTCGCCATGGGGGTGATATTTACCCATGACTTCGCCGACGATACGGGCGCTCTTCTTGAACGGCGTATTGGCGTAGTTTCCCAGTTCGTTCATGCCGTAGAGGATCCTTCTCTGAACCGGCTTCATGCCGTCACGGGCATCAGGCAGGGCTCTCTGGACGATGACGCTCATGGCGTACTCCAGGAAGGAGTCCCTGATCTCTCCGGATATGTTGATGAATTTTACCTTGTCATAACGGTTGTTATCGTATTCTTCCATTAAAATTCACCTCCTAGACAATATCCAGATTGCGCACGAACTGGGCGTTTTCCATGATGTAGTTCTTACGGGGTTCGACCTCGTCGCCCATCAGCATGGAGAAATACTTGTCGGCTTCAATGGCGTTATCGATGTTGACCTGAAGCAGAGTCCGGTTGGTCGGGTTCATGGTCGTTTCCCACAGCTGGCTGGGGTCCATTTCACCAAGGCCCTTGTATCTCTGTAAGGAGAATCTTTCGCCGAACTCTCCCTTGATCTCCTCAAGCTGGTTGTCGGAATAGGCGTACTTGATGCTGTTGCCCTTCTGCACGCGGTACAGCGGCGGCTGGGCGACGTAGACATAACCGCCTTCGATGATTTCCCGGAAGAAGCGGTAGAAGAAAGTCAGCAGAAGAATTCTGATGTGAGCGCCGTCAACGTCAGCATCGGTCATGATGACGATCTTGTGATATCTCAGCTTGCTGATGTCGAAGTTCTCGCCGATGCCGGTGCCGAAGGCAGTGATCATGCTCTTGATCTCGTTGTTGTCGAGGATCTGATGCAGTCTGGCCTTTTCGACATTGAGGATCTTGCCTCTTAACGGCAGGATGGCCTGGTGCTTGGGGTCACGGCAGTCCTTGGCGGAGCCGCCGGCGGAGTCACCCTCAACGATGTAGATCTCGTTGAGTTCCGGATCACGGCCTGAGCAGTCGGTCAGCTTGTCCGGCATGCTGGAGAATTCCAGTCCGTTCTTGCTGCGGACGGTCTCTCTGGCCTTCTTAGCCGCGATGCGGGCCTTGGAAGCGGTAATGCCCTTGTTGACGATGATCTTGGCAACGTCCGGGTTTTCCATAAGGTACCTTTCAAATTGCTCGGAGAAAATTGCGGACATGATCCTTCTGACTTCGCTGTTGCCCAGTTTGGTCTTGGTCTGGCCTTCATACTGCGGATCGGGGTGTCTGACGGAAATGATGGCGGTGATGCCTTCACGGACGTCATCGCCGGTCAGGACGTCTTCATCCTTCTTCAGCATGTTGTTGGCCTTGGCGTAGCTGTTGATGACCCTGGTCAGGGAGTTACGGAAACCTTCTTCGTGAGTTCCGCCTTCAACGGTATTGACGTTGTTGCAGAATGAATAGACGTTGGCGGAATAGCCGTCGTTGTACTGCAGGGCTACTTCGCACTCAATATCTCCTTCGCTTCCCTTGACGTGGATCGGCTCCTCAAAGAGAACGGTCCTGTCCTTGTTCAGGAAAGTAACGTATTCGGAAATGCCGCCTTCATACTCAAAGGTGACGGTCTTCGGATCGTCGTCTCTCTCGTCAGTCAGTTCAATGACCAGGAAAGGATTCAGGAAAGCCAGTTCCTGAATGCGGTCATGGATGGTGTTATAGTCATAGACCGTGGTCTCATCGAAGATCTTCGGGTCAGCCTTGAAGCGGACGGTGGTTCCGTGCTCGTGTTCGGAACAGGTTCCGATCTCCTTCAGTTTCTGATCAACCTTGCCGCCGTTGGCAAAACGGCAGAAATAGACCTTCTTATTGATTTTGACCTCTACCTCCATCCATTCGGACAGGGCATTGACGACGGAAGCGCCGACACCGTGCAGACCGCCGGAAACCTTGTAGGCTCCTCCGCCGAACTTGCCGCCGGCATGAAGAACGGTAAAGATGGTCTCTACCGTTGAAATTCCGGTCTTCTCATGTATGCCTACCGGCATGCCGCGTCCGTTGTCGGTTACCTCAATGATGTCACCCTTAAGGATCTTGATGATGATCTTATCGCAGTAACCGGCCAGGGCTTCGTCGATGGCGTTATCGACGATTTCCCAGACCAGATGATGCAGGCCCTTGGAGGAAGTCGTCGCGATGTACATGCCCGGTCTTTTTCTGACCGCTTCCAGGCCTTCCAGTACCTGGATGTCCTTGGAGGTATAGGAATAGTTATCCCTATTCTCTTCTGCCATTATCTCACTTCCTTCCCGAAGTTCAGAATGTTGGCATCTGATCTCTTTATGGTGTAGATCTCGCGCAGATCGGTCGTCGTGATGATGCTCTGAATGGAATTGGGCAGCAGGTTCAGCAGGCAGCTGCGGTGATTGCTGTCGAGTTCGGAGAAGACGTCATCAAGCAGCAGAATCGGGTATTCACGCTTGACCTGATAGATGATCTGCATGATGGAAAGCTTGATGGCCAGGATGACCATTCTCTTCTGACCCTGTGAACAGTACTTGGCAACGTTCCTGCCATCCAGGTAGAATTCATAGTCCTCCCGATGAATGCCGTTATTGGTGGTCTTGAAGGCCAGGTCCTTGTCCAGAATGTTCTTATAGACAGCCTTCAGCTGCTTCTTCATTTCCTTTTCATCTTTCTTTTCCTTGATCATGGAACGGTAGACCATCATCAGCTGATGTCCTTCCTCACCATTGATCTGATTGAAGAAATATGACAGATAGGCATTCATGGAATTGATGAACTGATTTCTTTCCCTGATGATGTCAATCTGCGGTTCATACAGCATTTCCGTATAGGTATCCAGCAGAACCTTGTCATCGCCGGTCTTCAAAAAGGCGTTGCGCTGCTTCAGGGACTTCAGATACAGTGAAAGATTGTACATGTACTTCGGTGACAGTTTTCCCATTTCCATGTCGATGAGTTTTCTTCTGTCCTTTGGCGAGGAATCAAAGAGATTCATGTCGCTGGGTGAAAACAGCACGGCGTTGATCTTGCCGACGAATTCGGAATTCTTCTTGACCACGGCATTGTTGATCAGCAGGGTCTTGCCGTTTTTATGAAGAATGATGTCCAGGCGGTCTCTGCCATCCTTGGTGTTGACGGTACCTTCAACAGCCGCAAACTCCTCATTGAAGCTGATCATTTCCTTTTCATCGTCATTGCGGTGGCTTCTGGTCGTCGAAAGGAGATAGATGGATTCCAGCAGATTTGTCTTGCCTACTCCGTTGGGACCAAGCAGGATGTTCATGCCGCTGGTGAAATTGATTGACTGATTCCGGTAATTGCGGAAATTCTTTAACTTAACATTGTCTAAATACATAACCTGACCTCATATTTCTTTCCATTTATCTCTACAGTATCGCCCGGGTAAATCTTCTTTCCACGGCGGTCTTCCTTCTCGCCGTTGAGCTTTATGTCATATCTCTTTACCGCAATCTTGGCTTCCCCGCCGGTGGAAATCCAGCCGGTAAGCTTCAATAATTGCTGCAGTTCGATATATTCGGTACTTATTTCAATTACCATAGGCGCATACTCTCCAATTTTACTAACATTATAGCACAAAAAGGACTGTTTTCCTTATTTATTTGGCTTACAGTCCTTTTTTTATCTTTTTAATATTAAAGTACCTTTTTCGCCTTTTGTCGCAGAGACGGCCCTTAAACAGCCTTTAACGGCGCAAAAGAAAAGATGACCTCAGTCATCTTCATCTTTTAGGAATAGGTCTTGATGGGCAGTACCAGCTGCAGAACTTCATCATCATCTATTGATTTGATGATGAAAGGCTTCATGTTTCCACTGAAGGAAATCTTTACTTTCAGCGCGTTCAGAACCCTGATGGCATCATATACATAGTTTCCCTTATAGGAGATCGTCAGCGGCTCACCGGTATAGGAAACCGGCATTATTTTTTCCGCGGAAACTACTTCATTGCTGCGGGAAGTAATGTTGATTTCATTTTCGTTCAGTTCCATTCTGATGATGCAGACGCCTTCATTCTTAATGAAGCTGGCTCTGTCCAGAGCGTTGAGAATGTCTCTGGCATCGACAACCAGTTCATGAGCGAACTCGGAAGGAATCAGGCGGCTGGTTTCCGGATACAGACCTTCGATCAGCCTGGTCTGGATCATGACGCCGTCAGCGATGAACAGCGCCTTCTTTTCATTCAGAGCTACTCTGACATTTTCATCATCACCGACGATCTTGGCGATGTCATTCATGCTCTTGGTCGGAATGGTGACGTTGAAGTTATGGAAGGTATCAAGAACTATTTTCTTCTGAGCCAGGCGGTAGGAATCGGTTGCCACGCAGGTCATGGTATTACCTTCACAGTTCAGATTAAGGCCGGTCAGAACCGGTTTGGTCTCCTTATCGCTGGCCGCGAAGCAGGTCTGGAAAACCAGATTCTTCAGAGCGGCGGAATTGATGACGAAGGAATCCTCCGGTTCGGAAAAATCAATTAAGGGATAGGTGTCGGATCTTATGCCGTTAAGTTCGAAATTAACGGAAAGACCTCTTATGCTGGTATAGGTACCGTCAACGACTTCAACTTCGACAAAGTCGCTGTCGATTTTCCTGATCATGTCGCCGATGTACTTGCCGTCCAGAAGGATGCTGCCTTCATTGATGATCTGCAGACCGTTTTCTTCATCGGAGAGAATGGTCGCTTCAATGGAAATATCGGAATCAGAAGCAGTCAGCTGAAGAATGTTGCCTCTGGTTGCCAGCTTGATGTTGTGAAGAACCGGCAGCGGAGAAGTCAGACTGACGGCACGGGAAACGATGTTGATCTTATCCAGAAAATCCTTCTTGTTGATTTTAAAGTACATGCGGGCCTCCTTGCGCTATATATTTTCTTTTTCTTTTTTGGTTATTACTATTATTAAGCCTGTTGATATGGGTGAAAAGTACTGAAAACCCTTTGTATATCATTATTTTAACAGAGTTTTCCTCTGTTGTTAATTCAGGGGAAGAGGGGAATTAATGAAGTTTTGCTTCGATTTCCCTGACTGCCCGGCGGTAGGATTCATTGGTCTTGAGACTGTTTTCAATCTTCTCAAAAGCCGATGATACGGTGGAATGATCCCTGTTTCCGAATTCCTTGCCGATCTGCAGATAGGAAAGATCCAGATGCTTGCGGCAGAGATACATGGAAATGTGACGGGCATTGGCAATGTTCTTGGTACGGGACTTGCTCTTGAGCTGCTTTTCCGTCAGTCCGTAGTATTCGGAAACGGTCTTGATGATGTCTCTTACCTCCAGGGAATCCTTATTTGATTCACTGACGCTCTTATTGTCCTTGAAGGCCTCCATGGCCATGTTGAGGTCAATGACGTCAGACTTGGAGAAGTTGATGGAATAGAACAGCAGCCGGTTGAGTGCTCCTTCCAGATTACGGACATCGGAAGAAAAATTCTTGGCGATGTAGGAAAGAACTTCCGGTCTGATTTCAATGGCAGCCTGATCCTTCAGCTTCGTCTGCTGAATCTTCTGTTCAAGGATCTTATAGGCCGTCTGTTCCTCAAGGGACTGAATCGTTACGGAAAGACCCTGGGTAAAGCGCGTTCTCAGTCTTTCCTCAATGTCCTTGATTTCATAGGGCGGACGGTCGGAAGTCAGAACGATCTGCTTATGATTATTGTATAATTCGTTGTATATTTCAAAGAAGACATCATTGGTCTTCGGTTTGTTTGAAAGATTCTGAATGTCGTCAAAAAGCAGGACATCCAGGGAGTTCAGCTGATTCTTGTATTCGTCGATGCGCTGTTCGCGAATCGAAGTGGTTACTTCCTTAACCAGGTCGGTTGAGGATATGTATAATATTTTCTTATCCTGGTCGTTTTCCTTGATGTAGTTGCCGATGGCGGAAAGCAGATGAGTCTTTCCCAGACCGGATGACCCGTAGATCACCAGGGGGTTGAGTGAACTTATGCCGGGATTTCGGGCTACCGAAAAGGCCGCGGTCTTTGCCTCGATGTTGCTGGGTCCCTCTACGAAATTATCGAAGGTGAGACCCTCAATGACATTATCGTTAAGAACCTTCTCTATTTCCGTTTCGATGGAGACCTTCTGAACCTTCTGATAGTCATCGCAGGTCTGAACGGAAACAGTGATTGGCTTCTTAAGCAGGCTCTGGAAACAGGAATTGATGATGCTGCTGTTTTCGGCGAGGTTGAGGACGATGCTGTTAAACATGAAAGGAGTGGTAACAACAGCTTTGTTTTCATCCAGTTCAACCAACTCAGTATTCTCGAAATAAACGGCAAGGGATTCGTTTTTGTTTTCCGCGAGGATCGCGTCGATTCTCTCCAAAACCTGTTCCCAAATGAAACTCAATCCAGACATAAAATCACTCTTTCGTAAGATAATAATAATCTCCGCACAGGTGAAAATCTATATGAAAATTTGTTTCAAAAAGTTATTAACAGAACCTTGAAATCATAAAGCTTTTAATATAAACGTGTTTTTGAGTTTTCCCCCGTTTTCCACAATTTTTGATGTGGAAAACTTTGGGGATAACTTCTTTCCACATTGGGGAAAATGGGGGAAAAGGGGAAAAAACAGCGCTTTCCAAGGAGTTTTCCCCATAAAAAAGCGCAGAAATACCTTTATATGAAACAAAAAAAGAAATTTATGCCAATAATCCCATCCTGCTGAAAAGGCGGTTTTCCCCAGGTGGATAACCGAAAAAAGCCGATAGCCGGAATACCTGCGGCGGAAGAGAAAAAGTCATCCTCAGGGCTATGTGCTATAATCAATTAAGATGGAGGAGTATCGATGTTCAGAAGATTCATTCAGATCCTGACGGCTGCCGTCATCATCCTGACCGCTCTGACAGTCAGAACTTCAGCTCAGCAGAAGGCTCAGCTGATGGTTTTGAACGCGGGCATCGAAATGAAGCTCGAACCATCGGAAAACAGCGAACCGCTGAAGATCGACAATGTGGTTCAGTACTTCGTCCGGGAAGGAATCTATGACATCAGCCGGGAAATAAACGTCAGTGAAACGGAAAAGTGGTACGGCGTTCTTTTCGGTGATGAGGAACAGAGCGTTGAAGTCTACATCAACGCGGTCAATGTTGAACTGCTGGACATGGAATTCGAAAAGAAAATGAAGGACGAAGCCTTTCCGGAAGACTACGTGATCCTGCTGAGGAAACTCCACAAGCTTCACCCTTCCTGGGTTTTCAGCGCCTTCCATACCAACATCAAGTGGGACACCATGGTCGAGAAGGAGAGCGTTCTGCGCAAGAACCTGGTTTCCGGGTCCAATGTCAATCTGCGCAGCACACAGGAAGGAGCTTACGATCCGGTTACCGGACAGTTCATTCCCCTTGACGGAAACAGCTGGTATCAGGCCAACAGCGAGACCATTGCCTATTACATGGATCCCCGCAACTTCCTCAACGAAACCAACATCCTCATGTTCCTGCATCTGGCTTTCAATTCCAGCGAAGGAGAAGCGCTTGTTCAGCAGGTTCTGAACAACACCTTCATGTCCGGAAAGGACCCAATCGACAAAATCAATTATTCCCAGATCTTCTATGACGCCGGAGAAAACGCCGGAGCCTCTCCCATTTATCTGGCCACCCTGGCAAAGCAGGAATCGGGAGTAAACGGCAGCAGCGCTACCAGCGGAGCGGCGTTTACCTATAACGGAAAGACCTATTCCGGACTTTATAACTTCTTCAACATCGGCGCCTCTTCAGGAACCGATAACTGGAAAAAGGGACTGATCTTCGCCAACGGCGGCGAAGACGGCTCAGCCACTACCTATGAAAGACCGTGGACCAGCCCGGTAAAGGCCATTCGCGGCGGCGCGCTGTGGATCGTCAAGGGCTACATCAACAAGGGACAGGATACGATGTATCTGCAGAAGTTCAACTGCACCTCATACTCGACGTATTCACACCAGTACATGACCAATGTCATGGCCGCTTATTCCCAAAGCAGGATCATGTACAACACCTATAAGAACAACGCGGCACTGGATCTGGATCTGAATTTCCGCATACCGGTGTATCTGGAAATGCCGGAAGAAACGGCTCTGCCGACCTCCATAACCTATCCGCCCTCACCGAATGATCCCGATCCCAGCGAGGTCTATACCGGCGACATGATCGTTGACCTGGATTTGTCAAACAACGACGGGTACCTCAGCGGTTTCCAGCTGTCGATGACGTATGAAGAATTCAAGAACAAGATCAGACTGATCAACAGCGCTGCCACGGCCAGGATCGAAGCCGGCGGCAGGGAAATAACCGATGAGACGCTGCTGTCCAGCGGACAGATCCTGAACTACACGACGGAAGAAGGGACCAGTACCTATACGATCGTCATCAGGGGAGATCTGGACGGCGATGGCCGGATCAACACCAGAGACTATGTGATATACCGCAAGGTCCTGCTGGGAGTCAGTGAAATCAAAGGCGCTTATCTGAAAGCCGCCCTGCTGGATGGTGAAAGCAAGCCGACAACCAGGAGCTTCATCATCATGAGAAAACACCTGCTTGATATTTCTCATATAACGCAGTAAGGAGGGAAGAGGAAATGAAAAGAAAGATACTCATCATCATGACAAGTCTGCTGGTCACCCTTTCCGCTCTTACCTGCGTAAAGGCAGCCAGCGGAAGCGCCAGCGTTTCCGTCAGCAATTCTTCGCCGGTCGTCGGCAACAAGATAACGCTGACGATCAAGCTGTCCTGTAATGACGGCGTCGGTGCAGCCATGGTCTACATCGACTACAACAGCAGTTACCTCAGCAATCTGTCCGTCAAGAACAGCTCTTCAGTCTACGCCAACGGCAACAAGATCATCGTAGATGGCGCCGACAGCAAGTCCGTCACCATAACCGCGACCCTGACAACCAAGAAGATCGGCAACACTTCCATACAGGTGACCGTTGACGACTGGTGCAGCTTCGCTTCGGAGGAATACATATCTGACAAGTCGATCACCAAGAAGATCAGCATCGTCGCCAAGAGCGGCAACAACCCTTCACCGACCGACCTGTCCAAGGACGCTTCGCTGGCCTCCCTGGAGATCGAGGGTCTGGTGCTGGAAACCGAATTCGAAAGCGATGTCTTTGAATATACCGTCTATGCCCCCGCCAACACGGCCGTCGTTAAGGTCAACGCCAAGGCCAGCAGCGCCAAGGCCAGAATTGAAAAGACGGAATTCCCCGTTCAGGAAGGCTGGAACAGGCTTGATGTCATCTGCACGGCGGAAAACGGCGACAAGAAGACGTACACCCTCAATGTCTATGTTGAGGAAAAACCAACCGTATACTTTAATGAAAATACCCTGGGCGTGGTAAAGAACCTTGAACGGCTCACCGTTCCCGAAGGCTTTGAGGAAAGAAAGCTGACCGTTCAGGATGAAGAAATCAGCGTCTTCACCCGGGAAAAACTGAATCTGATTTATCTGGTTGATGAAGCCGGACAGGCAGATTTCTATGTCTATGACGAAGAAAGGGAAACCGTCATCAGACGGTATGATCCGGTGGAGATCGACGGCCACAGCTACCTGCTGGTCAACAGTGATTACCAGCAGCATCAGGAGATGGAAGAAGACTTCGTTCACTACAAGGTCTACATCGGCGAAACCGGCATCGACGGCTGGAAGTACCGGAACCAGAGCCTGTATGAATACGCCGTCATCGAGCTGATGGACGAAAACGGCAACAGCCGGCTGTACAGCTATGATCTGATCGAAAGGACCGTGCAGAGGTTTACGCTTCGGCAACCGGAAAAGAAGGAAAGTCCGTTAGGCAGCTATCTCAGCTACTCCGCGGCCGTGGCCGGCTTTGCGGCCTTTATCGCCGCTCTGGTTCTGGCGACCAGGAAAAAGACATCAGCGTAATTTCAATTTGCCTTCATCAAACCGACACATTCGGGAAGTATGATAATGAAGCAAAGGAGAGTCAGATTTATGGATGAATACTTTGATATTGAGGAAAAGAAAAACGAAGAGGAAATAAAAGAGCAGCAAGAGGAACAGGTAGATGTCCGTCAGGAAACCTACCCCCTCGAAAGGGAAAAGAGCAGCGGCGTGAAAGCCGGCTGGCTGATCCTTGCCGTGGCTGGTTCCCTGCTGCTTTCCGTCATCAGCTCGGTGGTGACCGCCGGCATCGTCGCCAAGAAGGCCGTCAGCACCGTGGTCGTCTATGAAGGAAAGGAAAAGGAAGAAACCAGAGTCATTCAGCAGACCGATTACACGGAGCTGGTTGAAGAAGTAAAGAATACCGTTGTGGAAGTATACACCGAACAGGTTTCCTATAACAGCTATTTCGGCAACTACGTCACCGAAGGAGCCGGCAGCGGCGTCATCTATTCGGCTGACGGCTACATCATCACCAACAACCACGTCATCGATGGCGCCAGCAGCATCTTCGTCACCCTGGCCAACGGCGAGAAGTACAACGCCGAACTGGTAGCCACTGACGTCAAGAGCGATCTGGCAGTCATCAGGATCGAAGCCGAAGGACTGCAGCCGGCCGTACTGGGCAACAGTGAAAAGATCGCGGTCGGTCAGATCTGCATCGCCATCGGCAACCCGATGGGTACGCTGGGCGGAACGGTTACCGCCGGCATCGTCAGCGGTCTGTCCCGCGATGTCACCATTGAGAACGTTCCGATGACCCTGATGCAGATCAACGTGGCCATTTCCCCGGGCAACTCCGGCGGCGGTCTGTTCAGCAGCAACGGCGAGCTGATCGGCATCGTCAACGCCAAGAGCGTCAGCGAAAACGTCGAAGGCATCGGCTTTGCCATTCCGATCGATGTCGTCAAAGAGGTGGTCGAACAGCTGATCACCCAGGGCTATGTCACCGGCAGAGCTCAGCTGGGCATCAAGTGCGTCAGCATCGACAGCGTTCAGAAAGCCTGGAACTACAATGTTACCAGCTACGGCGTTCTGGTCATGGAAGCCGTTGAGGAAAACGCCAAGGCAGCAGGCCTGCAGGAAAACGACCTGATCGTCGCCGTTGACGGCACCAAGGTTGAAAGCCTGGCGGCGGTGCAGAAACTGCTGTACGGTTACCAGGCCGGTCAGAAGGTGACCCTGACTGTCCTGAGAGAAGGTCAGCAGATCAGCGTTGATCTGGTCCTCAGTCAGAAGAAATAAGCGAAGAAAAGATTTGCCTAAGCAAATCTTTTTTCTTTACGGAAATCAGTACCCGGGATCGACTCTTACGGTACTGCCTTTTTCGTCGTCGGGAATGACGTAGATCTTCCTGTCGATCTGCTCGATCAGTTCCTCGCGGTGTGAGATGAGACCGACAAGCTTGTTGTTTCCGGCCAGTTTCTTCAGCATACCGACAGCGTTGTTGAGGGAATCCCCGTCCAATGAGCCGAAGCCCTCATCGATGAACAGGGTGTCGATGCTGATGCCGCCGGCACTGCTGGAGACGGAATCACTTAAGCCCAGAGCCAGCGAAAGGGCGGCTTTGAACGCTTCTCCTCCGGAAATGGAGGAGATTGCCCTGACCTTACCGGTATAGTTATCCATGATGTCAATGTCCAGGAAACGGGTGCCGCCGGTATCGCCGGAAATGTCGTGACGTCTCATTTCATACTGATTATTGGAAATCATCATCAATCTGATGTTTGCGGCCTGCAGAATGGTGTCAAAGCCGTAAGCCTGGACAAACTGTTCAAACGAAACCCTCGCGCCGTTCAGTTTACCGGCGAAGCTCTGATAAAGGGTAAGCTTAAGCTGATAATCCCTGAGTTCGGAAAGGTACTGCTGATGCGTGCTGCGGATGCTGTCAAGGAGAGCGACATTGTTTGTCAGCAACGTCTGCAGTTCGCCGATCTGCCTGCGGCAGTCATTCTGTTTTCCGGTAAGCTCATCTGCCCTGCCGTTAAGGACGGACAGATCGGCATACACAAGGCCTTCCGCCTTTTTGGCGGCCTGCTGGGCAAGCGAGGAAACGGAAGCCAGTTCAGAAGCATAGGCGGTCAGTTTTTCTTCGTTTTCCCTGATCGTCTTTTCTTCCGCAAGGTTGGCCCTGAAGGTTTCTTCGTTCAGACTGTTATCCCTTAAGGCCTTCAGGAAATCATCCTGCGCTTTTTCGAGGGCGGCCGTCTGCGAAGCGTCCTGCTGCCTGAGATTCTGCAGCATGCCGTTTAGTTCGCTGATCCTCTTCCCGGCGTTTTCCAGAGCTTCCCTATGCTTTTGGACTTCTTCCCGGAAAGCAGCGGCAGCTTCCTGCTTTTGCGAGATGGCGGTAAGGGCTGCGGCATGATCGGCGTAGGGAAGGGAGGAGAGAGAACGTAGCTGCCCTTCCACGGAGCTCAGCTCGTTCTGCTTTTCCGCAATTTCCTGCTTTATGTTTTCAACTTCCTTTTCATAACCGTTCTGGTTTTCCAGGGCTGCCGGCAGCAGCGATTCCACGATGTTTTTGAATTCATCGTTCTGTTCAATGAGAACGGCTTCCGCCTTCTTGCCTTCAGTCAGCAGCTTTTCAAGGTCGTTTTTCTGTCTGAGCAGACTCTGCTTAAGCTGATCATCGGTCAGAGCGTCGGAAAGATACAGAGTCTCATAATCGCCGGATTCATTCAGGGTCATGATGATCTTCTTTTTCTCATCATCAAACAGTCTCAGGCATGATTCATAGGAGGCCTTGGCCTCTGCTGCCCTGGCATTCAATTCGTTTTTCTTATCGTCCTTTTCTTTTCGCTCTCTTGCGGCTTCTTCAAAGGCGCTTTCCGAAATGGCCTCTTCGGGAACGGCAGCAGGGGAAGGGTGGTCAAGCGACCCACAGACCGGACAGGGCTCGTTATCCCGGAGATTCCTGGCGAGCAGACCCGCGCGGTTGAACTGCAGAGCCTGTTCCAGATTCCGGGCTTTTTCATCCGCTGTCCGGAATTGCGCGAAGGCAGCCAGGAAATCCTGCTGGGCTTTTCTGAAGGCGGCTTCCTTTTCTTCCAGTTCCGGAAGGCGGGTTTCCAGCAGCTGAACGATGGAAGTGCGGAGACTCTGACGGCGGTTATTGATCGTCTGCTGCCGGATCAGTTCGGCGTCGCTGTCTCCCAGGGCAAGCTGTCTCTGACGCAGGGTCTCAATGTTGCGCTTTTCCTCGTCCGCTTTTTCCCGGAGAGAAGCAAGCGAACCGCTGAGAGTGTCTGTGTTCTGAATGAGTTCCTGCTTCTGCTTCCGGAGACGGTCTCTGGTCAGATATCCGTCAAGATTATTCCTGATGTCGGCAACTTCCAGCGTCAGATCGCTCTGCGCCTTCTCCTTTGCGTCAATTTCCGCTGATTTCGCCGAAAGAGCATTCAGTTCATCCTGTTTTTTAGCGAAGGCTTCTTCCGTTTCTTCCTTTGCTTTCCGCGTCTGATTTCTGACGGAAAGAGCGCTGTCAAAAGCGGCGGATAGAGGCTTGACGGTATGGTTGACCAGCTTCTGCAGGTCAACGGTTTTTCTCAGGGATTCAAATTCATCCCTTCTGTTCTCCAGTTCCGTCAGTTTGTTCCGGAATCTGTCCCTTTCCTCCAGCAAAGCGTTGTTGGCTGTTGCCAGAGCGATCTTCCGCCCGGTCTCTGCCAGCTGTTTCTGTAAGCTGCTGTCCTCCTTTTCGAGTTTTTCCTTTTCCCTGCCGTCTTCCTCAATGATGTCTTCCAGCAGTTTCAGGGAGTCGTCAAGAAGCAGCGGAGCGTTTTCTTCGTTTGTCTTTTTCCGGATTTCTTCCAGGGTCGCCAGCAGACTGCTGTTCTGACGGCAGCTGATGCCGGAAAGCTGCTGGGCGAGAACGATTCTGAAGCGGGTTACGTTATCTTCGGCATCATCCATGGACCTCTTCAGGTTGGCCTGCATCAGGTTGTATTTATCCGTCATCATTATCCTGCGCAGGATCTCGCTCCGGTCACCGGTCTTGGTATTTATCATGTCCTGGAATTCTCCCTGTGCCAGCATGGAGATCTGCTTGAACTGATCAAACTGTACTTTCAGCAGGTCGACGACGGCATCGGTAACCGCGGTCGCTCCGCTGATTGGGGGTTCCGGTTCACGGTACAGAGTCGCGGCAGCTTTCTTTTCAGTCAGCCCGGCGCCCCTCTTTTTGGCAATGGTTTGGGCAGGTGACCGTTCAACGGTGTAACGGCGGCCCTGATGCTCAAAGGTGAAGGAAACGGATGTTTCAACATCGTCGTTGGCGAAGTCGCTGCGGAGGTCGTCAACCTGACGCCTGTCGCCGCTGCATTTGCCGAACAGAGCAAAGGAAATACCGTCAAAAATGCTGGTCTTGCCTGAGCCGGTCTTGCCGGTGATCAGGAAAAGGCCGCTGCTGCCGAAGCCGGTAAAATCAACTTCAATCGTATTGGCGTAAGGACCGAAGGCGGTCATTTTCAACAGTATCGGCTTCATTCGATGATCCCTGCCTCTCTGGCTGCTTCCATGAGCAGTTCACTTTCTCTTTCGGAAATGTCCCGTCCGGTTGAAAGCCGGTAAAACTCCTCAGCCATTTCCGCAAAACTGCGGTCCCGGGTGGCGGCAGCGGCGGAAATGTCGGTGCTCCGGTCTTCCTGGAACCGGTAATCCAGTTTCATGGCGTTAGGGTAGAAGAAACGGACGCGGTCCATGGCGTTGGGAATGATGTGATCATCCAGGAGAGTGACCCGCAGATAATCGTCGGGATCAATGATGTTTTCCTTTCTCAGCAGATCATCGATCAGGCCCTTGATATGACGCATGTTCCTTTTGGGCTGCAGTTCCAGCAATTCGATTTCCAGGTTTCCCTTTTCCCTGAGGGTGATCAGCGGCAGAGACTTGACGCTGTCGATCTCGTTAAGGGAATACTTAAGAGGAGAACCGCTGTAGCGGATGTTGGGCTGACCAACCTGCTGAGGAGAGTGCAGATGACCCAGAGCCGTATAATCAAAGTTTTCGAAAACTCTTTTGGAAATGATTTCCACGTTTCCGACGTTTTCCGCGCCGTTGCTTTCAGAGCCGGAAAACTGTGAAGCGAAGAAGCGGCTGTCGGAACTGACAAACTGATGCGCCAGGATGACGTTTCTTTCGTCGTAGTTGATGTCGGCAGATGCGATGACGGCCTGAACGGCCTGTTCGTAATCATCGAACTTCCGGTCAAGATAATGGGAAACATGGGAAGCCTTGACGAAAGGAAGCAAGTAGAAATTAACCGGCCCGAATTCATCATTAAAGGTCTCTTTGGCAAGGGTGCCTTCGTATTTTCCGCAGATGAAGATGTTCTGTTCGCGGAAGATACGGCTGCCGAAGTTAAGCCGGTCATCGGAATCATGGTTGCCGGAAATGGCCAGCAGTTTCATGCCGGATCGATGGACGGTATTGATGAAGCGGTCAAAGAGATTGACGGCGTCTTCCGTCGGATCCTTCCGGTCATAGATGTCGCCTGCCAGCAGAATGGCGTCGACCTTTTTTTTCCTGGCAGTCTCAATGATTTTTTCCAGGATGAACTGCTGGTCATCAAGCATGGAAAAACCGTTCTCGTTTTTGCCGATGTGCAGATCGGCCAGATGGAGCAGCTTCAATTGAATCACTTCCTTAATTACCTGTATTTTACCATCCGGCTGACCGGCCGGTAAACTTTGAACGTGGGCTGAATTGAAAAAACCGACAGCGTCGGTTATAATTAAAGCCACATGTTAATTAGGAAATGAGGTATGCATTCATGGCAAAATACTATCAGGTTTACGAAAAGAGATATCAGCAGGTCCACGCGCACAACATCAGCTGGTACAGCGACAATCCGACGCCGCTGGTTTTGGAAACGATCACGGACTACCATCTCAACCAGTGGGACAAGATGCTGGAGATCGGCTGCGGCGAAGGCCGCGACGCCCGCTATCTGTTACAGAAGGGCTATGACCTGATTGCCACCGACGTCTCCGACGAAGCCGTCGGCTACTGCGTCAGAAGAGACGAGAAGAACCGGGACGCCTATAAGGTCATGGACGTTCTCGATAACAACGACCGCAATAAATACGACTTCATTTATACGGTTGCCGTTCTGCAGATGATGGTTCTTGATGAAGACCGCAAGGGCTTCTATGACTACATCAGAAAGCATCTCAACGACAAGGGCATGGCCCTGATCCTGAGCAAGGGCGACGGCACGGAAGCCTACGATACCGGCATTGACGTAGCCTGGCAGGATGAAGACCGCATCCACCGCAGCGGTGAAGCGATGAGCGTTGCCCGGGCAGCCAGCCGCGTAGTCAACTTCGATGAGTTTTTGAAGGAACTGGAGGCCAACAGGCTGGAAGTCATTTCCCACGGCCTGACCAATTCGGAGCCTGACTATCCGAAAATCATGTTTGCTCTGGTAAGGAAATAGAAGAAACGATCCGCTGACGCGGATTTTTCTTTGCGGACGGTCATTTTCCGGTTGACTAATTCTGGCTAATTAGGTATTATTTATGAGCAATTGCTCAATTTGGAAAATCGGGAGGTGCCTACAATGAAGAGAACATATCAACCGAGCAAAAGAAAACACTCAAGAGTTTGCGGCTTCAGAGCTAGAATGAAAACTGTTGGTGGACGTGCCGTCCTGGCCCGCAGACGTGCCAAGGGTAGAAAAGTCTTATCTGCATAAGAGAAGTTGCCGTCACAGGCAGCTTTTTTTACCTATGAAGAAACAGTACCGCGTAAAGAAGAACGAAGAATTCGAAAAGATCATCACTGACGGAGAGAAGGCGGTCAGCCGCCGGTTTGTCCTCTATCACCTTCCGGCAGCTTTTGACTATGACCGTATCGGCATCTCCGCCGGCCGGAAACTGGGAAACGCCGTGGACCGAGTCAGGATCAGAAGACAGGTCCGGATGATGATCCAGGAGATTTTTGACTTCCACAGCGGTAACGACTACATCCTGATTGTCAGGCCGGGCTACCTTTCCGGCAGCTTCGCCGACAACAAAAATGATTTGTCAGTTCTGTACAAATCAGTTTATAATAGTAAACGGACCAACTAGATTAAGGAGACTTTTGAATAATGAAAAAGCTGAACAAAAAGAAACTGCTGGTATTACTGCTTCTCATCGGGCTGGCAGTGCTGACCGGATGTCAGAGAAACGTCGACACAAACGGAGTCACTTTACCGGAAAAGGTAATTTATCTTGATACACCGTGGAAAGCCATGATGAACGAAGGCTTCATCAGCGCCCTTCTGGTCTGGCCGCTGGCTCAGGCCATCAACCTGGTCAATTCCTGGACCGGCAGCGCCATCCTGTCCGTTGCCATCGTCACCCTGCTGTTCAACATCATCACCCTGCCGTTCACCATCAAGTCAACGGTGCAGATGCAGAAGATGCAGGAACTCAACCCCAAGCTTCAGGAGATCCAGGCCAAGTATGAAGGCCGCACTGATGACCAGTCCCGTCTGGCTCAGGCTCAGGAAATGCAGCAGCTGTACAACAAGTACGATCTGAACCCGCTGGGTTCCATCGTCACCCCGCTGCTTCAGTTCCCCATCCTGATCGCCATGTACTATGCCGTTCAGAGAGCTGACGCCGTCGTCAGCGGAACCGCCTTCGGCATGCCGCTGTCAACGACACCCAGGACTGCCGCTGCCAACATGTCGCAGGGCTGGCCGCTGGTCCTCATCTTCGCGCTGATGATCATTTCCCAGTTCCTGTCTTCAAAGATTTCCATGTGGCTGGCTGAGAAGAAGCGCAAGAGTTCCCGCAGCTACAAGGCCTATGCCGACAAGGGAAACAGACAGGCTTCTCAGCAGAACGTCATGACCATCAGCCTGCTCGCCATGGTCGGTGTATTGGGATTCGGATGGCCGATTGCCATGAGTGTTTACTGGCTGATCAACTCAGTCATTAACATTCTCAAGACCGTTTATGTGCAGAAGAGGTATGTAGAGTAATGAACAGATACGAAGGAAAGAATCTGGAAGAAGCCATTGCCGTTGCCTGCAGGGACAAGGGCGTGGAAAGCAGCGAACTGGTTTACTACGTTGTTGAGGAAAAGGCCGGCGGCCTGTTCGGACTTGGTTCCAAAGCTGTCATCGAAGCCTTTGTCCAGAAGGACGTTGAGGACTTCATCGTTTCCTACCTGGAACAGTATTTCAACAACATCAACATGGACTGCGACATCATGATCAAGAAGGAAGACGATTGCTACAGCGTCAAGCTGGATGCCCGGAACAACGCTGTTCTGATTGGCAAGGCCGGCCAGACCCTGCAGTCGATCACCAATGTCACCAAGGCTGCCGCCAGCGCGGAGTTCAGAAGACATGTTAACCTGCTGATCGATGTCAACAACTACAAGGAAGAAAGATACGAAAAGCTCAAGGCCATGGTCAAGAAGATTGCCAAGACCGTTGAGAAGACCAAGGTATCAGCCCGTCTGGGTCAGATGACCAACGACGAAAGAAAGGTCGTTCATCAGTATCTGTCGACCTTCCCGCACATCCGTACCGAATCGGAAGGCGAAGGAAACAACAGAAGGCTGAAGATCATCTACACCGACAAGGCCGAATAAGCCGGAAGAAAACGCAGGAGATCCTGCGTTTTTGTGTGGCTTTCATCAGCTGTTGGAATACAGCTGAAGCTCATACAGTTTCTTGTAGATGCCGTCCTTGGCCAGAAGCTGCTGGTGGGTGCCGCTTTCCCGCAGCTTTCCCTTGTGGATGACCATGATGTTGTCGGCATGCTGAATGGTGGACAGACGGTGGGCGACCATGATGGTCGTTCGCCCTTTCATCATGGTTTCCAGAGCCTGCTGGATCAGCTGTTCGGTTTCGGTATCGATGTTGGCGGTCGCTTCGTCCATGACCAGGATGGCCGGATTAATGGACAGCGTCCGGGCGAAGCTGAGGAGCTGACGCTGGCCGGCTGAGAGAGTAGAGCCTCTTTCAGTGACCGGATCGTCATATTTTTTCGGCAGCGAATCGATGAAATGGTCGGCGTTGACGGCCTTGGCCGCCACGGCGATCTGCTCATCGCTGATCTCATCGTTCAGCAGCCGGATGTTGGACTTGATGTCGCCGGTGAAGATGAAGACATCCTGCTGTACCTGGCCGATGGCGCTGCGCAGCTGCTTAAGCGACAGATCCCTGATGTTGATGTCGTCGATCAGGATCTCGCCCTTCTGAATGTCGTAGTAGCGGCCGATCAGGTTGAGGATCGAAGACTTGCCGGCGCCGGTAGCGCCGACGAAGGCGACCTTTTCACCGGGATTGATGACGAACGAGACGTCGCGCAGTACATAGTCTTCCTCTTCATAGGCGAACCAGACGTTGCGGAATTCGATCTTGCCCTTGAATCTTTCCACGGAAACGAAGTCCGGTTTTTCTTCGATGGTGTTCTTTTCGTCCATCAGGGTGAAGATCTTTTCCGCGGAAGCCAGGGCGTTCTGCAGGGTGCTGAACTGCTCGGTCAGATGCTGGATCGGTTCAAAGAGAGCCTGAACGTAGTCGACGAAGATGTAAATGATGCCGATGGTGAGAACGCCTTCCAGCACGAAATCAGTGCCGTGATAAAGGACCAGAACGACGGACAGGGTGTAAAGCAGTGAGACCAGCGGGCGGTAGACGGCATAGCACATCAGTTCCTGCATCCGGGAACGGTAGAGGTCAGCGGTCGTCGCCTTCAGCTGTTCATACTTGTAGTCTTCCCTGGCAAAGAGCTGGATCAGCTTCATGCCGGAAATGTGCTCGCTCAGGAAGGTGTTCAGCGCCGAAACCTTGGTACGGATCAGGCGGTAGATCTTCCGGAAGACGACCTGGAAGACGGCGGTAACGACAGCAACCACCGGCACCAGGATCAGTGAGCGCAATGACAGTCTGACGCTGATGCAGAACAGAACCACCAGATAGCCGATGATCCTGAGCACGTTGGCCGCCACGCTTACCAGCACGTCGGAGAACAGCCGGCTCAGCGATTCAATGTCGTTGGTGATCCGGGTAACGGTCTGGCCGACCGGGTGGGTGTCGAAGAAACGCAGCGGCAGGGAATGAACATGGGCAAACAGTTCGTTGCGGATGTCATAGATGATGGACTGTCCGCTTTTCTGCAGGAGGTAGACCTGAAGGATGTTGCACAGGGCATAGGCAGCCAGGGTCAGGCCGTAGATCAGCCCGATTTTCAGGATGCCGTCGATGTCGTTCTGTCTCAGCAGCACCAGCTCATCGCTGCTCAGCAGCTTTCCTTCTTGGACGCCGCCGCTCATAAGCAGTTTCAGGGAATCTCCGGACGGACTGAGCTGAGCGGAGGCGAAGAGGCTGTCGGTATTATCGCGGACAAAGATGACCTCATCGCGCTGCAGACCGGTGAAGTAATAGTAGTGTTCGCCATAGTAGACGATCTGGCAGTAGCTGCCGTAATCCGCAGTCTCGATGTCGAAATCCCGGGTAAGCCAGGTGCCCTGATACTGCATCTGGGCTTCCTCTTCGCTGACAACGGCGTAGGGATGGCCGTAGTTTTCAATGTGGTCATCGATGGCCCTGGCAATCAGGGTCGGATGATAGAGGTTCAGGGCCGTTACAGCCAGCACCAGCAGAAAGGCCATGACGAAACTGCCGGCATACGGTCTGGCATAACCCAGAAGCCGGCGGAAGAGCCTGCCCTTATAGGAGGTAATGACCTGTTCTTTTTCTATCTTTGCCATGATCAGTCCTCCTGATTTGAAGCCAGCTGCTTTTCCAGCTGCTGCTTGCGCTGCAGACGGGCAAACTGTCCGTCGAGCGCCATCAGCTCGTCGTAGCTACCCAGTTCGGCGACTTTTCCTTCATCGAGGAAAAGAATGTGATCGGCGTTCTGCACCGTGGATACCCGGTGGGCAATGATGATGGTGGTCTTGCCCCGGCGCAGGGAACGCAGATTGTTCAGTATGTTGTCCTCGGTGTCGGTATCAACGGCACTGAGGGAATCGTCCATGATCAGGATCGGGCTGTCCTTAAGCAGGGCCCGGGCGATGGAAATGCGCTGTTTCTGGCCGCCGGAAAGGGTTACGCCTCTTTCGCCGACCATGGTCTCGTATTTTTCCGGGAAGTCACTGATGTTGCCGTCAACGTCAGCCATCCGGCAGGCTTCGATGATCTCCTCCATGGTGGCGTCCAGCTTGCCGAAGGAAAGGTTCTGCCTGATGGTTTCCGAGAACAGGAAGTTATCCTGGGGTACGTAGGCAATGTTCTGGCGTAAGACAGCCAGCGGGATCTTCCGGATGTCGTGGCCGTCAAAGCTGATGGTTCCCCCGCTGACATCAAAGAGCCTGGTCATCAGGTTGACCATGGTGGTCTTGCCGGCACCGGTGCGTCCCATGATCGCGAAGGTCTCGCCCTTGGCGATCTCAACATTGATGTCGCTCAGAACTTCCGGCAGATCGCTGCCGTAGCGGAAGTGGACGTGGTCAAAGCGGATCCCGCCTTCCAGCGCACTGACATCATCGGGATGCTCATCGTCCGTGATCTCCGCCTTTTCATTGAAGACCCTGTTGATCCTCTTCATGGCGGCTACGCCCTGGGTAAAATAGGTCAGACAGTCGCCGAAGGCCAGCATCGGCCAGACCAGGGTTCCCAGATAGCTGGCGAACATGATGAAACGGCCCAGGGTGATCCGGTTGGTGATGGTGTAATAGCCGCCAACCAGAACGGTGATCATGTAGGAAACGCCGATGAGCACTTCCATGACCGGCCAGGCGAAGGCCCGCAGTCTGACGAGCTTCATGTTGACATCGTAGTTGCTGCGGTTGACGGTCTTGAAGAACTTCAGTTGCTTTTCTTCCTGGGTAAAGGCCTTGATGACTCTTTCCGCGGTGATGCTTTCCTGCACGACATCCGTCAGCTTGGCAAAGGACTCCTGCTTGGCGGTGAAGTTGCGCTCGAAGGCCTGAATGATGAAATAGCCGAAAACGCCAATTCCGCCCATCGGAATCAGGATGTACAGGGTCAGGGAAACCGAGATCCGGGTCATCATCCTGTAGAGAGTCATCAGACTCAGGACAAAGGCGTCCACCGCTGAGATGATGGACCAGCCCAGCGCTTCGCGCAGGGCTTCCAGGTCGTTGGTGAAGTAGGCCATCAGGTCTCCGGTCTTGTTTTCGTTGAAGAAGCGCTGCGACAGCGTCTCCAGCTTGCGGAAGATGTCGTTCTGCAGAGCTCTTTCGATCCGTCTGGCCGTGCCGATGATGAAATAGCGGAAGCCCAGCCGCCCGGCGGAAATGAGCAGAGCGCAGACTACCATCTTCACCAGCACGCCGTTGACGGCGGTCTTGTCCATGGTGTGGGAAGCCAGACCGTCGGTGATTTCCCCGGTATACTGGGGAATGAAAAGGTCCAGATAGTCAATTGCCAGCAGTATCAAAATGCCCGTGACATACATCAGGCTGTATTTCTTCAGGTATTTCATCAGCTGATTGATCTTCTTTTCCTTCTTTTTCATAACCGCGGCCTTTCCGAAGCCTTTTTCATTTTATAGCACTATCACCTCATTTGCCATATATATGATTAATGTCAGCGTGTTCAGGAAGACACCGGCCGGCCGGCGTATTATTGGGTATGCTGGAAATAAACAATGTTACGAAAAGATTCAAAAACCGGGAAGTGCTCAGGGGAATCAGCTTTACCCTGCAGCCCGGAGAAGTGATCTCGCTGATTGGCGGCAACGGTTCGGGAAAGACGACGACTTTCCGGCTGATCCTCGGTCTGCTTGATCCCGACGGCGGCAGCATCCGCCTTAACGGAAGAGAACTGACCTGCAAAGACGCCGGCTATCTTCCCGAACAGCGCTGCCTCTACCAGGACTGCACGGTATATCAGCAGCTGAAGCTGACAGCCGGCATCGGCACAGTCAGAAGCGCTGAAGAGAAGATCGATCACTGGCTGCAGGAAATGGGAATGACGGAACTGAAGAGAGAAACGATCGGCCGGCTTTCCAAGGGCAATCAGCAGAAGATCGCGCTGATCAACTGCCTGATCAAGGACGCGCCGATCGTCATCATGGATGAGCCGTTTACGGCTCTGGACGGCGGCAACATCAGGATCTTCCTTAAGATCATCAGCCGGTTAAGAGAACAGGGAAAGACCGTGCTGGTTTCTTCGCACATCTATCAGCCGGTCAACGAGATCTGTGACCGCTTCCTGTTGCTTAAGGAGGGAAAGATCAGCACCGACATGACCGTAAGTCAGCTCAGGGAAAGCGAAAGAAGAATGGTCACGGTTTCTTCCAGCTATGAGCCTCAGCGGGATCCGGAAGCGGAAGACCAGCGGCTGGAAGGAGAGAATACCCGTTATGAGTTTTCCGACAGCCTGACTGCCTCGCAGTTTGCCTGCCACGCCATTCTGGATGATCAGGACGTCGTTTACCGCCATTGCCGGATCGAGGACTGCCGGTGAAGACGCTGATCCTCTTCAATCTGAAGCGCCGCTTTTTCAACAGGATGACGCTGCTAATCAACGCTGTTCTCTTTCTGGTGATCCTGTTTCTCTTCCACGGCGATTATTTCCTGGGAAATAAGCAGACGGAACGGAAGTTCTGCATCGATGACAGCACGAAGGAATACCAGAACGCCTTCATGGCTCTGGAGAGAAAGTATCAGGTCAGCAATCATGAGATCGGCGAGCAGGACGTCCTGATCCATTACGACGGCTGCTTCACCATCATCTGCGCTTCGCCGCTGGAGGAAAGCCTTTTGGAAGACATCCGCAGCGACATCCGGCAGGTCGTCAGAGAAACCTACTGCCGTCAGTACCCGGCGCTCCGTCATCTGGCACAGCAGTACCTTGACATCCAGGTCAGCATCACCCAGAGCGAAAAGCCGGAAAGCGGTGTCTGGCTGGTCGGAACGGTCGTCTACTTCCTGTTGATGAACTACAGCAGCACGATCGCCTCGGAAGCGGTGTTTGAGAAGTCAAACCACCTGCTGGAGGGGATCCTCACTTCGCTGCCCGCCCGCAGGCATCTGATTGCCAAGATCATTCAGGGCTATCTGACTGTCCTCATTCAGCTGCTTCTGGTGATCCTGTTTGCGGCGGTCGGCTTTGCGGCGCGCTGGTTAGAGGACGGCTTCAGCGGGCTAAGGCAGTTCATCGAAACAAACGACCTTTTCCCGGCGTCAGTCAACAGCCTTAATGTCAGCTGGTCACAGCTGTTGGTGATCGGGGCGATCATGATCAGCGGACTGATGATCGTTCAGACGGCGATGCTGCTGGTGTGCAGCCGGCTTTCCTCCAGCGAGCAGGCCGGCGGCCTGCAGGGTCTCTTCTACGTCCTGCTTCTGGTTGGCTATTATCTGCTGCTGATGAATGGGGAAAACTGGATAAGCGAAGGCCGGTACGTCGAATTGCTGGCCTGTCTGCCGGTGGTGTCGGTCTATCTGATGAGCTGCCTGCTGATGCTCAGAAGGGCCACGCTGATTCAGGGCCTTCTGGCATTGGGAATAAACGTGATTACGCTGCTGCTTTTGGTTGAAACGGGCAGCGGCAGATACCGGCGCAATCTGATGCGCTTCTGAATTCTGACTGTTTAAGGGGACGATAAGGCTGATGGCTTTATTGTCCCTTTTTTGCTAGAATGAAAGAGAGGCTTAAAAATGAGAGTACTGATTCAGAGAGTTAGAGAGGCGTCGGTTACGGTTGATGGCAGTCCGGTGGGAAAAACCGGTTACGGCTATCTTCTGCTTGCCGGCTTCAGCGACAGCGACAGCGAGGAAACGGTCAGGCAGATGGCGGAAAAGACCGTGAACCTGCGGATCTGCGATGACGAAAACCACAAGATGAATCGCAGCCTGCTCGACATTCAGGGCGAGATCCTTTCCATTTCGCAGTTCACTCTCTATGCCGATACGCGCAAGGGCAGAAGACCGTCCTTTACTCAGGCCGGTGAGCCGGAGCGTTCACGGCAGCTTTACGAATACTTCAACAGCTGTCTCAGGGAGTACGGACTCAGGGTGGAAACCGGCATATTCGCTGCCGACATGAAGGTAGCTCTGATTAACGACGGACCGGTAACCATCATGCTGGACAGTGATATAATATTGAAGAAGCAGGATTGATCATGGAATATAAACTTGACGATATCGTGGAAATGAAGAAGGAGCACCCCTGCCACAAGAGCAGGCAGTGGCGGATCATCAGAATGGGTGCCGACATAAGAATCAAATGCCTGGGATGCGGATCAAGCGTTCTTTTTCCGCGCGCGGAATTCGAAAGAAAAGTAAAGAAGATCATCCCGGCTGAAGAAACAGAGGTAAAAGCGTAATGTCATTAACGGCGGGAATCGTAGGACTGCCAAACGTGGGCAAGTCGACACTGTTTAACGCGATCACCAAGTCGCAGGTTGAGGCGGCCAACTACCCCTTTGCGACGATTAAGCCGAACGTCAAGACGGTTGAAGTGCCGGATGAGAGAGTCGACCGGCTCTCGGCAATGTTCAATCCCCGCAAGACGATCTGGACGACCTTTGAGTTTACCGACATTGCCGGTCTGGTCAAGGGCGCCTCCAAGGGCGAAGGCCTGGGCAACCAGTTTCTGGGCAACATCAGAGCCTGTGACGCCATCGTTCACGTGGTAAGATGCTTTGACGACAACAACATCGTCCATGTGGAAAACAGCGTCGACCCGATCAGGGACATCGAGATCGTCAACGTCGAACAGGCGCTGGCCGATCTGGAAACGGTGACTAACCGCATCGCCAAGATTGAAAGAAAGGCGCTGACCAAGGAAAAGGACGCCGTCAGGGAATATGAACTGCTGAAAAAACTGAAAGCCGCGCTGGAAGCCGGTCAGGCAGCCCGCAGCGTGGAGACGGATGAGGAAGAGCGTGACATGATGAAGTCATACCAGCTGCTCACTGACAAGCCGGTCATCTACGTGGCCAACGTCAGCGACAGCGCCGTCACCGACCTGGAAAACTGCAGGTATTACCAGGACGTCAAGGCCTATGGCGAAAGGGAGGGCGCGGAAACCGTGGCCATTACCGCCCAGATGGAAGAAGAAATCGCCCAGCTGGATGACGAAGAACGCGACTTGTTCCTGGCTGATCTGGGGTTGGAGAGAAGCGGTCTGGACGAAATCATCATGAAGACCTACAGCCTGCTGAATCTCTGTACCTTCTTCACGGTCGGAACCGATGAGGTCAGAGCCTGGACATTCACCAGAGGCATGAAGGCTCCGGACTGCGCCGGCATCATTCATACCGATTTCAAGAAAGGGTTCATCAGAGCGGAAGTATACAGTTATGACGATCTGATGGAATACGGCTCAGAAGCCGCGCTGAAGAACGCCGGCAAGCTGAGAGTTGAAGGAAAAGACTACACCGTCAGAGACGGCGACATCATGTTTATCAGATTCAACGTCTGAGGAAAGGAAATGACATGAAATTAATAATTGCGATTGTTTCTAACGACGACAGCACCGCTGTCAACACCAACCTCACCGAACACGGCTACATGGTTACCCGTCTGGCTACTACCGGCGGATTCTTACGAGCCGGCAACACCACCTTCCTGATCGGAACCGAAGACAAGAACGTCGAACAGGTCATTGAGCTGATCAAGGAAGAAAGCAGCCGCCGCACCGAGATCGTACCGGCCACGGCGACCTTCAACATCAACCAGTATGCTGCCTATCCGGTCGAAGTACAGGTAGGCGGAGCCACCATCTTCGTATTGGATGTAGAACAGTTCATCAAGGCGTAAAGAATGATTGATTTCATTGACTATGACAACCCGGCTACGACCAGTATCTATGCCAACATGACCCTCAAGGGCCAGATCGACTGCTATGGCGACATGGAAGTCATCGGCTCTCTTTTCGGTGATGTTGACTGCGCCAGATACCTGAGGGTCAGCGGCTATGTGGAAGGCATGGTCATCAGCCGCGATCTGATGATCGATACGAACGGCACCATCAAGGGAAAGCTTGACATCGGCTGCGACTGCGAGATCAGAGGGATCATGGATGGAGAGATCAACGCGGAGAACGTGGTGGTCAGCGGCACCATCAAGGGCAACGTCCGCGCCCGCAGCAACGTCCGACTCATGGACGGCGGCCGGGTGATCGGCGATGTTGTCTGCGGCAGTCTGACCGCCGACAAGGGCGGCGTCATCGAAGGCAATCTGTTCTTCGATTACAGTTATCTGAATACGTAGGGAAGCGGACAGGCAGAGCCTGTCCTTTATGACAGAAGGGAAATAACGACATGAAACAGGCAGTGGAAAGATTATTGGGGGGTCTGATCGTCAGCTGTCAGGCCTATGACGACACCCCGTTTTACGGACCGCAGTACATGCAGAAGTTTGCCCAGTGCGCCCAGATGGGCGGGGCCAAAGGCATCAGAGCCTGCTGGGGCCGCGACGTGTCCGCGGTCAGAGCGGTGACCGATCTGCCGATCATCGGCATCAACAAGGACATGCTCAATGATCAGGATCACGACGCCTTCTTCAAGCGGCTGATCATCACGCCGACGCTGGAGTCGGCTTCCGAAGTAATTGACGCCGGCGCCGACATCGTGGCGGTGGAAAGCGTGGAGGCTGACTTCTGCAGCTATGAGCAGCTGAGGGATCTGCTCGGATCCATCCGCGACAAGTATCCGGATGTGGCCATCATGGCTGACCTGATAACTCCGGAAACCGGCATCAAGCTAGCCCGGGACGGCCTGGTCGACATCCTTTCCACGACGCTTTCCGCCTTTGATCCCCGCAAGGCTGACCTGAAGGGCCCGGACTACGAAATGATAAGCTATCTGAAGGAACACACCTCGCTGCCGGTCAATGCTGAAGGGCATGTCTGGGAAGCGGACGAATATGTTAGATGCCTGCAGGCCGGCGCTGACATGGTGACCATCGGTTCGGCCATCACCAGGCCGCATCTGATCACCAAACGGTTTGTCGAAGCCGGAGAAGAGTGGCTGTGCAGCAGATGAGGCTGCCGGCTTACTGAAAAAAACAAAATAAAATCAGAAAAGTTTTCATAAAGTGCGAAAACTTTTCTTGCATAAGGGTAGAATAGGTGTTAAAGTAATGGTAACAGGAGAGTATCAGTATGATCAGACATTCCGTTATGATGATGGCTATGGCTATGGACATGCGCATGCGCGTGTCATTTGATCATGACTGATATGTTCTCAGAAGCATCTTGACTGACAGATAACCGGGAACATATCCCGGTTTTATTTTTGTGAAAGGGGGAAACAACCGTGCTTAAGCTGTTAACCAAAGCCAATTACCACAACAAGCGAATGTGCCGTCAGGGACAGGAGATATCAGACAGTTGATCAAGTTAGAAATCATGAAGGAAAGAAAAGGAGAAACAAACATGAAAAAGACTTTAAATACCATTCTTGTAATCTTATTAGTACTGCTTACCCTGGCCGGCTGCGGCAACAAGACCAGCCAGATCACCATCGCCATCCCCAATGACACCACCAACGAAGCCAGAGCCCTGCTGCTTCTGGAAGCCAAGGGATTCATTGAGGTAGATGACAAGGCCGGCATTCAGGCCACCATCGCCGACATCACTTCCAACCCCTACAACATCAAGTTCAATGAAGTTGAAGCCGCTCAGATCCCCAACATCCTGCAGGACGTCGACTTCGCCATCATCAATACCAACTACGCCATCGCCGCCGGCCTGAATCCGGCTCAGGACGCCCTCGCTCAGGAAGGCGCCGGCTCAGCCTATGCCAACATCCTGGCCGTTAAGGAAGGCCGCGAGAACGATCCGCTGGTTCTGGCTCTGGTCGCTGCTCTGGAAAGCCAGCAGGTCGCTGACTACATTACCAAGACCTATGCCAAGAGCGTTGTCTCAACGGTTGAAAACCCGACAGACGGCTACAGCGCCGCCCTCGATTACGCTGCCCTGGCCGGCAAGACCATTACCGTCGCCGCTTCTCCGACTCCGCATGCCGAGATCCTGGCAGTCGTCAAGGAGATCCTGGCCGCCAAGGACATCAACCTGGTCGTTCAGGAATACACTGACTACGTCATTCCCAACAACGTCGTTGAAGACGGCACGCTCGATGCCAACTACTTCCAGCACGTTCCCTATCTGGATGACTTCAATAAGGAAAACGGCACGCACCTGGTTTCCGTAGCCGCCATCCACGTTGAGCCGCTGGGAATCTACGGAGGCAAGCAGAAGAGCCTGGACGTCATTGGTAAGTAAGCCATGATCAGACTTGTAGACCTATCGAAGACATTTACATCCGCTCAGGGAACCGTTGAGGCCCTGAAGAACATCAACATAACCATCGAAGACGGCGACGTTTTCGGTATCATCGGCATGTCCGGCGCCGGCAAGAGCACGCTGATCCGCTGCATCAACATGCTGGAAAGACCGACGGAGGGAACGGTGTTCATCGACGACACCGACCTCTCCCTGCTCAGCAAGAGAGAACTGCGCAGGGTCAGAAGCCAGATCGCCATGGTCTTCCAGAACTTCAATCTGCTGATGCAGAAGACGGCTCTGCAGAACGTCTGCTTCCCGCTGGAGATCGCCGGCGCGGCGAAGAAGGACTGTGAGGAAAAGGCCAGGCAGCTGCTTAGGCTGGTTGGACTGGAGGATAAGGAAAGCGCCTATCCGGCTCAGCTGTCCGGCGGTCAGCAGCAGCGCGTGGCCATTGCCCGCGCCCTGGCGACTGATCCGAAGGTGCTGCTGTGCGATGAACCGACCAGCGCGCTGGACCCCAACACTACCAATTCGATCCTGGATCTGATCCGGGACATCAACAACAAGCTCAACATCACCGTCATCGTCATCACTCACCAGATGAGCGTCGTTGAAAGCATCTGCAAGAACGTCGCCATTCTGGACAACGGCGAAGTCGTGGAGCAGGGCGCGGTCGGCGAAGTGTTCGCCCAGCCCAAGACCCGGGCGGCAAGAGCCCTGGTCTATCCGGAAAGCAGCCAGGAAAGCGCCATCTCGCTGGAAGGTCAGAAACTGATAAGAGTTGTCTTTAACGGCGGAGAGGCGACCAGCGAACCGCTGATCGCCACCATGGCATCACGCCACGGCATCCTGGCCAACATCGCCTACGCTTCCACCCGGACGATCAACGGCCGGGTATACGGCTCGATGTTATTGGGCATTGAGGAAGACAAGATCGAAAAGGCCCTGGCTTTCCTGACGGAAAGCGACGGCATCACGGTTCAGGAGGTAAGCGACAATGGTTGAGTACAGTGAATTAAGCGAAGCCTGGGAGATCGTGCGCACGCAGTTCCCCCTGGCCATCTGGGAAACCGTCTACGTTACCTTCCTGGCTACCCTGTTTGCGGTGATCATCGGCCTGCCGTTAGGCGTGCTGCTGGTTACCGGCGACAAGGACGGCATCAGGCCGCTGCCTTCCTGGCTGATGAAGCTGATCAATGTCGTCATCAACCTGCTGAGGTCGGTGCCCTTTCTGATCGTCATCATCGTCGTCTTCCCGCTGACCCGCCTGATCATGGGCACGGCGGTCGGAACGGCAGCTTCGATCGTTCCCCTGACCGTAGCTTCCTTCCCGTTCATCGCCCGGCTGGTGGAAAGCAGCCTGAGGGAAGTCGACCCCAACGTCATCGAAATGGCGCAGAGCGCCGGAGCGGACAGCTGGCAGATCATCACCAAAGTGCTTCTCCCCGAAAGCGTCCCCTCGCTGGTTGCCAACATCACCATCGCCCTGACCACCATTCTGGGCTATACCGCCACTTCCGGAGCCATCGGCGGCGGCGGACTGGGAAAGATCGCGATCACCTACGGCTATTACCGTTACAAGTATCTGATCATGATCTTCGCGGTGATCCTGCTGATCGTGCTGGTGCAGATCATTCAGAGCAGCGGAACCAGACTGGCAAACGCTCTGGATCACCGGTTAAGAAAGTAAAAGAAAACGTCTCTGTCAGAGACGTTTTTCGTTTTCTAGATGCCGGCAGCCAGCAGCTTCAGCGCTTCCTTCAGGCATTCATCCGCGCTCGCAAACTCCCTTCCTCTGAGGTGGGGCAGGACGCGGTTGATTTCAGCGGCCTTGTAGCCCAGGGACTTAAGGGCATCCGTGGTGTCCTGCAGGTAATGGGAAGCCGACTGACTGGTTTCAAAGGCCTGTTGAAGGGTGACGGGCTGGTCGTCCTTCTGGTAGGGCGTGATCTCCTTGAAGGAGTAGTTGCTGGAGACATTGATGCGGTTGACGAAGCGGTTGAGGAATTCGTAGGGATTGGTGATCTGTGAGAGATCGGTCTTCTCGAATTCTTCCCGCGTAAACTTGACGGAAAGGATGTAGCGGTCGACGGGATCGCCGTCCTTATTGCGCTTCTGAGTACGGCCGGAGAGCACGATGGTCTTAATGGCCGGTGACAGGTTGAAGATCTCAGCGGCCAGATAGATCGGCAGGGATTCGACAATGCCGGCGTATTCCTGACGCAGCGTCGTCTGCGTTTTCTTCTTGGTCATGACCTCGCTGGAAAGCGAGAGTGACGGATAGCTGTCGTCCAGATCCTCGATTTCCGGCAGATCCAGATCGCCGTACAGGGTATCGCCGTCCAGTTCATAGTTCAGCGAAGCCTCATAGGGCAGCTGCAGGGAGGACAGGAAGCCTTCGATCATGGCGTCCAGCGTCTGGGGATCGCCCTCAATGGACTTCTGCAGCATGTCGTGCATGCTGGTATCGGCCAGCTCCTGCAGATGATTTTCAAACTGCGGCTTGGTTGCCACGTTGGAAGCATAGCGGTGCATGTTCAGGGCGATGTCCTGGTTCTTCTGATAATTCTCCACCGTCGCCCGGTTTTCGGCGATCTGACTGCTGGTCAGCTTCGGATTCAGCGACTTCAGATAGCTGCTGCCCACCAGCTTCTGGCGGTAGCTCAGTCCGGTCTTGGGAATGGAGGCGGTGCCGTAGACGCCGCTTTTCCCCAGGGTAAAGGACAGCGGGCTCTTGCCCAGGGTCACGGAAACGCCGTGGGAAGAGACGTTCAGACGCAGGCCCTTCATCAGTTTGATGCTCTTGCGAAATCTTAAACCCATAAGATCACCTCATTTACAGATTATGGTAGACAAACAGCATGCGGTTCTTGCCGTTGATGTCCTTGAGAACTTCATACTTGTCGTTGGGGAAATACTGCTTGCATAAGGCCAGTAAGGCGTGCTTTTCGTCGTAGCCGATCTCAAAGGCCATGAAACTGTGTTCCTTGATGACCTTGAGAGCATCGTCAAAGATGCGGCGGTAGAAGAACAGACCGTCATCGCCGCCGAACAGGGCGACGTGCGGCTCGTATTCCGAGACGCTTTCCTGGACCTGCTGATTGACGGGAATGTAGGGCGGATTGGAAACCAGAATGTCCAGCCTGATGCCCTTATCGATCAGCGGCTGCAGCATGTCTCCCTGCAGCAGCGTGATGTCGCATCCGTTCAGCCGGCAATTTTCCGCCGCCAGGTCAAGGGCGTCCTGAGAGATGTCGGTGGCGTACATGTTGAAGCGGGCTTCTTCCTTCTTCAGGGCGATGGCGATGGCGCCGGAGCCGGTGCCGACATCGGCGATGTCGATGCTGTCCTGATTACCGAAGAAGAAATCGCTGTCCGCCAAAACGTTGGCGACCAGTTCCTCGGTCTCATAGCGGGGGATCAGGCAGCTTTCGTTGACCTTGATCTCATAGCCGTAGAAGCGCTGAAAGCCCAGGATGTACTGGAGAGGCTCATTGTTCAGCAGCCGCTCAATGCCGTCGTTAAAGGCGGCCAGAACGTCTTCGCTTACTTCTTGGTCATATTTAAGGTAGAGGTCGGTGTTGGACATGCTGCAGAGTTCCAGCAACAGGATCTGCGCTGTCTCGCCCGACAGGTCGTTTTGTTCGATTCGCTCGATGGCGGAATGCAGGACTTCGCGGTAGGAGCTCATTACACGCTTTCTCCGGCGATCCTGGCCTTCTGGTCAGCTTCCAGAAGGGCGTTTATGATGTCATCCAGCTTGCCTTCCATGACGCGGTCGAGCTGCTGGATGGTGAAGTTGATGCGGTGGTCGGTGACCCGGTTCTGCGGGTAGTTGTAGGTTCTGATCTTCTCGCTGCGGTCACCGGTACCGATCTTGGAACGGCGTACTTCACCCTTTTCGGCTTCTTCCTTGCGCTTGTATTCGTCAAAGACGCGGGCGGTCAGGATGCGCATTGCCTGTTCGCGGTTCTGAATCTGGCTGCGGCCGTCCTGGCAGTTGACGGTGATTCCGGTCGGGACGTGGGTAATGCGGACGGCGGAGTCAGTCTTGTTGATATGCTGGCCGCCGGCTCCGGAGGAGCGGTGGGTCTCGATGATGAGGTCTTCCTCGTTGATCTGATAGTCGACGTCATCGACATCGGGAAGAACGAGAACGGTAGCGGTGGAGGTGTGGATGCGGCCGGCTGATTCGGTCTTCGGGACTCTCTGAACCCGGTGGGCGCCGGACTCGAACTTCATTTCCCGGTAGACTTCCTTGCCCTTGACGATGAAGGAGATGTTGGAGAAGCCGCCGGCTTCGCATTCCTCGGCGTCGTAGGTTTCGACTTTCCAGCCCTTGCCTTCGGCGTAGCGGACATACATGCGGTAGAGGTCACCGGCAAAGATGTTGCCTTCGTCACCGCCGGCGGCGCCGCGGATCTCGAAGATGGCGTTGCACTCGTCGTTGGGGTCCTTTTCGATCAGCAGGACTTCCAGACGGTCCAGCAGTTCCTGCTCCCTGGGCTGCAGTTCAGCGAGTTCCATTTCCGCCATATCATGGAGTTCATGATCGTGCAGAAGCTCCCTGGCGTCGGAAATCTGCTGCATGACGCCGAGCAGTTCGCGGTAGGCTTCCACGGGAGCCTGCAGGGAAGACTGTTCCTTGCTCAGTCTGGCATATTCGCGGGCATCGGAAAAAGACGGCGTATTGATCAGAATGTCATTAATCTCGTCGTATCTTTCCGACATGGTCTTAAGTCTGGCTAACATCTTGTCCATAATATCCACCTCACCATAAAGATTATACCTTACGTAAGGAAATATGCAAAAACTAAATCGCTGACCACAAGAAAGCAAGGCCGCGAGGCCTTGCCTAAGGGGGATTAAAGGGACGGTATTATTCCAGAGTATCGGTTTCCTTCTTTTCGGCCTTTTCCTTTCTGCTGCGGAAGACGGGCTTCTTCAGGAAATGATACTTTCTGTTCAGCGCGCTGACGATCAGAATCACGGCGATGATCAGCAGGATGTACCAGAAGCTGTTGATCAGGGCGAACAGAGCGCTTTCCAGGAAGAACAGGAACCCGTCAAGGGAATCGCTGAAGGCGTTGCCAAGTCTGGTAAGGAAGGTGTCCCTGGTATCGGTGAACTTGTTTACTTCAGAGATGTCGAAGATGACCGTGCTGTAGCTGGTCAGCAGGTTGTAGTTCTGCATGACGATCTCCTTGGCAGCGATCTCGCTGTCAATTTCCGACAGACGCTGCTCAACCAGGATCAGTTCCTCAATGGTCTTGGCCTGCTTGTAGAATTCCAGAACGCGTTCTCTCTGCTGCTTCAGGGATTCCAGACGGGACTGCAGATCGTAGTAACTGGTGGTGATGTCGTCGGTGGAAGTGCTGACGGACAGAACGTTGCCGTATCCTTCAGCCGCCTTCATGAATTCATCATAGCGGTCAGCGGGAACGCGTACGACGATGTAGGCGGAATGACAGCTGTAGCTGTCGTCGTTGTAGACGCTGGATTTCTGAACGTAGCCGTTGACCCTGCTGATGGCGTCGGTGATCTGACTCAGGGTTTTATCCAGATCGCTGCTTTCCATTTCCAGGGAAGTGGTGACGATGATCTTGGAAGGCATGGTAACCAGAGCGCCGGGATCCTGAGCGGTACTGGTGTCTGAAGAAACCGAGGGCTCAGCGTCCATGGGAGCCGCATAGTAGTAATCGTCTTTCATGGCAGATTCGCCGCCGTTATATAAGGTCGTGAACGTCTGCTTTCCGGAATCGGACATGGACTTGCTGGCGCAGCCGCACAGCAGCAGGACCAGGAGTATTACGATAGTTTTCTTGATGTTTTTCATTGTTCTTACCTCTTCTAACTTAATAACGAGCGGAAAACCGGAATTGTCCGAAAGAAAAGAAGATTTTTCAAAGAATGTCTGACCTTATATAATAGAAGCATGAAATACTGGTTCATTCCGGCGGCCGTTGCCCTGTTTGCCTTTCTTCTCTACAGCAATCATCACCTGACGGTAAGTCATTTCACGCTGCCCTGCAGCGAAGACATCAGGATCGTTCAGCTTTCCGACCTCCACTGGGGGCTTTTCGGCAGGGATAACTGCCGGCTGGTGGAAAAGGTCAGGGAACAGAAGCCCGATCTCGTCTGCATCACCGGGGATCTGCTGGACAAGCGGCTGCCCAACCGCAGAAGAACGCTCAGCCTGCTCAGGCAGCTCGTTGCCATCTGCCCCTGTTACTACGTGAGGGGAAATCACGAAGTCTATCTGGGTGACCGCGATTACCTGGAAGAAGTCAGAAAGACGGGAACCGTCTATCTGGAAAACGAAATGGTTTCCTTCAGAGGCATAACCGTCATCGGTCTGGATGACGCCTCCGTCTGCGGCAGCCGGCAGTTTGACGCTCAGAAGGCTTTCATCGATGAGCAGCTGGACGCTCTGGCGCCGAAAAGAGACGACTACATCGTTCTGCTTTCCCACCAGCCCCAGCACATTGATTCCTACAGCCGCTATGACATTGAACTGGTATTGTGCGGTCATGTTCATGGCGGTCAGTTCCGTCTGCCCTGGATCGGCGGTCTTTACGGCCCCCAGCAGGGCATCCTGCCCCGTTATTCGGCGGGAATGCATGAAATGAACGGAACGACCATGATCCTTTCCCGGGGATTGGGGAATTCGCTGTTTCCCTTCCGGTTGAACAACTTCCCGGAAATCGTGGTGATCGATCTTGAAAAAGAAAAAGAGGCTTAGCCTCTTTTAAACTGCTTATTGACGAACCGGGTCTTAGATAAGTTTTTCCAGGATCCTTTCGTATTCGTCCATGTCAATGTCCTTGACCAGCTGGACGTAGTGGTCAGGGAACTGCCTGTCGGTGTAGATGTCCGTTACGGTAGCTCCGCGGGTGATCCTTCCCTGGGTCTCCACGAAGACGCCGCACTCTTCGGTATCGAAGATCTCCGGCTTAAGCAGGTAGACCAGCGGCGCCAGCGCCCGGTTTTCCAGCTGTTCAGTAACATTGAGACCGAACATGACGATGGGAATGCCGGACAGAAAGACGTGCTGAGCGCTTTGAGGGTCGTCATAGATGTTTCTCTCCGCTCGGACGGTAACGTCGCCATAGGCGTCAGTACCGCCGACCAGCAGGATCTTTTCAATCCTGTTCTTGACGGTGAAGTCCCGTAACAGCAGGCTGGCCAGCTCAGTCAGCGGTCCGTTGGTGATGACCGTTGTGCCTTCCGGCATGTCGGTGAGTTCCGCCAGTTCAATGTCCGGCTGTCTCTTGATCAGATTCAGCAACAGGTTGTTGTCATCGGAGTATTTCAGAGATAATGATACCTTCATGTTACTTCACCTCACTGTAAGTTCTGATGTAGTCGATCATCAGGTCGATGAATTTCCGTCTGTCGACGTCCATGAGCGCCCTGGTGTTGGGCTTGCGGTTGTTGAGATTGCGGATGTCGCCGACGGTCTGTCCGACGGAGTAGTAGCCTTCGGTCTCAACTTCGACGTACATCTCCTCGATCTGGAAGACTTCCGGATGAATGAGAGCCATTACCGCGCAGAGGTCATGCATCGGAGCCCCGGGATAGCCCAGGTTGAGATGGAACTTGTAGAAGAATTCCAGCCAGCGCCAGACGATCTCGCTGACCGGGTTACCGATTTCCTTAATGGCTTCAACGTCTTCCGGATAGACCAGCGCCTTTTCGGTGACGTCCAGGCCGGCCATGATGACCTGAATGCCGCTGGAGAAGACGATGTCCGCCGCTTCCGGGTCGACCAGAATGTTGAACTCGGCAGCCGGCGTCCAGTTACCGTACTTGATGCCGCCGCCCATGATGGAAATGGCTTCGATCTTATCCTTCAGTTCAGGATAACCCAGTAACAGGGTCGCCACATTGGTTAAGGGTCCGGTAGCGACGATGATGACCTTTTCCTCAGATTCTCTCAGAACGTCAGCCATCAGCTGAGCCGCTGAGCGGCTGTCCAGCTCCCGTTTCGGTTCCGGCAGAGCCGGGCCGTCCAGACCGCTTTCGCCGTGGACGTTGGTCGGAGCCTGAAGTCTCTGACGGTAGAGAGGGCAGTTTTTGCCGCGGGCTACCGGTACGTCCAGTCCGATCAGCGCCATGATGCGCTGGCTGTTATAGGCGGCCTTATAGACGTTGCAGTTGCCGTTAACGGCCGTACAGGCCAGGATCTTCAGGTCCTTTGACGCGTTGGCAACGACCCAGGCGATCGCGTCATCGTGCCCGGGGTCGGCATCCAGTATTACAGGTATTGGTTTTTTCATTATCAATTCCTCGCTTGCAATTAAATTATAACATCATTCAAGACATCCGGTTTTTCAGTTTTCCGCAAAGACGATCACGCTGTCCGCCGCGCCCAGCTTGACTCTTTCCTTCAGCGGCGGATTCAGGAGGTACTCTCCCTTGCCGTTCATGATACCCAGCATGATGCATCCCTGGTCAAACAGCAGCTGACGGAGCTGAGAAACCTCAAAGTCTCCCGTACAGTGCAATTCGGTAGCCTTCTTCATGAACAGCTCATTGCCTTCGTTGGAGAGGATCTCCCGGAAGGCCGGCAACAGCCGCGGGTTTTCACCCAGTTGAGCCAGCAGAAGAGAAGACATGTTGGAAGCGACAATGAAGTCGGTATGATCTCCGGTTTCAATCAGCACCTGATTCTTTTCTCTCCGCATTTCCGCCGTGATGTTGAATTTCAGGCCGTGTTTTTCCCGGACTTCCCGCAGATTGAGCAGAAGGAAGATAGTATGCATGTCAGCTTCTTCTTCATCGCCGTAGTTGCTCTGAATGATGACATGTTCGGAATCCTTCACGATTTCATAAAGAACATTTTCATCGCGCTCGTCGCCGTCGGTCAGTTCAAGTTCAAATTCGCGGGACTTGCAGATCTTCTTAACCTTTTCGTAGTTGAATTTGTCATAGTTCACGAGAGTTACCTTATTTACGGTGTCAGGAAGCTCTCTTAAGATCACCAGCAGCGAACTCCGGTTACCGAAGATGGTCGTATTGGAAACCCTCTCCGGTCTGCCGCGGACTGCCCGGGGTTTCGGCGGAGAGGCTGAGGTGTTTTCCGTCAGCAACGCGGAGTCTTCAGTCGGGGCATAAACCAGAAGTTCGTCTCCTTCCTGAAGCGGCTGATCGTCTTCAGGATTCATCATGATCTTTTCATCGCGGACGATGCCGACCGGTACGCCGCCATCCATCTGTCCGAGAAGGTCACGGAAGGAAAGGCCCGTCATCTGAGAGCGGCGGATGATGTATAATTCCGATCCTTCAAAGTCGAAGATGTCCCGGAAAACCCGGGAGAGCCCGGCCTGGTTGCAGGAATGGGCAATGAGTTTTCCCCGGGCGTCGCTGAACTGCAGCGCCGTTATGTTGTGCCTTTCAGCCAGCAACGGAGGGAAGCGGTTTTCGTCCTTGGCGAGAATGGAATTGATGCGCACATCGGTAAGGCCGCACTTTTCCACCAGATGAGAAAGGGCCAGCAGGATCTTTACGGTCCTGTCATCGTCCGTAGGGCTGACAATGACGGTCCGGCAGCTGGAAATGGCCAGCTTTTCCAGGGAAACCGAATCTAGGGGATCCACGGTCCGGCAGACGATCCGGACATTATCCGGTATCTCAAAGTTGTCAGAAATGTTTTCTTCCAGTTCATCCCGTTCCATTTCGGCGCCGATGACGATGGTGCACGGCTGATCCCGGGCGGCCAGGATCAGCTGGCGGAGAAGCGTATATTCACCGGAATAGAAGCCGATGAGAACGATGTGATCCTTTTCGATGACCAGGGAATTGCCTTTTCGCAGGCCGACGATCTTTTCCTCGATGGCGCTGCTGAAAATGCCGATCAATACGCTGGTTACCAGCAGTCCGGCCAGAGCGGCCAGAGCCATCATGCAGATGTAGCCGATGCTTCCTTCTTCAAAGGAAGGCATCCAGGCGTTGATGATGGTTGCCAGGCTGTCCCAGAGAACGCCGATGAAGCCCTGGTCTTCGCTGAATCCGCAGGAAAAGATGATGGCCGCTATTAGCAGTACTACTAGAAGAGTAAAGATCAAAAGGATCCTTACCAGGCCAACGCTGCCCTTTGACATCTGGTTGTCAAACCAGTAGGTGAAGCGGTCTTTAAGAGATGGTTTGTTCATGGGGTTTCCTCCTGAATGGCTGTTTGCCGGTATTTGATGATCTTTGTTTCCTGTTGAAGCAGGACAGGAAGCCTTTTCTCTATTATAATTCAGCAGCCGCCGGAAACGCTACCTGCCCGGCAGCGGTTTTCCAAAACAAAACCAGGCTTTTGGGCCTGGTTCTGTATTTCTGCATATTTTCTTACTTTTCGTTCTTCTGATCGAATCCGTATTTCTTGTTGAACTGATCAATACGGCCTGCAGCCTGCTGGAAACGCTGTCTGCCGGTGTAGAACGGATGGCAGTTTGAGCAGGTATCAACCTTGATTTCCTTCTTGGTTGAATGAGTCATGAACTCGTTGCCGCATGATGCGCAGACAACCTTAGTTTCATACATAACAGGGTGGATCTTTTCTTTCATTTTCTTCTCCTTCCGCCTTGGATATCCGATCAATCCAAAGTAAGTGCTTTTAAATGTTAACACACTTGAAAGGTCATTTCAAGCAGTTATTTATTCATGTTGTAAATAATGTCCAGACCTTCCAGCATCAGGTCATTATCCAGGATGATCTTGCTTTCGCAATAGGGGACAATAAGCTTGGCCAGACCTCCGGTCGCGACGACCTTCATGTCATAGCCCATCTCCTTCTTCATCTTGGCGATCATGCCGTCCAGCAGCGAAGCCTGCCCGTAAACCAGGCCGCTCTGCATGGCTTCGACGGTTCCGCCGTTGATGACCTTCTTCGGCGCGGCGATGTCGATCATCGGCAGCTTGGACGCGCTGTTGCTCAGGGCGTTAAGGCTGACGACGGCGCCGGGGATGACGGCTCCGCCCAGGAAGCAGTTTTCCCTGTCTACTACGACCGCGGTCGTGGCCGTGCCCATGTCGATGATGATCAGCGGAGCTCCGTAAAGCTGCATGCCGGCAACCGAGCCGACAATCAGGTCAGCGCCGACTTCCTTGGGGTCGCCGACCTTTACCTTCAGTCCGGTCTTGACGCCGGGGCCGACGATCAGCGGGGTAATGCCGGTAACGATCTTGACGGCCTGCTTCAGCGGCGCAGTCAGCGGCGGCACGACGCTGGAAATGATGGCTCCGTCGATTTCGGCGTCTTCGACGCCTCTGATCTCCAGAATGGTATGAAGCAGCACCGCGTATTCGGTTGCGGTCTTTTCCAGATCGGTCTTGATCCTTTCACTGAATACCGTCTTGCCTTCCTTAAGCAGACCGAATTCAATGTTGGAGTTTCCCATGTCAATGGCAAGTAACATAAACAGCCTCCTACTTCCTGATGAAGTTGATGATCCTGATGACGATCGGTACCAGAACGGCATTCAGCAGCAGTTCGAACAGGAAGTTGGTACCGACGATTCCCAGTAAGACGAACTTTCCGGCGTCAGCGAAGCCGAGCATGTCGGAAAACTGCTGAGTGATCGGCAGAAAGACGGTCATCAGCGCCGCGCAGAAGATGCCGGTGTTGACGATCGGGGCACTGACGGTGGACACGACAGTGGCCAGCAGGTCTCTCTTGCCGTTAAAGAGCTTGTAAAGCAGACCGGGGATCAGACCGGCCATGGCGCCCTTGACAAGACAGACGCCGACGGTCATGACAGGATTGGTCTGTAACATCAGCGTGCTCATCGGCTCGGTACCGCTTAAGACGCCGATGACGACGATGACGCCGAACACCAGGCCCAGGAAGGCTCCGGAAAGCGGTCCGTAGACCAATGCGCCGATGATGATCGGTATGAGTGAAAGAGTCGGGGTAAAGGTCCCGAACTTAATACCGCTGGCAACAGTCTGCAGCACAACGATGATGGCTGCCAGCAGGGCTGTTCCCGTCAGTTTCTTTGTATTGGCGTTTCTCATAAATACCTCCGTTTTCATTCCCGTGATCTGCTCCTCGCAGTCCTGATAGGGATATGAGTACAAAACCAGGAGTATTATAACACCCCCCTGAAAAAGTGCAAAGAAAAACTCCCATTAGCGGGAGTTCTGTTTCTTTACTTAATCATTTCCCGGTACTGGTCAACGATGACCTTGCCGGCGGAAGTGCCCAGACGGGAAGCCCCGGCTTCGATGAACTTCAGCGCATCAGCAGCGTTGCGGATGCCGCCGGCCGCCTTGACTTTGACCCTGTCACCGACGCACTCCTTCATTAACCTGACGTCTTCCAGGGTGGCGTTGCCGGTGCCCATGCCGGTCGAGGTCTTGATGAAGTCAATGCCGGTTTCCACAGCGATCCGGCACAGCGTTCTCTTCTCCTCATCAACCAGGTAGCAGTTCTCGAAAATGACCTTGCAGATGATGCTGTGCTTATGGCAGGCGGCCACGATCCGCTCCATTTCTTCTCTGACATAGTCCCAGTCCCCGGACTTGACCTTGCCGATGTTGACGACATAGTCGACTTCGCCGGCGCCCTTTTCAATGGCGTCCTCAGCTTCAAACACCTTGGCTTCAATGGTCATGGCTCCCAGGGGGAAGCCGACGGCGGCGTCGGTGAGGATGTCCGTTCCCTCAAGTTCCTTATTGCACAGCGGGATGTGGCAGTTGTTGATGGCTACGGTCTTGAAATTGTATTCTCTGGCTGCTTTGCAGAGATTCTTAAGATCCTCATCGGTTGAATAGGGCTTAAGCAGGGTATGGTCGATCATCTTGGCTAATTCTTCTGGTTTTAACATGATTTGTCTCCTTTGTTTTCTGTCCTAATGATAGCACATAAAAAGCCGGCAGGCATGAGAGACGCCTTCCGGCTCAGAGATTTACTCAGCGAAGAGCTTTCCGATTTCCTCCAGTACTTCATCATAACTGATGGAATTCAGATCAGTTACATCGATGTCGAACTCCTTACCGAGGTGAATGTGATAGTCCTTGTGTTTGTGGAGATTCCAGAATTCTTCCTTGGTGTAGTCGTAATGCGGGCCGTTCAGGTACTTGTCGAATTCTTCCAGATGATACCTGTCGCCCAGGTGTCCGGGATGGCGGATGTCGTTTTCGTCACGGCGCTTCTGGCGCTGGTAGATGACGTCAAGATCGCCATACAGACAGACGGTCAGGGCTTTGTACCCATTTCTTTCGACTACCTCGGCCAGCGCATCCTTCTGCCGCTGGCAGAAGGGATATTCGGCTATCAGCGGATCACCGGTCTTCATCTGGCGGTCCAGAAACAGATAGAAGTATTCCAGACTGCGGTCATTGATCGCGACCTTCTCCTCCTGGGAGTCGAAGCCCAGGATGTCCCAGAAGATCTCCTTGATCTGGTCGTAGGAAACCTCGCGGAACTGCGGGTAGGTTTCCCGGATCTTCCTGGCGGCGTAGCTCTTGCCGGTTCCCGGCAGGCCGGTAATGAAGACAATGACTTTTCCCGTTTTCTTATTTGTCATCCTGATCACCTTTCTTCTTATATTCATCATACAACAAATGAAAGCCGGACAGGAATGTTATAATAACAACATGAAGCATGCGGAACTGATAAACGATCCCGAACTGAACAGAACGGTTTATCTCTTTACTTCTCCGGAGGATAGCGGACTACTGCCGCATCTGAAAAGCCTGCCGGCCAATTTCGTGCTGCTGGAAGTCGATGACTGGAACGGCGAACTGTCCCCCTGGCCCTTGAAAGCCGGAAAGATGCAGTTTGCGGGCAGGGGAGAAGAGACGCTCGCGGAGCTGTTAGGGATCAAAGAGATGCATGAATCCCAATACGGCAGCGGAAAGGCCTTCATCGCCGGCTATTCACTGGCCGGGCTGTTCAGTCTGTATGCTCACCGTTACTTTGACGGAATCGTCAGCTGTTCGTCTTCGCTGTGGTTTCCCGGCTTTACCGACCGGCTGAAGGGAAGCGGGATCGACAGGGAAAAGCGCTTCTACCTTTCCCTGGGAGAAAGAGAAGAACAGAGCCGTAATCAGCTTCTGGCCACGGTCGGCGATCAGACCAGAGGCCTGTATGAATATCTGCGCAATAACGGCAACGACTGCGTGCTGGTCAGTAATCCCGGCGGTCACTTCGATCAGCCGGATGAAAGACTTTTGATGGGAATCAGATGGATCCTGGAGGGACAGACAAATGGAAGTAAATGAATATCAGAAACTGGCAATGAAGACCTGGAGCAAGCGCCTGCAGGGTGAAGAGATGCTGATAAACGGGGTGATGGGACTGTGCGGTGAGGCCGGCGAGACCATCGACCTGGTCAAGAAATACCTGCATCAGGGTCATGAACTGAACAGGGAGAGAGTCATTGAGGAACTGGGAGATGTCTGCTGGTACATTGCCGAACTGGCGACCTACCTGCAGGTCGATTTCTCCGACATTCTGGATTACAATATAGAAAAGCTGGCCCGCCGTTATCCCGATGGTTTCAGCGAGCAGCGGTCAGTGCACAGAGAGGAAGAGAAAGATGAAGATTAACATCCGCAAGCTGAGCGAGGGCGCCATCATACCTACCCGCGGCTCTTCACAGAGCGCCGGTGTCGACCTCTACAGCAGCGAAAGCGCTGAGGTAGAGGCCGGTCAGACTACCATGATCAAGACCGGTCTTTCCATCGAGATTCCTGACGGTTATTTCGGTGCGGTCTTCGCCCGCAGCGGTCTGGCTTCCCGGGCCGGATTAAGGCCGGCCAACTGCGTCGGTGTCATTGACAGTGACTACCGCGGTGAGGTCATCGTTGCCCTCCATAACGATTCCGATGTGACCCGCCAGGTAGAAAAGGGCGAGCGGATCGCCCAGCTGGTCATCCTTCCCTACCTGAGCGTTGAGTTCAATGAGGTCGAAGAGCTCAGCGAGACGGAAAGACAGGCCGGCGGCTTCGGATCAACCGGCAAATAGGTAAACAAAAGTCATCCCCGCAAAGGAAGGATGACTTTTTGTTAGGGATGATTGAAGGAAAATCAGAGGGTGTTTTCCTTCAGGAACTCGATGACCTTGTCGGTAACCGGCTTCTGCCAGAAGCTGAAGCGGCCATGGTCGCCGCCGTTCACCAGAACGAAACGGCAGTCGGTACCGCGCTCTTTAAGGGTGTTGTAGAGTTCAATGCTCTGATCCAGAGAGACCAGGCGGTCCTTGTTGCCGTGAAGAATGATTACCGGCGGCAGCTGTTCCAGCAGCTGAGCGTAACAGGCGAAGTTGCCCTGGGCGTATTCCTCCTCAGACTGTTCGCCGAAGACCAGCGGCAGCAGCCCTTCGTTGTCCTTCTGGGACAGACCGGTTTCGGTGAAGGCCAGTTTCTTAACGTTTGTTACACCGTAGTAGTCGATCAGACCCCGCAGTTTCGGCAGCTCATCTTCTTCGTCTTCATTGTCCAGCACCGGTTCGTTCCAGGTGAGGAACGCCATGATGGCGGTATGTCCGCCGCTGGAGTCGCCGGAGAGGAAGATGTTGTTGACATCGATCGGGTATTCATCGGCATGGGCCAGGATGTAGCGGGCTGCGGTCTTGAGGTCCAGGACCTGAGCGGGATACCTGGCAACGTGAGCCGGACGGTACTGGATGATGGCGCAGCCGTAGCCGGCCCGGACATACGGTTCAAAGTTGCCGATGGAATTATCCAGATTCTGTTCTTCCCAGCCGGATCCCTTAACGTGGATGATCAGCGGGTATTTTCTTTCCAGATCCCGGCCTTCCGGGAAGACGAAGCGGATGTTCAGGCTGTAATCGTCCTTGACGGCGTACTCAACCAATGGGAGGGTAGTGACGCACAGATTACTGACATCGATCTCCACGGTTTCCATTCCTTCGGCCGTGTCCTTCCACATGGGCATGTCGTCATAGGTGTGAATGAAGTTATACATGGTAAGTCTCCTTTCGAAGCAGGGGCTTGCTGAAATAATTATAACATTGCACCGGCTGTTATCGCCAAAGGAAAAGCGCCGGTTAACGGCGCCTGACATTCCTATTTCTTTCTGGCCTGCTTTTCGGCGTTGCGCTTGTCGTTGATGATCTTGACTTCCTTATCGGTGATCAGGGTAACGTTGTTTTCCTTGGCCCAGGCCACGCAGCCGTTGAGCACGGTCTTCAGGAAGGGCCGGGGCACCTTGACGAAGTTCTTCAGAGCGTCGTCAGTGAACTTGACGGTATCATCAACGCGGTTAGCCGCGTAGCGGATGGAAGCCAGGTCAACTTCCTTAGCCGCCGGAATCGGTTCGGCGACCGGCTTTCTGAACCGCGGGAACGGAGTGTACCAGAAATTGGTGGAATCACGGTAACCGTAGTCCACCGGAACCGGCGGGAAGCTGTTCTTGTTGACGCCGTTGACGATGGCGTCATAGTATTTCTCCTTCATCAGTATCTTGTCGACATAAAGGATGAAGTGAGCGCCGTACTTGGAGGTAATGCCGTTGAAGCTGTTGTAGGGGCCGGGATGGCCATCATCGATGTCTTCAGCCCTGAACTTGCCGCCGTCTTCCAGATCAGCGGCCCAGGTGCATTCGAATACCTGGAAGGCTGAGGAGATGACCTGCGGGCGGTTGGGGTCGGAAGGATCGGCCTGACCGTCTTCCATCGCGAACTTCAGTTCCTTCATTTTCTCTTCCGACGGTCCGGGGAAACCCAGCCTGACGGCTTCCCTGAAGGTAGCCCGGTCATCGGGGATGAAGTTGAGAGCGCACTTGTGAGTACGCAGCAGGTTCATGCAGGTGTTGGAAGTATTGCGGCACTCCAATAACATCGCGTATCTTCCCTTGCCGGCAACATAGTAGGGAAAGCACAGGGAATAGGAGCCGATGTTCAGGCTGCCGTCCGGATTGACGGTGCTGATGCAGACCGTAGGCATCGGAAAAAAAGAGGAAGTCTGATAAAAGTTATCGACTATCCGCAGGTCTTTGAATGAACTCATAATATACCCCTTATCTAATATCAGAAGAATTCCTTCTTGAGGACAACGCTCTCCTGATATGAAAAATCATTGGCAAGATTGAGACCGTGGTTGACGGCGGAAATCAGATCATAGCCGTTGGAAAGGCAGGCCGTCAGCATGGCCAGGAAGGCTTCAAAGCAGCCGACGGGATATTCGCCCTGTTCTTCCCGGCGGTACTGATGGAAGCCGGCATAGTCATAGTGGCTGACGAACTGGCCGTCTTCCACGATGAGGATCCACTTCAGGCCGTGCTTGATCAGCTCCGAGCAGGTGGCGGGAACGTCTCTTTCGTTGACCGTCTTGATCAGGTAGTCATAGTCAAAGACGATGCCTTCCACCAGGTTGAGGACCTTGCTTTCGGGGATGCTGTTGTAACAGATCCACCTGAGGTTGGGGTAGCTGGCAACGGCCTTGAGGAAATAGTTGGTATTGACATATCTGATCAGTCCGTAATCGTCTTCCTCAAAGGAAAGCACGGGGAAGCCGTCTTCCACGCCCGGATAGACATTGAAGGAAAAGTCATCAAGAGCGATCGTCTTGTTGTACTTGTCGACCAGATAGACCTTGGACGGGGTCTTGGGCAGAACGGAGTTGTTGGCGTAGACCATGCCGTTGAGCTTGTCGAGGTTGACGATCATTTCCACGGAAGTGGCGTCATAGGAAAGCCTGGTGATCAGATACGAATCGGTGTCCAGCACGGCCAGGTTGTAGGCAATGCTGTAGGCGCCGCCGTAGTGATTGTCGCTGATTCCGGCTGAAAGAGCCTTATTGGCGGAAAGGGAATCCTTCAGGCGGATTATCTCGGTACGGTAACTGTTTCCAATGACGATAACTCTGTTCATACGTCTATTCTATCACAATTTTCGTGATACAATACTACTGAGGTGGAATATGAGAATCGGACAGGCAACTGACATCCATAAACTGGTGGAAAACCGTCCCCTTATCCTGGGCGGCGTGGAAATATCATTTGAAAAAGGTCTTCTGGGACACTCTGACGCGGATGTTCTTACCCACGCCGTGACCGAAAGCATCATCGGTGCTCTGGGCCGGGGCGATCTGGGCAGCCACTTCCCCGATACCGATCCCGCCTATGAAGGCATCAGCTCGCTGATCTTACTGGAAAGGATCTGGGAGATGATGGATGAAATGGGCTATCAGGTCGGCAACATCGACGCCACCGTGATGATTGAAAGACCGAAGCTGGCCCCCTATAAGAAGCAGATGGAGGAAAACCTCGCGGCCGTTCTGCGTTGCGATCCCGAACGGATCAACGTCAAGGCGACCAGAGGCGAAGGGCTCGGCTTTGTGGGCCGGGGCGAAGGCGTTCAGGCCTTCAGCGTCTGCCTGCTGGAAGAGAAAAGAGAATCAAAGGCTTAGAGCCTTTTTCTTTCGCCGCTTAACGGGAACGGCATATAATGAATTCAGAAGAATTAATGAAAAGATAATGAGAGGAGAACGATATGAAACCGGAAAAGAAGGCAGCAGAAATGACGGTCAGGGAACTGGCAGGCTACATTGACTATTCCGTTCTGAAACCGGAATTTACTGAAGAAGAGATCATTGAGCTGACTAAGGACGGCGTAAATCTAGGCTGCGCGACCATCTGCATCAACCCCAAATACATCCCGCTGTGCTCGCCGTATGTCGAGGGAAGCGAAACCATGCTCTGCCCGGTGACTGACTTCCCCTTCGGCGACAGTTCCACCGAAAGCCGTGTCGAACAGGTTAGGCGCGCGGCTCAGTCCGAACTGGTGAAGGAAGTCGACATCGTCGCCAACTTCGGCCTGCTGAGATCAGGCCGGTATGAGGAAGTCACCGCAGACCTGAAAGCCTGCGCCGACGCTGCTCATGAGCTTGGCCACGAACTGAAGGTCATTCTGGAAACGGATGCGCTTAACGAAGAACAGATCAGACAGGGCTGTGAGTGCATCATCGCCGCCGGTGCTGATTTCATCAAGACCAGTACGGGTTTTCTGACTGGTCACGAAAGCGTGGGAGCTTCGCCGGAAGTCATTGCCCTGATCATGGATCAGAACAGGGGCAGAGTAAAGATCAAGGGCAGCGGCTGCATCCGCACCCGCGAGCACTTCCTGCAGCTGATCGACATGGGCATTGACCGCATGGGCGTCGGCTACCGTTCCGTGCCCGTCATTCTGGGACTCAAGAGATAAGAAAAGGCTGCTGAGCAGCCTGATCATTAAGCATTAACTGATGGAGGAAGGATCAATCTTCCTCTTTTCTTCTGACAAGCAGATACATCTCCGAGCCGTTGTCCAGCGGGACGCGGACGTTGGGATTGTAGCCGGCAGCCGTGTAGACGTTGTTGAGCATGATGCCTTCCGCCAGCGCCTTGGCGGTTGCCGTGTAGCTTTCCTGCGGATTGGACAGTTCACTGACCGGAAGGCCGTACGTTTCATCCGCGAAGCTGCGTTCTGCGGAAACAACGTCATAGCTTCCCGGCGCAAGATTGCGGACGACTAATTTCTCCAGCCCTGTGGCGGCGCGCAGATGGCGGCGGTAAACGGCCGCGATCGCTTTCTCGCCGTTGCCAACAATGAAGGTCTCGTGCTGATCGTCATGGTGGTAACGGCGGAAACAGCCGAACTGGAATAGGGACCGGTTCTTCTTATAGAACCCGATCTGCTTTCTGATCTCCTGTTTTTCTCTGTTGCTGAGCTTTCGGAAATCCAGCTCATAGCCGAGATCGCCGAAGGCAGCCACGTTGAAGCGCAGGGGCAGGGAAGTATGTCTGAGCGTCTGAGCGGACGGTGAGGCAGCCACGTGGGCTCCCATCATCGAGAGCGGATAGAGATAGCTGGCATTTTTCTGAATGGTCAGTCTTTCCAGCGGATCGGTGTCATCGGACGTCCAGATCTGCGGCGAGAAGCAGGCCATGCCCAGATCGAAACGGTTGCCTCCGGAAGAGCAGCTTTCCAGCAGCACTTCAGGATATCTGGAGAAGACGCGCTTGAGGATGTCATAGAGAGCCAGAATGTAGCGGTGGTTGTAGTTGCGATCAACGCCGGCCAGCTGGCGGTTCATGTCCCACTTGATGTAGGACGCCCCGGTCTCTTCAATGATCCGGCTGACGTTTTCCACGATGAAATCCTGAACTTCCTTCCGGGTCAGATCCAATAACAGCTGATGGCGCCCATACAGGTCGCTGTGCAGACTGTCGTGAATCGCCCAGTCGGGATGTCTGCGGAACAGTTCGCTTTCCACGCTTACCGACTCGGGTTCGACCCATAAGCCGAAGTTGAGCCCAAGTTCTCTGATCTTATCAGCCAGTCCGGCTAAGCCGCCCGGCAGTTTTCTTTGGTCAGTCTCATAGTTGCCCAGTCCGGAGAGGTCGTTGTCGCGCTCGGTGAACCAGCCGTCATCGAGCACGAACAGCTCACAGCCCAGATCAGCAGCTTCCTGGGCCAGCTGAAGCAGGCTGTCCTGGGTGAAACTGAAGCCGAAGCCTTCCCAGCTGTTGATCAGAACGGGACGCTCCTTATACTGCCAGTATTCGGGAACAACATGGCGGTTGATGAAATCGTGGAAATGATGGGAAAGTTCATTAAACCCCCGGTCACTGAAGGACAGCACGGCTTCCGGAGCCGTCAGGCTTTCCTCCGGTTTCAGGATCCAGTCCAGGTTTTCCGGCTGAATGCCGATCATGGTCCGGCACTGACCGTTGTGATTCAGGCAGGTGGAATTGTAGTGGGAACCGCTGTAGATCAGGTTGAAGCCCCATACTTTTCCGCTGTCTTCGGTGGTGTCGGGATGACGCAGCAGGTAGCCGGGATTGCAGGAAGAGGAAGAGAAACCCTCACGGGAACCGTTGATCACGGCGCTTTCACTCACCGGAACTTCCACCAGGCCCATTTCCCGGGCCCAGTGACCGTGGAAACTCATCTCCACCAGGCGGTCTTCCAAGAGGACAACGCAGCTGCTCATCAGTCTCTGAACATGCTGGTTGCGGTCGGAATGGTTGATGATCCGCACGCTGCGGACAATGACGTCTTCCTGATGGAAGACCTTGAAGAACAGGTGCACTTCGATCTGCCGGAAGAAGTCGCACAGCCGTACGGTCAACAGCCCGTCCGCCTTCCGGCTGACCGGCAGATCGCCCGGGTAATCGGTATTGTCAAAGCAGATCTCATGAGAGCGGTAGGTCAGATCAAGAGCGCTGTTGCCTTCCTCATCGGCCAGAATTATCGCAGGCTCGCGGTAATCACCCCGGCCCTGAGTTCCGTAAAGCTGCGGCACTTCGCTGAGGCAGTAGTGCGGGTCGGTCTCGTCGTAGAGAATGCTGTCGCCGTAGCCGATGGAATAGTTGACGGCCAGGCTGTCGGCGTCTTCAATTTCCACCCGGGAACCGTAATGAACGTGTTCCAGATGGCCGTGGCTACTGACACGGAAAAGAAAAGATGTATTGGCGGTATTTAACAGGAAGGTGTCGTTGCGGAAGATGATGCAGTCCTTATTATTCATATGTCCCTCCGGAGAAGTTATTGGCTGTTTTCATTATAACAATTATTACTTTGGGTTGGCTATGCTATTATAATGGTGAAAAAAGAGCATGAGACAGGAGATGATATCATGATCAGTTATAAAATTAAAGTCGAAGATCTGAGCAGTCAGGGAGACGGCCGCGTCATCAGAGAAGCTCTCTATGATGCCGGCGCAGACAATGTCAGCGTTAACGCCGCCAGAAAGGAAGTCGTCATCGACTCGGATCTGTCCGTAGAGGAACTCTACGAAATAATTGAAGATGCCGGCTTTACGCCGACCGATCTTGAACTCATTTAGTCAGGAAGAGAATTAATGGAACAGTATAACGTTACCGGAATGAGCTGCGCAGCCTGTCAGGTGCGCGTGGAAAAAGCCGTCAGCGCCCTGGAAGGCGTTACCTCCGCCTCGGTCAGCTTATTGACCAACAGCCTGGCGGTGGAAGGAACAGCCAGCAGCCAGCAGATCATCAAGGCTGTTGAGGACGCCGGCTATGGCGCCTCGCTGAGGGAAAACGGACAGGAAAGAAAATCCGTTTCCGCCCGGCTGGCTGCCGAAGAAGACATGCTGAAGGACAGGGAAACACCCAAGCTGAAGCGCAGACTGATCGCTTCGCTGGTCTTTCTGTTGGTTCTGATGTACTTTTCCATGGGACACATGATGCTGGGTCTGCCCCTGCCCGCTTTCTTTGAAAACAACCACGTGGCCATGGGCATCGTCCAGATGCTCTTATGCGTCATCGTCATGGTCATTAATCAGAAATTCTTCATTTCCGGTTTCAGGAGCCTGTGGCACCGGGCTCCCAACAAGGATTCCCTGATCGCTCTGGGCTCGATGGCCGGCTTCATCTATTCCGTGGTCATTCTGCTTCTGATGAGCAGAGCCGTCGTTGACGGTGACAATGAAGCGGTGAAACGCTACATGAATGAATTCTACTTTGAGTCATCAGCCATGATCCTGGCACTGATCACCGTGGGCAAGATGCTGGAAGCCTATTCCAAGGGCAAGACGACCAACGCCCTGAAGAGCCTGATGAAACTGGCTCCCAAGACGGCTACGGTCATCAGAGAAGGAAAGGAAACGGAAATAAGCATCGATGATGTCAGTAAAGGCGACATCTTCGTCGTTCGTCCCGGGGAAAACATTCCCGTTGACGGCATCGTCATTGAAGGAGAAAGCGCCGTCAACGAAGCGGCCATTACCGGTGAAAGCATTCCCGTGGACAAGGGTCCGGGCGATGAAGTCACCAGCGCGACCCTGAACCAGTCAGGCTTCCTGAAGTGCGAAGCCCGCCGGGTCGGCGAGGACACCACGCTGTCACAGATCATTCAGATGGTCTCCGACGCGGCGGCCACCAAGGCACCGGTGGCCAGGCTGGCCGACACCATTTCCGGATACTTCGTTCCGGCCGTCATTGCGATTGCCGTCATAACGTTCATTACCTGGATACTTCTGGGAAAGGAAATCGGCTACTGCCTGGCCAGAGCGATTACCGTTCTGGTCGTTTCCTGCCCCTGCGCTCTGGGTTTGGCTACTCCGGTGGCCATCATGGTCGGTAACGGCGTCGGCGCCAAGAACGGCATCCTGTTCAAGAACGCTGAGGCTCTGCAGGAAACCGGCAACGTGCAGATCGCCGTGCTGGACAAGACGGGAACCATTACCTCCGGTCAGCCGGTGGTTACCGACATCTGCCCGGCGGACGGCGTGAGCGAAGAAGAACTGCTGAAAACGGCCTATGCATTGGAACAGCGCAGCGAACACCCGCTGGCCAGGGCCATCGTCAGTTTCGGACAGCAAAGAAGCCTGCCCGAAGGTGATATTGAAAACTTCAGAGCCCTTTCCGGAAACGGACTGACCGGCAGCATTAAAGGCCGTCAGCTCTACGGCGGCAATTACCGCTTCATCAGCTCTCATGTCCGAGTGAGTGAAGAAGCAAGAAAGCAGGGGGAAAGACTGGCGGAGGAAGGCCGGACACCTCTGTATTTCGCCCGTGACGATAAGCTTTTGGGCATCATCGCGGTGGCTGACGCCATCAGGGAAGACAGCCCGCAGGCCATCAGGGAATTGAAGAACATGGGCATTCACGTGGTCATGCTGACCGGCGACAATGAGAAGACCGCCCACGCGATCGGCAAACAGGCCGGCGTTGATGAAGTGGTGGCTTCCGTTCTGCCCGACGGCAAGGAAGCCGTCATCAGAGAACTGCAGCAGCATGGCAAGGTTGCCATGATCGGCGACGGCATCAACGACGCTCCGGCGCTTACCCGGGCTGACATCGGCATCGCGATCGGAGCCGGCACGGACGTGGCCATTGACGCTGCTGACGTGGTGCTGATGAAGAGCAGCCTGAGAGACGCTTCCGCAGCCATCAGGCTCTCACGTGCCACCTACCGCAACATATTAGAAAATCTGTTCTGGGCGTTGATTTACAACACCCTGCTGATACCGGCAGCAGCCGGACTTTATACGAAACTGGGCATTACCATGAACCCGATGCTGGGAGCGGCGGCGATGAGCCTGTCCAGCTTCTGCGTCGTCTCCAATGCCCTGCGGCTCAACCTGCTGAAGGTCCATGACGGCAGTCATGACAAACCCGGCAGGAAAACCGTGACCCTGAACGAAAAAGGACATTTACTGGAAGAAAAAGAGAAGGAGGAAATGACCATGAATAAAACCATGAAGATCGAAGGCATGATGTGCATGCACTGCTCAGGCACCGTCAAGAAGGCACTGGAGGCCATTGAGGGCGTCGTGAGCGCGGAAGTCAGCCATGAAACCGGCACGGCGGAAGTCGTTCTGGCTCATGAAGTCGATGATGCCGTTCTGGTTAAGGCGGTCGAAGACAAGGACTACAAGGTAACGGAAATCATTTAGTTTCTGTAAGTCAGCAAACAAAAGAGGCAGGGAATGCCTCTTTTAACGGATTTAGTCAGTTTGTGAGAAGAAGGAAGGGCAGAGTAACATGAAGATCAGGGAAAGCCTCGTCAAGGCGTATCTCAGATTACCGCGCAATCCCCGTAAGGGGGAGGGAGTCATCAACATCGCCTGCATCGGCGACAGCGTGACCAGAGGTGCCGGGGTCATGGGAAGGCGCGATCAGACCTGGGAATACTATCTGAACGAAAAACTGGGAGATGACTACCGGGTCATTAACTGCGGCATCAGCGGCTGCACCCTGCAGAAACAGGCGGACTGCCCCTATGTTGAAAGTTCCCTTTACCCTTCGACGCTGAAGCTGAAAGCCGACATCTATCTGGTCATGCTGGGATCCAATGATACCAAGACGGCGAACTGGAATGAAGAAAGATACGAACGGGAACTCAAGGACTTCCTGAAGGGCTATCTGACGCTGGACAACAGTCCACGGATCATTGTCATGATCCCTCCGGAATGTTTCCCGTACAATGAGGCCGGCGATGTAGCCTACAGCATCGACAAGCATCTCGTTGATAACGTTCTCCCCGGAATAATCAGAAAGACAGCCGGAAAACTCGATATCGAACTCATTGATCTTCTGGAACCTACCAGAGGACATGAGGAATGGTACGTTGACGGCGTTCACCCAAACGCTGAAGGGAACCGTCAGATCGCGGAAGTCATTGCCGCTCATCTCAGGTAACCGGCTATCGCTGAAGAAAGCATAATAAAAAGGGCTTGGTTATGAAACCTTACCCTTTTTAATTCGCTTAATTACTACTCCTGTCCGATATGGATTTCGTCGCCTTCAATGGCAAAAGCTTGTTCAAGCTTTTCAGTGAGTTCTACCATGGACATGATCTTGTTCAGAACAACGACACGCGGGTAGTCCTTCAGCTGAGGGGCGATATCCCTTCCGACGACGAATAAGTCTGCGCTCTTCACATTGATCTCTGAAAGAGAAGTGTGATCAGCTTCGACTCCTTCGATTCCGAGATTCTTCAGAGCCTTCTGAATGTTCATCTGAACCATCAGGGAACTGCCTAATCCGGAACCGCAGCAGCACATAATCTTACGGATATTTGCCATAAATATGCCCTCCTTCTAAATTCTTCTAACAGAATTACTGCTTAATTAATTGGCTGGGATTACTTTTCCTGGCCATTCTTGAATCCGCTGAGGATCATCGGTAATACGTAGACAGCTACGCAGATGCACAGCAGCGGGATACCATGGACGACCTTGGCGAGGTTGCCGAATACTAATGCCATCCATGAGAAGTCAGCATCGGAGAAGGTTGAACCCTTGTCTAATGCATCGAATACAGGCATGCACAGTGCAGGTAAGAAGGTGATGATCAGACCATGCACGAATGAGCCTAAGATACAGCCCTTTAAGCCGCCTTCAGCATTGCCGAAGACACCGGCGGAAGCGCCGCAGAAGAAGTGCGGAACAACACCCGGGAGAATCAGAGCTAAGCCTAAGCCAGCCTTGTTCAGAGCGATCAGGACGATCAGACCGACAACGCCGCCTAAGAAGGAGACTAAGAAGCCGATCAGAACAGCGTTCGGAGCATACGGGAAGACAACCGGGCAGTCGATAGCCGGGACAGCACCCGGAACGAGCTTCTCAGCAATACCCTTGAATGCGGGAACGAGTTCACCAACGATCAGACGGACGCCGGACAGAATGATGTAAACAGCACCTGAGAAGCTTAAGCCAGCCTTCAGAGCCCATACAGCCCAGTGAGTCTTGGTGTCGCCAGCAACCAGGAAGCCAGCGCAGTTCGGCAGAGTAGCCGGATCTACGTTCATGACGCCCTTGCCAACGGCGATAGCGGTGATGACCAGGAAGAACAGAACCATGGTGATACCAATGGAAACAGTGGTGTCACGTAAGAAGGTTAAGCGCTGCGGGAAGTTGATGTCCTCAGTTGACTTGCCGCCCTTGAAGAGCTTGCCGCACTGAGCAGCTACCCAGTAGCCGAAGCCACCGAAGTGACCGAAACCTAATTCATCAGTTTCAACGATCTTTTCCATTGATGAATGCAGGAACCAGGGTGAGAAGGCTGAGATGAAGGCTAATAAGCATCCACCGGCGATCCACAGCGGGAAGCTCTTTAAGCCGCCGACTGCGCCCAGTAATACTGCTAACATGCATGCCATGTATAAGCTGTGGTGACCTGTTAAGAACATGTAATGCATCTTTGAGAAACGAGCCAGGACAATGTTCAGGACTAAGCCGAACACCATGATGTAAGAAGTATCCAGACCGAACTTGTTTAAGGCCATGGCAACGATGGCTTCGTTGTTCGGAACGGTACCGGTCATGTTGAATGTCCAGTTGAACAGTTCACCGAAAGCGTTCAGTGAATCAGTCTGAATGAAGGTGGCGCCAGCGCTTAATACCAGGAAGCCAACGATGGTCTTGATGGTGCCCTTGATGACATCTTCAACGGGTCTCTTCTGGAGGATGAGACCTAGCATAGCTAACAGACCTACTAACATTGCAGGAGTAGCTAAAATGTTAAGAATAAAATCTAGCATAATTTCTCCTTTCTATTTAACTAAGAACTTTGCTAATTCTATTAATCCACAACCTCGGCATTGGATATAAACAGGTCATATATCTCCTGCGGGGTTGTTGAATCCATAATCTGTCCTTCCTTGGAATCATCACTGAAGATGTTGGAAACGGCCACGATGCCATCCATGTGGGATGAGTGGTCGACGGCGCACAGGGCGACGAGCACGCGTACGTCGTTCTTTTCTTCCGTGAAGGCAACCGGCTGCTTAAGGACGGTGCAGGCCAGCTGGGTCTTGGACACGCCGGCTTCGCTGGAAGCATGGATGAGAGCCATGTGATCGGTAAGAACATAGTACGGACCATAGTCTTCCGTCATCTTCAGCACGGCCTGCTCATAAGCATCGGTGCAGCAGCCGTCGGCAACCAGCGGTTCCAGAGCCGCATGAATGGCTTCCTTCCAATCGGCGACTGACTCTCTGACAACGCAGTTTTCAACTTTGATTAAATCCTGAATCACAAAAAAACGCCTCCTTCTACCATTTGGATTACAAATAGGTTATGAATAAAGATTTTTTACTACTAAAATGACAGTCCATAAATGTATCTATATTGTCGCATAAACGGAAAGCATATGCAACAGCGCGTTTTCTGTTGACGTTTTACCCCGGTTTATTCAGACAAAAGGTCTCCGTCAGCCTTTTGAATGCGGTTCATTCGTTATATAATATATTGGTACGAGGTATTGTTATGACAAAAGAATTTGCGGCAACACTGGTCGTTCTGGCCATGATCGCCATCGCCGTGCCGATGTTCATCCGCACGGCCATCTGGAACAGATTTCTGAAGAACATCAAGGCGGAAAAGGACCAGGAGGCTCTGAAGATCCTCAACAGCCCGGTTTTCAAGATCATGTTCGGCGAATATAACCGGAAGTGGAACCTGATGCGCTATTACATATCACGCGAGAAGACCGAAGACGTCAGAAACATGACCAATTCCCTGCTGTATGACAACCTGTCCAAGCAGCAGGCCTACCAGATCTTCAGCAACGCCTACTTCTACTTCATTTCTCTACATGATCAGGAAATGACCGCCAAGATCCTTGAACGTCTGGAACCGGTCCTTGAGGAAGACAGCAGGGAGCAGTATCAGATGCTCTACCGGGTCATGATCGAAAAGAAGAGTGAGGACATCGACCGCGTCAGGGAACTGCTTGAAGAAAAGGAGAAGGAAAAGGACTCCTACTCCAAGGCTTCCCAGGAGGGCATGCTGCAGTATCTCTTAGGCGTCCAGTACGCCAACATCGGCGATAAGAAGGAAGCGGAAAAGTGGCTCAAGAAGGCCAAGAACAACGTCAAGGGCACGCCGCTGGAGAAGGAAATCAAAAAATTATTGAAATAATGTAAACGGAGGAAACATATGGAAATACTCGTTGATACCGCCAAGCTTGAAGACATCAGATGGGCCTGTGACTATTATCCCATTTCCGGTGTTACCTGCAACCCCACGATCATCAAGAACAGCGCTAATCCCGCCGATCCCTTTGAGCATCTGCGGAAGATGAGAGAGATCGTCGGCTTCGACCGCACGCTGCACGCCCAGGTCGTTTCCCCGGACAGCGACGAAATGATCAGGGAAGCCCATGAGCTGGTAAACAATGTCGACAGGGACATCTACATCAAGGTCCCGGTGACCCAGGAAGGCTTCCGGACCATTACCCACCTGAAGAGAGAAGGCTTCCATGTCACGGCCACGACTGTCTACGACACCATGCAGGCCTTCTATGCCCTGGCCGCCGGAGCTGATTACATCGCCATCTACGTCAACCGCATGGATACCTTCGCGGAAAAGGCGGAAAACCTTTACATGGCCCTGCAGAACAAGATCGAGCAGGAAAACCTGCCGACCAGGATCATGGCTTCCGGATTCCACAGCGCCGGCCAGCTGAAGGCTGCCTTCCGCTGCGGCGTTGAGACCGCCACGGTCACCCCGGACATTCTCAAGGCCTCATTCAACAACCAGAACGTCATTAACCACGTCGCCTCCTTCAAGAAGGCCTGGGAGTCGATGTATGGTGAAAGGGCAACCCTGCTTAACGCGAAAAGATGAGTTTCCGATGATACAGGAGGAATGATATGGAAATCTTAGTTGATACGTTTAATCTTGATGACATCAGATATGCCTGCGATTACTACCCGCTTTCAGGCGTCACCTGCAACCCGTCCATCGTAAAGAATTCAGCCAACCCCGATGACTTCTTCGCTCATCTGAAGAAGGTCAGGGAGATCATCGGACACGAAAGGACGCTGCACGCCCAGGTCATTGCCCTGGATTCCGAGACCCAGATCAAAGAAGCCCATGAAATGGTAAGACAGATGGGCGAAGACATCTACGTCAAGGTTCCGGTCACTCAGGAAGGCCTGAGAACCATCACTCATCTGAAGAAGGAAGGCATCAACGTCACCGCCACGGCGGTCTATGACACCATGCAGGCCTACTACGCTTTGGCCTCCGGTGCCGACTACATCGCCGCCTACATCAACAGAATGTACAACATGGGCGCCGATCCCAATCAGCTGTTCCTCGATGTTCAGGGCAAGATCGAACAGGAAGGACTGCCCACCAAGCTGCTGGCTGCCGGCTTCCACAGCGTCGGTCAGTTGAAGGACTGCTTCGCCTGCGGCTGTGAAGCGGCAACCGCTCCGCTGGATCTGCTGAAGGCTTCCTTCAACAACCTGAACGTCATCAACCACGTCGCGTCCTTCAAGAAGGACTGGGAATCGATGTACGGCGAAGGCGCCACCCTGCTTAACGCCAGAAAGTAAAAATCATAATCAGAAACAAAAAGAAAACAGGTGAGTTCGTGAACTCACCTGTTTATCGTTATGTCGGTCTTACAGAAGTCCCTTGACGGTCTCGATCAGATCGTCAGCGGTCAGTTTGAATTCCTTCTGCAGCCACTCCTGAGAAGCAACCTGTCCGAAGACATCGTTGGCGCCGTGGCGCTTGAACGGAACGGCGATGGCGTGTTCAGCCAGCACTTCGGCAACGGCTGAGCCCAGACCGCCGATGATGGAATGATTCTCGAAGGTGACGACGGCTTTCTTGCCCTTAACTTCGGAAAGGATGAGGTCAGCGTCCAGCGGCTTGATGGTGAACATGTCGATGACCTCGGCAGAAATGCCTTCAGCTTCCAGCTTTTCCGCGGCGTCCAGAGCGTCGGAAACGATCTGGCCGGCAGTGATGATCAGGACGTCCTTGCCTTCCTTCAGGACATTGCCCTTGCCCAGCTCGAAGGTTGAGCCTTCAGCGTAGACGTTTCTGACATCCTTGCGGTTGGCGCGGAAGTAGTGAATGCCCTGCATGGTCGCGAACTTTCTGACGATCCACTCCAGCTGGACGGCGTCAGCGGCATCGCAAACGACGGCTGTAGGCATGGCTCTCATCAGAGCGACGTCTTCCCAGGTGGTATGAGTACCGCCGTTGGGGCCGGTGCAGAAGCCGGGGTCGGAACCGTAGACGTTGATGGTGTTGTGGGCATAGGCGCCGGACAGGTATAACTGGTCGTATACGCGTCTGGTCGCAAACGGACCAAAGGTGTGAACGAAGGGCTTGAAGCCTTCGACGGACAGACCGGCAGCAGTGCCGATCATGTTGGCTTCGGCAATGCCTACCTGGATGAATCTGTCGGGATGATCCTTCTGGATGATGGTGGAGCTGCTGGCACCGGCCAGGTCAGCTTCCAGGAAGACCACCTTGTCATCACTGTTCATGACATCGGAAAGAGTCTGCATTACGACTTTGGCTAAAGGAGTACCCTTCTTGCTGCGATCATCTGTTAACTTAAACATTATGCTTCCTCCTTTTCAATGAATTCAGCCAGTTCGGCGATGGCGTCATCAGCCGCCTTGTTGATCTCGTCGTTGTTGAACTTGACTGAGTGATTGCTCTTTAATTCTTCGAAGTACTTGACGCCGGCTCCCTTGATGCCGTCGAGGATGATGGCGTTGGCGCCGTCCTTGTGGGCCTTGGCCTTGTCAATGGCGTCGGAAATGGCTTCGATGTCAGTGCCCTTGACCTTCTGAACGAGGTCAAAGCCGAAGGCCTTCATCTTGGCTTCGAAATCAAACGGATTCAGGATGTCCTTGGTGTAGCCATCCAGCTGACGCTTGTTGTCGTCAATGATGACGATGCAGTTGTTCAGCTTGCGGGCGGCGATCAGCATGAACGCTTCCCAGCATTGACCTTCGTTGAGCTCGCCATCACCGACGATCAGGTAGGTATAGCGGTCCTGACCCTTCAGCTTCTGACCGTAGGCAATGCCGGCGGCCGCGCTGGTGCCCTGTCCCAGGGAACCGGTGGTCATGTCGACGCCCGGAGTCTTAGTTCTGTCCGGATGTGACGGCAGCATCGTGCCGCCATCGTTCAGGGTCATCAGCTTTTCCTTCGGGAAATAGCCCTTCTCAGCCAGAGCGGAATACCAGGCCGGTCCGGAGTGACCCTTGGATAATACTACCATGTCACGATCTTCCCACTGCGGGTTGGAAGGATCGATGCGCAGCTGCTTGCCATAAAGAACGGCCATCAGTTCAACGATGGACATGGAACCGCCGAGGTGGCCGTAGCCGCGGTGCTTCAGCAGTTCAAGTACGTCTTTACGGATCTTCGCTGCCAGAAGAGTTAGTTCTTTCAGTTCAACCTTATCCATAAAACCTCCTATTATTTAAAGATAATTGTCCTTTTCTTCCTCTATTATAACAAATAACCCCTGAAATATCTCTGCAGATACCGGGGGTCATGTTAAAAATCCATATTACTGTCTGTACTTTCGGTCTCTTGCCCTGAAGATGATGATCTCGATGAGTCCGACAACCAGCATCAGCAGAGCCAGGGCGGCGATGATCCGGGCGAAGGTAACGCCGGAACCCTGAACGTTGAGTAGATTAATGACTTCTCCGGTAGCCCTGTCGGTAAAGACGGTCCTGCCGCTGTCCAGCACGGTCTTGACGTAAGTGCCGTCCTTAACGGCGCCGGCAAAGGACATGGCATAGACCAGAACGGCGAAGCCGGCAATCAGCAGTCCGGAGAGCATGGTGGCGCGGCCGTGGGTCCAGTCGTTTTCGTCGAAGAAGCCGTCAAGGCTTTCCTTCCGGTCGCTCAGCCACTCCTTTGTTTTTTCCCGTACGGTTTTCTGGTGGTATTCTCTTTTCTTCATCGCAAGTACCTCAATGATCATTACCATTATAGATTATTCCGCGCTTTACACAAAGACCATATGATATAATAGCGGTGCATCGGAGGACAGTATGCCGTAGCATAGGGGATTGCAGGTCATGACGCCTGCAGGCCGCCTGTTGGATAAGATGTCGGGTGAGCCCGGTAATGAAATTTTCATGCCGGGCTTTTAGTTTCCGGCTAAACAGGAGGTAAGACATGATACAGGTATTATTGAAACCGTTGGAACCGGAAGACAGAGAGCAGTTCATCAGGGACAATCAGCGGGCATTCAAATACGGCGCTACCGAGGAGTTCGGAAAAAGAGACGAACACTTTGAGGAAGAGGGAGAGATCATCTCCCGGCAGACCATTGAAGCATGCATCGATGAAGGAGACGCCTACCGGATCATCGCCGACGGCAGGAAAGCCGGAGGCGTCATCGTTCATACACGGGGAAAGAGAGGCGAACTTGATCTTCTGTTCACCCTTCCCGAATGCCACAGCAGAGGCATCGGCTATGCTGCCTGGTGTCAGATCGAAGAGATGTATCCTGATGTAAAGGTGTGGGAAACGGTAACGCCCTATTTTGAAACCAGAAACATCCATTTCTACGTCAACAGATGCGGTTTCCACATCGTGGAGTTCTTCAATTCCCATCATCCCGATCCCAACGATCCGGACATGGCTGAAGCAATCGACGACCAGTTTCCCGACGGGATGTTCAGGTTTGAAAAGCGGATGAAATGACAGCGGCGGGATGGTAAAACTGCTGAAAAACTGCTGATTATGTCATATAATTAAAACATAAGCAGCTAGGAGAAACACAATATGAAAAAGTTAGGATTCGGTCTGATGCGCTTGCCGGCATTGGAAGGCGGCGGCATTGACGTTGAACAGGTAAAGCAGATGGTCGATCTGTTTCTGGAAAACGGATTCACCTATTTTGATACCGCCTATATCTATGAGGGCAGCGAGGAAGCCATCCGCCAGGCCCTGGTTGAAAGACATCCCCGCGACAGTTATACCCTCGCCAGCAAGATCAACTGCACGGTCGCGGCAACGGAGGAAGAATGCAAGCAGCAGTTTTATACCTCACTGGAAAGAACCGGCGCCGGATACTTCGATTACTACCTGGTCCACGCCGTTCAGCTGAGCAACTATCAGAAATATGATGAATTCCACATCTGGGACTTCGTAAAAGGACTTAAGGAACAGGGCCTTATTAAGAACATGGGCTTCTCCTTCCACGCCACTCCGGAACTATTGGATGAACTGCTTACCAAGCATCCGGAGGTTGATTTCGTGCAGCTGCAGATCAACTACGCCGACTGGGAGAACCCGGATGTTCAATCCCGGGCCAACTATGAAGTCGCCCGCAAGCACGGCAAGCCGATCGTGGTCATGGAGCCGATCAAGGGCGGGACCCTGGCTAACCCGATCCCTCAGGTCAGGGAAGTCTTTGAAGCCGCCAATCACGATGTCTCGCTGGCCAGCTGGTGCATCAGGTATGTCGCATCCCACGAAGGCATCATGGTCGTGCTCTCCGGCATGAGCAATCTTGAGCAGATGGAAAACAACATCTCCTACATGAAGGATTTCCAGCCGCTGACCGAAGAAGAATACGCCGTGATCGACAAGGCCAGGGAAGCGCTGGCTTCCGTGGAGACGATACCCTGCACCAAGTGCCACTACTGCACCCCGGGCTGCCCGATGGGCATACCCATTCCCGAGATCTTCGAACACGTCAACCGCCGCTGGGTCTACAACGATGCCCGTTCCAAGGTGCGCTATGAAAGAGTGATCGAAGGCAACGGCAAGGCTTCCGACTGCATCCAGTGCGGTCAGTGCGAAGCTGCCTGCCCCCAGCAGATCAACATCATCGAGCGCCTGCAGCAGGCCGTTGAGATGTTCGGACAGTAAAATAAGAATAAGGACATTGTCCGCTTACGTCAGAAAGGAGTGAACTGATGTATAAGGAAAGATACGCCGAGGCGCTCAAGGCCATCGATGAACTTCTGTTAGGCGACAAGGATGTCATCCTGGTCGCCGTGGAAGGCCGCTGTGCCAGCGGCAAGACCACCTTTGCCGATTATCTGCAGCAGCAGTACGGCTGCAACCTGTTCCACATGGACGATTTCTTCCCCCAGGCTTATCAGCGGACGGAGGAAAGAATGCACGAGGTGGGTGGAAACGTTGACCGGGAAAGGTTCAAGGAGGAAGTTCTGGATCCGGTTCTGAAGCACCAGAACGTGGTTTACCGGGCCTTTGACTGTCACACCATGGACTTCAAGGAAGCCGTGCTGAAACCCTTCACCAGACTGAACGTCGTTGAAGGAGCTTACAGCCAGCACCCCTATTTCGGTGATGTCTATGATCTGAAGATCTTCATGGACATCAGCCCCGAGGAACAGCTTGACAACATCCGCAGGCGTGATCCTGAATCCGTGGAAGCCTATGTCAACAGATGGATACCCAAGGAAGAGAACTATTTCCGGATGTTCGACATCATGGAAGGCAACCTGATCGTCGACTGGGATCAGAATATCCTGCCTGAAGCGGCGCCGTCAGAAGCTGAATGAAATCAACCGGGTCAGCTGATCCGGTTTTCTTTCGTCAGCAACTGCCTGAATCGGAGGTAAGGCAGATGTGTTATAATAATATATCTGTAAGAATCTGTTGGAGGTGTTTTTATGAACAGACCTGAATTTCCCAAGAGAGCGGTTATCACCGCCGGAATGCCGTACGGCAACAAGGATCTGCACTTCGGCCACATCGGCGGCGTGTTCGTTCATGCCGACGTCTTTGCCCGTTTTCTGAGAGACCGCATCGGCAGGGATAACGTCATCTTCGTTTCGGGTACCGACTGTTACGGATCACCGATCGCCGAAGGCTACCGCAAGAAGGTCGAGAACGAAGGCTTCAAGGGCACGATCGAGGATTACGTCATGGCCAACCACCTGAGCCAGAAGAAGGCTCTGGACGACTATGAGATCTCGCTGAACATCTTCGGCGCCTCCGGTCTGCTCGACTCCAAGGACATCCACCAGCAGGAAACCAACGAATTCATTACCACCTTATATAAGAACGGATGGCTGGAAAAACTGGTCACCAAGCAGTTCTATGACACCAAGGCCAACTGCTTCCTCAACGGCCGTCAGGTCATCGGCAAGTGCCCGATCGAAAACTGCCAGTCCGAAAAGGGCTACGCTGACGAGTGCGACCTGGGCCACCAGTACATGCCCGAGGATCTGATCGATCCCAAGAGCACCATTACCGGTGAGACCCCGGAGATGCGCGATGTCACCAACTGGTACTTCCGGCTGACCGACTGCCTGGAAGTGCTGGGCGACTATGTCGACGACATCGCCAAAAAGGAAAACGTCAGACGGGTCGTTACCGAAACCATGCGGGAATCCCTGGCGGCTCCGATCATCTACGTCCGCAAGGAAGGTCTGGAGAGGTATAAGGAGATCAAAGCGCAGCTGCCCGAGCACGAGTGCTCCGATCTGGAAAACATCAAAGGCGGAAGCTTCGAGATCACCTTCAAGACGCTGAAGGAGAGAGAAAAGGCCTGTGAGCTTCTGACTGCCAGCGGACTGCGCTACCGTACCGGCAAGACGCTGGTACCGTTACGGCTGACCGGCAACATCGAATGGGGCGTCAAGGCTCCCTCCCTGGAAGGCGAAGAAGGCCTGACCGTCTGGGTCTGGCCGGAAAGCCTGTGGGCGCCGATCAGCTTCACCCGCACCTATCTGAAGAGAAAGGGAATGAGTGATGACGCCTGGAAGGATTACTGGTGCGATCCGGAAGCCGACGTCTTCCAGTTCATCGGCCAGGACAACATCTACTTCTACGGCATTGCCCAGATGCCGATGTTCATGGCGCAGAACGGCTCTGAACTCAACATCCACCCGGGCAAGGGCGATTTGTGTCTGCCGACTCTGGTCGCCAACCACCACATCCTTTTCCTGGACAAGAAGGCCAGCAGCTCCGGCTCGGTAAAGCCGCCGATGGCTGCCGATCTGCTTGATTACTATACCGCCGAGCAGCTGAGGGCTCACTTCATCTCGCTGGCTCTGGCCAACAAGTCGGTCAGCTTCATGCCCAAGCCGCTCAATCCCCAGATGAAGGACAGCAGAGAAGCCGACCCGGTTCTGGCTCAGGGCAACCTGTTTACCAATGTGCTGAACCGTCTGGTCAGAAGCTGCTTCTACGCCAGCCAGAAATACTATGACGGCACCATTCCCTGCGGTGAGGTAAGCAGGGAGATCAGGGAAACCGGCGAAAAGGCCATTCTGGACTTTGAGAGACAGATGTACCGCTTTGAGCTGCATCAGCTGATGAACACCCTGGACACCTACATCCGTCAGGCCAACAAGTACTGGGCTAAGTATTCCGTGCAGGCCGATAAGGAAAACGACGAGCAGCTGAGAAAGCAGACGCTGGTCGACTGCTTCCACATGGTCAGAGTCGCCACGCTGCTGTCCCACGCCATCGTGCCGGCCGGCTGCGAAAAGACGGTTGAATATCTCAACCTCGACGAGCGCTTCTTTGACTGGGAGCACGTCTTTGAGGACATCTATTACTTCTGCGAAGACAGGGAAAATCATCATATTAAGGAACTGAAGGAAAAGGAAGACTTCTTCAGCAAGCATCCCAGTCAGTTCCTGTAGAGAGGGGTAAGGAAAGATGAATTATCAGAAACTGGCAGATCTGATCTACCCGGATCTGCAGCACGACTGTCAGTATTACGAGGACAAGTACCCGGCCCGGGATCTGCCCGACGGCGCGCAGGTTCTGCGCATGGCACCCTCGCCGACCGGTTTCATTCACCTGGGCAACCTGTACGGTGCCTTCGCGGATGAAAGGATCGCCCATCAGAGCGGCGGTGTCTTTTATCTGCGCATTGAGGACACCGACCTCAAGAGAAAGGTCGACGGCGCCGTTGAGGCGATCATTGACTGCTTCAAATACTTCGGCCTGCACTTCGACGAAGGCGCCCAGCAGCCCGTTGAAGGCAATTACGGTCCCTATTATCAGAGGCAGCGGGAAGACATCTACAAGACCTTTGCCAAGCGGCTGATTTCTGAAGGAAAGGCCTATCCCTGCTTCTGCTCGCCGGAAGAGCTTGACGGGATCAGAAGGCAGCAGGAAGAAAACAAGGAAGCCACCGGCTATTACGGCAAGTATGCCCACTGCCGCAACCTGACCATTGAACAGGTCGAAGAGCACCTGAAAAACGGCGACCCCTTCGTCATCAGATTACGAGCCGAAGGCGACCCGGAGAAGAAGCATCAGTTTCACGATGAGATCAAGGGCGACATCGTCGTCACCGAAAACAATCAGGACATCGTGCTGATCAAGACCGACGGCATTCCGACCTATCACTTCGCTCATGCCGTCGACGACCATCTGATGCATACCACCATCGTCTTAAGAGGCGAGGAGTGGCTGGGCTCCCTGCCCATTCACCTGGAACTCTTTGACAAGCTGGGCTTCAAGCTGCCGAAGTTCGCCCACACCACCGTGCTGATGAAGATCGACAACGGCGTCAAGAGAAAGCTTTCCAAGCGCAAGGACCCGGAACTCTCCCTGGATTACTACCGCCAGCTGGGCTATCACCCCTACGCGGTCAAGATCTACCTGCTCACCTTATTGAACTGGAACTTCGAACAGTGGTATCTCGGCCATCCCGACACCGATGTCGATGAATTCAAATTCTCTCTGGATAAGATGGGCCAGTCCGGAGCGCTGTTTGACCTGGACAAGCTCAACAACATCTCCAAGACCTACCTTTCCAGAATGTCTCTGGAAGAGATGAAGGACTATCTGCGCACCTACGTCCGCAGCTACTGCCCCGATAAGGAACAGATGTACTTCGGCGATGAAAAATATCTGGATAAGATCCTCTCCCTGGGCATGGGCATGAATCTCAAGAAGAGAAGGAAGGACTACATCTACGCCAAACAGATCCTGGAATCCATCGATCTGTACTTCGCGGAAGGGTATAAGCGCGAAGACGAATTCCGCTTTGAACCGCAGCTGACCTCTGAGATCCTCAGACAGTTCGGCGAAAGCTATGACATTGCCGATGATAATGCGGTCTGGTTTGAAAAGGTCAAGAAGATCGCGTCTGACAACGGCTTTGCGGCTGAGATGAGCGACTACAAGGCCAACCCCGAAAACTACAGGGGCTCGGTCAGCGACATCGCCGAGACCGTCCGCATCGCCATCACCGGCCATCGCAATTCCCCCGATCTCTGGAGCATCATGCAGATTCTGGGCAAAGAGGAATCAATGCGCCGTCTGGAAGAAACACTTAAGGAGCTGGCTTAATGCGTTACCCGGAATTTCTGCCCAAAAAGGGAACCATCGGCGTTGTCGCCCCCAGTTTCGGAGTCAGCGGCTTTCCCTATGAAGACCGCTATCACAACGCCAAAAGGAAACTCGAAGCCCTGGGGTACGCGATCAGAGAGTGCGAACATCTCTACGGCATTGAAAAGGCCGCCAGCGCTGACGGCAGGACCCGGGCTGAAGAGTTCATGCAGATGTATCTGGATGATGAGATCGACTTCATCATCTCCGTCGCCGGCGGCGAGCTGATGATGGAGATGCTTCCCTACGTGGACTTTGAAAAGATCAGACAGGCCAGGCCGAAGTACTTCATGGGCCTCTCTGACAATACCAATCTGGTCTTTACCCTGCCGGTACTTACCGACACAGCAGCCATTTACGGCAGCTGCTTCGGTTCCTTCGGCATGGAGAAGTGGTACCGCTCCCTGAAGGAAGCCCACAAGATCATCGCCGGCCAGCAGCTCAGTCAGCTCAGCTTCCCCAGATATGAAAAGGAAGGCTGGCCGCCGGAAAACCTTGACCCCTACGCCGGCTTCAACATGCGCAGGAAAGTCGAGTATAAGTCGCTCGACGGCAAAGATCACAAGCTGACCGGACGATTGATCGGCGGCTGTCTGGACATCCTGGTGATGCTGTGCGGGACCCGGTTCGCTGACATTGACCCCTTCCTGGAAAAGTACCGGGAAGACGGCTTCATCTGGTTTCTGGAATCCTGCGACCTGAATGTCGTTTCCCAGCAGCGGGCCTTATGGCAGCTCAGGGAAAACGGCTGGTTCAAATACTGCAGAGGCATCATCTACGGCCGGCCGATCGATTCGCAGGAATTCTTCGGAGTGAAACTGGAAGACGCACTGGCTGACAGCGTCGGCTGTCTGGATGTGCCGGTAGTCTACGGCTGCGACTTCGGCCATCTGCCCCCCGGCTGGACTCTGATTGCCGGAAGCGTCGCTACCTTCGAAAAGGAAGGAACCAAGGGAAAGATCAGTTTTGAGTTAAGATGATCAGAAACGTGATATTTGATCTGGACGGTACTCTGCTGGACAGCGAGTACCATGCCACGACCATCAAAAGAGAAGTGCTTAAAAGACACGGAGTCGAGCCGACGGAAGAGCTGATGGCCAAGCTGACGGCCGTCAAGTTCCGTAACGTCCTGCCCTCCCTGATGGAAGACAAGAAGCTGGTAGAGGAACTTATGGACGACTATTACCACACCGCCTACGACAACGTCGACTACAGCAGCTTCATGATACCCGGAAGCACGCAGCTGCTCAGGCAGCTCAGAGACAGGGGCTACACCATGGCTCTGGCCACCATCTCCGACCGCGAAAAGGTCAGTCTGGTGATCGAGCAGTGCGGCTGGCAGGGGCTCTTCAGCTACGTGACCACCTTTGACGATGTCGCCAGGCCCAAGCCCGATCCAGAGATCTACCTGACCGTTGTGCAGAAGCTGAATCTGAAAAAGGAAGAGACCGTCGTGATCGAGGATTCTCCCGTCGGCATTGAAGCGGCAAGAAGAGCCGGACTGATGATCATCTGCCGCCGGGAAGAGCGGCTGCCGCTGGATCAGAGCGGAGCCGACTGGTACGTTGACGATCTCAGCGAGATCATCGGAATCATTGAATGAGAACGCGGAAACGGGCGGAAACGTCCGTTTTTGTTTTGCTGGACGATGCGAAACAAACACGATTCCGTGGCAAAAGCCTTGCAATTGGGAAACAAATTGCTGAAAATACGGAGTAAGAGAAAACGGCGGCGCTGGCGCCGGCCGCAATGACAAGAAAGAAGGGGAAAGAATGAAAACGATCGATCTTGAGCTGATGAAGGATTACCGTTACCTGTCCAATCTGTTTTCCGCAGACGGGAAGCTGTACTACACGGAAACGCTGGCTGATCTGAAGGAAAACGACTATCAGCAGCGGCTGCACGCTCTGGAAACCGACGGAACGGACAGCGTCGTCTATGGCCCGCGCAAAAGAGTCGGGTCCTTTGAACTGGACGGCCGGCTGTGCTTGAAGAAAGACGGTGAAGGAGAACTTACCGAAACCGTTTATTCCCGGCTGGAAGAGGGAGAAGAGAAGGAATTTCTGAGACTGCCGTTATCGGCCGGTGAGCTGAAGATCCTCAGTGACCGCTATTTCCTCACCGAGGCGGAAACGGACCGCCGCTGCCCGGAATACTACCGGCTTTCCGAAGAGGAAAGGAAAGCCTTCCATGGCAGCCTCAAGGCGGAGGAAGACTATCTGGTGCTCGATGAGTACCCGTTCAACTATAACGGCGTCGGCTTCATCAACGGCAAGCGCAACTCCGTATTCCTGATCGACCGGCACAGCGGCGAAACTGTCCGGATCACTCCGGAAACGATGGACGTTGAAGACGTGCAGATCGCCGGCGGCAAGGTGTACCTGCTGGCCAATGACTATGAGTCGATGAAGAAGATGTTCGCTTCGGTCTACTGTTATGATCCGCAAAGCGGCAGGCTTCAGGAACTGTATCATAACGAAGACGCCTTCCTCAGAAGCATCCATTTAGCCGGCGGAAAGCTGTTCGCTGAAGGAGCGCTGGATACCTGCATTTCCGGCCACAGCTTCTATGAGGTAAAGGACGGCAGCCTGAAACTGGCCTGCAAAAGCGAGTGGATGTTCTACAACAGCATCGGCAGCGACTGCCGCTACGGAAAGACCCATGGCCGCATCAGCAGGGACGATAAGGTCTACCTGATCACGGTCGACAACGAGAGATCGATCGTCGTCTGTTTTGACGGCGAAAAGCTGACGAACGTTACTGACGGGGAAGGCTCGGTCGATGATCTGGCCTTTGTCGGCGACAGGCTTTATGTCATCGCCATGAAGAACATGAAGCTGCAGGAAGTCTATGAAGCGCCTTGTTTCAGACAGCTGACCGCCGTCAACGAGGAAGTCCTTAAGGACAGATACGTAGCCGTGCCGGAGCGCTTCAGCTGCTTCAACGTCGATGAGATCGTGGGCTACGCCCTCAAGCCGTTCGGCTATGATCCTAACAAGACCTACCCGGCGATCCTGGACATTCACGGCGGCCCCAAGACGGCTTACGGAGAAGTCTTCTACCATGAAATGCAACTCTGGGCTTCCCGGGGCTACTTCGTCCTCTTCTGTAACCCGCACTGCTCGGACGGCCGGGGCGATGACTTCGCCAATTACGTAAGGCACTACGGCGTCACCGACTACTACGACATCATGGCCTTCGTCGACAAGGCGCTGGAGCTCTATCCCATTGATCCGCAGCGTCTGGCCGTGACCGGAGGATCCTATGGCGGCTACATGACCAACTGGATCATCACCCATACTGACCGGTTCAAGGCGGCCGCTTCCCAGCGTTCGATTTCCAACCGGGTCGCTGATTTCTACTATTCCGATTACGCCTATGACACCACCTATGAGCATGGAATTCCGCTTGACGATAAGGCTCTTGAAATGTTCTGGGACCGTTCGCCGCTGAAATACGTCGACAACGCCGTCACGCCGACCCTGTTCATTCAGTCGACGGAAGACTACCGCTGTCCCTTCCCGGAAGCGCTGCAGCTGTTCTCCGCTCTCAAGTGGAAGGGCGTTGAGACCCGCATCTGCGGTTTCAAGGGCGAAAACCATGAACTGTCCCGCTCCGGCAAGCCGCTGCACCGGCTGAGAAGACTTAAGGAGATCACCGACTGGCTGATCAGTCATACCGAATAACGTAAACATTAATTAATCATCTTCTGAAGGAATGCCCCGCGGCATTCCTTTTTAACAGGCGAAGAAAAACGCCGGATTCCGGCATTTAATGGATTTGTTGATCTGATAAGCAACGCTCATTCGCCGATCTCAAAGAGATCCCGGGGGAACTTGGAGAGCGAGACGGCACCGTCTTCGGTAACCAGGACCATGTCTTCGATGCGCATGTACATGATGCCGTAGAAGATCATCTTCGGTTCGCTGCAGAAGATCATGCCCGGCTTGAGGACGTAGTCAACGCCGTTGTTGACCAACGGGTGCTCATGGCAGTCGATGCCGATCTGATGGCCCAGGCCGCCGCTGTCGCGGAAGCGCAGGTAATCCTGATAGCCGAATTCACTGACGCCTTCCAGGACGTAGCCGTACAGCTGGTTGATGTTGGTCTCATAAGGCCTGATCCTGGAAATCATGTTGAGCTGGCCGTTATGCAGAGCCCGGTAGCCTTCCCTGACGATCTCAGGGGCCTTGCCGTAGTAGAGTGATCTTCCCCAGTCGGAACAGTAGCCCTTGTGCATGAAGCCGATGTCAAAGGCGATGCCGGTTCCCTTGGTCAGGGTCTGTTCACGGTCGTAGTCGAAGGGGATCTCCACCGGCATCTGGTTCTTCCTCTTGAAGCCGATCGTCGGCGGGAAGGAGAAGTCATCGATGCCGTGGGCAAAGCCGTACTGCATCAGACAGTCCTCGGCCTCGCGCATCGTCATGCCTTCGCGGAAATTTCTGACCACGTGCATGACCGCTTCGTCGGTGAATTCCGCCAGCCAGGTCATGTGTTTGATTTCCTCAGCGTCCTTGATGCAGCGGATGTCGTTCCAGATGTCCTCGGCCAGCTGCGTTTCAATGGCCGGATCAACGGCCTTCAGGGTTTCGACCAGCCACTTGTTCTGGTCAGAACCGACGCCGACCTTCCGCCCCTTGACGATGGGCGCCAGGGTGTCTTCCATCTGATCCATGTAGGAAAGCACGACGCGGCAGCCGGGGAAGCAGTCCCGGTTTTTAGGGATGGTGACGATCGTCAGCTCGCCGTCCCTGTCCAGATAAGCCAGGGATTCGGGAATCTCATAGGCGGTGCAGTAGTCCGGCATGTTCTTCATGCAGGAACGCTGCCAGAACAGGCTGGTCGTTTCGGCGATATACTGCAGGTTGGCTCCGGTGCCGAACAGCACCGCGTCCAGGCCGCGGTCAATGAGCGCCTGGGTACACTTCTTTCTTCTTTCACTGATCATATGAAACGGCTCCTTTTACTATTAAGATAACACAAAAACGGCGCGATAATGAAAAATATTTTCATTTTGTGAAAAAATCAGCATAACTGAATGAAAATGTCTTGAAAATGTTGTGAAAACACTTTATAATTCTGTCTATTAAGAGAGAAAAGGGGAAAAACCGATGTTAAAGTATATCGCCAAAAGACTCATCCTGGGATTATTCACGATGTTCGTATTGATTACCATCGTCTTTTTCGGCATGAAGGCCATGCCGGGCAGCCCTTTTTCCCGCGATAACAAGGCCATTGCCGCGGAAACCCTGCGGGCACTGAATGAGAAGTACGGGCTGGATAAGCCGGTAACCGAGCAGTACGTGATCTACATGAAGAACGTCCTGCGCGGTGATTTCGGCATTTCCATTTCCAAGAAGGGCCAGCAGGTGTCGGAAATCATCGCCCTGCGTCTGCCGGTGACTGCCAAGCTGGGCGTCATCGCCTTCGTCTTCTCGGTCACGGTGGGCATCACCCTGGGCGTGCTGTCGGCGCTGACGCGAAAACGATGGATAAATTCGATCATCACGGTATTTACGACCATCGGCGTATCGGTGCCGGGTTTTCTGCTTTCGCTTTTGATGATGGTCTTACTGGCCGTCAAGCTGCGGCTATTGCCGATAATCGGCCTTAACACCCCGGCCAGCTACATCATGCCGGTGCTGGCGCTGTCCTTCAGCCCGGTCTCCTCGATCACCCGTCTTACCAGATCATCCCTGCGGGACGTCATGTCCAGCGATTACATAACCCTCGCCCGTTCCAAGGGCACCAAGGAGTTCCTGGTCGTGCTCAAGCACGGACTCAAGAACGCCCTGTTACCGGTCGTTACCTACGCCGGTCCGCTGTTTGCCGGCATGATCACCGGTTCTCTGACCACGGAGACCCTGTTTTCCATCCCCGGCATCGGCCGGGAGTTCACCAACTCCATTTCCAACCGTGACTATACCCTGTGCATGGGTCTGACCATCCTGCTGGGCGCGCTGGTCATCGTCATGACGCTGGTCTCCGACCTGGTGGCCGCGATCATCGACCCGCGCATCAAGGTGGACAAGTAGGAAGGAGAAGGACATGTCAGAGAACGTGAAAATCAAAGACGAAATGTTTGAACTTCTTCCCGAAGAGGAGAAGAACTCCGAATTCATCGCCATGGATGTCAAGACCTTCCTGCAGGACGCCTGGGACAGATACCGCCGGAACCGCCTGGCCATGATCGGTCTGGCCTTTCTGATCATCATGATCGTCATGTCGATCGTGGTCCCCATGGTCTCCAAGTACGGTTTTGAAACCCAGAACATCGAGATCCGCAACGCCATGCCTTCCCTGGAACATCCGTTCGGAACGGATAAGCTGGGACGCGACATCTTCGTAAGAGTCATGTACGGCGGCCGCATCTCGCTGGCGATCGCCTTCTCCAGCGCCTTCATCTGCCTGATCATCGGCATCCTCTATGGCGGCATCTCCGGCTATGTCGGCGGCAGGGTCGACATGGTAATGATGCGCTTTGTCGACATCCTCGACAGCGTGCCGACGCTGCTTTACGTCATCCTGATCCTGATGATCTTCGGAAACACGATCCCGGCGATGCTGCTGGCGATCTGCTTCACCTCATGGATCGGCATGGCCAGACAGGTCCGTCAGCAGGTCAGATCCATCAAGGAAATGGAATACGCCCTGGCGGCTACCGTCATCGGCGCCAGCCATTCCCGCATTCTTCTCAAGCACCTCGTTGTCAACGCGATCGGACCGATCATCGTCAACCTGACGACCATGGTTCCGAGCGCGATCTTCACGGAGAGTTTCCTCAGTTTCGTCGGCATCGGTCTGGATCCCTCGATTCCCTCCTGGGGAAAGCTGGCAAACGACTGCCGCGACCTCTTCTTCACCTTCCCGATCCAGATCACCTGGGTCATCGCCGCGATTTCGCTGACCTGTCTGTCGCTGAACTTCATCGGTGACGGCATCGGCGAAGCGTTCCAGACCAAGAAAAGATAGGAGGATGAGAGAATGCCGTTACTTAAAGCTGAACATCTGACAACATCTTTCATTACTCCCCAGGGAAAGGTCCAGGCTGTCCGCGACGTCTCCTTCGAACTCAACGAAGGCGAAGTGCTGGGCATCGTCGGTGAATCCGGTTCCGGCAAGTCCCAGATGATGTATACCATCATGGGTCTGCTAGCGGATAACGGCGTCATCGAGTCCGGCAAGATAACCTTCGACGGTGAAGACATCTCCCTGCTTGACTTCCCCGACCGCAAGAGCTACGACCGGAAAATGCTGGAGATCAGAGGAAACAAGATCGCCATGATCTTCCAGGATCCGATGACCTTCCTGAACCCGGTCCTCAAGATCGAAACGCAGCTGATCGAACCGCTGATGAACCATACGGACATGACCAGAGAACAGGCCCGGGAAAGAGCCCTGGAACTGATGAGACTGGTCGGCATCCCTTCTCCGGAAAAGCGCATCAAGCAGTACCCGTTTGAATTCTCCGGAGGCATGAGGCAGCGCATCATCATCGCCATCGCCCTCACCTGCAACCCCAAGCTGATCATCGCCGATGAACCGACGACGGCGCTTGACGTTACCATTCAGGCGCAGGTGCTGGAACTGATCGACAAGCTCAGAAAGGAAACCAACACCGCGGTCATCATGATCACCCATGACCTGGGCGTCGTCGCCAAGCTGTGCGACCGGGTGGCGATCATGTACGGCGGCAAGATGGTCGAGGTCGGAACCGACCGGGAGATCTTCTACCAGCCCGCCCATCCCTATACCAAGGGCCTGCTCAGCTGCATAGCCAAGAGCGGAGCCGATGAGAAGGAAGAGGAACTGAAGCCGATTCCCGGCTCGCCTCCCGATCTGCTGAACCCGCCGAAGGGCTGTCCGTTTGTGGACCGCTGCTCCAAAGCGATGCGCGTCTGCAAGGATGTGATGCCCGAGGTAACTTCCTATACCGAAACCCACCGGGCCAGATGCTGGCTGAACGATCCGCGGGCGAAAGGAGATGAATGACATGGAAAACAAAACCATTCTGAAAGTCTCCCATCTGAAAACCTATTTCGACGTAACCAAGGGAATCCTTACCCGCAGGCAGATCGTCAAGGCGGTCGATGACGTCAGCTTCGAAGTCAGGGAAGGCGAGACGCTCGGCATCGTCGGCGAATCCGGCTGCGGTAAGTCCACGCTGGGCCGGACGATCGTCAAGCTCTACGAACCGGAAGCCGGGACGATCGAATTTGAGGGAAAGGACATCTCAAAGCTGAAAGGCAATGAGCTGAAGGCCTTCCGCAAGAACGTCCAGATGATCTTCCAGGACCCCTACGCCTCACTGAACCCGCGCATGACGGTCGGCGAGATCATCATGGAGCCGATGATCATTCACGGCATCTATAAGACGGCTGCCGAAAGAGAAGCCCGGACGGTGGAACTGCTGGAGATCGTCGGTCTGAAACCGGACCACATCCGCAGATACCCCAGCGAGTTCTCCGGAGGCCAGCGGCAGAGGATCGGCATAGCCAGAGCCCTGGCTGTCAACCCGCGCTTCATCGTCTGCGATGAGCCGATCTCCGCGCTGGACGTCTCGATACAGGCGCAGGTCATCAACCTGCTGGAAAAGATCCAGAAGGAAATGAACCTGTCCTACCTGTTTATTGCCCACGATCTGTCGATGGTCAGACACATCTCTGACCGCATCGGCGTCATGTATCTGGGCCACATGATGGAAATAGGACCGGCAAACGACGTCTTCTACCGTCCGCTGCACCCCTATACCATAGCATTATTGTCAGCGATTCCGATTTCGGATCCAGATACCGCAAAGGCGAAGAACCGCATTATTCTCGAAGGCGAGATCCCGTCACCGATCAATCCTCCGGGAGGATGCCCCTTTGCCTCACGTTGCTCCAAGGCAACGGAAAGGTGTTTCCAACAGACACCTGAACCGATCCAGGTCGGAGATCGACTGGTCACTTGTTTCTTATACGAGAAATAAAAGAAAGGAAGGAATCAATGAACATGAAAAAGCTATTCACATTATTGCTTGCAGTACTTATGATGGTTTCGTTAACTGCATGCGGCGGAAATTCCGGCGGAGAGACCCCCGGGAAGACCGGCAAGGTATTCAAGTATGCCGTAGGTGACTCACCGAACTATCTGGACCCGGCAATTGCGTCTGACTCCATCGGTTCATACGTCATCAACCAGTTCTATTACCCGCTGTATTACTTCTCACCTGACGGAATCTTACCGGCAGCTGCTGCCGATACCAAAGTCAGCAAAGACGGACTTGTCTACACGATCACGATCGTCGACAACAAGTGGTCCGACGGCAAAGCGGTGACGGCCGAGGACTTCGTCTACGGCGTTAAGCACGCTCTGTCTCTGGGCGATGCCGAAGTTGCCTACCTGGCCTGGATCACCGACTACATCGTCAATGCCAAGAACTATGTTGGAGCTAACACCGATACCATGACCGATATCGGCGTCAAGGCACTTGATGACAAGACTGTCGAATACACCCTGGTCAAGCCCTGCAGCTTCTTTACCTCACTGCTCTGGGGCGGCGTCTACTATCCGCTGAGAGCGGACTTCGCACCTTCAGGAGACTACACCTGGGCCAACACCGTCGGTTATCCGACCTGCGGCGCCTTCACCCCGACTTTCATCGATACTGCCGCAAAGATCGAATCAGTCAAGAATGACAACTGGTTTGACGCTGCCAAGGTCAAGGTTGACGGCCTCGAATGCAAGGTCATCACCGACATGGAATCCCAGCTGATGGCTTATCAGACTGAAGAAATCGACTTCGCGACTTCACTGTCCGCCGGCACCGTTTCCAAGCTGTATGACTCATCTGAGCTGTTTGCCTCAGGCAACGTCAACTACTACATGGAACTGAACATGAGACCGGAGACCGCCACCAACAAGGCACTGCTTGACGTCAACGTCAGAAAGGCCATCCTGTACGGAATCAACAGACAGGCGATCGTCGACGCCATTGACGCCGGCACGATCTACTATCCGCTGTACGGCTTCGTTCCGCATGGCATCGTTGACCCCGTCGACGGCGACTTCCGTACCACCGGCGGCGACCTGTGCAAGTATGATCCGGATTTAGCCAAGGAATACCTGGCAAAGGCCGGCTACAGCACCGAAAAGCCGCTTGAACTGGAGTACTACTACAACCAGAACACCACGCATGACACCGTAGCAGCAGTCCTGAAGGATCAGCTGGCCGCCATCGGCATCAACCTGACCCTGAAGACCGGCGACGTCCGTACCTTCTTCGATGACCGTGACAATCAGGCTCATTTCGAAGCAGCCAGAGGCGCCATGTCCGCTGACTACAACGACGCGCTGACCTACCTGGATATGGCAACCTTCACCTATCAGACCAAGGCTTCCTGGGGCGATACCGTCTATGATGCCCTGATGCTTGAGATCGCCTCAATGTCCGGTCAGGAAAGAATTGCCAAGCTGCATGAAGCTGAGAAGTACCTGGTTGAAGAACAGGCCATGGTCGTTCCGCTGTTCGGATACGGCTCAGCCTGCCTGCGTCACACTTACGTAAGCGGTGACTTCGACAACGGCCAGGGTAACTCCATCTTCTGGTATGTCAGCATCAACAAATAATTAATCCAGACATCACTAAAAGAAAGATCGGATGATTGCCTGTCACCCGGAAGCTAAAAAGCCGGGTGAAAGTCAGCACTGATTATCAGTGAATCATGACAGACAAGGGATCCTTCGGGGTCCCTTGTCTTTATCGCACAAAAGGAAATCTAAGGTGACGAAAGAAAAATAACATCGGAAAGGGGAAATAAGCATGGAGTTTGATTTAGGCAAGAGACACTGTTACTGGTTCAATGAACTGTGCCGCATTCCGCACGGCTCGCGCAATGAAAAGCAGCTCAGCGATTTCATTGTCCGCTTTGCGGAAGAGCACGGCCTGCCCTGGAAACAGGATGAGGTTTACAACGTCATCATTGAAAAAGAAGCTTCTGAGGGATATGAAGACAGCGAACCGCTGATCCTGCAGGCGCACATGGACATGGTCTGCGAAGCCAACGGCGACTGTCCGCATGACTTTCTGAAGGACGGCCTGCAGCTCTATGTGGAAGACGGTCTTCTCAAGGCCAGAGGCACGACGCTGGGAGCCGACGACGGTACCGGCGTGGCCTACATGCTGGCGATACTGGAAGACGACACCCTTTGCCATCCCAGGCTTTCCTGCATCTTCACCACCATGGAGGAGATCGGACTGCTGGGAGCTTCGGCGCTTAAGCCCGAAGACATCAAGAGCCACCGCATGGTCTCCCTGGACGGCGGCGGGGAATGCCATACCCTGCTTTCCTCAGCCGGCGGCGGTACCGCGATCGTTTCCCGCAAGCTCAGCCACGAGTCTAATGATGACCCCTGTCTGCAGCTTCAGGTAAGGGGACTGCTGGGAGGACACTCCGGTGGCGACATCCATCTGGAGAAGGGCAACGCCAACAAGATCGTCGCCCGGATGATCAGGGAAGCGGAAATGGCCGGATTTGACATCAGGCTGGTCTGCTTCAACGGCGGCATGAAGGACAACGCGATACCCAGAGAAGCCGCCGCGGTAGTCTCATTCAGGGCCGATAAAGAGAAACTGACGGAATTCTTCCGGAAAAAGGAAAAGGAGATCTGGAAGGAACTGGAATTCTCCGATTCCGGCTTCAGCCTGGAGATATCCGAAACAGAGAGCAGCCGGAAGCTGACCGCGGAAGACTCCCGGTCCTTCATCGATCTGCTGTATCTGTTCCCCAACGGCTTTCGGAACCGCTCGATGGTCATCGAGGGACTGACGACTGCCTCGCTCAATCTCGGCGTCGTAAGAACGGCCGATGACAGCGCTGAAATCGATGCCCTGATCAGGGCAGCGCTGGATTCCCAGGCTGACGATCTGCTCAACCAGGTGGAGGTGCTCAGCACCCTGCTGGGCTGGCAGTTCAGGGTCGTAGGAAAGTATCCGGGCTGGTCATACAGCGAAGTCTCGCCGATGCGGGACATCTTCCGGAAGGTCTGCGAGAACAACGGCAGACAGCTGGAAATCTCAGCCGCTCACGGCGGCTGCGAATGCGGAGTCTTCAAGGGCCTGGATCCGAAGATCGACATCATCAACTTCGGGCCGATAACCCGCTACATTCACACTCCGGATGAGGAACTGGACCTGGCCTCGTTCGACCGATCATACAAACTGCTTTGTGAAATCATCAGAGAGTGCAGATAGGAGGAAGCAGGAGAATGAAAAAAGGAATTGTCATCATACTGAGCGGAGCCAGCTCCGTCGGCAAGGGGGAGATCAGGGACCTGCTTCTGCAGGACGAGAATCTCGGCCTCTTCTACTCCGTGTCGGAGACGACCCGTCCCAAGAAGGAAAACGAGGTCGACGGAAAGGATTATTACTTTGTCTCTCATGAGGCTTTTGCGAACTCCGTCAAGAACAGAGAACTGCTGGAATATACCGAATTCAACGGCTATTATTACGGAACGCCCAAGGCTCAGGTCGAATACCTGATCAATCTGGGCAAGAACGTGCTGATCGAAGTCGAGGCTCAGGGTGTCGGCGGCATCAAGCTGAACATCCCCGAGAGCATCGCCTTCTACGTGATGCCGACCAGCTTTGAAGAACTGGAAAAGCACATCGTGGAACGCTACCACGATGACGAGGCCTCGATCCAGAGACGTCTGAACAAGGCGAAGATGGACATGGAGATCGCCCCGCTGTTCCGCAACGTCGTCTATAACGACGATCCCCAGAAGGCCTATCAGCAGATCAAGGCCAAGGTGCTGAAAGAAATGGAGAAACAGGAAAATGGAAATCTCTAGAGAAAACTTTCTGCTCGACGTGCCGAGCGTCGACGAATTAAGACCCAAGATCCTCGATTACCGTCAGCAGGACAGACTGCTGGACAGCTGGCTGGTGAAGAGACTCGATCAGGTACTGCCGCTGGTCATGAAGAGAAGCGGCATCGACTGCTGGGTCGTCTGTAACAATGAATACAACGAGGAGCCGGTCTTCTGGACCCTCGCTCCGCGTTCTCTGATAACGGCAAGAAGACTGACGATACTGGTCTTCCATCTCAGGGATGACGGCACGGTGGACAGGATGTCCCTGACCCACCCGGTACCGGTCATCGGCGATTACTACCGGCCGATGTGGCTCAACCCCAAGGGACAGTCCTGGGGAGAATCGAAGATCCTCAACCCCAACGCTCCGGCCAGTGAGCAGAAGGGCGAGGGCGAGACCCAGATGGAATGTCTGGCCCGGGTTTTGAAGGAACTCAACCCGAAGGTCATCGGTCTGGACTTCTCCGAGGACTTTGCCTTTGCGGACGGCCTGAGCCATACGCTTTATAAGCAGATGATGGAAGTCTTTGACGATGAGCAGAAGGCCAAGATCGTTTCCGCCGAGAAAGTCGTCGTCGGCTGGATGGAAACGAGGATCGACGAGGAAATGGATGCCTATTTCGGCATCATGCAGATCGCTCACGCGATGATCGCGGAAGCCTTCTCCTCCAAGGTCATTCTGCCGGGGGTCACGACTAACGAAGACGTCAAGTACTGGATGATGCAGAAGACGGTGGACCTGGGATTCCGTCCCTGGTTCGATTACGAAGTGTCGGTCAGAAGGGCCGGCGTCGGTGAGGTCAGCGGCGAGACCGTGATCCGCCCGGGAGACATCCTGCACTGCGATGTCGGCTTCCGCTATCTGAATCTGTGCACCGATACCCAGGAAAACGCCTACGTTCTGAAGCCCGATGAAACCGACGCTCCGGAGGAACTGAAACAGGTCATGGCCACGGTCAACCGTTTCCAGGACATTACCATCGGCGAATTCCGGATCGGACGCACCGGTAACGAGATCCTGGCGGCTTCCCTTAAAAAGGCCAGGGAAGAGGGCATCGTTCCCTGTCTGTATACTCATCCGATCGGCTTCAACGGCCACGCAGCCGGACCGACCATCGGTCTGTGGGACAAGCAGGGCGGCGTTGAGGGAAACGGCGATTACCCGATGTATGACAACACGGCCTACTCTCTGGAACTCAACGTCAAATGCCCGGTCGAAAGCTGGGGCGTGGAACTGACCTTCGGAGCGGAGACCGATGTCCTGGTCAGAGGCGGGAAAGTCTATTTCCTGGCCGGAAGACAGGACCGCTTCCATCTCGTAAAGTAGAAAATGAAAAGGAATCCGATACTGCGTCTGCTGATCATGAACGCCATTTACTCCCTGGTGGCGAATTTCGCCCACCCGGTAGAGCCGACGTTCTATCAGCAGCTGGGCCTTCCCGATTACATTTTCGGCGTCGCCTTTGCCTCGATGGCTACTGCGATCTTTCTGTTCTCGCCGTTCTGGAACAAGGTGGCGGACAGGATCGGTCCCAACCGGGTGCTGACGCTTTCCTATATCGGCTACGGCTTCGGTCAGCTGTATTTCTTCTTCTTTTCCGACAGCGTTGCGGATGTCGTGGTGGCCAGGCTGTTTGCCGGCGCCTTCATCGGCGGCATCAGCGTCTCCCACATTCTCTACATCCTGGAAAACGCGGAAAACGAAAACAAGGGGTCCGCGCTGGCGGCGATGGCAACGGTCAACGCCATCTTCAGCGCCTTCGGCTACCTGGTCGGAGGACTGCTGGGCGATGTTTCGCTGAAGCTCTGCCTGGGAATTGAAGTCGCCGGTCTGTGGCTGCTTTCTCCGCTGCACTTTCTTCTTCTGAAGGACGTTCCGCGCAGCGGCGAAGAGACGCGGCCGGGCCAGCTGCTCAGAGACGCCAACCCCCTGAAGGCCTTCATTCTGCCGAAGAAGGACCTCAGCCGGGCCTTCGTATTATTCCTGATGGTCTGCATGCTGACCAGCTTCGCTTCGGTCTGTTATGAGCAGTGCTTCAATTACTTCATCAAGGACCAGTACGGCTTTCCGCCCTCCTATAACGGCTATCTCAAGGGCGGCGTGGGCATCATAACGCTGATCGCCAATTCGACGATCTGCCGCTATCTGCTCAACCGGACTGACATCAGCCGCTCGACCATCTACGTTCTGTGCATCTGCGTGGTGATGATGACCGGCATCGTTCTGATCAACGCCGTGGTGCCTTTCATCATTCTCAACGTCGTCTTCTTCGGCTTTAACGCGGTCTACAAGCCGCTGCTGCAGTCGATGCTTAACGGTTTTTCCCGGAAATCAGAGAGTCCGGTGGTAGGAGTGTACAACTCCATTTCCAACATCGGAACCATTGTCGGTTCTCTGGTTTCAGGCTTTGTCTATGAAGTCTCACCGCGCGGCTCCTTCGTCTACTCGACGGTCGCCTTCATCCTGGCGGCGGGCTGCAGCAGCGCTCTGGCCAAGACCGGGGAAACAAACACACGGTAGGCAGCAGGCTTACCGGAAAGGGGAAACTATGATTATCAGCGAGAGAAGAAAGAAGTGTTTTGCGGAATTTCAGAAAACCGGCCTGGACGGCATCCTGTTTGCCGGAGGAGCCAATTTCCAGTATCTGGCGGAGTGCACGTCCTATTTCTGGCAGCGCTACTGCTTCAACCTGGATGTTCCGGTGGCCGGATCGCACATCATTCCGGAAGTCATGATCTACATGAACCGGGAAGGAAAGACGACCATTCTGACCATTCCCTCAAAGAAGGATCACTTTGATACAACTAAAAATGACGTTGTCGTCAGCTACATGGACCAGTTTGAAGACGAACTGCGCCACATCGTCGACGACAGGCGCATCGGCATCGGCCGGGACTGCGACGAATGGTTTGTCCGCACATTGAAGGAAGTCGATCCCGAGATTCAGACCTGCAGTGTTGAAACCATCTTTGACGGTATCCGCCGCATCAAGGACGAAAAGGAAATCGAGCAGATGAGAAAACTCGGCAGGTTCACCGATGATGCCGTCATGTACGTAGTCAGACACATGCATGAGGGAATGACGATGTTTGAATGCGAAAGAGGGATCATCGATTATGGTCTGACCCATGGCATTCAGGACCTGTCCTTCCCGCCGACCTGCGGTTTCAAGACCAGAGGCACGAAGAACGCCGAAAACATCGAACCCTTTGAACCGGAAAGAAAGCTGGTCGAGGGAACGATGGTAGCCTTTGACATCGGCTACATGGATCAGGGCTACTGTTCCGACTGGGGCCGGTCCGTCTACTGGGGCAAGGCTCCGGAACTGGTCAGAAAGGGCTATGAAGCGCTTCAGGCCGCGGAATGTTACATGGTCTCCCAGATCAGACCGGGCGTTACCAGCTTCGGCGATCTCTACGATCTGATCTGCGACAAGGCTGAACAACTGGGCTATTACGATTACCTGCGCTTCAAGCGCGATGAACCGGGCGGAAACGGCCACCACATCGGATCGGAAGTACACGAAGTACCCTTCCTGATTCCGGGAACGGACCTGATTCTGCAGCCGGGGATGATCTTCTGCAGCGAACCGAAGATGTTCTTCCCCAATGAGGGATACATGCGGGTCGAGGACATGATCCTGGTCACCGATACCGGGGCGGAATTCCTCACCAATTTCCCGCGCGATCTCTTTGAGATCGGCTGATTCCTGAAGAGGAATAGTGAATGATTAATGACATCGGGCAGCCGGGAGACCGGCTGTTTTCCTTCGGAAAGAAAAACAGCCCGGAAACGGACCGTGGAAAATACTGTAAGGAAGATCACTTTTACTGTCCGGCGATCATCCGGGCAGCTTCAATGGCCTTCAGAAGCGAATCTTCCCTGGCGATGAACCGGCCGGCAATGTCAAAGGCCGTTCCGTGGTCGACGGAAGTCCGGATGATGGGAAGACCGCAGGTAATGTTGACGCCGCCGTCAAAGTCCGCCAGCTTCAGGGGAATGTGGCCCTGATCGTGGTACATGGCGACGACCAGATCATATTCGCCTCTGGCGCACTTGAGGAAGACGACATCCGGAGAAAGCGGACCGCTGACATTAAGGCCTTCCGCGGTCAGCTGGCGGACGGCGGGAATGATTTCGTCAATTTCTTCCCGGCCGAACAGCCCGTTTTCGCCGGCGTGGGGATTCAGTCCGGCAACGGCGATCCGCGGTTCGCTGAAGCCGGCCTTAATGAGGATGTCGTGAGCCAGTCTGGTCACTTCCACGATCCTTTCCTTACTGACGCGGCGGATCGCCTCAGCCAGGGAAACATGAGTGGAGACGTGGATGGTCTTCAGTTTCTCTGACCACAGCAGCATCGCGCACCTGTCAGCCCCGGTGAGATCCCTGAGGATCTCGGTATGGCCGGCATAGTCATGGCCGGCCATCCGCAGGGCTTCCTTGTTGAGCGGGCAGGTGACGATGGCGCTGATCTTCTGTTCCATGGCGTCAGAGATGGCTCTTTCCAGAAAGCGGAAGGCGCTCTCGCCGCACAGAGCGGAAAGCTGTCCGACGGTAAAGTCGGCGCATTTCAGACCAGTGACGTCGATGACGTTGACTTTTCCGGCTTCAGCCTGTTGAGCATTGTCGATGCGCTTCAGCACATAATTACAGCCGAAGCGTTCATTACAGACGGCAAGCACGTCAAAAGATCCGTAGATGACGGCTTCGTCACGGTAACGGTCCATGACCTTCAGTATGATTTCCGGGCCGACGCCGGCAGCGTCGCCCATGGTGATTCCTATTCTTTTTTCCATGGCGCATTCTCCTGTGGCTTCAGGTATTCCTTTCTGATCTTGCAGACATAGGGGGAGAAGGGCTCGTCGTCTCCGTGCAGCATCGTGCACCGGGCTTCCAGCACCTGTCCCAGCAGCAGGTAGGCTTCCTGAGGCGTGAAGCCGTAGTCTTCGCACATCCAGTCGATCAGTTCATGAGTCGCCTGACAGAAGGAATCCTTGATTCCGGTCCTGTTGGCGATGGTCATGATGTATTCGTCATTTTCCAGCCGGATCCATTTATTGCCCTTGCGGCCTCTGATCAGCGAGACCTGCAGGGTGACAAGCGCCTGACACTCGATGGCGCCGCCGTGAGGGATCTCGCCGTCGCCCATGATGGCATGGCAGTCACCGACGTGCAGCAGCGCGCCTTCGACGTTGATGGGCAGATAAATGGTCGTTCCGGAAGTCACTTCCTGAACGTCCATGTTGCCGCCGTTTTCATAGGCGTACTGGGTAGTCTGCTGCCCTTCGGCAGGGGCGGTGGCGATGGTGCCAATCATCGGTCTGACGGGCAGCCTGAGCTGATCAGACCATTCAACATAGCCGTCTCTGATCTCAACGGTCTTGGTGACCACATCCCAGTCATTGGGATAGATGAGTTGAGACAGCTTATTGCGCCAGCCGGCAAAGCCCGTGTATCCCAGCCGGCCCGGCCGGACATCGATGATGCGGACAGCCAGCGTGTCACCGGGATGGGCGTCTTCGACGGCGATCACGGTGCACAGATTGGGTCCTCTTGACTTTGAGGGATCCCAGAGTGCGCTGAGACTGTTGAGCCAGGCTCCGCCGTTAAGCTGGGTCTCGACCTTAAAGGTCTCACCGTCTGAAACAGTCAGAGCGGGAAGGTTATCCCTGGAAAAATGATTATAGACGTTGTCTTTTCCTGCGGTTTTCATGACTTAATTATATTCTGCCCAAAATCGGCAGTACAAGCAGAGTGATTTACGGGAAACAAAAGCCCGTCCTGATGGACGGGCAGTACCGTTCAGTTAAACTTCCGCGGTCATTTTTCCGGGGTGTGGAGGATCCAGCTGTTGCCGCCGACCACCATGTTGTCGGGGATGAAGGTGTCACCGCCCAGGATGGTCGCGTTGGCGTAGATGACCACGTTGTTGCCGATGTTGGGGTGGCGCTTGCCTCCCTTGACCGGGAAGCCGTTTTCATCCATCTTGAAGCTGCGGGCACCGATCGTGACGCCCTGGTACAGCTTGACGTGGTGGCCGAGCACGGCGGTCTCGCCGATGACGATGCCGGTGCCATGGTCGATGCAGAAGTATTCGCCGATGGTGGCTCCGGGGTTGATGTCGATGCCGGTCTTGCCGTGAACGTATTCGGTCATGATGCGGGGGATGATCGGCACGCCCAGCTGATAGAGGCCGTGAGCCAGGCGGTAAGCCAGGATGGCGTAGAAGCCGGGATAGGTAATGATGACTTCCTGCTTGCTGGTAGCCGCCGGGTCGCCGTCATAGATGGCCTGGATGTCGGTCAGCAGGACTCTCTTGATTTCCGGCAGCATCTCCACATACTGATCGATGACGCCGTTGATATCCGCTTCTTTTCCGGCCAGCCCATAAGCCCACTTCATCTGGTCAGCCAGCTGTTCCCTGGCCAGATCAAGGATCTGTTGAGGATCAGTCAGTGAGCAGAAATGGAAGTAATCGGGGAAAAGCAGCGTCTGCAACAGCTTAAGAGCGCGTACCGTAAGTTCACGGTCCGGCAGCCGGTCCTTGTCATCATCTTCATTTAATTCACTAAGTCTTTTCAGTATGTTTTCGTCCATGTCATTACCTGTTTTTCTGTTGTTTTCATTATAGTTTCTGAGCCTGTTGATGTAAAGAAAAGAGCCGTCTTGCGCCTGGTGGGAAAGTGTTGTATATTTTAACTACAGGTTGTGAACAGAAGAGTAGCAGAAAGCGGCTTAAGAGAGGTGCCGGATGGTGCGAGGCATCGGAAGCGGACTGTGAACATGGTCTGGGAACCGTCCTGCCGATGTCCTTGAGGCAGGAACGTAAGACGGCGTTAACGTTTTGAGAAGCAAAGAAGGTGGTACCACGTTGAAGACGTCCTTTATCGTGGTGCCATTTTATTTTTTGAGGAGGTATTGAACATGACAGAAAAGAAACCCTATTACATTACCACGGCCATCGCCTACGCCAGCGGCAAGCCGCACATCGGCAACACCTATGAGATCATCATGGCTGACGCCATCGCCCGCTACAAGAGGGCGCAGGGCTACGACGTCCGCTTCCAGACCGGAACCGACGAGCACGGCCAGAAGATCCAGGAAAAGGCTGAGGCAGCCGGACTGACCCCCAAGCAGTTTGTTGACATTCAGGCCGCTGAGATCAAGCGGATCTTTGATCTGATGAATACCTCCTACGACCGTTTCATCCGCACCACTGATGACGACCACGAAGCTCAGGTCAAGAAAATCTTCCGCAGGCTTTACGAGCAGGGTGACATCTACAAGAGCGAATATGAAGGCTGGTACTGTAACCCTTGTGAGTCTTTCTGGACAGATTCGCAGTTAGTGGACGGCAAGTGCCCGGACTGCGGCAGAGAAGTTCATAAGGAAAAGGAAGAATCCTACTTCTTCAAACTCAGCAAGTACCAGAAACAGCTGGAACAGTATATCAATGATCACGAAGAATTCATTCAGC
>JAFRZA010000034.1 GCA_017442805.1 Erysipelotrichaceae bacterium
TAGCCGCTGAGACGGTTTATCAAGGCCACATGTCCCTTGGTCATGACCATGTCGCAATAGATTCCCTCATATGTTTCGATATGATAATCATATCTGGTGATCACGGCATCGCCGTCGAACAGGTCGTCATGGATCTTCTCATTCTGAAGAAGCCGGATCGCTTCGGCGACATCAAATTCGCCATGCTGATAATGAAAGCGCAGCTGCTTATCAGCCGGCTTGCCGTCAGCGGTGATCAGATAGCGATCGGAACTGAGAAATTTGGCGGCCTGAGCATAATAGGGACTTTCGCCGAAGGGGAAATACAGTGTGGCGGTAACATCGTAATCAGCCGGGTTGTGGAATGAATAAGTTGCCGTTACGCTGCTGTCCAGTTCATTGAAAGACTGAATGGCTTCAAAACTGTACCATTCCGGCAGCTGATTGATGTTGAAGGTCAGCTTCTCGTGGCTGACGGTAACCGGACAGTCTTCCGACAGCATGTAGACATCGCTGCCGTCGCTGCCCTGCCAGTACATCAGCGCTGAATTGGCTGAAACTTCCGCAGTGGCTGAAACAAACAGCAGCAGGGCAATCATAACGGTTCTTAACAGTTTCATATCAATTACCTCCCCTTGATATCAGGTAAACAATCAGCAGCTGAGCGATCAGTATGGCGGGAATGCCGATGGTGAAGCTGAGGTGTCTGGTCTTGTGACGAAACATCTTCATCCCGGCCAGTACGCCAATGCTTCCGCCGGCCATAGCCAACAGAAACAGCGTCCTTTCGCTGATGCGCCAGCGGTTTTTACGGGCTTTGACCTTGTCAACTGCCATGATGATGAGCGCAGCAATGTTGATGATGAGCAGATATGCCAGAAGATATCTCATGCGAATTTGATGCGGTTGTGCAGGACCTTGCCGATGATCTGAACATGGCGGCTCTGCATGTCTTCCTTATTGAGAACGATTGGTTCGTAAGCATCGTTGGCCGGCTGCAGGATCATGCAGTTGTCTTTATAGAGTACCTTCTTGACGGTAGCTTCCTGATTGTCCAGCAAAACGACGCCGATGTCACCGTTATCCAGGTAGTCCTGGCGGTGAACGTAGAGCAGATCGCCGGGCAGGATGCGGGCATCCTTCATGGAATCGCCGACCACCTGCAGGTAGAAACAGTCGGGATGACGGGCGTCGTCAGGATAGACATGCTCAAAGCCGATGTACTGCTGCTGGGCTTCCAGCGGCTGGCCGCCTCTTACGACGCCCAGGATGGGAACTTCACTCTGCAGTCCGGCGGTAAGGTCGCTGTTCATGAAGCCGTCGACGTCAACCTGAAAGAAATCAGCCAGCTTGACGATGGTCTTGTAAGGCGGTACGGCGCTGCCGTCTTCCCATTTCTGAATGGTGGTGAAGGACTTGTAGCCCATTCGGTCCGCCAGCTCATTCTGGGAGATGTGGTTCAGCCGGCGCAGATAGCGGAGGTTTGCGGCGAATTTCATAATTGTGATCTCCTTTTCATCCATTTTTACTATACACGTTTGTTGAAAATAAATCAAGTTTCCATATTGAATTATATTCAAGTAAGTGCTAGAATGCAGATATGGACAGAACAGTACTTCATTGTGATCTCAACAGCTTCTACGCTTCGGTGGAAGAACTTTATCATCCCGAGACCCGGGGAAAGCCGATTGCGGTGGGCGGTGACGTCGACGCCCGTCACGGCATCATTCTGGCCAAGAATCAGCCGGCCAAGAAGTTCGGAATCCAGACCGGTGAGGCGCTCTGGCAGGCCAAGCTGAAGTGTCCTGATCTGATCATCTACAAGCCAAATTACGCCAGATACATGCTGTTTTCCCGAAGGGTGCGGGAAATATTTCATGATTATACCGATCTTATCGAGCCTTTCGGGCTGGATGAGGCCTGGCTGGATGTGACCGGCAGCGGCATTTACGGAACCGGAGAGCAGATTGCCGACACTCTGCGCCGCCGCATCCTCAATGAGCTGGGCGTTACCGCTTCGGTGGGTGTCAGCTTCAACAAGATCTTCGCCAAGCTGGGGTCCGATCTGCGCAAGCCCGACTTCACGACCGTGATCTCCCGGGACAACTTCCGGCAGCTGGTCTGGCCGCTGGAAAGCGGCGAACTGCTTTATGTGGGCCGCAGCAGCCAGCGCCGGCTGGCGGAAAACGGCATCAACACCATCGGGCAGATCGCTCAGTGTTCTCCGGAAAAACTCCGGAAGATCCTGGGCAAGTGGGGCGAAGTACTATGGTCATTCGCCAACGGCTATGACGACTCTCCGGTAGCGCGTTACGACAGCAGCGAGATCATCAAGTCCATCGGCAACAGCGTGACCTGTTACCGCGATCTGGCCTGCCAACAGGATCTGGACATCGTCATGTATGTGCTGGCGGAAAGTGTTGCTTCCCGGCTGCGCGATCATGGCTTTCAGTGCCGGTTGGTGAGCATTTACCTGCGCACCAATGAACTGCTGTGCTTCAGCCGGCAGATGGCCGTAGAGCCTACTGATCTGGCCAGTGAGATCATGAAGGCGGTACGGACATTGTACAGAAACAATTATCACTGGCAGAAACCGTTAAGAAGTGTCGGAGTCAGAGCCGGAAAGCTCGTCAGCAATTTCAACGGCCGGCAGCTGTCGCTGTTTGCCGATGAGAAGCAGCGGCAGAAGGAAGGAAAACTGGAACGGGTGATCGACGAGATCCGCAGCCGCTACGGCTTCTACAGCATCCGCAGGCTGTCGATGCTGATGGATCAGCCGCTGAGCAGCTTTGACCCCAAAGGTGAGCACGTCATCTTTCCGGAATCGTATTTTTAGGAGGAATCAGAGCATATGAAACAGTTTGTCGATGTGATCTGCCTGTACCAGCGCACCGGACAGATCAAACCGCTTTACATCCTCTGGGAAGACGGCAGCCGCTACGCCATTGACCGCATCACCCAGATCGTTCCGGCCGCTTCCCTGAGAAGCGGGGGCATGGGATTACGCTATACCTGCCGGATCGGCAGCCAGCAGCGCTACCTCTTTCTGGAAGAAGGCAAGTGGTTTGTGGAAAGAACACCGATTCATTAGAAAAACAGAAAAGGGACTGAAGAGTCAGCGGACTTTACAAAGACCCTTTTCTTTAGTAAATTGAAACAGTAAGGAAGAACGAACATGAGAAAGAAAATCGTCCTGATCATCATTCTGCTGCTCATTCTGGGCGGACTGTCATTCTATACCTATCAGCACTATCTTGAACGCCGGAAGTATGACATCACTCTGGATGACAAGGCGGGTTACGGGGAAACCATGACCGTTAAGGATCTGGTAAGGGACAGTCTGAACATCACCGTACTGAATGCGGATGAAACCGTTGACACCAGCCAGCTGGGTCAGACGCAGGTTACCGTCCGCTTTCAGCAGGTCTACACCAAAGAAGAGTTCAGCCGGGATGTGACGGTGACGGTCAGTGACATCACCGCACCGGTGATCACCGTTCTTCATGACAGCGAGCAGATCGTCAAGGGCCAGACCATTGACCTGCTTCCCTATGCCATTGTCGAAGACAATCTCGACGACCACATCATTCTGAAGCAGGAAGGAACCTATGACTGGAATACCGCCGGAACCTATCCGGTGAAATTCGTGGCCCAGGATGCTTCCGGAAACCGCTCGGAAGCGGACTTTACCCTGACGGTAGTGGAGAGCGAAAGTGACCTGACGCCCGTCTATCCTCATCATCCCAATGGCTTTGACTATAAGCTGATCGTCAACATTCATAACCAGACGGTGCGTATCTACCGCTGGGACGGCAGCGACTACAATGACCTGCTGAAGATCTTCACCTGTTCGACCGGTGATTCCACGCCGAAGAGAATCGGCACCTGGCAGACGCCGGTAAATTACCGCTGGAAATGGCTCTTCGGCGGCGTGTACGGTCAGTACGCCACCAGAATCATTTCTACCTGCCTGTTTCATTCCGTTCCCTATTTCGAAAACAACAAGCCGGACTCTCTGGAGTATCTGGAATACAACAAACTGGGCACGGCAGCTTCCATGGGCTGTGTCCGCTTGAGAGTAATCGACGTCAAGTGGATCTATGACAACTGTCCAATCGGTACGACCGTCATCATCAAGGATGACCCGAGTGATACCATACCGGTACAGTGGCTGGAACAGATCGACGTCAATTCTCCCAACCGCGGCTGGGACCCCACTGATCCGGATCCCAATAATCCGTGGCGTAAGGGTCAGTGATGAAGAAGGTGGCTGTTATGCTGCTGTGCCTGCTGATCGGAGGCTGCGCTGTTCAGAACAAGCTTGGATACAAGCAGATCACTCAGCAGCAGGCCATGGAGATCATGGAAAGCGAAACCGGGTACATCATTCTTGATGTTCGCAGGCCGGACGAATTTGCGGAAGGACATATTCCTGATGCCATCTGCCTTCCCAACGAGGAGATAGGCACGGTTGAACCAGAGCAGCTGCCGGATAAGCAGCAGCTGATCCTGGTATATTGCCGCAGCGGCAACCGCAGCAAGCAGGCGGCGGAAAAGCTGGCATCAATGGGTTATGAAAGCATCATGGAATTCGGCGGGATCATAACCTGGCCGGGAGAGATAACCAAAGACTGATTAACAGGGAGCGCAGGCTCCTTTTTTACGGAAGAAAATCATAAGCGTTGCGTCGGCGACAGAATAACAGTTATCATAAGAGTGCGAAAGAAACGGGAGGGCAGCTTATGATAAAGGCAATATTATTTGATCTGGACGGTGTACTGGTCGACAGTGAAGCCTATGAAAAGCTGCTGAACGCCCGTTTTCTTGAGGAACACCATTACAAGACCGACCTTTCCGCCTTCACCTCTATCATCGGCATCGGTGCCGGCATGGACTGGCGGGCCATTCTGAAATCGCATATGCATCCGGATGACAACAAGGAGGAACTGCTGGACAGATGGGTTAAACTGATAGACAGCGAGCGTGAAAACTACCCCTTTGACGAGCTGATGTTTCCGGAGGTTCCGGAGGTACTGTGTCAGCTGAAGGAAGAAGGTTACAGGCTGGCGGTCTGCTCCTCATCTTCCCAGCATTATGTTGACAAGGTGATCGACATGTGCGATATCCGCGGTTATCTTGATCTGGCTGTTTCCGGTTATCAGTTCAACCGCTGCAAGCCTTATCCCGACGTCTATCTGTACGCCCGGGATCAGTTCGGTCTGAAGAGCGATGAATGCCTTGTCGTCGAGGATTCTCCCAACGGCATTCTGGCCGGGATTAACGCCGGCATGAAGGTTGTTGCCCGGAAGGACTATACCTTTGGAATGGATCAGTCGAAGGCTGACTACATGATCGAGGATCTCCAGCAGCTTGAGCATATATTGAAGGAATTAAATAAGGGGTAAGTGATGGAATACATTAGAGTTACGAAGGATAATCTGGAAAGCGAGCACATCTGCTGTGCCATTTCCAACAATAACGATGTTCAGGTCGCTTCCAAGAAGGCCTGGCTGGCTGAGCGCTTTGAAGACGGCCTGGTCTTTCTGAAAAGCGCCGAACGGGGCAAGTGCTTCATTGAATATATTCCGGCGGAAAACGCCTGGAACCCGATTGAGGCGAAAGGCTACATGTACATTGACTGCCTGTGGGTCTCCGGTTCATTCAAGGGCCATGGTTATGGCAATGAACTGCTGGACATGTGCATGACCGACAGCCGCCAGAAGGGCTACAGGGGACTGTGCATTCTCTCTTCTGCCAAGAAAAAGCCCTTCCTTGCTGACCCGAAGTTTCTGGCCCACCGGGGCTTTGAGGTAAGTGATGAAGCCGATAACGGCATTCAGCTGTGGTATCTGCCCTTTGACCAGAAAGCTGCCAAGCCGCGGTTCAGGGACTGTGCCAGACATCCGCATGTTGAAGAAAAGGGCTATGTTCTCTACTATACCAGTCAATGCCCGTTTAACGGCAGATATGTTCCCGTGCTGCAGGAAACAGCCAGAGAACAAAACGTGCCGTTCAGGGCCATTCATCTGCAGAGCCGGGAAGAAGCCCGGAACGCCCCGACACCGGTTACCACCTATGCCCTGTTTGTTGATGGACAGTATCTGACCAACGAACAGATGAACGATAAGAAGTTCATGAAATTGATCGGAAAATAAGAGAAAAGGAAAAGGCCGTCTGCTTATGCAGGCGGCCTCAGCTTTGATAATGAGTGCTTACTTCTTTTCGGACTGCAGGTCCAGATACAGGTCGTTACGGCTCTTGGTAGCGACCTTGTTTTCATCGCGGAACTTCAGCAGGTTTTCATGAGGATGGAAGTTGTTGGTGGCTTCCGTCCGCAGATAGCTGAGGGTCTGGATGACGGCCAGCTTGTAGAGCGGACCGTAAAGGTAGTCAGTCTGGCCGGACAGCCGCAGGGTGATCTCATCGGCGCTCTTGGCATCGTTGCTGACGAGGAGAATGCGCTCAGTGATGGTCCGGACGGCTTCGGCGGAGTCGATGACCCGTTTTGAAGAGGGGTGGTCGCTGTTGTCGATGAAGACGACCAGGCTTTCGGGATCACAGGGGTAGATGGGCCCGTGCAGGAATTCCTCGGTCTCCTGAGCGATGGCGGGAATGCAGCTGGTCTCGGAAGTCTTCAGGGCTGCTTCAGTGGCTACGCCCAGAGCCGGACCGGAACCGACATACCAGACCTTGTTGCAGCCGGTGATGGCAACGCGGTGTTCATTGAAGAATTCGATGGTCTTGTCGGTGGCTTCGATATGCAGCTTCATGGCCTTTCTCATTTCCTCCAAGGCATCCTGATACTGCTGGTATTTCAGCTTGCCGGTGTTCAGGGCTACTCTCAGGCTGAAGATCATCAGATAGGCAGCCAGGGAAGTGACGCCCTTGGTAACGAAACCGACCTTTTCCTCACCGCAGCGGTAGTTGACGGTGAGATCGGCGAGCTTCTTGGCGTCGCAGTCATCGCGGCCTACCAGAGCCACGGTCTTGGCGCCGTTCTTCTTGGCGTGCTTTAGCGCGTCCAGGGTATTGGTGGAGCAGCCGGACTGGGAGATGAACAGCGGCATCGTCTTGCCCAGTTCATCACGGTGATAAATGAAGGTGTAGGGATTGACGATCCTGACGCTGCTGAAATACTTTCTCATCAGTTCCTCGGCGCACAGCGTGCCGTTGCAGGAAGAACCGGAAGCGATGACGGTGATGCCGTCGTAGCTGTTGTCGAGGTAGAAATCGACCAGTTGTGAGGTAATCTCATCAGCGTGATCAATGTTGTTCAGGATCACCTCGGGAGTTTCCCTGATGTAATCAAGCATGGTAATTTCACTCATAGTTTATCCTTTCTTCTTACCGTCAAGGTAAGCAATGTACTCTTCATAGCTCATGGAAGGCTTAAAGGCTTCCGTCACCTTTCTGACCTTTTCGGGATCAGCAAGCAGGTCGTAAACGGTGTCGGCGAGAACCTTGGCCTGGGTGATGTAGACCTCTTCACGGTCCTTTATGTACATGTCGGCACCGTGCAGGTTGCCGCCGATGCCGCAGTAGCCGTACTGGATCAGCGGCTTGAAGGCGGCGATGTCGCCGACGTCGCCGGCGGCCATCGAACTCTCACCATGCCTGATCTGATCTTCCGGGTAGAACTGCAGCAGGTTGGGGTAGAGCACCTCGTTGAGCTCTGCGCTTTGAACCAGAGGCAGATAGCCCGGAGTATCCTCGATCTCGGCCCTGCCGCCCAGTGCCTGAGCGCAGTGGCTGGCCATGTTGTCGATCTGATCATTCAGTTCAAAGAGGAACTTGAAGTTGCTGGTGCGGACGTAACATTCGTAGACCACCTCCGAGGGAATGGAGTTGACGGTGTCGCCGCCCTTGTCGATCATGCCGTGCAGCCGGACGGAATCTTCCTCACGGAAGGTCTCTCTCAGCATGTTTACGGCATCCAGGAAGAGCACGCACATGTTCAGGGCGTTATGGCCCTTGTCGGGTCCCATGGCGGCATGGGCCGTCTTGCCCCGGAAGGTGATGCGCTTGTAGATGAAGCCGGCCAGCCGGGAACCGATGGAGAAATGGTACCTGTCAGTCTCCGAACAGGCGTGCAGGTGGATCAGCAGATCCTCATCATCGAAGATGTGTTCCACCAGCATGTTCTGCTTGCCGGAGGCGTATCTGATCTTGCCGTCCTTAATGGCCTGGCGGCGGTAGTTCATGTCAGTGAATTCCTCGGCCGGGGTAAAATAGAGGGTCACGGTGCCGGGCAGATCGCCGGCGATCTGATTTACGGCATCCAGAGCCGCCAGGGCGGAAGTCATCTGGGTGGAATGGCCGCAGGCGTGAGCCGCGTTATCAACGCTGCTGGCGCAGGGATGGCCGAGAGTGGGAATGGCGTCCATTTCGGCGATCAGACCGATGTGGGGGGCGCCGGAGCCGATCCTGACGGAAAGGCCGGTCTGACAGAAGGTCCTGTCAGCTTTCAGTCCGTGCTTTTCCAGATAATCAAGGATGATTTCCCTAGTGCGGTATTCCTTGAAGCCCAGTTCGGGATTATTGAAAAGAGCATCACCAAGCTGATAGATCTCCTGCTGATGCGCGTCGATGTATTCGTTCAGTCTTTTCTTCATGTGATACCTCTTTCCTATGTATTAAAGATTATTGATTAACGATGAGAAGATCGAGAGCCCGGAGACGAAGGTTCCGATACTGCTTCCCAGCGAGGCGAGCAGCACGATCAATAAGATGCGGGAAACCTTGTTCTTCCAGAAGCCTCTGAATGTCGAGGTGTCGTCGGAGAGCTTTTCGAAGTCCTGTACGGTCGGTTTGCGCAGCCAGGCTTCCGTCAGTCCGGCAAACCAGCCGGCGGCCAGCAGGGGATTGAGGGAAGTTATCGGAGCCGCCAGGAAGGCGACCAGAATGCTCAGCGGATGACCGCCGCCCAGAAGGGCACCGAGGGCGGAAAGAGTACCGTTGAAGATGATCCAGGTCTTCAGCTGCTTAAGGCCGATGTCGGAGTTGATGTTGAAACTCAGCAGAATGGCCGCGACGATGATGATCGGGATCAGCCAGCTGATGATCCTGCTGGAGGTCTTCTTTGGCGGGATGACGTCAAACTGGGAGATGTCATATTCCTGCTCAATGTATTTCGGTACGTTCAGGGTGTGCGCAGCGCCTAAGATGGCGACGACCTTATTGCCCGGAGCGTGGCGGATCTTATTGGCCAGATACATGTCCCTTTCGGTAACCAGGACTTCAGCTACCTTGGGGAACTGCTTGGAAACTTCCTGCAGGGCGCTGTTGAGAATGTCGGACTGCTGGAGATTGGCGAGTTCCTCTTCACTGATCTCTTCGTCATCAAAAATCGCCGAAACGATGGCGTTGGCCATCTGCAGCTTGTCTTTGAAGCCCATGTTGGCCCAGATGCGCTTGAAGGTGGTCTGGACGCTGCGGTCAGCCAGCACCAGCTCGGCATTGAGCTCCTTGGCCTTGTTTATGCCCATCATCATCTCGGCTCCGGAAGTGCTGTTGAGGCTGGAAGCCATCTTCTTCTGGTAGTTGGCCAGAATCAGGTTGACCAGCAGCATGACCACTCGCTTTTCCTTGATGATCCTGACGATGTCGGTATTTTTGAACTTATCGGGATCGGTAAGGGAATTGTAGCGGTCCTGATCCAGTTCGATGCAGATGCTGTCAGGCTGGATCTCATCGATGGTCTTTTCCACCAGCTCAACGGACTGCTTTGACACGTGCGCCGTGGGGATCAGGGTTATTTCCTTATCGTCCAGATTGATTTTTATTACGCTGTTTTCCATGGCTATATTATAAAACCTTTGACCCTTCTTCTTCAACCGAAGCGCCGGCAGAAGATTTGTCAGCAGAGGCCCTGCTTCGTTATAATGAAGTTGAATTACGGAGGTAAAAACAATGGCCCAGAACAGAAAAGTAGTGCTTATCGGAACCGGCTTCGTGGGAATGAGCTTTGCCTATGCTCTGATCGGACACAGCTGTCTTGATGAACTGGTTCTCGTTGACGTGGTAAGGGAGAAGACCGAAGGCGAAGCGCTGGATCTGCAGCACGCTCTGCCCTATACCGGCAATCACATCAAGGTCCATGCCGGAACCTATGAGGACTGCCGGGACGCAACGGTGATCGTCATCACCGCCGGAGCCGCCCAGAAACCCGGCCAGAGCCGTCTGGAACTGACGGCGGTCAATACCCGGATCATGAAGAGCATCGGCGAGCAGATCAGAGCCTCAGGCTTCAACGGCATCATCATCGTCGCTTCCAATCCCTGCGATCTGATGACCTATGTCGCCTGGAAGGCCACCGGACTGCCCAGGGAGCAGGTCTTCGGTTCGGGAACCATGCTGGATACCGCCCGGCTGCGCTATGCGCTGAGCGATTTTCTGCAGATCAACTCCGCTAACGTCCACAGCTACATCATGGGCGAGCACGGCGACTCTTCCTTCGTCCCCTGGACGCACTGCTACATCGGTGCCAAGAGCCTGCTTGAGGAACTGGATGAGCGGCACATCGACATGAGCGTGCTTTTGGAGATCTATGAAAACGTCCGCGACGCCGCCTATGAGATCATCGAAAAGAAAAAGGCTACCTATTACGGCATCGGCATGGCCCTGTGCCGGCTGGTGCTGGCCGTACTAAATAACGAAAACGCCATCATACCCCTGAGCGTCTATCAGGACGGCTGTTACGGAAGGGAAGGCCTCTACATCGGCGTGCCGGCGGTGGTCAACCGCAACGGCATCCGCGAAGTGCTGGTGCTGCATCTCAACGATGTCGACCAGGACAAGTTCAACCGTTCCTGCGACAGCCTGCTGGAGATCATACAAACCACGATTGATCCGATCCTGGCGGAAAAGTAATCAGAAGCAGATGACCGGAGGCGGGCGGAGAGCCGCTTCCGGCTTTTTTTCGCCGTTGAGATAGAAGGTACCGTGTGGTAAAATAATCTCGTGTCACCTCAGGGTAACATTTTTGATGATGATTTTATTATGGTATAATAAAACGAAAGGGAGATGGTAAGACGTGAATCTGACATTAAGTTATGAATCAATTATCCATTACATACAGACAATTGCGGACATCGTAGTTGTCTGGATCATCTTATACTACATCATGAAGGTGGTTAAGAGTAACCAGAAGACGATCCAGACCTTCCAGGGCCTGGTTTTGGTCATCATCATTCAGGCGGTTTCCAAGCTTCTGGGACTCAAGACGGTCAACCAGCTGGCCTCAACGGTCGTTTCCTGGGGCGTCATCGCCATCATCGTCATCTTCCAGCCTGAGATCAGGCTGATTCTGGAAAGACTGGGCAAGAGCAACGCCTTTGCCCGCATCTCCACCCTGACCAGCAGCGAGAAGGAAAACCTGATCGACGAGCTGATGACCGCCACGGCTCAGCTGTCCGCCAGCAAGACCGGCGCGCTGATCACCCTGGAACAGGGTCATTCCCTCTCCCAGTACATCGATACCGGCATCAAAATCAATTCCCTGGTTTCCGCGGAACTGATCTGTTCGATATTCATGACGACCACGCCGCTGCATGACGGCGCCGTCATCATTCAGGGCGACAAGCTGGCCTGTGCGTCAGCCTATTTCCCGCCCACGACCATGGAACTGCCGTCAAGATACGGTGCCAGACACCGCGCCGCCATCGGCATCAGCGAACTGACTGACGCCATCACCATCGTCGTTTCCGAAGAAACCGGCCGGGTTGCCCTTACCAAGGAAGGCAAGCTTCTTCAGATGAATGAAAAGAAGCTGCGCGACTATCTGGAAAGAGTCATCCTCAACAAGGAACAGCTGGCCGGCAGCTTTGCCACTCCGACTTCCCAGCAGTCCGTTTCCGTCGACTCCTTCATCAATGAAAAGGAAATCGACTACGCCGCTTCCAGCAAGGGACACAAGGGCGATGACGAACTGGAAAACATGTCCACTCATGAGATGAAGAACTTCCAGACCATGAACTTCAAGGCCATCGAGCCCGAAGACAAGAAGACCAGCAAGATCGTCGAAAGCGTCATTTCCAATGCCGTCAACGAGGACAAGCTTAACGACAGCATCGTCGTCAAGAAGGTCTCCGTCCCCAAGGAACCGGTCATCAACTACATCAAGACGACCAACGTTACCACACCTGACAATGCGAAGAATGAGAAGGGAGGTAAGTAAGCATGGCTAAGAATAAGAAGAAGAAAATCGATTCCTCGGAAAAGCTCGAATTAGCTCAGCGCATCGCGGCCAGTTCTCCTAACGCCGCCCGTACTTACGCTACCATCGAGAACATCTTTGTCTATATCTCCCGGGGCATCTCCGGTCTGCTCAACAAGATCCTGATGTCTCCGCGCATCTCCAAGCTTTTTGCCCTGGCATTGGCCGTTCTGATGTATTTCGGCGTCAACTATTCCTCAGGCTCGGCTCTGGGCGTCAAGACCTCGGCGACCCTGAACAACATTCCGGTCGTCATCGTCTACAACAGCGAGATGTATGAGGTCTCCGGCGTTCCGGAAAGCTGCGATGTCATCGTTTCCGGTGACATGACCGACATCAACCTGCAGAAGAACCAGACCAACTCCAACCTGGTCTGCGATCTCTCCGGTCTGACTGAAGGCAGCTATTCCATCAAACTGACTCCCAGCAACTTCAACTCCCAGCTGGAAGTCAACGTTCTCAACAATCCGAGCGTCAACGTCACCATCAAGAAGAAGATGACGTCGAAGTTCAACATTTCCTATGAATTCATCAATACCAATCAGATGGCTTCCAAGTATACCCTGTCCGAACCGGTCTTTGATACGACCGAAGTTCTGATCAGAGCCTCGGAAGATACCATTTCATCGATTTCCTTTGTCAAGGCGCTGATCGATACCAGCGGACACACTTCCGACTTCACGACGGAAGCCCGCGTGGTGGCCTATGATTACAACGGCAGCATCGTCGCCTGCGACATCATTCCCGAAAAGGTCAACGCCAGCGTAGCCGTCACCGAAGTAAGCAAGGAAGTCCCGATCATCGTCAGACCGGTCGGCGACATCATGGAAGGCTACGCCATTGATTCCATTTCGCTGGACTACGGCGTCGTCACCCTGTATGCCCCCAAGAACGTGCTGAATCTGATCGATGCCGTCTACGTCAACATCGATGCCACGCAGCTGACCTCCACCAGCAATGTCTTCGCGACCAACATCGACATCCCCAGCGGTGTCAACTCGATGAGCGTTACCAAGATAAACATGGAGATCACCCTGGACAAGCAGGTCAGCAAGACCGTCAGCAACGTCAGAGTAAGCTGGATCAACTACGATGATACCAAGTACCGCTTCAAGGTCGTCAACGCGGAAGACGCCGAGATGGATGTCGTCATCTACGGCACCCAGAAGAACCTCGACAGCATCACCGCCAATGACATCACCATCAACATCGACCTGGCCAACGTGGTCGTCGGTCAGCAGCAGGCCCCGCTGGTCTGCTACGGCAGTAACAATCTGGTCAAGTACGAGATCGCCGGAGGCCGGACTTACATCGAAGTAGAGATCGTAGGAGTTGAATCGTAATATGAGAGTGCATTTTGGAACCGACGGCATCAGAGGCCGGGCCAATGAAAACCTGACCGTCGACATGGCCTACCGCATCGGCCAGTATCTCGGTCAGAATTTCCGGGGCGGAAAGATCCTGATCGGCCGGGACACCCGGCTTTCCGGAGGCATGTTCGAAAGCGCCCTGGCAGCCGGCATCACCGCGCTGGGCACCAACGCCTTCCTGTTAGGCGTCTGCTCAACACCGGAACTGATCTATCTGGTCAGAAGCCAGCAGTACAGCTGCGGCATCATGATCACCGCTTCCCACAACCCCTACCACGATAACGGCATCAAGGTCATCAACAGCGAAGGCATGAAGATCGACGCCGCTCTGGAAGAGGCCATTGAAGAATACATCTACGGCGAAGGCCAGCTGGAATTCGTGACCGGCGAGGCCATCGGTCAGGTATACCGCTGTGAAGAGGCTCTGGAAGACTATCTGTCCTTCCTGAGGGAACACTTCCCCAGTGATCTGAGCGGTTATGACATCATCATCGACTGCGCCAACGGCTCCGCCAGCGTTACCGCTGAGAAGATGCTGAAGAGACTGGGCGCCAACGTCACCGTAACGGCCAATGAGCCCAACGGCTTCAACATCAACCGCGGCTGCGGTTCCACCCATGTGGAAAGCCTCGCCGAGGCTGTTAGAAACGGTAACTATGACATCGGCCTGGCCTTTGACGGGGACGCTGACCGCCTGATCGCGGTCGCTTCCGACGGCAGCATAGTCGACGGCGACAAGATCATCTTCTGCGTCGGCCGCTATCTGAAGGACAGCGGCTTACTGAATAACGGCAAGGTCGTCACCACCGTCATGGCCAATCTGGGCCTGTTCAAGATGCTGGACAAGTACGGCATCGGCTATGAAAAGACGCAGGTCGGCGACAAGTACGTTTACGACTGCATGTGCCGCAACGGCTACGTGCTGGGCGGCGAGCAGTCCGGCCACATCATCCTGTCCCGCCACGCCACTACCGGCGACGGCCTGATGACCGCCCTGCAGCTGCTGGAGATCATGAAGAAGGAAAACAGGACGCTCAATGAGCTGACTGACGAACTGAAGGTCTACCCCCAGCTGCTGGTGAATCTGGAAGTGAAGGACAAGGAAGCCGTCATGAAGGACGAAGCTGTCCTGGCCAAGTGCGCTCAGGTGGAAGAAAGCCTGGCCGGCGAGGGCCGGGTGCTGGTCAGATGCTCCGGCACCGAACCGCTGGTACGGGTCATGACCGAAGCCATCAGCGATGAGATCTGCCGCCAGTACGTGGATGAGATCATCGAAGTAATCAAAAACAGAGGATATTAGAAAGCTTCCGGCCTTTTGCGGCCGGAAGAAGAGTATATGTTATGATCAGTTATGATTTGAAAAAAGTCAGTGAAATCGTCAACGGGCAGCTGCACGGCGATCCCGAAGCGCGCATCAAGGGCGTCCATTTCGACTCCCGGGCTGCCAAAGAGGGAATGCTGTTTGCGCCGATCATCGGCGAAAAGGTCGACGGTCACAGCTTCGTTGCCGGTTTGTTCGAGAAGGGCATTGCCGCCTCCTTCTGGCAGAAGAATGATCCGCTGCCGCTTCCCGAAGGCAACATCATCGTCGTCGATGACGTGCAGGCAGCCCTGCAGAAGCTGGCGGCGCACTACCGCCGCACGCTGTCCTGTCACTTCATCGGCGTCACCGGTTCCTCCGGCAAGACCTCGACCAAGGACATCGTCTACAGCGTGGTTTCTCAGAAATTCAAAACCTGCAAGACCTTCGGCAATCAGAACAACGATCTGGGCGTGCCGCTGACCGTCATGAACGTGGACGACGATGCTGAATACATGGTTGCCGAGATGGGCATCAACGACATCGGCGTCATGGACCGCCTGGTCACCATGGTGCAGCCGGAGATCACCGTCATATCTTCCATCGGTCCCGCCCACATTGCCCAGCTGGGTTCCATGGACGGCATCGTGGAGCAGAAATGCCTGATCAACCGCGATCTGGGCAATGGCCAGTGCTTCTACAATCAGGCTTCCTACGGCCTCAGGAAGCATCTGGAAGAGATGGGCCTGCAGAACAGGGCCATCGGCTACGGCTTTGAGCAGGACTGCGACATCGTAGCTGAGGATTATCAGCTCAACGATGAAGGCACCAGCTTTACCTGTAAAGGAAAAAAATACAGTATTCCTATTCTGGGCCGCCATCAGGTGCTCAACGCCCTGGCTGCCATCGGCATCGGTGAGATGCTGGGCATCGAATATGAAAAGATCAGAGAGGGTCTGGCCAACGTGAAGCTGACCCCGCACAGGCTGCAGCTCAGAAAGATCAGGGACGCCGTCATCATCGACGACTCCTACAACTGCAACCCTTCATCGCTGGTCGCTTCCCTGCAGATGGTTCTGCAGTACAACCGTTCCTACCACAAGACCGTAGTCATCGGCGACATGCTGGAACTGGGTGAGACTTCGCCGCAGCTCCACAGCGGAATAGCCGATGAGATCGACTTCCGGCAGTTCGACGATGTCGTGCTGATCGGCCGGGAAGTCGAGGCCCTGGGCGAAAATCTGCGCTGCCAGGGCATTGAATACCGCCTCTTTACGGATAATGCCGAAGCCCGGCAGTATCTGTTACCTTATCTGAAAAAGGGCAATGTGCTTTTCTTCAAGGCCTCTAACGGCATGCACTTTGCCTCACTGATCGACAGTCTGGAGGAAGAATGAAATGGAAAACAAGATGATTGCCGTATTATTCGGCGGACAGGCCAATGAGCATCCGGTATCACTGATGTCAACAGCTTCGATCCTGCGCAACATGCCGGCCTGGTATGACACCTATCTGGTGGGCATTACCCGCGACGGCCGCTGGTATCATTACCAGGGCAGCATCGATGACATCGAAAACGACAAGTGGGAGGAGCATCCCGACAACGAGGAAGTCATCCTTTCTCCCAATTGCGATCATCACGGCTTTTACCAGCTGGACAGCCGCTCCATCCAGAGAGTCGACGTCATTCTGCCGGTGCTGCATGGCCGCAACGGCGAAGACGGCACCGTTCAGGGCTTATGCCAGCTTAACGGCATTCCCTATGTCAGCTGCTCGATGACCTCCAGCGCGCTGGTCATGGACAAGCACTTCACCCACGTGATCTGCGAAAGCGCCGGCGTTCTGATGGCCAGATACATGATCCTGAGACGTCATGAGGAGCATGATCTGGAAGAACTGTTCCAGGAAGTCGAACAGAAACTGGGACTGCCCTGCTACGTCAAGCCGGTCAGCGAAGGCTCATCATTCGGCGCCCACAAGGTCAGCAACTTCCTGCAGTTTGAGGAATATCTGGCTGACGCCTTCAGCTATGACGACAAGGTCCTGGTTGAGGAATTCATCGACGGCTATGAAGTCGGTGCCGGCGTCATGGGCTATGGCGGCAATGTCGAAGCCGGCGAAGTATTTGAGATCATCGTTTCTTCGGAAATGTACGGATATGCCGAGAAGTATGAGGGCTACAAGACCGTCATCAACACCCCGGCCAAGACCATCCCCAGAGAACTTCAGGAAAAGATCAGGACGGAAGCCGTCAGGATCTACCGCCTGCTGGACTGCGACATGCTGGCGCGTGTCGACTTCTTCTACGGTTCCAAGGGCCTGGTCTTCAACGAGGTCAACTCGATTCCGGGTTTCACCTCCCATTCTCTCTATCCGGCCAGCTTCAAGGCGGCCGGCATGAGCTACAGCAGCATCATCGACCGGCTGATCCAGCTGGCGTTGGACAGGAAATAAGATGAGCGGATCACGTTGTTATCTGGAGTTAAACAAAGAGAACTTCCGCCATAACGTCAGAGGCCTGCAGGCCATTCTGCCTGAAGAAACCGGCATCATCGGCGTCATCAAGGCTGATTACTACGGCCATGGCGACATCGAGACCGCTGAGATCATGGCTGAAGAAGGCGTCAGCGACTTCTGCGTCGCGGCGCTCAACGAAGCCGTCAAGCTGAGGGAAGAAGGTCTGAAGGGAAGTCTGCTGATCCTCGGCTATACCGAAAGAAAGGACTGGCTGAAGGCTCACCAGCACAATTGCATCCTGACGCTGGCCAGCTATGAGCAGCTCAGGGACATGAGTGACTTTGCCAGGGAAAACGGCATCGTGCTGGACATCGAGGTAAAGGTCGATACCGGCATGCACCGCATCGGCGTCGACCCTGAGATTACCGATGAGCAGCTGGATGAGATCTACAGCGATGCCGGCCTGCGCGTCATCGGCACCTACTCGCATCTGTGCCGGGCGGACAGCTTTGACGAAAAGGACATAGAGTACACTCATCAGCAGAAAGAGATCTTCGACTCCTTCCTGAAGAGAGTAAGGGACAGAGGACTTGACTGCGGCAGAAGGCATCTGTGCGCTTCCAGCGGCATCCTCAATTATCCTGAGTTTGTCTATGACTTTGTCAGACCGGGCTTCATGTTACTGGGCTTTACCGTCGGTGAAGTCCACGAGCGCTATCAGCGTAAGCCGGTGCTGGCCTGGTACAGCAGGATCGAGATGATCAAGACCGTTGAAACCGGCGAAGGGCTCTCCTATGGCCACATTTATCACTGCGATAAGCCGCAGAGGATCGCTACCGTCTCGGTAGGATACGGCGACGGCTATCCGCGCCGGCTTTCCAACAGCGGATACGTGGTCATTAACGGAAAGAAAGCGCCGATAAGGGGCCGGATCTGCATGGACCAGATGATGGTCGACGTCACTGACATCGACTGCCGGCGGGAAGATCTGGTCACCCTGATCGGTGAAGGCTGCTCAGCCGATCAGCTGGCCCAAATGAGCGGAACCATCGTTGATGAGATCGTCTGTGACATCAACGGACGCGTGGAAAGAATATACAAGTAGAGGGAGTATCGTTATGAAACAGAATCTGGGAAAACTGACTCCGGTCGATGTCGACCTGGTAAAGGACGAAAGAGGCCGTCTGATCCTGATGAACTATAAGGAACACTTCGGCTATCTGATCGATCATGATGTGGAAAAAAAGCTGGGACTATTCCAGTCCCGTTATCTGCTGGCCGTAATGCTCGGTGTCTTCATCGGCTTCTACGGCAAGTGGGTTTACGGCGTGCTGTTCGCTCTGGTACTGGCCGGCTTTACCGAGTTCTATTACCGCAAGCGTTTCCTGCCGTCGCTGCAGACCATTGAGTCCAGCGATCTGCCGGAAAAGAGAATCGGCAGATATATCATCGTGGCGCAGAAGGGCAGAAAGTCCATCTACATCCTGCTGTTTGCCTCACTGGCTCTCAGCGTACTTCTGATAATCAACTGCTACGCCACCATCATGCAGAATGGCAAGGGCGTTACCGAGATCAACAACCTGCTTCTGATCATCGTTTCCGTCGCCCTGTCCATCTATTCCGCCTGGCAGGCGCTCAACTGCTTCAGGGCATTGGATTATCTGAAAAAGGGAGGAGAATAAGATGCTGGAATTCAAGTTTGACACGCAGCTTCTGATTGCCGGTCACGATCTCGACGAAGACGAGATCCACGACTACATTACCGAACATTTCCAGGGCGACTGCCTGCTGGCCGTGGGCGATGAGGATCTGATCAAGATCCACTTCCATACCAACGAGCCCTGGCTGGTGCTGGAATACTGCGCTTCCCTGGGCGACATCTACGATGTCATCGTCGAAAACATGCAGCGTCAGGCTGACGGCCTGAAGGGCTAACATTCAGCTTTTCTCCACAAATTCATCACATTTACCGTATATATTGAAAGTGCGGAGGTGAGAGCATGGCAAAACTGTTAGTTGTTGACGACGAGCAGAAAATCAGGGAAATGATCCGTAAATACGCTGTTTTCGAAGGCTATGACGTCGAAGAGGCGTCAGACGGATTTGAAGCCGTTGAGCGGTGCGAAAAGGAAAACTTTGACCTGATTATCATGGACGTCATGATGCCTGATCTGGACGGTTTTTCGGCCGTCAAGGCCATTCGCCGGTTCAAAAACACACCGGTGATCATGCTTTCAGCCCGCGGAGAAGAGTATGACAGGATACACGGCTTCGAAGTAGGCGTTGATGACTATGTCGTCAAGCCTTTTTCCGTTAAGGAACTGATGATGCGCGTCAGCGCTATTCTGGCCCGCAGCCGTGCTGTCAGTCAGCCGGCAGCCGATACGGCCAGCTTTGAAGGCCTGGAGATCGACTATACCGCCCGCATCGTGAAGATCGACGGCGAAAGAGTGGAAATGTCCCCCAAGGAATACGAACTGCTTTTCTTCATGAGCCGCAACTGCAACATGGCCTTAAGCAGGGAAACCCTGCTGACCGAAGTATGGGGTTACGATTATTTCGGTGATGACCGCACGCTGGATACTCATATCAAGCTTCTGCGTCGTTCACTTGGCGAATATCAGAAATTCATCGTTACCGTCAGAGGGGTAGGTTACCGTTTTGATGCGCAGTAACGTTACGGATAACAGGTTGAAAAGAAACAGAAAATCAGGCTCCCTGTACCGGAAGCTGTTTTACTATTTTCTGGCCTTTACCGTCATCTTCATCGCGCTGTTATGGATCCTGCAGGTCTTTACCCTGAACTACTCCTACAAGTCTTCCCGGCTTAATGACATCATGAAGACCGGCCGGCAGGTCAAGGCGGAAATCAGCGATGAGGACAGCGCTGATGAGATAATTGAGGATCTGTCCATCGACCGCGATACTGCCATCGTTCTTTATGATACGTCTTCCGGAAGCATCATCACATCAAACGCTCAGGTAATCGATGAATTACGCATCCGTTTTAATCTGAAGGATCTTTTCAGTCCGCTGGTAAGCAGCCCTGATTCCCCAGAGATCCTGCTTTACATGAATTCCAAGGGCATGGAAGTCAGCCGCTTCAGCATCATGAAGGGCAAGAGCGACCGCTCCTATTACGACGCTGACGTCAAGGCCATCATTTATCTGACTACAGCGACCAACGAAGAAGACCATCTGGTGGGATTAATGGTCATAGGTTCGATCGTTCCCGTCGAGGCTACCGTTTCCACGCTGCGCCGGCAGCTGGTAATGATCAGCATCATCCTGCTGATCGTCTCCCTGCTGATTGCCATGATCGCAGCCCGCAACATTTCCAAGCCGATAAGCGAGATAAACCGTCAGGCCGCCTTATTGGCCAGGGGCAGTTATGATACCGAATTCAACGCCCGGGGTTATAGGGAAATCGAGGAACTGTCCACTACCCTTGACGCCATGGCTGAGGATCTGGGCAAGGCTGATCAGATGCAGAAGGAACTGATTGCCAATGTCTCTCACGATCTGCGCACGCCGCTGACCATGATCTCCGGATATGGCGAACTGATGCGGGACATTCCCGATGAAAACAACCCGGAAAACGTCCAGATCATCATTGACGAAGCCAAGCGTCTGACCTCGCTGGTCAATAATCTGTTGGACATCTCCAAGCTGCAGTCCGGAAATGAAGCCCTTTCCACGGGCATCATCAACTGCGACGACATGGTCTACGGCGTGGTCCAGAGCTATCAGATGATGGAAGCTGAGGGCTATAGGATCATGGTTGAGGCTCTGACGGAAAACCGCTACATTGAGGCTGACCAGGCCCGGATTCAGCAGGTGTTATACAATCTCATGAACAATGCAATCAACCACTGCGGCGATGATAAGGAGGTCATCCTGCGTTATCAGCTTGAGGGCGACGCCATGCGGTTTGACGTCATCGACCATGGAGAGGGCATCGCGGAAGACGAACTGGAGAAGATCTGGCAGCGTTACTACAAGTCAGACAGGACCAGGCACTATGTGCCCGGCAGCGGCATCGGCCTGTCCATCGTCAAGACGATTCTGGACATGCATGGCGCCGAATACGGAGTAAACTCCAAACTGGGCGAAGGTTCGGATTTTTATTTCAAAATCAAAGTGTTGGAAAATGATGAGCCCAGATAGTACAATTACTTTCGGAGGTATACGCAATAATGACTGAATGCAATCACGATTGTTCCAACTGCGCCCAGAACTGCGCCAGCAGAACCGAGCAGCAGGACTTCAGCATAAAGACAAATGAAAACTCGGCAGTGAAGAAGGTCATCGGCGTCGTTTCCGGCAAGGGCGGCGTCGGCAAGAGCCTGGTAACTTCCCTGCTGGCCTGCGCGGCGCAGAGAGATGGCCACAAGACCGCCATTCTGGACGCCGACATCACTGGTCCTTCCATCGCCCAGAGTTTCGGCTTGAAGGAAAGACTCTACAGCACCGATACGGCCATCATTCCCGCCTACAGTGAAACGGGAATCAAAATCGTTTCCACCAACCTGATCCTGGATAATGAGACCCAGCCGGTCATCTGGCGGGGAGCCATCCTGTCCGGAGTGGTCAAGCAGTTCTTCTCGGAAACTGACTGGGGCGAAGTCGACCTGATGTTCGTGGACATGCCGCCGGGAACCGGCGACGTACCGCTGACGGTCTTCCAGTCGATTCCGCTGGACGGAATCATCATCGTTTCCACTCCTCAGCAGCTGGTCAAGATCATCGTCGAGAAGGCCATCAACATGGCCCGGATGATGAACGTTCCGGTACTGGGACTGATCGAGAACATGAGCTACGTCGAATGCGACAGCTGCGGCAGCCGCATCAACCTGTTTGGGGAAAGCCATGCCGAAGAGATCTGCAGAGAACACGGCATTCCCCTGCTGGCTCAGCTGCCGATTAACACCGGACTGAACCTGGCCGTCGATAGAGGTCAGATCGAGTTCTACCCGGTCAGCTATCTGGACGGCGTCGTGGAAAAGCTGGCGGAGTAAGAATAATACTGTAACCACTAAACAAACAAGGAGCCTTGAGGGCTCCTTGTTATATTGTTGATTCTTCCGTAAATCAGATGTGGTTGCTGACGTAATCGGCGATCACCTCGGCACCGTTGCCGATTCCGTGAGTAACCGTTTTTTCCAGACAGTCCTTAAGCTTTCCGCTATGGATAAGATCGTTCAGGGTATCGTAAATCCGCTGAGGATCTTCACAGCGGATACCGTAGCCGTTGTCAACGACAAAGCGGTAGTTGTGGTTCTCCTGGCCGTTGATGTGTCCGGTGATGACCACAGCGCACCCGCTTCTGACGGCCTCGATGATTGCGTTGGGGCCGGCCTTGGTCAATACGATCTGGCAGTCCTCAAGATACTCATTGACGTTGCCGACAAAGCCGCAGATCTCCAGTGACTGCGGCAGTTCCCCCATTTTTTGCATGCCGACAAGGGTATCATGCAGTCGATCGTCCAGACCGCAGATGAAACTGGTTCTGAAATTATCCAGACGCGATACCTGTTGGAGAAAGCGGATGTTCTTCTGCAGATCCGTTGACGGATTGAGCATCAGGATCTTCAGAGGGTCGCTGAGCTTTTTCGGCGTCCGGCGCGGGGCGATGTCATCGCGCACCGGGAAACCGGAAACCATGATCCGCTCACGGTCAAAGCCTTTTTTCAGATAGGATCTGTATACTTCTTCACTCGGCAGAAACGACATGTCGGCTTTCCTGTCCTGCCAGACTCTGGGAGGGTCGATCAGATCGATGACCGTAATATAGAAGGGAATGTTCAGCTGCTGTGATCGGATGATCCAGGAGATGGCCTTGGTGAACATGCAGTGGACGGAAAGGATCAGATCGGGCCGGTATTCATCAATCACCTTTAAAAACTCCTTCTTCAGCCGGATGCAGATGAAGGTGTGAAGGATATCGGGAAAGAACTGGGAAAAGCGCTGGCAGAGGTAATAAACCAGCGGTGAGCCGGTCGTCAGGGGTATGTAGCTGTCTTCCATGACGTGACCGATCCTTCCCATTAACGGGAATACGTCGATCTGCCGGCAGTCATAACCCGCGTCTCTGAGTTTCTTTTCGATCGCGTTGGCGGAAGACTTGTGGCCGGAGCCGGTTTTTTCGGAAGTCAGAATAAGTACTTTTTTCATAATCTCCATTATACAGAAATATGGTATTATTTTAATAGATAGTGAAAGAATTAACAAAAGGAGGATTTCCGGTGCATACACAATATGATGTCATTGTCGTCGGCGCCGGCAACGGCGGTCTGGCCTGTGCGGCCACGACAGCCAAAGCCGGGCTTAAGACGCTTTTGCTGGAGAAGCACAACCTGCCGGGCGGGTGCGCTTCCAGTTTTGTCCGCGGCCGCTTCGAGTTTGAGCCGTCCCTGCACGAACTGTGCATGGTCGGCGATGAGGAAAAGCCTGATCTGGTCTACAACATCTTTAAAGAGTTGGGAGCTGAGGTCAACTGGTGCTATGAAAGAAATCTTTTCCGCGCCATCTGCAAGGGGCCGGGCGGTTACGACGTTACCCTGAAGGCCGGCAAACAGCAGTTCATCGAATCGTTTGAACAGTACTGCCCCGGCAGCCGGGAGAAACTGGAGAATCTCTTCAAACTCCAGCAGACCGACAATGAAGCCATTGAATACATCTATAAGATGAAGGGCAAGCCCAACGCGCTGGTCATGGCCTTTAAATACGGTGACTTCATGCGCATGGCCTCCCATTCCGTCAAGGAAGTTCTGGAAGAACTGGGTTTTGACGAAAAGGCCGTCAACATCCTGTCCACCTACTGGGGTTATCTGGGTGTGCCGGCTGACGAACTGTCGGCCTTCCATTACTTCAACATGATGACTACCTACATCAATGACGGCGCCGCCATGCCGAAGGACCGCTCCCACGAGCTTTCGCTGGCGCTGGTAAAGGTCATCGAGGATCACGGCAGCAGCGTCTGGTATAACGCTGAGGTGACCCAGTTCCTCTACGATGAGGAAGGAAAGGCCATCGGCGTGGAGATCAACCACCGGCAGAAACTCTATGCCAAAGAGATCGTCAGCAACATCATGCCCAACCGGGTCGCCAATCTCTCAAAAGAGCAGTACGTTCCCGAAAGGACCAGAAAGCTGATGAACGCTCGTAAGTTCGGCATCTCCACCTTCACCGTCTATCTGGGTCTGGACTGCACCAGGGAACAGCTGGGCTTTGACGACTACACCGTCTTCATCTCCGAGGATCCCGATTCCCGCAGGCAGTACGACACCAAGGGCATGTACATCGTCAACTGCCTTAACAAAGTCATTGAAGATTCCTCACCGGAAGGCACCTGCACGCTGTTCATCACCGCCTTACTGGAAGACAGCGACCTGCCGGAAGATCTGGATGAATACAACTACGAGAAGTACAAGACCGACATGGCCGAGAAGTACATCGTCGACGCTGAGAAGGTCCTGGGTCTTAAGATAAGAGAGCACATCGAGGAAATCGAAATCGCCACACCGGTCACGATGGCCCGCTATCTGGGCACTCCGGCCGGCACGATCTACGGTTACCGGCTTTCCGACTGGGACAACCTGATGGCCCGTACCGCTGCCGAGCAGGCGGACATCACCGTACCCAACCTTAACTACGTCGGCGGTCACTACATCCGCGGCGACGGCTATAATGTGGCCTACTATACCGGCAATCTGATCGGCGGAAGGCTGGTCACAAAATACAGTGACCTTCTTTCCGCAAAGAAAGAGCAGGAGGTGGAATAATGAGCGCCATCAAGCACCTTAACAAGATGAAGTTTACCAAGACCGGACCCAGACGCGAAGCAATCATCAAAAAGGCTTCTGACAAGATGACTCCGGAAAGCAGCTTCTACAAGTCCAACCGCATCGCTCAGGCGCTGCATCCCGCCTATCAGGATCTGGTCATTTCCAAGATGGTCATGGAAGATGAGGTGACCTGCAGTTACTACCTGGAACCCGATAAGGAAGCGGGCTGCGAAAAAATGGCCTACTTCCAGGCCGGGCAGTATCTGTGCGTGGAACTGACCATCGACGGTCATCACTTCAACCGTCCCTACTCCATTTCCTCTTCGCCCAGACAGGCTAAGGAAGAAGGCTTCTACCGCCTGAGCATTGCCCTGATGAAGGGTTTCATCGCCCCCGACTACATCCGGGAAAACTGGAAGGTCGGCACCAAGGTCAGGGTTTCCGCTCCTCTGGGCAATTTCACCTATAACCGCTTAAGAGACGGCAAGAAGATACTGGCCCTGATCGGCGGCAACGGCGTCACGCCGTTTGTCTCCATGGCCCACGCCATCGCTGACGGCGACATCGACGCCGACATGCTGATGCTGTACGGAAATAAGGATCTCAAGAGCGCGCTGTTCAGGAAAGAACTTCAGCAGCTGGCTGAGGGCTGTGAACGCCTGAAGATCATCGACGTTCTGGAAGATGAAGAGATCGAAGGCGGCGAGCACGGACTTATCACCACCCAGCTGATCAAGAAATACCGTACCGACAAGGATACCTCGCTGTTTGTCTGCGGACCGCAGGCGATGTACGACTACCTGAATAAGGAACTGCCGAAGCTGAAGATACCGCAGAAGTATCTGCGCCTGGAGATCTACGGCCAGCTCAATGAGCCTTTCCGTCTGAAGGAATATCCCAAGGGCCAGAAGGACAAGGTCTATACGCTGAAAGTCAGACAGGGAGAAGTGACCTATGAGATCAGGTGCCCGGCCGGCACCTCGCTGGTAAACGCCATTGAGCAGAGCGGCATCCGCATTCCGGTACACTGCCGAAGCGGCTACTGCGGCTTCTGCCACTCCCGGCTGATCAGCGGCGAGATCTTCACACCCGGCTTCCTGGAACACAGAAGAGCAGCCGACCACACCTACGGCTACATCCATCCCTGCTGCAGCTTCCCACTGAGCGATCTGGAAATTGAGATACCGCTGTATAAGAACTAGGAGGGCTGCTATATGTTTTTCGTTATTGCCGATCTGACGGAAGACGGTTACAACGGCATTGATCGATCTCTGCTGCTGTCTCCCTGCAAGACAATAAAGCGGCGGAAAACGGAAATCGATGACCGAATCGGCTATTATGCTGGCGGAGTTTACTATCTGTATAAGGATAAGACCGCTGAACAGTGGAATCTGATAGTCAGAAATACCGATATTGACCTGAATATCAGCAAATATGATGAGGCCACTCTGTTTAGGGTATACGAGGAGTATAAGAGCATTAACGAGATCATTCCCTGCGAAATGCTGGTCGGTGATTGGTCACCCATTGAAAACAGCCGTTTCCAACTGGAGTTTGTCGGTGTCGATCTCGTAGATCCGGAAGGTGAATCATTGTTATATTGGTATGAGCGCAGACTGTTCTGCGATGCAGCGGGTGCCGCTGAATTTCTCTCAGAGGTAAAAAAACATGATCAGGCACATTCGGACTGGCAGCCATTCTATGTATACAGAATAGTTGGCGAGAAAGAACAAAACAACGGCGGATGATTCCGCCGTTTTTCATTTATTATGATGTGTATAATTCCTGACAATTGAATTATAATGATTACGGATAGAATTATCAGATAATCATCCACTGATGAAAGGAAGTGTTGTCATGGTGGAAATCAAGAAGATACTGTGCTGCTGCGGAGGCGGCATGGGCAGCTCGTTCATGGTTCAGCTGAACATTCAGAAGTATCTCAAGCAGACGGGCAGAGAAGGAATCGAAGTCGATCACGTCTCGCTGGGAGAGATCTCAGCTCAGAAGTTCGACCTTCTGGTCGTCGGCCGGGACATTGTCTACAACGTCAGGGAATATCCACGCATCGTGGAACTGTTCAGGATCATGGACATGAAGGAACTGAGTGAAAAACTGGACAGAGCGTTTGCCTGTCAGGAAGACACCTACCACATCAAGTAATCATCTTTCAATTTCAGCAAGGAGCACCCTCAGATACCGGTTGATGTCAGAGTCGTATTGCTCCTTGTTTTCTTTTTTGCAGGCGATCTCATGGAACTCGGATCCTCCGATGGCATCATGAAGGATTTCGCCGTAATGATAAGAGTGAATCTCATCCTGCCGGTTGGCGAGGATGATGACCGGAATCTTGATCTTCTTGAGTTCTTCAAGAGATCTGATGGGATGCTGACCTGGTATGGAAGCGAATTTATCCGGGTATTTCAGGGAGATTTGATCTTCAAAGAAACTGAACATGGAAACAGCGGTTTCGCTGTCCTGCTTCAGAACGGTTTCATAAGCCGGGCTTTTCAGCAACACATCCCTGTCATTTTCCTTCAGCGCATCTGCCAAAGCGCTGAAGAGATCGACGTACATCTGCGGCATCGTCCTGTCGCACCAGGCGTTGCGGATCAGCAGCATTCCCGTGACCCTGTCCGGATACTTTAGGCAGGTTGCTACGCTGACGGCGGCGCCCATGGAGATGCCGCCGATCGCGAATCTGTCAATTCCCAGATGATCAGCGAGCCTGATGACATCATCAGCCAGGGTATCGATGCTCATGTCCTCATCGGCTTCGCTTTCCCCATGACCTCTCTGGTCAGGAAGAACGCACATGATTCCCTCAATGGGCTGATACATGTCCCGGGTCTGCAGATTGTTGTTACCTAAGCCGTGCAGCAGGAAAAACGGATAGCCTTCGCCGACTATCTTATAGCTGAAACTGAGTCCGTCGTGAACGAATTGCGGCATTATGATCACTCCTTTTTATGTCACCTTCATTATAATACGTCCGCAGTACAGCGCCGGATTTTTGTTAAAAAAGTCGATTCTCTCACGTGCTGAACATGTCAATTGTTCAGTTTTTCACAGAGTGCTAGTATTAAATTGAATAAGGATACAAGAAAGAGGAAAGAAGAATAATGAAAGACACCAATGCAAGAATCTGTATCATCGGAGGCGGCCCGGCCGGCATTTCCGCGGCCATGTACCTCCAGAAGAAGGGCTACCGGAATTACACGATTTATGAGAAACTGAACAAGATCGGCGGCAAGAGCTATTCCCCGAAGATCGAAGTCAACGGTGAAAAGCGCACTTACGAAACCGGCGCCATCATGGGTGCCTGCACCTATCACGCCGTTCATGAAGTTGAGGAATTTGCCGGCGTCGGCCATGACGACGGTCCGAACATGAGAAGGATCTTCCGCGATTCTTCCGGCAGGGAGATCTTCCCGTTTGAACCCAAGAAGGATTTTTCTCTTGGCAAGCTGATTGGTCTGTTGAAGCTGAAAAAGCAGATGAAAAAACTCGCCGAACTGATGAGAACCAAATATGACGGTTATGACTGCTACGGCCACAGAGGAGTTGCTGAAGGCAAATATGACGGCCTGTCTAAAATGATGCATAATCCGCTGCAGCGCATTCAGGGCGAAAACCCGAACCTGAAGGATCTGGCGCTGCCGTTTGACAAGTTCTGCAAACTCAACGGCGTTGAGGAAGTCATGCGGATCTACATCGCTCCGTATACCTCATTCGGCTACGGCTTCTTCGATGAGATCCCGGCCGGCTACGTCATGAAGTATCTGGACGTCACCACCGCCATCGAGTTCGTCAACCTGAGACTGTGGACCTGGAAGGAAGGAACCCAGAACATCTACGAACAGGCCAATAAGAAGCTTATCAATCCCGCTCATCTGAACACCGAGGTCGTCGGTGTGGAAAGAAAGAACGGCAAGGTCTACGTCACCGTCAAGGACGCCAATGGCCAGAAGACCGAAGAATTTGACAAGCTGATCATCACCACCCCGCTGGACGGCTTCCTGAAGTATTCCGACGCCAGAGAAGATGAGAAAGAACTGTTCTCCAGGATCGTTCATGAGAAGTATGTCGACTTCATCGCCCGCTTCGATGAGAACAGGGGACCGGAGATCTCCTCATACATCTTCGACAACATGGTTCCGGAAAGACTGGGACACGCCATGGTCTACTATCACCGCTGGGAAGACCAGAAGGCCAACTGCCCCTGCACGGTCTACGCGCTGCGCAACCACACCGGCACCAAGGACGCTGATTACGGCTACACCGTTAAGACCATGGTCGAAGACGTCGAAAAGTGCGGCTTCCCGATCAGGGAAAGGCTCTACGAGCAGGAAACCTACTACTGCCCGCACGTCAGCTGCGAAGACTACGCCAACGGCTGGTATGACAAGCTGGAAGCCATTCAGGGCAAGGACAACACCTACTATGCCGGCGAGATCATGAGCTTCGGCGACATGGAAGACACCTGCGCTTCCTCCAAAGACCTGATCGAGCGCTTCTTCTAAGCTGAAGAGCATTACGAAACCTAAAGGCTGATCCAATCAGCCTTTTTAAACGCTTTTCCCGCTTCCGTTGAATTGGTTTTCATACTGTGCTAAAATACAAAAAACCAACAGGAAGGAGAACCCGGAAATGATCGATGTCTGGCCCGTAACCATACCGCAGCTCACCGGCGGGGAAGAACGCAAGGTCTATGTCTACGTTCCCAATGCCTACCGCAAAAACCCTCAGCAGAGGTATCCGGTTCTCTACATGTTTGACGGACACAATCTTTTCTATGATTCCGAAGCCTCATTCGGCAAAAGCTGGGGTATGAAGGAATACCTGGACAAGACCAGGCGTCCTCTTATCGTGGTCGGCGTCGAGTGCAATCACCACCCGGAGCAGGATGAGTGCGGCGGCCGGCTGTCCGAATACAGTCCCTTTGACTTCGATGATCCCAACTGGGGCTTCATCAAGGGCAGAGGCAGGATCACCCTGGACTGGTTCGTCAGGGAACTGAAACCCTACATTGATGAAAACTATCCCACCCTGCCGGATCGCAGTCACACCTTCATTGCCGGCAGTTCGATGGGCGGCCTGATGACCATTTACGCCCTGACCAAATACAATAAATTCTTCAGCCGCGGCGCGGCTCTGTCGCCGGCGCTGGTTTTCGGCTATAACGACTATTATCAGCTGATTGAGAAATCGCTGATCCGCAAGGGCACCGCCATGTACATCGACTACGGGGAAAAGGAACTCAGGTATGACCATCTCAAGGGCATCTTCTCGCACACCTGCGGCCTGCTGGTCAAAAAGGGCGTGCTTCTGGAAAGCCGGATCGTACCGGGCGGCTTCCACTCCGAGGCATCCTGGGAGAGGCAGATTCCCTTCTTCATGGATGTGCTGTTCTATGATCTGAAGGAGGCTGAATGATGGAGACATATTATACCAGATGGTATTCGGAAAACCTGAACCGGGACATGGAGATCAAGGTTTACGGCCATCACGGCAAGCCGATCATGTTCATCCCCTGTCAGGACGGCCGCTTCTTTGACTTTGAAGGCTTCGGCATGGATCAGACCTTCAGCCCCTGGATCGAAAGCGGGCAGTGCATGGTCTTCGCGATCGACTCCATTGACAAGGAAACCTGGAGCGATACCAACGGCGATCCCTACTGGCGCATCAGAAGACACGAGGAGTGGATCAACTACATCACCAGGGAAGTCGTACCGTTCATCCGCAACTACACCAACGAGAAAAACGGCTGGGACGGTTTTCCGGGCATCAAGCCCTTCGGCTGCTCGATGGGTGCTACCCATACCCTGAACCTGTTTCTGCGCTTCCCTGATCTCTTTGACGGCTGTCTGGCCCTCTCCGGGGTCTACAACGCCAGCTTCTTCCTGGGAGACTACATGGACGAGGTCGTATACCGGAATTCACCGACCGACTACATTCAGAACATGCAGCCGGGTCACCCGTTCATTGAAAAATACAACCAGCACCGCGGGATCGTCTGCTGCGGGCGGGGCGCCTGGGAAGAGCCCTGGAGCAATGAGCACATGAAATACCATTTTGAAAGACTGGGAATCAACATCTGGTTTGATTTCTGGGGCGAAGACGTCAACCACGACTGGCCATGGTGGCATAAGCAGGTACCCTATTTCCTGCCGGTGTTACTGGCCGATGATTAGAAAAGAGGAAGAACCATGAAGAATTTTGTCTACCTGTCACCAAACTTTCCCGATAACCACTGGAACTTCTGCCGCAAGCTGAAGGATAACGGCTTGCGCGTATTGGGCATCGGCGATGCTCCCTATAATGAGCTGACTGATGATCTCAAGGGATCTCTGGATGAATACTACAAGGTTTCCTCGCTGGAAAACTACGACGAGGTCTACCGCGCCGTGGCCTTCTTCATCTTCAAGTACGGCCCGATCGACTGGCTGGAGACCAATAACGAATACTGGCTGGAACGCGACGCCAGACTGCGCACCGCCTTCCACATCACTTCCGGTTTCCAGGAGAAGGACATGCCGGTAGTCAAGTACAAGAGCAAGATGAAGAAGAACTACGCCAAGGCCGGGGTGCCGGTAGCCCGCTATCACCTGGTCGATAACTTCGAAAACTGCCGCAAGTTCATCGACGAAGTCGGTTATCCGGTCATCGTCAAGCCGGATAACGGCGTCGGCGCTGCCCACACTTACCGTCTGAAGAATGATGAAGACCTGAAGAATTTCCTGGCTACGGGCGTTACTGAGCCCTACATCATGGAAGAGTACATCTATGGTGAGGTCGTGACCTTTGATTCGATCACCAACTCCAGGGGCGAGGTCATCTTCTATACCGGCAATGTCACTCCCAACAGCCTGATGGACATTGTCAATAACGAAGACACCTGCGTCTTCTACATCCGCTCCCATGTTCCCGAGAAGCTGGTGGAAATGGGCAAGGCTACTCTGAAGGCCTTCGGCGTCAGGAGCCGGATGTGCCACTTCGAGTATTTCTGCCTGGACCATGACCAGCACATCGGCAAGAAGGGCGACTTCGTCGCTCTGGAAGTCAACATGAGGCCCTCCGGCGGCATTTCGCCGACGATGATGAATTATGCCAATGAGACCGATATCTACGAGATATGGGCTGACATGATCGCTTACGACGAAACTGACAAGGGTCAGGGCAATAAGCACAACTGCATCTTCATCGGCCGCCGCGACAACCGCAATTACGTGCTGAATCATGACCAGTACATGGACAAGTACCGCGATCACATCCGCATTCAGCAGCGGGTACCGGATGCCCTGTCCAATACCATGGGCAACATTATGTACATCGGCGTCTTCGATACCGATGAGGAAGTAAGGCAGTTCATCATCGATGGCTGCAACTGCGTCCAGTAGCATTCCAATGAACACGGAGAAGTGGCATAAGCCGCTTCTTTTGTTATAATGGATGGGAAAAGAGTGAATTGAAACTCAGGAGATCATAGGGATATGAAAGATGGAAAACTGCTCAGGGAAGCACTTGTCAAGTATCTGGCCGGAATCATCCTGGTTGCCGGTCTGCTTTTCGTACCGGCCGGCAGTCTGAAATGGAAGGAAGGCTGGCTGTTCATGGGCCTGCTTTTTGTGCCGATGTTTATTGCCGGCATCGTCATGTACCTGAAGGCACCGGATCTGTTAAGAAGCAGGCTGAACGCCAAAGAAAAGGAAATGACCCAGAAGAGCGTCATCGGCTTAAGCGGTCTGATGTTTCTGGCGGTCTTCGTGCTGGCCGGACTTAATCAGCGTTTCGGCTGGATAAGGCTGCCCGCTGCCGTTGTCGTCATTGCGTCAATTGTCTTTCTGCTTTCCTATCTGATGTTCGCCGAGGTGCTGAGGGAAAACGCCTGGCTTTCCCGGACCATTGAGGTGGTGGAGGACCAGAAGGTCGTCGACAGCGGCCTGTACGGCATTGTCCGTCATCCGATGTATACCGCTACCGTCTTCCTGTTTCTTTCCATGCCGCTGATCCTCAACTCGCTGCCTTCCTTTGTGATCATGCTGACCTACATTCCGCTGATCGTAAAGCGTATCTTCAATGAGGAAGAAGTCCTTCAGAAAGAACTGAAGGGCTACAGCGATTACTGTCAGAAGGTCAAATACCGGCTGGTACCGTTCATCTGGTGATCGGAAATGAGCAACAACAGACAGCTGGTCACCGTCAACAGCCAGCCGTATGAGCTGATCAGGCTGCTGGGCCACGGCAAGGGCGGCTACAGTTACCTGGCGGAAAGAAAGGGCCGGCAATACGTCATCAAGCAGATCCATCATGAACCCTGTGAGTACTACCGTTTCGGCAACAAGCTGGAAGCGGAACTGAATGACTATGACCGGCTCAGAAAAACCGGTATCCGGATACCGGAGATGATCGACGTCGACGTTGAGAACGAGCGCATTGTCAAGCAGTACATCGAAGGCGTTACCGTCTTTGAACTGATCAGAAGCGGCCGCAGCGCCGAGGTATACCTGGAACAGGTCCGCGACATGGCTGATCTGGCAAAAAGGGCCGGGCTTAACATCGACTACTTCCCTACCAACTTCGTCATCAGTGACGGGACGTTATGGTACGTGGATTATGAGTGCAACCAGTACATGGAAGAATGGAACTTCGAAAACTGGGGAATAAAGTACTGGTCGGTGACCGAGGAGTTTCTGAAATATCTGGTCGAACACTGAAGTGTACCGATCAGGATCTCTGACAGCCGGAAAGTGTCATAAAACGAAATCAAAAGGGGCTGTAATGCTGTACAGTCCCTTTTCTTATGGCATTTTATCAGATTGTCAGTTTCCGAGCGTCAGGATCGCGCCGCATTCGGAAACGGCACGGAAGGTGATCTGCGGAAAGAACCGGCGCATTCTTTCGGCGACGAAGTAGTATTCCTCATCATCCCATTCTTCGCCCGCCTGCAGGGCGCATCTTTCCCGGTCCGCTTCGCTTTCGAAGGCGACATCGCCGATGATGATCCGGCCTTCCGGCTTAAGCAGTTCAAGCAGCCGGGAGAGCAGAATGACCTTCTGATCGTCGGTGAGATGATGAAGGCAGTAAGTGGAAACGATGAAGTCATAGCGGTGTTTCTGAAGTTCCTCAGCCAGGCCGTCCGCCAGGTCACCCTGATAAAGCCGGGCCCGGGGCATCTTAAGCTGAGCGCGTTCGATCATCTTCTCCGAGAAATCCTGCCCGCAGATGAGGCAGCCGTTATCGTACAGCCGGCTGGCCAGCATGCCGGTACCGAAGCCAAGCTCCAGGACGGCGCAGCTGGGTTTTTTCATGATGGTCTGATAAATGTGATCCATGATGTCCCAGTATCCGGCAAACGGATAGCCGTCGCTTTCCGCGGCGTTCATGATGTCTTCCTCATAGTCCTGGGCCCAGTTGTCAAACCCCTTTCTGTCCAGCATGTCATCACTCCCTTTCCCGTCCATTATATATCATTCTTAACATGGCCGAAAGAAAGCCCGGAAGATTCCGGGCTTTGCGGTTGGTTACCTGCTGATCGGAGTTGTCCAGTAGGTCTGGTGATAGAGATCAGTGAACTGATAGGTCGCCAGGACCTTGTAGTCGGCGATGCTGATGTCACCGATGTGGATCGTACCGTTGACCGTGAACGGATCATTGAGCGGATAGGCGTCAACGAAGTTGCCGTTGTAGTCATAGTAGTCACAGACAAACTGCAGGACATCGCCGTCTTTCAGCGCCGGCAGATCTTCGCCGCCGTTTTGAGCGGTGAGGTTCTTGGCGACGACCGGCTGATCGTAATCATAGGTGGCTCCGGCAACGACGCCCTTGGGGTTCTCGTTGGAGAAGTTAAGGATCAGGTGCGCCTTTTCGCCGTTGAGCAGTACCGGTACCTTTCCGTAGATGGAATACTCAGAGCCGTCTTCATTGTAGGTGGCGGAGACATAGTAGTACGGAATGACCGTCCAGTTCTGTTCGTCGCAGCTCAGGGCCAGCCAGGTATCGCCGCCTTCGGCCTTCAGAGCGTTGCCTTCAATGGTATAGGTGTCATCGCAGCCCAGGTCAATGTAGCCCTTGCCGTCGTCGACGAAGACGTTGAGGACCAGCTCATCGACCATTGACCACTGCTTGTCGGTCAGTTCGATCTTGCCGTTCTTCCAGGTGAGGTCAGCGTCGAAGTGGTTCTCATAGACGTATTCAGCCAGCGGCTTGACATCCATGTCGCGTCCGAACAGAAGATCCAGACCCAGTGAGTACAGCGGGTTGTAGGAACCGGTTGAGGATGACTGACCGTTCAGCGAGCCGCCCAGGAAGGCGCCCAGCAGTGAGGAGATCAGGTCAACGGAACTCTGTGAACTGTAGGAGTCGGTCTGATAGTTGCCCATCAGCGAGGAGAACGGGTTGGTGCTGCCGCCGGAAGATACCTGTCCGCTGGTCTGATAGTTGACGAAGTTGCGGATCACATTGGTATAGCTGGCGTCCATCTCCAGTTCATTGTAGTTCTTCAGAACGTTGTTGACGTACTTGGTGGTGTTGTACGGGAAGTAGATGGAAATGCCGTAGGAATCGGACATGGAAGTTGAGACGTTGTTGTACTTGACGGCGCTCAGCAGTGCATCGGTCAGTTCCTTGCCGGCCTGAGTGTTGATGTTGCTGGCGAGGTCAACGAAGTCGACCATGTCGACGCCCTGTGACGTGCCGTATTCACGGCAGTTGGCGCGCGCGGTCGCTACTGTTCTGTACTGGGAGTTGGCCAGCAGCTCGTTGGCGGAATCCGCGAAGGCGGTCAGCTTGGCCGGAACGGTCTTTTCCAGTTCAGCCAGGTCGATGATCGACAGGGTCGCGGCCTGCTGAGGAACGTCCTTGGCGGTCTGGGAGACGAAGCTGTCGATGATGTTCTTGCCCAGTTCCAGAGTGGACATTGAGGTATTCTTGGAAAGAGCGGTCAGCCAATCAGTGTAGTACCAGCCGATGCCCGGCTCAACTTCCTCGGAAGCGATCATGTAGTCGGCGTGGGGTGCCAGCATCAGAGCGTTCTCCAGGGTGGCCATCAGGCAGGCGTCGAAACCGACGAAGTCGAATTTGACACCGCAGTTGGTCAGAGCCTCATCGATCTTGGCGGGAGCCATCGGACCGTTGTTGGGATACTTCTCATCATAGCCGTAGCCGCCGACGGAACCTGAACCGTGGTCCCAGAAGATCAGACCGTAACGGTCAGCCTCGTAGTTTTCGGTGCAGTAGTCGATGAAGCTTTCCAGCGTGTTGTTGGCGACCATGGTGGCGGCGCCGGCGTTGTCGACCAGACGGTCAGCCTGACCGCCGTCGAGAATGCGGTAGATCTGGTTGACCTTGGTGGAAATGACGTTGCCGTTGCCTAAGTGCCACTGGGTGCAGCCGCCGGTATAGATCAGAAGGTTGATGTTATCGGAAATGGTCGCGCGGGCCATCTCGGTGATGTCGTAGGTAGCCATCTTGGAGCGGCTCTCCAGGTCGGTGCCGCACATATAGATCATGATGGTGAAGACGTCCTTGCCGTTGCCCTTAAGCTGCGTGTACTTGGCGCGGGCGCCGGCGGCGACGTTGGTGTCCAGCTTCTTGGTGTTGTTGCCATGAGTCCAGCTGGCGGAGTTGTAGGTATTGCTGTAGCCGAAACCTCTGGTCGGATCTTCTTCAGGTTTCTTGCCGCAGCCGCTGAAGGTTACCAGCAGAAGAACTGCCAGTAAGGCGCTCAGCAGTCTGACTGCCCGGTTATTTTTCATTTTCATGAACCTCGTCTAACAGTTCAACTGCCTTTTCAATTATCTCTTCCTTTATCTCTTCCTTCTTCGGAGCGAAGAAGTTGAGAAGACCGGCAAGAAAACCGGAAGAGCGGTTGGCGGACTTGGCTTCGCCCAGGCCCTCGGCAGCTCTTTCAATCTTTCCCTTGCCTTCGACAATGTTCTTTTCTCTGCCTTTTTTGAATTCAGTCATAATACAAAACCTCCTTATATGCTAACTAATTCTTTAATCTTATTCAGATAATCGTAGGCCAGATCCATGGCCTGCTGATATGCTTCTACGTTGACATCGGTCTTCGGGAAGGTATTGGTCATGAACTCCACGCATTTGAAGGGAGCGTCATGAAGGTAGACCTTGACGAAGATGTCGACATAGTTGGCATCCTTCTTGTTGTACTGTTTGGTGATCTGCATCTTGTCGATCGCCGTCAGCGGGATGATGTCAGCGTTCTCCTTGACAGCGTCCCTGCCTTTGACAAAGAGGATGTTCTTTCCTTCTTCATCGCGGTAGAGATCGTACCTGCCGTCAATGACTCTGCTTATCTTCAGGTCCTTCAGGACTTCGGCATTGGCTTTGCGGTATTCGATGTGCCCGTTGAGCTGCTCCAGGGTCATCTCCGCCACTTCCGCCTTGGTGAGAAACGGCGAGAGCAGAGCGGCGCAGTTACGGCAGATCGTTCCTTCCGCGCAGACCAGTGAACCGTAAGGGGTCAGAGGCTGGTGACACAGAGAACACTCTCCGAATACATTACTCATTTTCTTTCTCCTCTAAAACAATGCTAGGTATATTTTAGCACAACAGCGCCTAATACAATATTTTTTTGTATTTTCGCCCGTAACGGCAGGTGAAAATGATAGAATTAAGACATGAAACTGGAAAAACTGACTGATGACATCTGCATTTATCCCTTTGAGCCGGACAGGGACCGTCCGACGCTTTCACTGATACGCGGCTTTCACCGCTGCCTGGCCGTTGATGCCGGGCACTCCCGCGAGCATGTCGGGGAATTTTATCACGATTTGAAGGAAAGCGGACTGCCGTTACCGGACATTACCGTGCTCACCCACTGGCACTGGGATCACAGTTTCGCCCTGCACGCGATCAGCGGTGTCTCGGTGGCGGAAAGAAGGACCCGGAGAAAACTGCGGGAAGCCATGGAAGACGCCGAATTCATCCCCCGCCTTCTGAGCACGGATGAGTATGTCGCCAGGGAATATGAGAACCGCAAGATCACCATTAGTCTGCCCGATATCGTCTTCGACGAAAGCCTGGACATCGATCTGGGTGGGCTGCATGCTCATTGTTTCCACGTGCCCTCATCCCATACCAACGACTGTACCTGCATCCTGATTCCGGAAAGAGGAGTCCTCTACCTCGGCGACTGCATTTCCGGCGCCTATCCGGACTGGATCATCGACCCTTTGCCATTTGAGAAACTGATCGAAACGCTGGAGATGATCGACTTCACCGTGGCTGTCGGTTCCCACTGGCCGCCCTTCAGCCAGGAAGAACTGCTGGCCTATCTCCGCAGCAACCTCTGAACCAAACGAAAAGGAACTTGTCGCAAGTTCCTTTAATATGCTTCAGCGGTTATGGGATCCCAGATGGATCAGCCGGCCTCCGAAGATGAACCCGGCCAGGGCGATCATCCCCATGCCTCCGGTTATCATCCATTCCACGATGTCCAGCGAGATGCGGTCACCGGTATTCGTAGGCGTCGGCGTTGACGGGTTGATAGGATTGCTGCCGCCGGGATTGACCGGATTGTCCGTTGAGTTGTAGTCGGTCTGCCGGATGATGGTGATGACGTAGGCATTGGAACTGCCGTCTTCAGCCATTACGTTGATGACGACCTGGTTGTTGATCTCTCTTTCAATGCTGTAGGAAGCCTTCGGGTCTTCAGTCTCACAGCTGATGGTGAATTCATCGCTGGGATCAATTACCAGACGGTAGGCGTTGGTTGACTTGCTGAAGGCGGGGTTAAGGGTTCCCTTGCTGGCAACCAGATTTCTGAGGTAACTGTCGCTGCTCTGATGCTTGGTGATCTTCACCTTCTGATCACAGTCAGGAAGCTTATCAGTCTTGGTGCTCTGCACCTGGATGATCTTGGTGCCATATATCGGATCAGGTACTACTACGCCTTCCTCGCCGGCTTCAATGCGTCTCTTGGCTTCCTCAATCTCGGCTTGATTGATAATGTTGTCTTTGTCTTCAACTTCCTTGTCCTCGGTGACGGTATAGGTGGCCTTGGCGCTCTTGGCGGCAATGGTGGTTTCCATTTCTTCCGTGGCAATGACGATGAAGGTGATCTTGATGATTTCCTGATCATTGGTGATCAGGATCGGATTGCTTCCCATCGTGGCCGTGAACTTGATGGTTCCCGCCTTGCTGGTATCAACTTCCAGTTTCCACTTGGAAGGACTGAGGTCTTCGTACTGGTAGAATGCCAGAACGCTCTTGTCATAGCTGATCGTTCCGGTCACGCTGTCATAGCCGTTTCCCGCAACCATATAGGTTGAGATGAGCAGATTGTTGACGTTCGTCCTGATGGTGCCGCTTAAAGCAGCCTTGGCTTCTTCAGCACGGACAGTGACGACCGACAGGCTCATAAACAGTGCAAGTATTAACAGAAAACGCTTTTTCATTTAATCACCTTACCTTCCTTATCTTATCATTAAAACGCTGTTTCAACAAGTTTTTGCAGCTGATCTCTTGGAAGCACACAAGAGGCCTACAAAGCCGCCGTGATGTGTTAGAATAAAGACAGAAATCAAGAGGTTACATAATATGAGCAATTATATTCTAGCAATTGACCAGGGAACGACCAGCTCGCGCGCCATCATCTTCGATGACGCTCTGAAAATCGTCGCCGTTTCCCAGCAGGAGATCCCCAACCAGTTCCCCAAGCCGGGCTGGGTTGAGATGGACGGTCATGAGATCTTCACCAGCGTGGAGTTCGTCTGCCTGAACGTCGTACAGAAGGCCGGCATCAATGTCAGCGACATCAAGGCCATCGGCATTACCAACCAGCGTGAGACGACCATCGTCTGGGACAAAAAGACCGGTCTGCCGGTCTACAGCGCCCTGGTATGGCAGTCAAGGCAGTCGGCCGATCTGTGCGAAAAGGTCATCAGAGCCGGTCACGCCGATCTGATCAGAAAAAAGACCGGACTGCCCGTTGACCCTTACTTCTCCGCCAGCAAGATCAGATGGATACTGGACAACATTGAAAACGGCCAGCAGAGAGCGGAAAACGGCGAACTGATGTTCGGCACCGTCGACAGCTGGCTGGTATATAAGCTTACCGGCCATCAGGTCCACGTGACCGACGTCACCAACGCGTCGCGCACGATGCTCATGAATATCGATACCCTGCAGTGGGACGAAGAACTGCTGCACATCTGGAACATCCCGGAGGGCATGCTGCCGCAAATCAAGGCTTCCTCCGAAGTCTACGGCTACAGCAGCCTCTTCGGCACCCAGATCCCCATTGCCGGTCTGGCCGGCGACCAGCAGAGCGCGCTGTTCGGTCAGATGTGCTTTGACGAAGGTCAGTGCAAGAACACCTACGGTACCGGCTGCTTCCTGCTGTTCAATACCGGCAACAAGCGCGTTGAATCGAAGAACGGCCTGGTGACCACCGTGGGCTGGAAGATCGGCGATGAAGTGGTCTATGCCCTGGAAGGCTCGGTCTTCGTGGCCGGAGCCGCCATTCAGTGGCTGCGTGACGGTCTTAAGCTGATCAGCCGGGCTTCCGAAAGCAGGGAGATAGCCGAAAGCCTGAAGGACTCCGACGGTGTCTACGTCGTTCCCGCCTTTACCGGTCTGGGAGCTCCCTACTGGGACCAGCACGCCAGAGGCGCCATCTTCGGTCTGACCCGCGGCACGACGACCGCCCATCTTATCAGGGCGACCCTGGAGTCACTGGCTTATCAGAGCTACGACGTCATCGAGGCCATGGAAAACGACACCGGCATGCTGATATCGACCCTGCAGGTCGACGGCGGGGCCTGTCTGAACGACTACCTGATGCAGTTCCAGTCCGACCTGCTGCAGACCAGCATCTTAAGACCCGTCAACTTCGAAACCACGGCGTTGGGTGCCGCTATGCTGGCGGGACTGGCCGTCGGCCTGTTCAGTGACAAGAACGAACTGCGCAAACACTACGAGGTTGAAAGATACTTCGAACCGGTGCAGAGCGCCAAGCAGGTTCAGGATCTGATAGCCGGCTGGAAGAAGGCAATCAAGGCCACCATGGAATTCTGATCAACATGATACTGAGCAGCGGAATCCGCTGCTTTTGTACAGATAAGCAAGATATGTTCAGCTTTTAGAAACAAATTACGATAAATTTTTTAAATTTGTGTGATATTAGAGTTCTATTAATGTGTGAACAGTGGTAGAATGATTGTGGATTAGTGTTTTGTTATGCACGAGGGGGGCATAAGAATATGAAAAAGCTTTTATCCATATTAATAGCTTTGTTCATCTGCTTTGGATCGGTAGTTACCGCTTTCGCTGCAGATAACGAGTTTGAAGTCAGTGGTTCCAAGACTGCTGACCCGACATTCCTTACCGGTGACGAAAGGGAGACTACCGTAACGCTGTCTCTGCCGTCAGCGGAATACCAGAATGAGATCGACATCGTTTTCTCAATGGACAGTTCAACTTCCGCGCAGAACAGTACTGTCTTTTTGGAAAGCGTTAACGAACTGTTTGACAGCATTCTGGAAAACAATCCGAATCTGAAACTGAAAGTCGGCGTCATCCGCTTCCGCGGACGCGCTCACGACGCGGTAAAGTACGTGTCTGACGGCGCTTACGAGGAACTGGTTGTCTACGACGACGATTCCAAGCAGTATATTGAAGCGGCTCTGAACATGACTGAAGATGAGATCAAGGCAGCTTTCGGCAGCGGCTCCAACACCCACGGCGGCATTGACATTGCCAACGAATGGCTGAAGGCTGATACGGAAGTTGACGACGACCACAAGTATCTGGTCCTGCTGACTGACGCCAAGACCTACATCTGGAACAACGATGACCATGAGCCTACCACCATTTATTCACAGTGGTACAGAAGCAACTCATATGCGATGCAGAACAGCGGCAAGCCGGCTTTGAACCAGATCGCGGGATATAACAAGTATGACTACGCCGTCGACGTTCTGGACCCCACCGGCAAGAGCAACGTCTATGTTTTCAAACCTGACACGTTAAACTCCGCCGGCAAGCCTGACTGGACAATTTCAGAAGCCTATCAGAAACTCTATGATTCAACTGATGAAGAACTTACAGGTGTTACCAAATGGGATCAGTACTGCAGATATGCCGATGACAAGACCACTCCGGATGGAAGCGTAGTAAAGCATAACGTTACCAACGGTGCTGACCTTTTCGGTTCAAACAGCGCAACCTATGGAAACAGAAACGACTACAAGTTCTGGTTTGAATACACACCGAACGAAGCATGGGAAGGCGTGACCTATCTGGAAGCCAATCCGTTCCTGGTCACTGAGAATGCTGACGGAACCTATACATTCGATACCGAAAGCGTTAACCCGGACTACTATCTGTATCATGTCGACTGCCTGCAGAAGGGCATGTACAAGGCCGGACATCTGTGGACGGAAGTTGGCGAAAAGTATCACTGCGCCGTCATCACCTATTCCGGAGGCAGTGTGAGCGGCGGTCTTGAACTCCGTGTTCCGTTCATTGAATGGCTGCATGAAAACACCGAATTCGCTGCCGACATCTCAACTTCATCACAGGTTGAGGCTCTCTTCGAGGGTATTGATAACGATATTCGCTACATGGTCTCCAAGGGCGTTGTAACCGACCAGATCACTGATGACTTCACTCTGAAGAACGACGACAATGAAAATGCCTTCAGAATGACTCTCAGCGGCGAATCTCTGCCGGTTACCTATGAAGACGGTAAGTGGTATTTCGGTACTGCTGACGATGAAGGCGTATATCCGTATGTTATCGAATATGATCCCGATACCAAGACCATTACCTGGACGATCAATGTACCGGTCGAGAACTCAAATCCGGTTACCCTGTCCTATGATCTGATTCTCCGTGAAGATGCTGAATCCGCCATCTACCCGACTAACGTATCCGCCGTTCTGGACTATGTATCCACTGACGGAAAATATGAAGGCGAGTACGAATTCCCGATTCCGGAAGTCGTATACATCAGACTGATCGACATCGATGTCGAAAAAGTCTGGGAAGATAATGATAACGAGGAAGGCGCACGTCCTGACAGTGTCACGGCCGTACTGCTTGCCGATGGCGAAGAACTCGACAGCCAGGATCTTTCCGAAGACAACGAATGGCATGTCACCTTCGAGGATCTGCCGGATAGCACCTATGAAGATGGTGAGTTCACCGAAATCACCTATACTCTCCAGGAAGTCGAAGTGCCTGATTACACCACTGAGATCACTGAGGAAGAGGAAAACTACTATGTCATCACCAATACCTTCGTTCCGAGACTCGTCAATATCACCATCACAAAGGTCTGGGAAGACAACGAGAACGAAGCCGGAAAACGTCCTGACAGCGTTACCGTAACCCTGCTTGCTGACGGTGAGGAATATGAGAGCTACGAACTGAGTGATGAAAACGAATGGACGGTTACCCTTGAAGACATGCGTGAAGGCAACTATGTTGAAGGCGAATTCACCGCTATCGAATACACCGTTGAAGAGGACGAGGTAGAGGAATACGAAGCCGAAATCACTGATGACGGCGAGTACAACTTCACTGTTACCAACACCTATACTCCTCCGACACCTCCGACAGGCGGACCGGAAACCATGGCATTAGGCCTGATGATGATGTCAACATCACTGACCGGTATGTACCAGGTTTACTTCACTGCCAAGCGCAGGAAGGAAGAAGAGTAATCTGATTCACTGAAAAAGCCAAAGGCCCTCAGGCAATTGCCCGGGGGCCTTTCTCATGGGCAGGTGCGATTGTGTTGCACGTAAATATCGGTTATGTTAGAATACAAATGCAGGTAGAAATACGCTGTCTACTCGGGTGTCCTGAGCGTTTGCTTAAGCGCTATCGAATAGCGTCAGTCCCGGGGACCACCGAATGGTGGTTTTTTCTTATAAGGTGGCTTGTATGAATTTATACATCTACTCAGATGAATCAGGGGTGTTCGATAAGGTCCATTATGACTATTTTGTCTTTGCCGGCATCATCATCGCCGGAAACGAGGACAAGGACATGTGGAGCCGGAAATACGCGGCGGCGGAAAGAAGCATAAATGTCGGCGGCAAGTACGGCAACCGCGAACTGAAGGCCTCAAAGATATCGGTCAAGGACAAGAACAAGCTTTTCCGTTCACTTAACCAGTGCCATAAGTTTGCCGTTGTCATTCACCAGGATGAACTGATGGACAAGCTGTATGAGATCAAGAAGGAGAAGCAGCGCTATCTTGACTACGTCTACAAGATGATCGTCGAAGAAGCCATCTACGATCTGTCCGACCGCGGGATCATCGACATCAACGACATTGAGAGGATCATCTTCAACGTTGACGAACACGCCACCGCCACCAACGGCCAGTATGAACTGCATGAGACCCTGGAAAGGGAGTTCATACTGGGAACCTTCAACTATGATTACACCCGCTACTATCCGCCGATTCTGCCCAAGGGCAAGGTCACCGAGGTGAACTGGTGCAACAGCGCCAACAAGCTGCTGATCCGGGCAGCGGATATCATTGCCAATAAAGTGAACTTCTGCTGCGTCAACGACAAGCTTGACGGTCTGGAGAAAACGATGAACTTCTATCTCGTACAGACACCGCGAACGGCAACTCAGGTCGTTGTTCAGTACGAGGAGGAGATCAATGAACATATCGGGGAGGAGGAATAGAAATGGAATTCATCTATAAACCGCACGGCGTCTGCTCAACAAAGATGACCTTTGAGATCGACGGCGAAACGATCAGGGGTCTGACGGTCGAAAACGGCTGCAACGGCAATCTGAAAGGCATAGCCAAGCTGATCAGCGGCCGGTCAGTCGATGAGGTGATCGAGGCCCTTAAGGGAACGACCTGCGGATACAAGAACACCAGCTGTCCCGATCAGATCGCCAGGGCTCTGGAAGCTTACCGGCAGACGCTTCAGAAATGATGCAAACACACTGAAGTGTAAAAAACGTAAAAAACGCTGATAAAAATGCATTAGTTGTTTTGAAAAATCTCATATTGATATAGAATAGATGTATAAGAAACTTAATCAGAGGGTATATGATATGAAAAAAAGACTTACCGTATTAATCGTTCTGCTTTTCTGCCTCAGCACATTCGTCACGGTTTTCGCCAAGGAAGCATCCACGTCAATGACAGGCGACAAGGTCGAACTGAATGACCTGGACAATCAGGTCGAGATCACCTTCTCACTGCCGGCTGAAGATTACACCGGCCGGGAGGATTATGTCATCGGTTTCGGCGTCTTTACGGACCAGATCTCCGAATATCTGGATTTCGTATATGACGCATACGGAGATCACATTGCCTTTGAATTCTACTTTGCCGGCGAGAAGCAGGAAGTGACATATGATGAGGAAGATAATTACTGGTATCTGGGCGAGATGGTACCGTATGAGAATGATGACGGCGAGATTGAATACGCCTATGAGTATGCCGCAACCTATGATGAGGAAAGCCGGCAGATGGCTCTGATCATCGCAGTTCCCGTCATAAGCTCGGAGCCGATCCAGTTGAAATATAAGCTGGAATGGAACATGACCGGACCGAACGATGAACTTGTTGACACCAGTGATGCCGCTCTCCTGTACTACATACCGGTTGATTACGAAACCAAAACTGCGGAAGAGATACATGTAACTGAAGCACCGCTTGTTAAGAAGGAGGCGCCGGTTCTCAAGGAAGAAGCTCCGGAGGAAGACGGTGACATTGAGGACATGTTTGACACGATGGAACTTGTTTCTCCTCAGGTAAGGTTCACGCAGATGGCAACCGTTACGTTTGATCTCAACGGTCATGGCAAGGAAGCAATCGATGATCAGAAGGTCATGCCCGGTGAAACCGCTCAGGCTCCGGCAGACCCGACTGATGATGAATATACCTTTGACGGCTGGTATACCGAAGCAAAGTGCAAGAATCTTTATGATTTCTCCACTCCGGTTACCGAAGACATTACTCTGTACGCCAAGTGGGTGCCGCAGACACCGCCGACAGGCGGTCCGGAGACCTTGATGCTCGGCATTCTGATGATGTCAACATCGCTCAGCGGAATGACGCAAATCTATTTCGCGGACAAACGCAGAAAAGAAGAAGAGCAGTAAGATTATAGAATGATGGTTCTCGGCGGTGCTGAGAACCATTTATTATGCGCTGACGGTCCGGCACTGTCCGATGGCAAAAGAGCGGATAATGTAGTAGAATATAATTAAAGTAATAAGGAAGGGAGGAGCGGCATGAAGAAAAGGACCTACGCGGCCATCGATCTGAAGTCTTTCTACGCCTCGGTGGAATGCGTCATGCGCGACCTGGACCCCCTTTCTGTCAACCTGGTCGTTGCCGATGCCTCATTGACGGCCAAGACGATCTGTCTGGCTGTTTCTCCCGCCCTCAAGCAGTACGGTCTTTCCGGCCGCAGCCGGCTGTATGAGGTAGTCGCCAAGGTCGACCGTCTGAACGAGGAAAGAAGGCGGAAGCTGAAAAACGGCGAATTCGCCGGTTCATCCTGCGACGACAATGAGCTGAAGGCTCATCCCGAACTGTCCATTAACTATGTGATCGCCACTCCGCGGATGGCGCTATACATGGAATACTCAACAAAAATATACGAGATCTATCTGAAATACTTTGCGGCGGAAGACATCCACGTCTATTCCATTGACGAGGTATTCATCGATCTCACGAGTTATCTGAAGACCTATGAAATGGACGCCGAGACGCTGATCCGGAAGGTCATCAGTGACGTACTGGCACAGACCGGCATTACCGCGACAGCCGGCATCGGCGAGAATATGTATCTCTGCAAGGTAGCCATGGACATCGTGGCCAAGCACATGCCACCTGATGAAAACGGCGTCAGGATCGCCGTGTTGGACGAGATGAGTTACCGCCGCACCCTCTGGAACCATCAGCCGCTCACTGATTTCTGGCGGGTGGGCCGCGGCTATCAGCGGAAACTGGAAGATGTCGGCATCCATACGATGGGCGACATCGCCCGCTGCTCACTGGGTAAACCGGACGATTTCTACAACGAGGATCTGCTCTATAAGATGTTCGGCGTCGCTGCCGAACTTCTGATCGACCACGCCTGGGGCTATGAACCGGCAACGATCGCCGACATCAAGGCCTATAGGCCGCAATCCAATTCCCTGAGCGTCGGCCAGGTGCTTCACCATCCCTACGATTACCGCCATACCCTGATCATCATCAAGGAAATGGCGGAAAACCTTTCCTTCCAGCTTTTGGAACGCCGGCTGGTAACCGATGAGATCGTATTGACCGTGGGCTATGACATTGAGAATCTGCGGCAGGAAAACCTGGAAGCCAGCGGCTATCAGGGTGATGTCGTTACCGACTTCTACGGCCGTCAGGTACCAAAGGCGGCACATGGCAGCATTTCCCTGCCCCTGCCGACATCTTCGACATCGCTGATCATGGAATATTCCGTAAAGCTTTTTGAACGCATCATCAACCGCAGGCTGCTTACTCGCCGGATCACCATCGCGGCGATGAATGCCGTAAGCGAGGACAGCGTTGAAAAGAAAGTGAACTATGATCAGCTTGACCTCTTCTCCCAGCCGCAGGAGCAGCCGCCAGCCGATGCAAAGCAGCTGGAAAGGGAAAAGAAGATCCAGAATACCATCATGAAGATCAGAAACCGTTACGGCAAGAATTCCCTGATCCATCCGTCCGATCTGCAGGATCAGGCCACGACGATCGAACGCAATTCCTCGATCGGAGGTCATAAGGCATGAAGAAAAACTATGATGACATCATTGATCTGCCGCATCACGTTTCCGACCACCACCCTCAGATGTCCCGGCAGGACCGGGCAGCGCAGTTCTCGCCCTTCGCGGCTCTGACCGGCTATGAACAGGCGGTAGAGGAAACCGCCCGCCGGGTTGACGAGAAGCTGGAAGTCGGCGAAGAGAGGGCTCAGCGCATCAACGAAGGACTGAATTACCTCAAGAACACCGTTCACTCGCTGCCTGCGGCGGAGATCACCTATTTTCTGAAGGATGAGCGCAAGCAGGGCGGAAAATACCTGAAGAAAGTCCTCAGGATCGCCAAGGTGGATGAATACCGGAGAATGATCGTCGATACCCAGGGGCTGAAGATCAGCTTTGACGACATTTATAAGATCGAAAGGCCTTCGCAAATTCCTTCGGAAGAGCCCTGGGAAACGACTCTATGAAGCATAGGGTGACTTGAAAGCCTTTATGAAGTACAACTTTTTCAGGAGGTCAGTTTCATGAACAGAGAAAAAACTGGAAAACTGATAGCACAGCTGCGCAGGGAGAAGAACCTCTCCCAGGCGCAGCTGGCGGAAATGATCTATGTGTCTGATAAGGCGGTCTCCCGCTGGGAAACGGGAAGGGGATTCCCCGACATCGGCTGTCTGGAAGCCCTGGCTTTATGCCTGGATGTCAGCGAAGCGGAACTGATAAGAGGAGAAAGGATCGAAGAATCGATCAGCAGGCAGCAGCTCAGGGACATCTCTTCGGAAAGCCTGGCGCTGACGAAGGATTACGTCAACCGGCATACCCTTATCGGCATTCTGAGCGGATTCATGCTGGGGCTGATCATTCTGGCTCTGGTGGTGATCCATCTCAACAGCCCGATGTATCTGAAATATGATGAAAGCCTGCTTAAGATAGAACAGCTGGCTGACGGAAGGCTGATTGCCGTGCTTGACGGCTCGCTGGCCGGCTGCGATGCTGACATGGTGACCAATCAGGAGAGCGGCCGCAGGGAGATGTTCATCAGCTGTTATCAGACAGCCCTTAACGGTCTTAAGAAGCAGGGAAGCGAAAGGATCGTCATGCTGGGTGAAAGCAGCGCGATCGATGACGTTTACTACTATCCCGGTGAGGATTTCGACCAGCTGCTTTTCAGCAGTGACGGCCGGACGAATGAAAGCTATTCCGTGATGACCCTGCCCAGGATGATCTACGGCTACTGGCTGGTGATCGGCATGGTGATCAGCACGGTGGGAGTGATCAGCTGCCTGTTACTCAGAAAAAAACGCTTCATCACCACGCTGATGAAGATGGTTGCACTGCCTTTGGCTTTCACGCTGGCCATACCGCTGACACTGGCCGGTCACTTCGATGAAGTCTACAACGCGCTTTATTACTTCAGCGGTATTCTGATCGTCGCTCTGGCGATCTGGGGCCTGCTGTGGCTGCTGATTGAGCGGTACGCGGAAGCGCGGAAGAGCAGAAACAGGGAAACAGTGTAACAAATGTCCGGATTTATCCGGACATTTTAATTACCTGTCCAGGCGGACCTGAAAAGTGCGAATGTGATATAATGTTCCGGGTTCAAGTACAGCTTGAAATCGTGGCTGCAGTTTCAACTTCTCCTCGCTGAACAGAAAGCCGGCAGTTTATTAGAATGATGATGCGGGGAGGAAAGAGAAATGAAAAAAGGAAAGACCACATACTACTATATCAATGACAGGGATCTGGTGGCCAAGTCAGTCGGCAGCCGCCATTACATATTCCGCAGCTCCGGCTGGCGTCTGGACAGAAGCTTCATCGTCAGCGACCGTCTCTGCGGATATGATTCTTCCGAACCGTCCGGTTCGCCATACGGCTTCGGCAGCACCGACATGCTGGACAGAATCGACGAGATAACCAGGGAAGAAGCGATGAAGATCATTGAAGAGCAGAAGAATAAGAAGGAGGAATGGTAAATGAGTCTGGGAAACAACATCAGAGCACTGAGAGAAGAAAAGAAAATGACTCAGGAGAAACTGGCGGAAAAACTGGACGTAAGCTTCCAGGCCGTTTCTTCCTGGGAAAGAGATGAGTATAAGCCTGATCTGGAGAAACTGATCAGGATGGCGAAGATATTCGACGTTTCACTGTCCAATCTGGTGGAGGATGAGAAACAGGACATGGTGATCGAACAGGCGATATTTGACTGGCGGCACATGAAGTCCTTTGTCAAGACATCAGCCAAAAACTGCGGACTGACGGAAACGCTGAAGGCGCTGGATTACGCGTTGGAAGCTCATGACGGACAGCAGCGCAAGAAGTCCGAGGTTCCCTACATCTATCATCCGCTGAACATGGCCTGCCACTGTCTGGCCATGGGCATTAGAAACGACCGGATCATTGCCGCCTGCCTGCTTCATGACGTCATCGAGGACTGCGGCAAAAAACCGGAGGAACTGCCGGTAAGTGAGAGAACCAGGGAACTGGTCGTTCTCATGAGTCATGGAAAGAATGATAAAGACCGTGATGAGATCATGAAAGAATACTACCGCAAGCTGTCACTGGACGCTGAAGGAGCCTTCATAAAGTGCGTTGACCGCTGCAACAACCTGACGACCATGTGCTGGGGACTCTCCAGAGAGCGCAAGTACAGGATGATCAGGGAAACGGAAAAATACATACTTCCGCTGCTGAACGTGGTAAAGAAACAGCCTGAGCTCAATGACGCTGCCTGGCTGCTGAAATACCAGATCGTCAGCATGCTGGAGATCTACAAGACGATGTTATAGAGAACCGCTCAGGCGGTTTTCTTCATCAAATCTTAATGCTTTGGACTATTTTGTTTTAATCGGTTTAGGGAATACAATAACAGTGTCAGGAGGTAATGACTATGGCAAACATACTGATCTGCGATGACGAGAAGGAGATCGTCAATGCCCTGAAGATCTACCTGTCCGATCCGGACTATGTGATCTATGAGGCTTTCAACGGCAAGCAGGCCGTCGACATCGCTGCCAGGCAGGACATCCATCTCATTCTGCTGGACATCATGATGCCTCTGATGGACGGCATCACCGCCATGAACAGGATCAGGCAGACGAGCAATGTGCCCATCATTCTTCTGACGGCCAAGAGTGAGGATGCCGATAAGATCCTGGGGCTGAACGTCGGGGCTGACGACTACATTACCAAGCCCTTCAATCCGCTGGAAGTTACCGCCAGGGTGCGTTCCCAGCTGAGAAGATATCTGCACTTCGGCGCCGGAGTGCAGCAGCCGGAAAGCTTCCGGGTCGGCGGAATCGAACTCAATGACCTTACCAAGCAGGTGCTGGTGGACGGTGAGGAGATCTCGCTTACTCCCAAGGAGTATGACATTCTCAAGCTTCTGATCTCTCACCCTGACAGGGTCTATTCACCCAAGGAGATCTACAGCATCGTCTGGCAGGAGAAACCGTTCGGCAGCGACAATACCGTTGCCGTGCATGTGCGTCATCTGCGGGAAAAGATTGAGATCAATCCGGCGGAGCCGCGCTACATCAAGGTCATCTTCGGCCAGGGTTACAAGATGGAAGGAGACAAGAGAGCATGAAGAACTTTTCCCGAACCGTTGCCGGCAAGACGGCCGCGTTCATGATCTGCATATTATCTATCTGCCTGCTGGCGGGCTGCCTTTTTTCCGCCGTCGTCATTACTCAGGACGGCCTGGGCTTTTATACCCGCAGCGAAGAGGACATCCGAAACGAACTTATCGTTGAGGAACAGCTGTATCCCGGCGGATACGACATGCTTTTCGGTATTCTGTCCGGAAGCGAAAAAGAATCGGACGGCAATCTGTATCAGATAGCTGATGCGGACGGCAAGGTACTGTTTACCTCTGCAGCCGCTGAAGATCAGCAGCAGTGGCAGTATGAGACGATGTTCGGAGCAGTACGGCAGGAAGGAAACATCACTAACCTTTTCCCGGCCGCTGATAAGAATCGTTACGAGAATGCTGAAGAGGCTGAATATTATACCGTCAGGATCAGCGTGACACCGCAATTCCGGAGATACGATCAGGTCATACTGTATGAAAAGCTGATACATATGGCTTACAGCATGCGCTACTGGATCTACGTCATCGGCCTTCTGGCCGCTCTGGCGGCAGCCGTGAGCTTCGTGACGCTGATGAGCGCTTCAGGAAGAACGCCGGACAGCGAGGAACTGCGTCCGGACAGGCTGTATTTCATCCCCTTTGATCTGCTGACAGGCGGCTGTCTGGTGGCTGGATTTGGCACTTCCGTGGTTCTGGGAAGCGTCTCACGTGCCGGCGGCCTTACCGAAGCCATTGCCTTTGGCTGTCTGGCAGTCGTCGGTCTGGGCGTTTTCCTGGGCCTGTGCATGATCGCGGCTTCCCGGATCAAAAGAGGCGTGTTCCTTAAGAATACGCTCATCTACAAGGCTCTGGTTCTGTGTGTGAGAGTACTTCGATGGATCGGCGCAACCCTGAAACAAATCTTCGGTTTCCTGTTGGCCGTTATTCTGAACATTCCGCTGATCTGGAAGACGGTGATCGCCGTCGGCGTCATCTGCCTGTATGAATTGATCGTCATAGCCGCTGGAAACGATGACGGCGAGGTCGTCATGCTGGGAATGACACTGGAGAAACTGATACTCATACCGCTGGTGCTGTACTTCGCCATCTGCCTGAGAAAGCTGCAGCAGGGCGGCAAAGCCCTGGCTGAAGGCGAACTGTCATATCAGACCGATACCAGAGGCATGTTCTGGGATCTCAAGAAGCACGGGGACAACCTCAACAGCATCGCCATCGGCATGTCAAAGGCCGTTGAGGAGAAGATGAAGAGCGAGCGGATGAAGACCGAACTGATCACCAATGTCTCCCACGACCTTAAGACGCCGCTGACTTCGGTGATCAACTACGCCACACTGATCAGCCGGGAAAATACCGATAATGAGAAGATCAGGGAATACTCCGAAGTTCTGGTCCGCCAGTCGGAAAAGCTGAAGAGACTGATCGAGGATCTGGTCGAAGCCTCCAAGGCTTCTACCGGCAACCTGGAAGTCAGCCTGATGCCCTGCGACGCCTCGGTGTTCATCAGCCAGGCCGCCGGCGAATATGAGGAAAAGCTTCAGGACTGCCAGCTGACCCTCATCACCAAGGGACCGGAGAAGGAAGTTCACATAATGGCTGACGGAAGGCGCATGTGGCGGATATTCGACAATCTGATGAACAACATCTGCAAGTACGCCCAGCCGCAGACGCGTGTCTACCTGTCCTTGGAGGAGCGGGACGGCCAGGCGGTATTCACCTTCAAGAATACGTCAAGAGACAAGCTGGACATCAGCGAAGAGGAACTGATGGAACGCTTCACCAGAGGCGATTCCTCAAGGAATACCGAAGGAAACGGTCTGGGTCTGTCCATTGCCCGCAGCATGGCTGAACTGCAGAACGGCAGCCTGAAACTGGAGATTGACGGTGACCTGTTCAAGGCGATCCTCAGTTTCCCGGTGATCGGCTGAAAAACCAAAATGAAGGCGGAAGGTATTGCTTCCGCCTTTTCGTATCTAAGAAAGCCCTGCCGTACGGCAGGGCAGTTTTGTCTCAGGTGCGCCTGTTTCTGCTGATCAGAGACTGACGCAGTGAACTGAATGACCTGAGATTATCCAGATCCCGGGGGAACAGGATCTTCGACAGCAGCGCGGCGATCATCAGCGTGATGATCTTCTCCGGCGTCATGGGCATCCACAGAAAGGCCAGATATCCGGTTGAAACGGCCAGCAGCCAGTTCCAGTTCATCACCTTTCCCAGGATGACTCCCAGGTAAGCCCAGCCGTTGGTGATGAACCAGGCTATGGCCAGACAGATGACAAAGTGCGGCCGGAGAAGATAGGTTCGCAATTCTTCCGCCAGACTCCTGAGTTTTTTCATTGGCAGCCTCCTTTATCCGTAACGGACAAATCCATTCTGTCCCAGATGCCGTTTAAGAATGAAGAGGCTGCAGCATTAAGATTTCATTAACGCCTTTTCTTACGTCAGAAAACATAAGCGCGACAAAGGAGTATAATTATGACAGGAGCTGATTTACCATGAAACGTTCAACCGCCAAATATCCCGATGCCATCGGCTATCTGATCATGATCTTTCTGATCTTTCAACTGTCCGGCTACCCGCTGTGGGCGCTGGAGGGCATGCTTGATCTGCATGACAAAGCCAGGTTCGTCATCTGGTATGTGACGCTCATCATTTCCATGGCGGCCGGAGCGGTATTGCAGACGGCGGTCCATGAGGCCGGGCATCTGGTGATGGGACTGCTTACCGGCTACCGCTTCGTGTCATACCGGATCTTCAGCCTGATGATCCTTAAGGACGAGGACGGCAGACTGAAACTCAAGAGACTCAGTGTTCCGGGAACCCTTGGTCAGTGTCTGATGGCACCGCCTGATTATTCTGACCGATTTCCCTTCTTCCTCTATAATGCCGGAGGCGTAATGTTCAACCTGCTTACAGCGCTGCTGTTTATCGCTTCAGCCTTTCTGGTGCCGTTTTCCTGGCTCAAAGTACTGTTTTCCGGAGTTGCCTTATCCGGCATTCTGATGGCCTGTACCAACGGCGTTCCGATTAAAGGAGCAATGGCGCCCAATGACGGCATGAACATTCTGGAAATGCTGGTGAACAGATCCAGCCGTTACGCCTTCTGGGTTCAGATGAAGGTTAATGAAATGCTGAGAGAAGGCATGAGAGTCGGTGAAATAGAGTCTGAAATGCTAGCCGGTGACAGTGACACGTACAGGGCCGGTGCCCTGGGAGCGTCGTTAGTGGTCTATCAGGAGAACCGCTTCATGGACCGTCACGAGTATCAGGAAGCTGATGCTGTCATCGAAGAAGGAATACAGGCAAATTATCCCTTTGCCGGCTTCCACAGGGATTATCTGCTGATGGACAAGATCACGATCAACTGCATTAACAAACGCTTCAGCGGTACGGTGGATGACAGACTTGCCAAGCTGATCAACAACACCAAAGCTCCCTATGCGTTACGATGCCAGTACGCAATCGCCATGTATGAAAAGGACTTCGACAGGGCTAAAGCCATTGTCAGTGAGATGGAGAAGATGAAGGAAACCTATCCCTTCCCCCGTGATTTTCAGTCTGATCTGGAGATAATGGATGATCTTACCCGTGCCTTGTCCGGCGAACTGCCTGAGTGATTCGGGCTGCCTTTGAGCGTCAGAGAAAAATGTTGAAATATTTAGCACTCTCTATTGACAAGTGCTAAAAAGAGGACTATAACAGAATCAGAACAAGGGAGAGAGTGCTGAACGGTGATGAACCGCCCAGACTGTCCCCGAACTTGCTCCAACATATTAGTTAGGTTGATATGTAAAAAAGGCGACTGCGCCGGGAAAGAAGGAATGAATTATGTTGATGCCTACAATTTTTGGAGAAGATCTGTTTGATGACTTATTTGACACTGATTACTTTGACAGAGCCATGAAGAACACCGAAAGGAAACTGTATGGCCACAGAGCAAAGAACGAGATGAAGACCGATGTCAGGGAAAATGAAGACAGTTATGACATCATCATGGACCTGCCGGGATTCAAGAAGGAAGAAGTGAAGATCGCGCTGGAAGACGGCTATCTGAGCATTTCCGCCAACAAGGGTCTGGAAGAAGACGATAAGGACAAGAAGGGCAGATTCATCCGTCAGGAGCGTTATTACGGCACCATGAGCCGCAGCTTCTACGTCGGCAAACAGGTAAAGCATGAAGACATCAGGGCTGGCTTTGAAAACGGCGTACTGACGATCAGCGTTCCGAAGATCGAGATGAAAAAGGAACTTCCGCAGAAGAAATACATCGAAATTGAAGGTTAGTTTCCCGAAGGATGGCTCAGGCCATCCTTTTTTGCGACAGTTGGTCATGTCCGTGTATAATAAATATGTCAAGCAGAAAAGAATAATGAGGAAAACACAATGAAAAGAGAAACTGCCCAACAGAGAGAAAAGAGAAAAGCCCGCGAAGCCGCTCAGCTGGCGAAACTGCAGGCGGAAGGAAACAGCAAGCACCGTTTCCACAGCTTCTGGTTTTTGCTGATCATTCTGACCGTCGTTTATGTTGCCGATGAGATCAGTTCCAACATGGCCGGTACCATGAAACCGTACATGATCTTTGATCTATTCAACATTCCCAATGCCGATACCAAGTCGTCAGCCTACAGCAGCGCCATCAGCGTCATGGCCATCGCGACGATACCGACCTATCTGACCCTGGCTATCAATCCGCTGTACAAGACGCTGTGCGACCGCTATGGCCGTAAGATCTTCTTGGTCATCAATACCCTGGGCATGGGTGTGGGCATGCTGATCTCGATGATCGCCCCCAATCCCTACATCTTCGTTCTGGGTACCTGCATCACCGGTTTCTTTACCCCCAATGACGTTCAGGTCATCTATCTGATGGAGACCGCCCCGATCCACCACCGGGCCAAGCTCTGCAGCATCACCAAGGGCATCGGTCTGCTGTCGGTTTCGCTGATCGGCGTCTTCCGTTCGATGTTCTATGATCCGGCCAAGCTGTCCACCTGGCGGCTGGTCTACCTGATTCCGGTGCTGATCGCCATTGCCATCGGCATCTTCGCCATGGTCTTTACCAGAGAGACGCCGGTATTCATGGAAAAGCGGCTGAGGTACCTGCAGCAAAGCGATGAGGAAAGAGCGGCTGAAGAAGCCAGAGGCGAAGAGAGCAGCAACGGCGGCATCGGTGAAGCCTTCCGCTACATCAAGCGTTCCCGCCAGCTCAAGATGCTGATCCTGGTCATCTTCGTCTTCTCGATCGGCGTCGGTCTGTCCGGCTATTCCACCGAGATCCTGCTGGCTGCCGGTCACATGAGCGATGCGGACATGAACACCTTCTACATTCTGGAGCCGATCGTTTACGCCATCTGCGCCTTCTTCTCCGGTTTCGCGACTGATACCATGGGCCGTAAGAATTCCGGCATGCTGTTCGGCATTCTGGCTGCCATCGGCATGGCAACCTTCGTCATCGGCGCCAAGGCGGGCTTAAGTGCCGTCGCTCTGGCCATTGCCAACGGACTGATGTTCGGGGGCATGTGGTCGCTGTCCGACCTGCTGTTCATCACCCTGCCGGGCGAACTGGCTCCGACTCACATCAGAGCTTCCGTCATGTCACTGGTGTCCTACGCATATATCTCCAACCTGATCGTCAGCATGCTGGTCGGCATCTTCTATCCGGCCATCGGCTCGGCTAACATCGGCGTCTTCCAGCTGTGTCTGTACGCTCCGATCATGATCTTCAGCGTGATCATCCTGAAACTGAAGATCAAGGAGACCAAGGATACCGACCTGACTCAGGTAACCCTGGACTGATACTGATCCATTAGGGGATCCCGGCAAACGGGATCCCTTTTCCTGTGGCTGCTGATCCGTATGGGACTTACGGGCGGTTTATCAGGATAGCATTTGATGATATAATAAGTAAAACCGCAGAGGTGTTGATAACATGAGCGAGAAGAAGGAAAAGAAGAGAAAAGGCCGTTACAGTTATCTTAATGATTTCAGACTTAACGAGCAGAACGAATATGAATACCAGGGTAATGTCTACGCCGTCGATCTGCCCGGCGAGCAGAAGAAAAAACTGCTCAGAAGCGTACTGATCCTGCTGGCGGAATGCGCCGGACTGATCCTTATGGCCGGCGTCGTACCGTTTGAAGGACTGATGAATACTTTCTATGTCATCGTTCCCTACATCACGGAGATCGGCTTTGCCGGCTTTCTGATAAGCGCCGTCCTTACGGTATACAAAAACGATGAACTGCGGGAATACGTCTATCAGAAGAGTGCCAAACGGCTGAACGTCTATGGACCCGGACTGCTGGGCACCAGCATCGTCAGGCTGGCGGCATCGCTGCTGTTTGTGCTCATCAAAGGCATCGGCAAGCCGCTGTCAGCGGCCATTTACTTCCTGATCACGCTGTTATTGATCGTTCTGGAAATCAAGGCCGTGCAGAGCGTCATGGCTCTGAAATACCGGCTGGCCAGGGAAAAGAAAACGGAAAATCAATGAAAGATAATGAAAATATCTTTCATTTTTTTCATATTTTCTGAAAAACATATCGCTTTTATTTGTTGACAAAAGGCAGAGGGGTAAGTAAAATAATTAATATGTATTGGCGTGATGTTTTATCATGCTATGCAGACTAATTTTCAAAGGAGGAAATTTTATGAAAACTGCTAAACGTGTATTAGTTGCTGTTTTAGCTCTTGCCATGACTCTTTCATTAGCTGCCTGTGGTAAGGACAACAAGAAAACTGACACACCTCTTGTCGTAGGTTATTCCAATTTCTCAGAAAAATTCTCTCCGTTCTTTGCTGACTCCGCATACGACCAGGATGTTCAGAGCATGACCCAGGTTGGGTTATTACCTTCTGACAGAACCGGCGCCGTACTGCTGAATGCCAAGAATGGCGAAGTTGTGAATTACAACGGCACTGACTATACATATTATGGTCTGGCAAACTGCAAGGTTACTGAGAATGCCGACGGTACAGTCACTTACGATTTCGACATGAGAGATGACGTTACCTTCTCTGATGGCACTAAGTTAACCGCAGATGATGTTCTGTTCACCATGTATGTCTTATCAGACCCGACATATGACGGATCATCAACCTTCTGGAACCTGCCGATTCAGGGTATGAAGGAATACCGTGCTGGTATGGATGCCCTGTACAACCTGCTGCTCGCAGCTGGCCCGGAAAACACCGACTTCACCTATTGGACAGAAGCCGAGCAGAAGGCCTTCTGGGAGACTGGCTTAAAGGAAGCCGGCACCGCCTTTGCTCAGTCAATCATTGACTACTGCTTAGCCAACTACGCTGCTTACGGCGCTGTTGACGCTGCTTCTTCAGCCGGATTATGGGGCTTCGAGATTCCTGCAGACGGCACTGCCGCTGATTTCTGGGATGCCATCTATGAAGCTTACGGCGGCGATGTTGCCAAGGCTTCCAGCACAGAAGCTGCTACCGCTGAGATCTACTCATTCTTCTCAGGCGAATTCTCAAAGGGTATCACCACTGGTGAATCTGCTGATTACATCACCGGTATCGAAAAGACCGGCGACTACTCATTAAGAGTTACCTTAACTGAAGTAAGCGCTGTTGCCTTATATCAGTTAGGCGTTGCTGTTGCTCCGGCTCATTACTATGGCGATGGCTCAGCTGTTGATGCTGCTGCTCACAAGTTCGGCTTCACCAAGGGCGACCTGTCAGCTGTTAAGGCCAAGACAACCAAACCGATGGGCGCTGGCCCGTACAAGTTCGTCGACTACAAAGACGGCATTGTTTACTTCGAAGCTAACGACACCTATTACTTAGGCGCTCCGAAGACCAAGTACCTCCAGTTCAAGGAAGGTTCTGATACTGATAAGTTAGACGGTATCGTTGCCGGTACTACGGATGTTTCCGACCCGTCATTCAACACTACCACTGCTAACAAGATCAGAGACTACAACAAGAACGGCGAACTGAATGGACCGGTCATCACTACTTCATTAGTTGATAACTTAGGTTATGGCTATATCGGTATCTGCGCTGACCTGATGAACGTCGGCGGCAAGGACAAGAAGGATTCCGATCAGTCCAAGGCATTACGTAAGGCTTTCGCTACCATCTACTCCGTATATCGTGAACTGTCTGTTGGTTCATACTATGGCGAACTGGCCAGCGTAATCAACTACCCGATTTCCAACACTTCATGGGCTGCTCCGCAGACCACTGATGCTGACTATGCAATCGCCTTCTCAAAGGATGCCAAGGGCAACGATCTGTACGCTGACGGTATGACCGCAGAAGAAAGATATGCTGCTGCTGTTCAGGGCGCTCTGACCTGGTTCGAAGCTGCCGGCTACACCGTAGCTGATGGCAAGGTTACTGCTGCTCCTGAGGGCGGAAGAATGGAATTCACCGCTTGGATCCCGGGCGACGGCACCGGCGACCACCCGGCATTCATGATTCTTGAAGAATCCAAGAAGGCTTTAGAGTCAATCGGCATTACCCTGAATATCAAGGACTTAAGCAATAGCTCCGAATTATGGGATGCTCTGGATGCTGTCACTGTTGATATGTGGTGTGCTGCCTGGGGTTCAACTGTTGACCCGGATATGACTCAGGTTTATAACAGCGAAAACAAGTCAGGTTCTAACCACTATCACATTGCTGATGCCAAGCTGGATGAATACATGGCTGCTGCCTTAAAGAGCTCCGATCAGGCTTACAGAAAGGTTCTCTACAAGCAGTGCTTAGATATCATCATTGACTGGGCTGTCGAAGTTCCGACATACCAGAGAAAGAACGCTGTCGTCTTCTCAAGCGAGAGAGTCAACATGGACACTGTCGTTAAGGATATCACTCCGTTCTACGGCTGGTTAGCAGAAATTGAAAAGGTTGAACTTAAGTAATTTCTGAAATCGCAGTATTTAAACTGAATTGAATAAGGCTGCTCTTCGGAGCAGCCTTATCCATATTGAACAGCTTTCTGCGGTTGATAGAGAGTTGTTCAATGTGGTATAATTTTAAATGCTAAATGAAAGGATAAGGGCATGAAATGAAAAAATATATTATCAAACGACTATTGGTTTCAGTACTGATCCTGTTCTTTGTGGCTTTCTGCATATACGGTCTGATGAGATGTCTGCCGTCTTCATATGTAGAAACCATAGCCAGGCAGAAATCAATGCAGCCGAACTCCAAGAGCTATGAGGAGTGGCTGGCGCAGCTTAATGCAGCATACAATCTGGACAAGGGCATCATTCCCGGCTTCTTTGGCTGGCTGGGCAACGCCTTACGTCTGGACTTCGGTGACAGCTGGTCCTGGACCGTTCCGGTCACCCAGAAGTTCAACGATGTCGTATGGCTGTCATTCGTCATTAACGTCATCACCTTCATACTGGAACTGGGCATCGCCATTCCGCTGGGCGTAGTCGCGGCAACGCATCAGTACAGCCGCCTGGATTATACGATCTCACTGATCGCCCTGGCCGGCATTTCGCTGCCGTCATTCTTCTTCGCTTCCCTGCTGAAACTGGTGTTCTCGGTCAAACTGGGCTGGTTCGAACTCTACGGTCTGGTCGGCCGCTACTATAACCAGCTGGATGCCTGGGGACAGTTCCTCGACAAGGCGCACCATCTGGTTCTGCCGATCGTCACCTTCGTTGTTCTGTCCATCGGTTCCCTGATGCGTTACACCAGAACCAACATGCTCGAAGTTCTTAGTTCCGATTATGTCCGGACAGCCAGAGCCAAAGGCCTGCCGGAGAATAAAGTAATTTTCAAACATGCCTTCCGCAATACACTCATTCCGTTAGTTACCATCGTCGGCGGTTCGCTGCCCGGCCTGTTCACCGGCGGCTTCATCACCGAGACACTGTTCGCCATCCCGGGCATTGGCTATACTTCCTATCAGTCTATGGTCCAGGGCGACATTCCGTTCTCCATGTTCTACATGGTCTTCCTGTCATTACTGACACTCATCGGCAACCTGATTACCGATATTCTTTACGCGGTCGTTGACCCGCGCGTCCGCATTGCGTAGAAGGGAGGAAGACACATGTCAGAAAACAACAAGTATGATGTTGAGAAAAACGTCAATGTCGAAGAAAATGACAAATACTCCCTGAACGACGACAGACGTGTCAAGGTCCTGTCTCCCGGCGCCATGGTCGCCAAGCGGTTCTTCCGCAACCGGATCGCTGTCGTCGGTCTGACCGTTCTGGTCATCATGTTCATATTTTCCTTTATCGGCGGCGTCATTTCCCCGTATGGCGAGAATCAGTTCTTCTACCGCTACGAAACGCGTCTGAAGGAAATCGCCGGTGCCAAGGAAAACACCGACTACCGTTACCTGATCAAGGATGCTGATGCTTTCACTCCCCTGGTTCAGGCTACCTCAACTCTGAACATCAAGAGTCATGCCACGGAATTCCAGATTGCCGGAAGCCGGGCTGTCTATACCATTGAAGAAACCGCTGAAGGCCTTTACCTGATCAGGATCGAAGGCCGTGAGATCGGCGCCATCACCAAGAGCATTCTCTCGCTGGACAGCGGGACGGCTGACTACGAGCTGAACTACAATGCTCTTAAGGCTCATCTGGGTGACCAGAAGACCTTTACCATTGACGGTGTAAGCTATGAAGTTGATGAGACCGGCGGTCTGAGCCGTGAGGGAACAGAAATCGGCTATGTCAGCGAATACGTCGTCAGCCCGATCGGCGCTGTTACCGACTTTACCAGAGACTTCAAGGAAGAGCTTCAGTACTTTCTTGAAAGCAATGACGAGGCCGGTCACTTCATCCGCGACGGCCAGAACGAGAAAGTTCAGTTCACCTACAAGAACCCCGAGAGCGGTGAAGATGAGATCTATGTCGTGGCCTACAACGCCGCTGACAGCCGCTGGGTCATCAAGAGATATCAGGAAGAACACGTCTATGACCTCTATTCCGCACCCAACGATGAACACTGGCTGGGCACCGACGGATACGGCATGGACATGCTCACCCGTCTGATGTACGGCGGACGTGTTTCGCTGGTCATCGGCTTCATCGTCGTCATCATCGAGACCGGTCTGGGCATCGTCCTGGGCGGTATATCCGGTTACTTCGGCGGTGCCGTAGACTTCCTGATCATGCGTATCGTCGATATCATGTTCTGTATTCCTTCCACCCCGATTCTGATCATCATCGGCGCAGCCATGGACGCTCTGGGCGTTGACCCGAGCATAAGAATGCTGTACCTGATGCTGATTCTTGGCTTCCTGGGCTGGCCGGGCATTGCCCACATGGTCAGAGGTCAGATCCTGTCCCTGCGTGAACAGGAGTTCATGACCGCCGCTGAAGCCACCGGCCTGAGCGCCAAGAGAAGGATTTTCAAGCACCTGATTCCCAACGTCATCCCGCAGCTGATCGTATCAGCTACCATGGGTCTGGGTTCAGCCATTCTGACTGAGGCTACCCTGTCCTTCCTGGGCCTGGGTGTCCGCTTCCCGTTTGCCTCCTGGGGCAACATTATCAACGGTGTCAAGGACACCTACGTTCTGACCAACTACTGGTGGGTCTGGATCCCGGCAGGCTGCTGCATCCTTGCTACCGTACTGGCCTTTAACCTGGTCGGCGACGGCTTGAGAGATGCCTTCGACCCGAAGATGAAGAGATAGGGAGGTACAGGAAATGGCTAAGAAGAAAATTGAAGGTTACCTATCTGCCCGTGACTCCCGGAGAATCTCCCGGGAGAACCGCAGGATAACCAATGAACTCGAAAAGAAATACAAGAGAAAGAACGTTCCCGAAGAAGAGTACGCGGCCGTCATGAACGACCCGAACAACACTCTGGAAATCGAGAACCTGCATACTTACTTCTTTACCGACATCGGCACCAGCAAGGCCGTTGACGGCATCAGTTTCAACGTACCCACCGGCAAGACCGTCGGCGTCGTCGGTGAATCCGGCTGCGGCAAAAGCGTTACCTCACTGTCCATCATGCAGCTGCTGCAGCGGCCGCAGGGTCAGATCGTTGAAGGCTCCATCAGACTGAATCTGGGCGACAAGGCGATCGACATCGCCAAGGCTCCGATCTCCGTCATGCAGGATGTCAGAGGCAACTACGTTTCCATGATCTTCCAGGAACCGATGACCTCGCTCAACCCGGTCTTCAAGATCGGCGAGCAGCTCGACGAAGTTCTGGAACTCAAGGACAAGAGCCTCAATACTCCCGAACTGCGCAAGGCCAGAAGCATTGAGATGCTGGAAGTTGTCGGCATCGCCAACTCCGAAGGCGTCTACAACATGTATCCGCATGAACTCTCCGGCGGCATGAGACAGAGAGTCATGATCGCCATGGCTCTGAGCTGCAACCCCAGACTGGTAATTGCCGATGAACCGACAACGGCTCTGGACGTTACCATTCAGGCTCAGATCCTTGACCTGCTGAGACAGATGAAGGACAAGTTCAATTCCAGCATCATGCTGATCACCCATGACCTCGGCGTCATTGCCGAAATGGCTGACTATGTCGTCGTCATGTATTCCGGCCGCATCGTTGAGCAGGGCACTGCCGAAGAGATCTTCGCTCACCCGGCTCACCCGTACACCGTTGGCCTGATGGCCAGCAAGCCGGTCGTCGGCAAGAAGGTTGACAA
>JAFRZA010000035.1 GCA_017442805.1 Erysipelotrichaceae bacterium
CGAAGGAGATGTTTTCATAAACGGTCATGTTCGGCCACAGAGCGTAGATCTGGAACAGGAAGCCGACCTTTCTCTTGTTGGCGGGGATGTTGATGCCTTCTTCGGAGTCGAAGACGACCCGGTCGCCGATGGTGATCTTGCCGGAAGTCGGAGTTTCCAGACCGGCGATCATTCTCAGGGTCGTGGTCTTGCCGCATCCGGAAGGACCCAGCAGGGTCACGAACGCGTTATCTTCAATTTCCAGGTTCAGGTTATCTACGGCGTAGAACTTATCCCAGCGCTTGATTATGTTTTCCAATGTGATCTTTGGCATGTTTTTATCCTCCAATACCTTCATCCAGGCTGGCGCCTGTGATCTTGTTTACTAAGAAGTTGCTGATGAGAATGGTGATGATCAGGATCAGGTTGATGCCGCTTGAGAAGGCATACAGACCCATTTCATCGAAGTAGTCCAGTGTCGTTGAGAGAATGAAGCCCTGCACGCACAGCAGCATGAACAGCGACAGTTCTCTCAGACAGGTCATGAACGGCAGCAGGAAGCCGGAAACGATCGACGACTTCTGGATCGGAATGATGATCCTGGTCATGCGCTTGATCCAGGGGATGTCCTGAATTATGGCGGATTCCTCGATCTCGTTGGACAGCTGCAGCATTGAGTTCAGTGAACTTCTTGAGGCAAACGGAATGTACTTGACCGTACCGACGATGACTAACGCCGTGTAGGTGTTGAACAGATTGATCTTGCCTGATGAGAACAGGATGAAGTAGGCGGCGCCTACGGCTACTGAAGGCATCAGATAAGGCAGGAAGGCCATGGAGTTGACGTAGCTGGCCAGCTTGCTGTGGCGGTCCTTGCTGACGGCATAGCCGATCAGGGTACCGATGACGCCGGCCGTCAGACAGCAGATCACGGCGACCAGAATGGTGCCGCCGAAGGCGTGCCAGATGGTCTTGTTGTGCAGGATGCCCAGCTGACCGTACATGCCGCTTTCGGTGATGTTCTCGGCAGTCACCCACCACTTGGTGGTCAGGTTGTTGGTATTGCCGGTATACAGGAAGGAATAGTCGCCGGGGTTGGGCAGGAAGGTCTCAAAGGCGAAGGAGATGATTGGGAAGATCGAAGTGAAGAAGGTGATCGCTACGAATACCAGGGCGATGACGTATCTTCCGCTCTTGCCCAGATTGACCTTGGTGATCTGTCCTGATTTGCCGGTGACGGTGGTATATGACTTGCGGGAATGCAGGGAACGCTGGTTCAGGTACATGATGGCAACACCGAAGAGCATCATGATGATGGCGATGATCGATGCCTCACCGGTGTACTTGTCGTTCATGGAGACGTACTTGGTTGCCAGCGTCGGCAGACCCAGATAATGCGGAACCGGATAGGAGCCGATGGTGGAACCGGCTACCAGCAGAATGGTGGACAGGATGGCCGGCTTGACCATCGGGATGGTCACGTGAGTGAAGATCTTCCAGCGCGGGGTGTCCAGAATGGTAGCTGCCTCTTCCAGGTTGGCATCCATGTTCTTGAAGATGCCGCCGATCAGGATGTAGGCAAACGGCGCGTAGTGCATGCCCAATACGATGATGCAGGGGAACAGGCCCAGGCACCACCAGGCCGGCATGTGAATGCCGAACAGCGAAGCCAGCAGTCCGTCAGCCGTACCGGTAACCTGGTTGGAGTTGAACAGGTTCTGCCAGACGACAGCCAGAGTCCACTGCGGCATGATGTACGGGAAAATGAAGATCGAACTCAGATACTTCTTGAATGCCATGTTGGTCCGGGTGATCAGATAGGCGAACACGCCGCCGAACAGGATGGCGAAGGTGCAGGATCCGATGGCCAGTACCGTGGTGTTGAGCAACGGAGTCCACAGGTTGGTCTTGGCCAGCTTGCTGGTAAACAGGTCGAGGTAGTTGACCAGCGTGAAGCCGGAGCCCTTGCCGGAGAGATACTGGTCGATGGTGCCCGGGTGGATCGTGACGGTATCACGGATGATGGCCACGATCGGGGCGATGGTCGTAAAGGTTACCAGTAATCCGGTCAAAAGAAGAATGACATTCTGAGGCTTGCTGAGATAAGTCTTAATGCTGTTAAGTCTGATTCTCGTTTTCTTTGACATAAATTACCTCTCTGAGAAATAGTGCCTTCGCCTGATACACAAACGAAGGCACTATAGTTTATCTGTTGATTAAGTTACCTGACGTATTCCGGTTTACTGCGGAGTGTACTTGTCAAGCATTTCGATCCATGAGCCGACAGTGAAGGCTACGGATGCGCAGTACTTCGGATCTTCGACAACTAACTTGCCGGTGTTGACCCACCAGTCATAGCCTCTGTCCTTGGTGGTCTCGCAGACGACCTTGGCAGATTCGCCTAATGAATGGTGATACTTTTCCTCAGTGCCCTGAGCAACCAGCGGGTTGCTGGAGTAGCCGCCTAAGTCCTTGCCCCATGCGGAGAAGCCGTCAACGGTTTCAACCATGTAAGCGATGAAGGCGCAGGCTGTCCATGGAAGCGGTGAGTTGTCAGTGACGAACAGGTAGTGGCAGTAAGCGTAGCCGCCGATGCCCTCATAGCCGTCCTGATAAGCAGCAACGTTCAGGTTGGTGACGGAAGTCTCGTCGGTTTCCTCAACGGAACGAACCTTTGAGTAAACCAGTAAGCCGAACTGATCAACTGATGATTTCTTAACCAGGATGTTGCAGATCGGGCCGTCATCGGTCTGTTCATTGTAGCTGTTGACCCATAACTTGATCCAGGCCAGAGCGTACTTGCCGTTTTCGCCTAAGCCTAATTCCTTGGCGTCCTTTTCAACGGCGTCGATGGTGGTCTTGAAGTAAGCCTGCTCGGCTGCCGGCAGCTTGTCATAAGCTTCCTTCAGGTAGGTAGCATACTTGTCTTCAGTCAGCATGTACAGGAAGTTCTTGCCGACGATTTCGGAGTCGATGCCCATGAACAGGCCATGTTCGCCTTCAGCAACGAAATCCCAGCAGTTGTCGTACTTCTTGTCGGGGTTGACATTGTTGTATTCGAAGATCTTATTCAGAGTCTGCAGCGGGAGGTAGCCCTTGTATTCGGCAGTGTTGATGCCGTTGGCCTCAGCCCAGCCCTTCGGGATGAAGGTATCCAGGACACCGGTCTGAACCATCTTGGATTCGATCTGGTTGCCGTCCTGAATCAGGGTCATGGCGAAGGTGCCGACTTCCTTTAAGCCATCAGCAGTCAGCTGATCGAAGATCTTGTTGTTCTTCGGCTGCTGCCATTCGAAGTTCATGTTGTATGAAGCATCGATGGTCTTCAGATATTCAATGAATAACGGTAAGGCGCTCTTGCCACGGCTGGAGTTGCCGACGCCGTAGAAAGTCTTGCCATTGGACTCTTCGATGGCCTTCTTGGCCAGTTCTTCGAGAGTCATGTTCTGAGCTTCAGCAATGATCTTCTGAACTTCTGACTGTTCAGCAGGCTTGTTGTTGTTATTGCCGCAGGCCGCTAAGGAGAGGACTAATAACATGCTCATTAACAAACATAATAGTTTCTTCATGATTTTTATACCCTTTCTTTTACTATTTGTAAGCGATTTCATTTTAGCGCTTAAACGGCCTTCTGTCAATTAAGGATTTCACAGATATTTCACAATTTTTCACAATCCTTTCGAGTGTCTTTATATCATTCTCAAACAAGACAATTCATGATCACGCTGATCATCATTTCCTTCTCTTCGGGACGCGATTGGGCAATCATGATGGTCAGGGCGACCAAAGTGTAATCATCGATTGTTTTATTTCCGTTACGGAAGAGAAGACGGTTTTTATCGAGGAAATATAGGAACACCGCTGCCGCGATGCGCTTGTTTCCGTCAAGGAAACTGTGATTCTTCGTCACCAGATACAGAAGGTTAGCCGCCTTTTCCTGGGCGGCAGGATAAATGTCCCGGCCTCCAAAGGACTGATAGATGTTTCCAATGCTGCTTCTGAACGATTCATCTTTCTCTCTGCCAAACAGATCCGACTTCTCCGCAAAGTTCATTTCATCAATCAATCGCCGGCATTCCTCATAAGACAGTTCATAAACCGGTACGCTCCCCTGCGGGCGCTTCAATGACTGATGATCGTAATCATCAAGCAGTTCCAAGGCTCTGCTGTATTTCTCAATTACCGACAGTATCTGTTCAGCATCCAATGAATCCTCAGACCGCTTGAGCATCTTAACAACCATATTCAGTTCTTTAATCCGATTTTGGTTCACTGCATATCCCTGTAAGATATACTGCTTTAAAACATTATTGGCCCAGCGCCTGAATTCCACACCTCTTGCAGATTTTACCCGATAACCTGCTGATATGATGACATCGAGGTTGTAATACTCTACTCGATACGTTTACCATCAGAAGCAGTTGTCGCAAATTTTGCGACAACTTCAGATTCGTCGAGTTCATCGGCCAATGCGTTCGCGATGTGCTTTCCAATTGTCTTGATGTCTCTGCCAAACAACTCCGCTATCTGCTTTCGATTAAGCCATACCGTTTCTCCTTCAACCTGAACCGGCAAGGTCACAGTCTTATCCTGTGTTTCAAATAGTACTGTTTCTTTCATTATCATCACCGCAGACATTTTTCAACAATTCATGCTGTCAGCGCACTGCTGATGTTTGCCGTTAACTGCCGTTATGTGTCACATAAAAACTCCCTGCCTTTCCGCAGGGAGTTCTTCATCTAATAAGTCATTGTGATTTTCTCAGTTCTTCAGCGCTTCGCCGACCGCTACCGTGCAGGCCAGGGTAGCGCCGACCATCGGGTTGTTGCCCATGCCGATCAGGCC